>NZ_AJYQ02000137.1:60489-337878 GCF_000287055.2 Vibrio genomosp. F10 str. ZF-129 | reverse complement strand
CAATCAAAAATTCTAACGCAGTTATCGAGTATTTTAACCCGATAGGGTGAACCGTTATTTACTACGATTGATATAATGGCTCTTTTATCTGGTCAAACTCAAATTGAACGCAATAAAAAAGGAGAGCCTAAGCCCTCCTTTTTCGTAACCATAAACTGCTAATTAAAGAGCAGCTTTTGCTTTTCCAACGAGTACTGCAAATGCAGCTTTGTCGAATACAGCGATATCGGCAAGGATCTTACGATCGATTTCGATAGACGCTTTCTTAAGACCGTTGATAAAACGGCTGTAAGATAGACCATTTTGACGAGACGCAGCGTTGATACGAGCAATCCAAAGTTGACGGAATTGACGCTTCTTGTTGCGACGGTCACGGTATGCGTATTGACCAGCTTTTGTAACTGCTTGGAAAGCTACGCGGTAAACACGTGAACGTGCTCCGTAGTAACCTTTAGCTTGTTTAAGAACTTTCTTATGACGTGCACGAGCTTGTACACCACGTTTTACGCGAGGCATTATGCTTCTCCTAAATAAACGATAATTAAACTAAAAAGAATTAAGCGTATGGCAACATACGTAGAACTGCAGCTACTTCACATTTAGGAAGAATTGCATTTGGACGTAGTTGACGCTTGTTCTTAGTAGTACGCTTAGTCAGGATGTGACGTTTACCAGCGTGCTTAAACTTAATACCACCAGCAGTTTTCTTGAAACGCTTAGCAGCACCTTTATTGGATTTCATCTTAGTCATGATGAATAACTCCGCATTGTTGAGTAGTTAATAACATAGTAATTAGGGCGAACAAAACACACCCACTGAAACAGCAGGTGCATTATTGCTACTTGTAAGGCCTTTAATTACTTCTTTTTAGGCGCCAATACCATAATCATCTGGCGACCTTCTATTCTCGTTGGGAAAGATTCGACTACTGCAAATTCTTCAGTATCCGCTTTCAAACGATTAAGAACGTCAACACCGATGCTTTGGTGGGCCATTTCACGGCCACGGAAGCGAATTGTTACCTTCACTTTGTTGCCGTCTTCTAGGAAACCAGTCAGGTTGCGTAGTTTTACCTGATAGTCTCCGACATCAGTCCCAGGACGGAATTTTATTTCCTTAATCTGGACCTGCTTTTGCTTCTTCTTCTGCTCTTTCGCAGCTTTGCTCTTCTCGAAGAGGAACTTGCCGTAGTCCATCACTCGACAGACAGGCGGCTCGGCGTTAGGGCTGATCTCTACGAGATCCATACCAGCTTCATTAGCAGCTTCAAGTGCTTCAGCAATTGATACTACACCAACGGCTTCGCCGTCAGCGCCAGTTAAGCGAACTTCACGAACGCCACGAATGTCACCGTTTAAACGGTGCTGGTTTTGTTTGGCCGGTTGTTGGCCACGTCTTCCGCCTTTAATAGCTATTCCTCCAGATTGAGCTTACGGCTTGTAACTTCGGCTTGGATGTATGAAATAAAGTCATCCACTTTAAACTTGCCTAGGTCCTTGCCCTTACGAGTACGTACTGCAATTTCTCCGGCTTCCATTTCCTGGTCGCCACAGACAAGCATGTACGGAACACGTTTCAAAGTATGTTCGCGGATTTTAAAGCCAATCTTCTCATTTCTCAAGTCCGCTTTGACTCTAAATCCACTTTTTTGCAGTTTTTTTGTGATTTCTTGTACATATTCAGCTTGTTTGTCAGTAATACCCATGACAACCGCTTGTTCTGGCGCCAACCACGTAGGGAAGAAGCCAGCGTACTCTTCAATTAGAATACCAATGAAGCGCTCTAGTGAACCTAAAATCGCTCGGTGAATCATCACTGGCGTATGACGTTCGTTATCTTCACCAACGTAAGTTGCACCTAAACGTTCAGGTAATGCAAAATCAAGCTGCACTGTACCACATTGCCACGCACGATCTAAGCAATCATGTAATGTAAATTCAATTTTCGGTCCGTAGAACGCACCTTCGCCTTCTTGAATATCAAAAGCAATGTTCATTGACTCTAGCGCGAGCTTTAGATCCGCTTCAGCGCGATCCCACATTTCATCGGAACCGACACGTTGCTCAGGGCGAGTTGACAGCTTCACAACAATGTTTTCAAAACCAAATGTTGTGTAAGTATCGTAAACCATCTCGATACATGCTTTTACTTCTTGTTGTACTTGTTCTTCTGTACAGAATACGTGCGCATCATCTTGAGTGAAGCCACGAACACGCATAATGCCGTGCAGCGCACCAGAAGGCTCATTACGGTGACAAGAACCAAACTCTGCCATACGCAGCGGCAAGTCGCGGTATGATTTCAAACCTTGGTTAAAGATTTGAACGTGACCCGGACAGTTCATTGGCTTGATGGCGTACTCACGGTTCTCAGAACTGGTTGTGAACATCGCTTCTGCGTATTTGTCCCAGTGACCAGATCGTTCCCAAAGAACACGATCCATCATCAACGGACCTTTTACTTCCTGGTAATCATATTCGGTCAATTTTTCACGAATGAAGACTTCAAGATCACGGAAAATAGACCAACCATTATGATGCCAGAACACCATACCCGGTGCTTCTTGCTGCATGTGGAATAGGTCTAGGTGCTTACCAATCTTACGATGGTCACGCTTGGCTGCTTCTTCAAGGCGAGTTAAGTGCGCTTTCAGTGCTTTCTTATCGTGAAATGCGGTACCGTAGATGCGTTGTAGCATTTTGTTGTCGCTGTTACCACGCCAGTATGCACCCGCTACGTTCAATAGCGTGAAGTGCTGACAGAAACCCATATGCGGCACGTGAGGGCCACGACACATATCGATGTATTCTTCATGGTGGTAAAGTCCTGGTCGATCGTCACGAGCAACATTTTCATCCAGGATTTCAATTTTGTAGCTCTCACCGCGAGCTTCAAATGCGTCGCGCGCTTCCTGCCAGCTTACGTTCTTTTTAACGACCTGATATTTGGTTTTCGCCAACTCTTTCATGCGCTTTTCGATTTTTTCGAGATCATCTTGCGTTAGCGAGTGCTCTAAATCGATATCATAGTAAAAGCCATTGTCGATGGTTGGACCGATCGCCATTTTCGCTTCTGGGAAAAGTTGCTTAATCGCATGGCCTAAAAGGTGAGCACAAGAGTGACGAACGATCTCAAGGCCATCAACTTCATCTTTAGCGGTGATGATTTCTAGGCTTGCATCGTTTTCGATAAGGTCACACGCATCAACACGATTACCGTCTACACGCCCAGCAATGGTAGCTTTAGCAAGACCAGGGCCGATAGATTGGGCTACATCGAGTGTTGAAACAGGCGCGTCAAATGGGCGCTGACTGCCGTCAGGAAGAGTAATAATAGGCATTATTTGTCCTTTACAGTGGTGTTGCATACCAAGCAACACATGTTCAGTAATATGTTTCGTCATTAACGAAACATGTCTAAATGAGAGTTCGGTATTGATTTCGATACAAATACGAATGTACCTAGAAAAATACGAACGCGCATTGTAACTCAACGAGATAAAATAACAATCTATGTCACAACTTGATCATTCGCCCCCCACACAAGCATACATGTCGTTAGGGGAGGTTTATCTCGATGTATAAACCGGGCATTAGCGCTCTAGGGATTTATTAGGCTGCTCTTTTTCATGCTTATACCCCATGGCTCTGAGGTTTTGGCCATGAACGGTATTTTTCATCATTTCCCACAGCCCAGATAAGAAAGCTTTATGGGCTTCACCGCGTCGAATGTATCTAATGTGAATGAAAATATAAATGGTAAGAAACACGGCTAACACAATGGTAATACCATACGCTTCATTCAAACTCATGATGTTCAATATATCATCCTCAATAAGAACACTTACTCGCCTCTAGCCTTGCTTCACTTCTAGCCTTGCTTCACTTCTAGCCTTGTTCACTTCTAGCCTTGCTTACTTCTAACTATAAGGTGGTTGCGGTTATCACGACTTGATTTAATTAACGTGTCGCTGATATCTATATTAGGCGACTTGGCGAGGCGATCGTAGAGCAGAACATTCACCGATGCAGCCAAATTCATGCAACCAATAGTAGGGACATAAACCACATGATCCGCTCGGTCTGCCACATCTTGAGAAATGGATCCATCTTCAGGCCCAAAGATATAGATGGCTTTATCTGGGTGCTCAAATTCAGGTAATGGGGTGGCGCCTTCTGCAAAATCGACACACACTATACGAGTATCATCGCTCAGATTAGCTAAAAAAGAGTCCACACCTTTAAGCGGGATTTGGCTAGCGACGTTATTCGTGTCCGTATGAAACTTCGAGGCTTTCTCATAGCGCTGCCCAGTATATTGCACTTCATCCGCTTGGTAGCACCCTGCTGCACGCATGACAGCACCGACATTTGATGGACTTTTAGGGTTCGTTAGCCCAATGATGACACGGGTATTTTTCATGGTTTATCTCGACAACCGACGGGCATTGGTGACACCAGAATCATTGATATCACGCTACATAAATTGAAAACGAGATACTAACAAATGCGGATTTACAGTGAAAGGTGAAAACTAAGCGGTGTTTCCCCCATTCAACATTCCGTATACTACCCACTCCATGATATTAAGCCCAATTGAGCCTTTTTTATGATTATTTTACACACCAACGTTGGTGACATTCAGATCGAATTAGACACAGCGACAGCGCCAGTCAGTTCAAAAAACTTTTTGCGATACTGCCAAGAAGGATTTTATGAAGGGACAATATTTCACCGCGTTATCTCAGGCTTCATGGTTCAAGGTGGAGGGCTTACGGTAGATCTGAATGAAAAATCAACCCGGCTTCCGATTGTAAACGAAGCGAATCGAGGGTTAAAGAATCTCACCGGCACCATCGCAATGGCGCGCACTGAAGCGCCTCATTCTGCAACGGCAGAGTTCTTTATCAATGTAGCCGACAACCCATGTCTCGATCATACTGCGACAACGAACAAAGGTTGGGGGTACGCTGTTTTTGGCAAGGTTTCAGCAGGAATGGATGTCGTTCAGGACATTTCCTCACTAGTAACAGAAACCCGCAATGGTTACGATGATGTGCCAAATGAGACCGTGATTATTGAAAAAGTGGTTATCCAGCCAGACTAATACAATAGACGCTTACGATAGCGTTTTTACACTCTTTCTTTCTACTAATGTGGGTTCGAGTTGAACGACGACCGTGTCATTGCTGTTTTTTTCTAACTTTGTAAGCAAGGTGTCTACGGCGGCTTTTCCTAAACGGTATTTAGGCTGGTGGACCGTTGTGAGTGACGGCGTCATAAATCTAGCAATATGAATATCATCGTAACCGATGATTGAAATATCCTGTGGGATCTTAATATTATGTTCATTGGCGGCGTTGATCACGCCCATTGCCATCATATCGTTACTCACAAAAAGAGCACTCGGTAGCGGGCCCTTATTATTCATAGTATTGAATGCGCTATAGCCACCTTCACATTCAAAATCTGCTTCAACAATCCAGCGAGGATTGATGTCAAGACCGGCTTCGTTCAGCGCACGTTTGTAGCCTTCATAACGCATTTGAGCTTGATAACGATTCAATGGGCCTGTGATACAGCCTATATTTTTATGGCCCGCATCAATCAGATACTTGGTTGCCATATAACCGCCACGCAATGAATTGTCTTGAATTTTATCGCTAGAGAACAGCATTGGGCCCCAGTCCATCACAACAACAGGAATGTCTGGGTAACGCTCAAAAACATCGACACGTTGGCCTTCCAGTGTTGAACACATCAGTATCACGCCATCGACACGCTTTTGCAGCAAGGTGTTGATCGACGCTTTCATTCGGTCACTGTCCCCTTCTGTGTTACAAAGAATCAAGTTGTAACCCTGCTGATAACAACTGCGCTCAACGCCTTTTACCACCTCACCAAAAAACGGGTTAGTGGAGGTCGTCACCAGCATGCCGATGGTTTTTGTTCTGTTCATTTTGAGGCTGCGAGCCAAAGCGGAAGGTGCGTAATTAAGCTCTCTTGCTGCATCGTTAACCCGTTGTGATATTTCTTCACTCACATAGCGAGATTGGTTAATGACATGGCTCACCGTAGAAGTCGAAACACCGGCTAATTTTGCTATGTCTTTCATGGTCGCCATATGGGTATCCTTTATTGGTCTGAGAAGCTGTGTTGTACCTTGCTCTCTACTCGTTTTCAATCAAAAATGCGTCAACCTCTTCTCTGCTTGGAATCGAGGTTTGCGCACCGAAACGAGTCACAGAGATCGCAGCTGCGGCGTGAGCAAACTTTATGGCTGATTCTAATTGCATATCTTCTAATAAGCCAGTGATCAGTGCACCATTAAATGTATCCCCCGCTGCCGTTGTATCAATGGCATTCACCTTAAAACCCGGTATCAGCTCTCCACGTCCATTATTACTTAACCATACACCTTTAACGCCTAGCGTTATCATTACAATCTCAATGCCTTTATTATGCAATACGTTTGCGGCTTGTTGGGCTGTTTCATTGTCGGTAACAGTAACCCCAGTAAGAACTTCGGCTTCTGTTTCGTTCGGGGTAATAACATCAACACATTGCAGTAATGAGTCAGGTAAATCTCGCGCTGGAGCTGGGTTTAGGATCACGCTCGTTCGACTATCTTTCGCAACCATTGCCGCTTTTTCGATGCCATCTAACGGCGTTTCTAATTGCATTAACAAATACTTAGCCTGGCGAATGTGTTCAAGGTCGGGCTCAATAGCATCGGCGCTTAACTTCGCGTTCGCTTCTGCTGAAATACAAATACTATTTTCCCCGCTATCCGAAACGTGAATCATAGCAATGCCCGTCGGGCAATTAGGCTGTATTTTTACACCACCAGTATTAATACCATCAAACTTAAAGCTTTCACGGATATTGATGCCAAAAGCATCGTCACCCACGCAAGCAATCAAACCGATATCCGCATTTAATCGAGCAGCGGCAACAGCTTGATTCGCCCCTTTACCACCAGGGATCACTTGGTAATTTCGACCATGTAACGTCTCGCCTGGGCGAGGAAAGGAAGGCACTTGAAGAACATGGTCAGCGTTGACACTACCTAATACCACTAACTGATTCATACGATTATCCTCGGTTCTAAAAAACCTAATTTGAGTACGATAAATGTGAGTGGGGGGATCCACTCGAAAACGGATGTTTGTATGATCTATGACGTACATTAACGAGAACATACAAACATCAATTTTGCTCTTCTCTTAATTTACTTAAAAAAGAGAAGAGCAACGATTGATTATGACGTCTAACTCATTTGAGTGGCTAAGCGAAATTCACTTATTTTGCCACCACTTTAAGAGGTACTGGAATGTACTCTTGAACCGTTTCTCCTTGTAGGACTTTAACCGCGGTTTCTACACCCAGTGCACCAATAAGATCCGGTTGCTGTGCCACTGTTGCTGCCAGCATGCCACGATTCACCGCCGCAATACCGTCATCGGTGCCATCGAAGCCTACAATCATGATGTCTTTGCCTGACGCTTGCACAGCACGCAATGCGCCAAGTGCCATTTCATCATTTTGTGCGAATACCGCTTGCACATCTGGGTTAGCCGCGAGCAGGTTTTCCATAACGTTCAGGCCTTTAGTGCGATCAAAATCAGCAGGCTGACTCGCCAGTAATTCCATCTCACTGCCGTTCACTGCATTCATGAAACCCTCGCCACGTTCACGTGCTGCCGACGTACCGGCAATGCCTTCAAGTTGGATCACTTTCGCTTTCTCGCCTACTTTTTCCATAATGTAGTGACCCGCGATTTCACCGCCAACCACGTTGTCTGACGCAATATGGCTAACCACTTCTCCACGGCTAGCACCACGGTCAAGAGTCAAAACCGGAATATTTGAACGGTTCGCGATACGGATCGCGTTCGATACCGCGTCAGAATCGGTTGGATTAATCAAAATGGCTTTCACACCACGAACGGTCAAATCTTCTACGTTAGAGAGTTCTTTACTTGGATCGTTTTGCGAATCTAAAACGATCAAGTTGTAGCCTAATTCTTCGGCTTTCGCTTCCGCTCCATCTTTCATGGTGACGAAAAAAGGGTTATTGAGCGTAGACAGCACAATCGCCATGGTATCTTGTGCCTGCGCAGATACCGATACGGTGGAAGAAAGAAGTGCAGCAGAAATAAAAGTAGCAAGTTTTTTCATCGTTATAGTCCTTTGTGTACTTTATGTACTTTATGTACTTTGAGTAGGGGGGAACCAAGCTCGTTGGTTGTTCCACTTCGATTGGTTCATTTTCGTATTTTTAGCTCAAACCATTTGGCCGAATACGTATTGGTTTAATCATTGTTGATTCAGTTATCTATTTTCTGTTTATCACACAGCCTCTAAGCTGACATGTCCTCACCGAGGCTGTTAAAAACCGAGGCTGTTAAGAAATGGCTACTTATTTTTGTTATCAACCAGTACCGCTAGCAATATCACAACGGCTTTGGCGATCATCTGGAAATAAGAAGAGACATCTAACAAATTAAGTGCATTGTTTAAGAACCCGATGATCAGAGCACCAATTAGGGTTCCCATAATTCGCCCCTTACCGCCCATCAAGCTTGTTCCGCCAAGCACGACTGCTGCGATAGCATCAAGTTCATAGCCCATACCCGCTGTAGGCTGGGCAGAAGAAAGACGGGAGGTAATGATGATGCCAGCAACAGCCGCCAACATACCGCAAATGGCGTACACACCGATTTTCACTCTATCGACATTGATACCCGAAAGGCGTGCTGCCGATTCATTGCCGCCAACTGCGTAGATATAGCGTCCAAAACGGGTGTGATTAAGCAGATACCAAACCGCGGCGAAGACAAAAACCATCAGCCACACGGGAACTGGAATACCCAATGTGTAACCCGTACCAAACCAAGCAAAGGCATCTGCTGTATCCGTAAACCCTGTCGAAATTGGGCGGCCATCGGTATAAACCATAGTGACACCACGCAACAGAGTCATGGTGACAAGTGTTGCGATAAACGCTTGAACCTTACCTTTGGCAATAATAACTCCGCTTATTGCACCAAGGGCTGCACCAGCCAGCAATGATGTAGGGACAGCAATGATAACGGGCACTTCCATCCCTATCATCGTGGCTGCGAATGCACCACACAGAGCCAATACCGAACCAACACTAAGATCGATTCCGGCGGTTAAAATGACCAGTGTCATCCCAACCGCGATGATCGCATTCACCGACGTTTGGCGAAGAATATTGAGAATGTTGTCGACCGTAAAAAAGTTCGGGTTTAAGAACGAAACAACAGCAATCAAAAACAGCAGAGCAATTAATGATTTTTGTTCAATCAACCACTCTTTAGTAAAGAATGTCTTACTGCCGTCTTGTGTTTTTTTCGTTGCGTTCGTTGTGTTAGTAGCGTTGGCACTCATGCTGCTTCCTCATTGATCTTTTTGCCTACCGCACAAGCGAGTAGTTTTTCCTGGTCGGCATCTTTGACATCAAACTCGCCACTGATACGCCCTTCGTGCATCACCATGATGCGGTCACTCATTCCCAAGACTTCAGGCATTTCAGACGAGACCAATATGATGCTCATGCCTTCCGACTTAAATTTGTTAATCAGTTGATAGATTTCTTTCTTTGCACCAACGTCAACCCCGCGAGTCGGTTCATCTAAAATGAGGACTTTTGGGCGCGTCATCAGTCCTTTCGCTATCGCTACTTTCTGTTGATTACCACCAGACAAGTTGCCAATGATTTGATCACGTGTGGGCGTTTTGATATTGAACAGACGTATAAAGTCTTCAACTGCATTGGCTTCATCTTTATGTTGGATTTGACCATTTTGGCTTAATTTATCGAGCGCACTGAGTGACATATTTTCTTTGACAGACAGGCCAAGAACCAAACCATCCCCTTTTCGATCTTCAGAAATATAGGCAATCCCATTGGCTAATGCGTCTTGTGGGCTAACAGGGTTAATGGTTTTGTTATCCAGATTGATAACACCACGTTCGCTGGGCAAAGCACCAAAAATGACTTTCATCAGTTCAGTCCGTCCCGCTCCCATTAAACCTGAAACGCCCAAAATCTCACCACGTTGAAGGGTAAAGCTCACATCGTGAACACCTGACCCGGTCAGCCCAGAGACTTCCAGACAAATATCGCCATGTTCGACATTCACTCTTGGGTATTGATCCTCAAGTTTTCTGCCCACCATCATTTCAATCAAACCGTCCTCATCGGTATCGATAACGGAGCATTCACCAATGAATTTACCGTCGCGCAACACCGTGATGTCATCACAGATTTCAAAGATTTCTTTCAAGCGATGTGAAATGTAAACAACACCACAGCCTTGGTCACGCAGTTCATTGATGACCTTAAACAAGGACTCTGTTTCAGTATCAGTGAGGGCATCGGTAGGTTCATCCATAATGATCACTTTTGACTCGAAAGAGAGCGCTTTGGCAATTTCTACCATCTGCTGCTCACCGAGGCTCAAATCACCAAGAAGTTTGCTAGAGCTGTGTTTTACATTTAATCGAGCCAATAGTTTATCGGCTTCTTGATACATTTTTTGCCACTGAATGCGACCTAACGGGCTGGTAAATTCTCGCCCTAAAAAAATATTTTCAGCAATCGTCAGCTCTGGGATCAAGTTAAGCTCTTGATGAATAATACTAATGCCCGCTTGTTGTGAATCTCTTGGGCCCTTAAAAGTGGTCGCCTGACCTTGATAGTAAATATCACCCGCATCTAACGAGTAAATACCTGTCAACACTTTCATCAAGGTGGATTTACCTGCACCGTTTTCTCCCATCAGCGCCATTACTCGGCCGGGATAGACGTTAAGGCTCGCTTTATCAAGTGCTTTCACACCTGGAAATGCTTTTTCCATCGCGTTTAACTGTAAAATAGCTTGAGTCATGTCATGCCCTCAATAAGAAACCGGAAGCGTTAAACTTCTTATGGATTAAAAAGTAACGCCAGCTTGAAAGATCACGTTTGCATAAGGTGTGCATTCACCAGTACGCACAACGGCGCGACTGTGCTGTGTTCGATCTTTAAACTCTTCATGCGATACATAATGAATCGAAATAGATTTACCCGAGCCTTGTTCTTCGGCTTTTAATTTATCTAACAACTCTTGATGATGCTTAGGGCTTACTGTGGCAAATTCTTCAGCGAGGATCACTCCTTCAATTTGAGATTCAGAAAGAATCACGCTCACCGTTTCAAGAAAGCTAGGAACACCGTGAGTAAGGGCCAAATCAATCCGAGTCACTTCATCAGGGATAGGCAAGCCTGCATCGCAAATCGTGATTTCATCGGTATGGCCTAGCGTTGCCACTAGGTAAGAAAGATCCGCATTGATGAGCGTACTTTTTTTCATTTTTTGACCCTAAAATTAGAATTTGATTAAGACATCATTCATGTCTTTTCCGTGAAAATGACGGTATTTTCAAACCAGGAAAACAATCATCGAAACGTTTCGATGAATAATAGTTATCTGATTTAAGTTTGCAAAGATAAGAAAATAAATTTGTGATTCTGATCTTTTAAATTAAATAAGGGAGAGAAAAAAGGGTGATTATTATCACTGATAACTTAATGACTATTGATTGATTTAAAGTATGTCGGATTCGAATCTTGCACGTCTCGCTTGTGCCAGAGAGCAACTGGTTTTCTGCATTAATTCGTTTAATGTTATCGAAGGGTGGGTATCGATTATCTTAACGAGCCTCGCTTCCATCGACTCTAGGGGTAGGCTTGAACTGACTAAGATGGATTCGATTTTTTTAATCACAGGTCGTAAAGACTCTTCTTCTAAAGACTTCAACACGTCCAAAAACTGAGTCAGCGAACTTACGGTGCCTGTCACCTGCCAATGCCGAGAGCGGCGCACGCGATTCAACGTGCAATCGTATTGTGAAGCAACGTGTTTAAGTTGCTTCACTCGCTCTCCACCCAGGCGATGAATAAGAGAAGGCAATGGAACAAGCACGGTTTCATCGGTCATTATTGAGCACGGCTACTAAAAACGATGGAGCTAGAGTAACGTAATGGCCTAATGAAAATCAAACGGGTGAGCTCGACTCGTACGGGTTTGCTCACCAGCCACTCTATCCACATGACGCTCTGTTCCCTACTTTCAGAACAAATGCAACTTTAAGCGCAGGGGTTAATGTTCAACTCAGGTTTTAGTTTTCAGCGCAGGCGCTAATTAGCAACGTGTTTGCGTGATTTAACCACTCGATAGAGTATTCCAATCACTGCGATAATCATCAGGCTAAAACTACCCGCCATGACTGATTTTGATAACAGCTCCTGATATTCGCTCATAAGTGGATTCGTCATCACCATTTTTCCAATCACCAGTAGAACCAAGCACCAGATAAGCGAACTAGAAATACTGATCGCTAACGTACGCCATGCACTGAGTTTTGACACTCCCATCAGCATTGGTGTTAACACACGAACAAAAGGAATAAATCTTGAAATAAACAGCGATAAAAAGCCGTACCTGTCTAGCAAAGATTTGGCTCTAGGTAGCGACTCCTTGGGCAACATTCGATCTAAGAACACGACAAACTTAGTCTTTTCTAAAAATCGACCTTGGAAGTAAGCACACATGCTTCCAAGCGAAGCAGCTAGGCACAGGAGGGCTAGAGCAGGATAAAAACCAAAAACACTTAGACCTATCATTCCGCCGACAAACAGTACTAAGCTGTCTCCTGGAAATGGCAAAAAAACGAAGCTTGATTCTATAAAAAGAATCAAAATAAGGACAAATAAAAACCACTTGAGTGAGCTTATTTGTTGCAGTGCTTCAAAATCTTGATGCCAAACTGCGAGTAACATTTCTTGCATATTAATTGAGTCCTACCAAATAGAATTAACCCTGTACAGAAAGTTTCCTGCACAGGGTCTAAAGTTAGAGAGGGGTTAATCGAACATCAAAATGACGTAGGCAACAAATAGAATAAGATGTGTTGCTCCGTTTAAAGAGTTAGTTCGTCCACGACTGAAACTGACACTTGCCATCAGTAATGTCATCCCAAGCAAGATCATTTCTGGCGGCTCTAAACCTAAATGGACCGGCTCATTGATCACATGCGAAATCATTAGAACGGCGGGAACCGTCAGGGCAATGGTTGCCAACACGGAACCAAAGAACAAATTCAGCGCTCTTTGCAGCTGGTTGTTTAACGCTGCTTTGGCCGCGCCAACGGCTTCTGGTGCAAGGATAAGAAGAGCGACTATCAAGCCCCCAAGTGCAGGAGGAGCACCCCACATATAAATTGTGCTGTTGATCGGAATCGCAAAGCTTTTCGCTAGTAAAATCACCACCAACAGATAGCCCACTAACAGTAGCGAATGGTAGAGGTTACTCCCCAAGATGCCATGAAACTCGTGCTCATCTTGATGATCTTCATCCATAAAGAAGTGAGTATGACTTCGAGTTTGAATGAACAGAAACACCGAATATAAGCCAATCGATGCCAACACCAATGTCCACGTGAGTGACACTGACATGGAACCCAGTTCATTCGAGCTGGTAAAGCTTGGTAAAACCAAACAGAGCAATGAAAGAGGGATGATCGCGACTAAGTAAGATTGAAGGCCATCTACGTTGTATTTTTGAGTATGGTATTTTAAGCCACCGATAAGCAACGTTACCCCTACTAGGCCATTGAAAACCGTCATTACAACGGCAAACATCGTATCTCTTGCCAGCACTGGGTTTGATTCTCCAGTAATCATGACCGACGAGATCATAACGACTTCCAATGAAATCACCGCTAACGTCAAAATCAAGGTGCCATAAGGGTCACCTAATTTAATAGCTAATGCATCTGAATGCCTGACAACCGCAAAAATTGCCCCCATAACAACAATAAACAACGTCACCGTGGCAGCAATACCTGTTGGAGACGCAATATCGGTTGCGAGAATATCGTTGCCGCCAAGTTTAAAAATAGCGACGGTTAAAAAACCAATCAGTAGTACAAATTCACTTTTTAGAAATCGCTTCATGGCAGTTGATCCTCCTCTAGCATGACTTTTGGTTGATAGTGCAATGGGCTTAGGTTCACCAACTGCGGTAATGTCACACCTATGGAAATAGATGACCAAGTGCCACTAGCAATTCCAACCAGCAGTGCAATTGAGAAGCCTTCCAATGCAGAACCACCGAGTAACCATAAACAAGAAACCGTCATCAATGTCGTTCCCGATGTCACTAACGTTCTTGAAAGCGTTGCGCGTATTGCATCGTTGATCAGATGATCGGTTTTACCGTTAGGGTTACCTTTAAGCAACTCACGAGCCCGATCAGCAATAATAATCGAATCATTGAGCGAGTAACCCAGAACGGCAAGTATCGCAGCCAATACCGTCAAATTAAATTCAAATTGACATAAGGAAAATAAACCCAAGACCAGCACGATGTCATAGACAAGAGCGCTTAATGCCCCGAGCGCTAGACGCCATTCAAAGCGATAACTCAGGTAGAGCATAATCAAAACAAAGCAGACCAAAATAGCCAATCCACCTTGCTCGACCATGTCTTGCCCCACCTGCGGGCCAACCACACTACTATTCAATACATGAACATTTTGACTTATCGGTGTTAGTGTTTCTTGGATCGGTTGAGTAAATTGTTCAACGTCGCTATATCGTATAACCCAACGGCCATCATCATTTGAACGTGCAATTTGCACATCTTGATTGAGCTCTTGGTTTAGATGCTGCCCTAATGTTTCACCTGTGAGCTCTTTATCCAGAACGACTTCAGCAACCACACCACCTGTAAAATCAAGCCCCCAATTGAATCCTTTAAATCCAATCAGCAAAACAGACAGGGCAAATAAGAACACAGAAATACCCGACATCGTGTAGCGTACTCGAGACAGTAATACGTTCGATTTCATCATGGTTATACCCTCACATCGTGGCGTTTATCACGCCCCCAAATCAAATTAATCACAGCACGAGATGCAAAGATCCCGGTAAACATACTGGTAAGAAGGCCAAGGCCTAACGTTAATGCAAACCCTTGTATCGGGCCGTTTCCGATTGAGTAAAGCGCGAGAGCAACTATCATGGTGGTCAAATTCGCATCAAAAATAGACGCAAAGGCGCTATCGAAGCCGCGATCAATCGATTGTGCGAAGTTACGCCCTTCTTTCATTTTGTCTCTTATTCGTTCAAAGATAAGAACATTGGTATCCACCGCCATACCCACGGTCAGCACCAAACCAGCAATCCCTGGCAAGGTTAATACCGCCCCGGGTAACAAGGCGATTAGACCGAGCAACATCACCATATTGACTATCAAGGCCGCATTGGCGACCCAGCCCAGTCTTCGGTACCACAAGGCAATGAACGCCAAGGTTAATCCAAGACCTAACGCGACAGCAGCGAAACCATTACTCACATTCTCAGCGCCTAAAGTTGGCCCTATCGTTCTCTCTTCAATAATCGTAACAGGAGCGGTTAATGACCCCGCTCTTAGCAACAACGCCAGCTCTTGCGCATCTTGCATGCTACCCGCACCAGTGATTCTAAAGCGATTGCCGAGCTGAGATTGAATGGTTGCAACACTGATCACGTTGCTGGCTTGCTCACTTTCACCTTTGGCATTTCGGCTATATTCGCTATAAACCGTGGCCATTGGATTACCAATATTGGCGCGAGAAAATTGAGACATTTTCCGGCCGCCCATCGTATCAAGCGAAATATTAACTTCAGCCGAACCCATTTCGCCAACGCCTGCTCTAGCATCAATAATATGCTCGCCACCAAGAACAGCTCTTCGACTCACATTGACACGATTTCCATCGTTATCGAGCAGGACCATTGACTCAGCACCAGCGCTGTTCGATACCGCATGGAACGCTAAAGAAGCCGTCGCACCAATCACATCTTTGGCTGATGCAGGATCTTGAACGCCCGGCAATTCGATACGAATACGGTTTTCACCTTGACGCTGAACCGAGGCTTCAGTAATGCCAAGCTGTTCCAACCGACTACGCATAATTTGCAGATTTTGTTGGACAGTTAAGGTTCGCAATGTCGAGCGTTCATCACTAGATTGTGTAATGGTTAACGTACGTTGGTCAGTAGAAACATTCCAATTGGGGTAGTTTTCGCGAAGAAGTTTTTGTGCGGTTTGAACATCATCGGCATTACGGACCGTCAACAAGACGTTATGGTCGCTGTGTCGACCACGGCTCGCTCGAATGTTTGATGTGATATCATCGATCAAGGTTTGGCGATGAGCCTGGTAAACCGGCTCCATATCCACTTCAAGTAAGAACTGAACACCACCGCGTAAATCAAGACCGAGTTTAATCGGAGCAAAACCCATCGAGGTCATCCAATCGGGTGCTGCGGCCTCCATAGCCAGAGCGATAGTGATATCGTCATTGAGCACATCACTGAGCGTATCTCTAGCTAGGCTCTGTTGAGCTTCGTTATCCAGTACAACAATCGTTCGATTGCCGTCTTGCTGAATGCTCAGTGGCGTAATATCAACCTGACTTAGTTGATTTGCTACAAAGGTAGCATCGGGCGTGGCCTGATCACGAGAACTGATATGTAAAGAAGCGTTTTCGCCATACCACGATGGTAGCGCGCTGAATGTCATCACGATAATGGTGACGATCAGAACCACATATTTCCAGATCGCATAGCGGTTGATGACTTTATGGGGCGTTTTCTTTTTCATTTGCAACTCTATCTCTCAATAGATTAAAACTGTGCATTGAAAGGTGCCACAACATGCTCGCTAACGGCGCATACCTCACTGAGATAAGCGATAGATTCAGCCTAAAAATGTCGTAGTTCAGATATTATTTCAATGCGTAATGGTCAGTAACGACCTGAGAAATGAGTCACTAAGTGCGAGAGTGCTGGTGGGTGTACAAAGCATTGGTTTCTTTCCAACCGGAAAGACGAGAGCTTGCTAAAGTGAAGCTTGTCCAATGAGTTGAAGGGTCTGGTAGTTGAACATCTGAGCGTGCGATATCCAGTAATACAGGGGATAAAAACGCCACTAAAAGGTAATAGCTTGGCTCAATACCATTACTAGCGCAGTTATCCGCGCTAATGATACGACGAACAAACGACGTTGCGTATGGTTCGTTATGATCGTTAAAGGTAAAACCGTCATCCCCTAATGAAATGGGATCGTTGGTATCCGTCTTAGCTTTAGCGTTGGCATTGCCTGTATCAGATTCTTGATTCATCTGATCGCCTGCTTCGCAATTTTCTGACAAATTGACGTACACAGCGGATTGGTTGCCACTAAAATCCATGCATTCCTGTGCCGTCACGATATGCGAACATAGCGACAATGCGATAAGAATGAATAGTTGATAGTAACGTTTAAGCAAGAAAGATAACCGTGAGTAATGAAACTAGGGCAAGTATAATCAGTCAATAAACCAATAGATACTCTATTTAGAACCTTTCATTAATTTAGATAGTTTAAAAAACTCTAAAAACACCTAAAACCATAAATTCAGACTTTACATAGCCTCATTCATGGCCTTATCTCCTCTTCATTGCCTCCCTTCTTTTGTGGCGACTTCATTCACATTCGTTTTAACGGCTGAACAACGCTGTCGAGCCCTTCAATTTTCAATGCCAAACAAAGTTGAAGAAGATCACCAAGCTCACCGCTAGGGAACCCCTTCTTATCGAACCACAACAAATACTCCTCCGGTAGATCGATTAACGCTCTTCCAGAATACTTGCCAAATGGCATTGGCGTTCTTGCCAGCTTAACTAGGTTTTCTTTCTCCAACATACCGTATTTTTCGCCTCAGGTTGTCACGGTCTTCCGTTGACCCATTGGGTTTCCAACAGGTCTATCGACCCATTAACGTCACCATTAAGCGACCGTATGAACATACTCAACAATGACTTGATTACCTTGTGCATACACACGTTGGATTTCGCCGTCGACAGACATCGTGCTTTTTAACGTCACCAGTTGCTGTGCAGATTGGCTCGCACGTTGTAAAGACGGGACTACTCGGTAAGGTTCGATATGTAGCTTAGTGCAAAACTGGTGGATAAACTCTAAAGAGATCGGAGCGTTCCCCCTCAATATGGCTGAAAACTCGGCTTGTGTCATTCCCATTTTTTTGGCCATTTCCATCTGCGTCAAGCGCATCTTGGCTTTCTGTGACATCCAAGTGTTGTATAAAGCATCTCTATCTATCTGATTAAACTGCACGTTGAAGCTCCCTTACATTCTAAATATGGATGAATTCTGCTGTAATCCATGTGCACAATGTCAGATACCCGTCAGGTTTTGACCAATGTTTCGCCCTTAACTTACACGATGCCTATGCATGGTTAATAGGCCTAGTTGATACACACGGATAACTAACACTGAATCCACTTAGGGCAAACCTCACACGCACAAAAAAGGCCATAGTGACTATGGCCTCTCGAATCAAAGGTGTTATTACGTTTCTGGGTTATTGCGTTTATGCTTAGCCAAAGAAGCTAGTAATTAAACGTTTAAACCAGTCCAGTGCTTTTTTGAAGAAACTGCCTTCTTCAACATCATTCAACGCGACCAGTGAAGATTGAGCAACCTGCTCTCCATCAACTAGGTAAGAAACACTGCCCAGCACATCACTCTTGCGAATTGGCGCTGTTAACTCGCCGTCTAATTCAATGTTTGCGGTCAGCTTACTGATCTCACCTTTAGTCAGTGTAATAAACACATCTTGATCAACACCGACCGAAACGCTGTCTTCTGACCCCATCCACACTCTTGGTCTCGCAATTTCTTCGCCTGCAGAGTTTGGAGAAACGGTATCAAAGAAACGGAACCCATAACTCAACAATTGTTTACTTTCAGCTTCGCGACTCTTGGTACTTTTTGAACCCATGACGACAGAGATTAAGCGCATATCTCCGCTAGTGGCAGAGCTGGCTAAGCTATAACCTGCGCCACTCGTGTAGCCTGTTTTCATGCCATCGACATTCATGCTTCGGTCACGCAGCAGGCCGTTACGGTTGTATTGTGTGATACCGTTGAACTTAAAAGAGCGCTCACTGTACAGTGGATAAATATTCGGTAGATCTCGAATGATCGCACGACCCAAAGTCGCAATATCATAAGGGGTAGAATAGAGACCATTACTGTCTAAGCCATGAGGGTTAGTAAACGCTGTATTCTCTAACTTTAAACGTTGTGCCCATGAATTCATAAGTGCTACAAAAGAATCTTGAGAGCCAGCGACATGCTCAGCAATCGCGACACTCGCATCATTGCCCGATTGCACGATTAAACCACGGTATAGATCCATCATGTCGACAGTTTTGCCCACCTCGATGAACATTTTCGATGAATCAGGAAACTTTTTTGCCCAGGCATTTTTACTAATAACCACTTGATCGTGTTTACCAATGTTACCCGCTTTTATCTCTTGCCCTGCAACATACGCGGTCATTAATTTAGTCAAACTGGCAGGGTTTAACTTGGTATGAGCATTTTTTTCAACCAGTACTTTGCCAGTATGGTAATCCATCAACACATACCCGTTTGCACCCAAGACGGGTGCATCAGGCACGATGGTTGGTGCCGCTATTGTGAAAGGTGAGAGAAGAGCGGTTGAGAGTAAAGCACCAGCGAATCGTAAATCCATATTAATCATATTTTAGCCAAGTGAAATAGGTGTTGTTAGGAGTATATATAAAAGCAAGGAAGATAAATGAGGGCTTTACCAATCCTTACGAAAATTTGATTTTAGTTACACAGTGGCGAACAAAGCACCAAAGTTCTTCCTATTAAAACAAAATGACCGATAGCATGCTATCGGTCATTGAAAGAATTTTGATTATGCTCGCTTAGTTAGCGTTGGCATAGCGAGAAATAAGTGTCGTCCAATGCGGCGTTTTTTTCATTCGATAGTTGAACCATAAATAGGTCGCCACCATAGAGAAAAACAAATAAGACATCGCAAATATCATAGGGGAAGTGATCAACTCGGCTGATACGCTCAATACAATACCGACGACGGTCACCATCAACTTAGCAAACATGCCTAAGAAAAGTAACAGTAACACAAGTTCAGGAAAGCGCGTTGTGCGAAATGCGAACCAGTAACAGCTGCCGACAGCAAGCGTCGAAATCGTCAGACCGAGAACGAAAGAATGGAAATGTTCCGCTGATGCAACACCCGCAAAGATAGATATCATTGCAATAATAATTAACTTCATAATACACGCCTCGTTTAGTGACCTACGATTTGCTTCCTTTCATTTTTGCAAACTCATTTTGCGCTATTGTCGCTTTTTTAATCACGATTGCAAGTGCAAATAAACAACAAAAAACGTTCACATTTACAGTGGTTATTTTCGTTAACAACTGGCTTACATCTTGTAATCGAATACATCCTTTATATACCAGTCACACTGGCTTTGCTGCATAATAATTGATCTAAAATGTAACAATTGGTTATCCTAAGTAAATAACTCTAAATTTTATCAAAGCATGATTTAAGTCAACTCTGTTCAATGATGGAGGCCAAATTAACAAGACTGAGAAAATTAGCGCAATATTTCTCGTCAACAATAGAGCGCTTTGGTACCTTAGGCCCACCTTTCGCTTGTTGATTTCAAAGCCATGCTTTCACAATATCGAATATCCAAAATCGTCGAGATTGGAGACACCTTACACCGCAGTGGTTGTGCGCCCTATAAAGTTGAAAAATACACACAGTATTACGCTAGAAAACATGACGTCGACGTTATGATTCAAGCGACTCCGACGACCATCAATTACCAGTTTCCTGATGACAATAACGTGGTGGTCATGAAACGGTTGAAGCCAGCGTCAATAAACTTGAGTTTGCTTGCGAACACGATCATACGCATCAACCAACCCAGCAGTGAACCTTTGCCTGAACCAGTGGGATACCCTAAATGGGTCGTAGCGCTGGCAAACATGGGAATTCCGCCCGCGTATTTGATGCTTGTTGGCAGCACAATGGAAGCTGTTGCTTTCTCTGTATTTCTAGGATTTATGGTTTGGGTTTGTCAGTTAGTGTGTAAAGGGCGTCGCAGCATTGCCGTCGAGTTTATTTCAGCACTGGTGACTGGTGTATTAGTGGCGTTTATTGCGAGCACAGGATTACCCATACCCGTTTGGGCTTTATGCATTGCAGCCATTATTTTATTTGTTCCAGGGCTTTCTATAGCCAATGCCTTGGAATGCTTAGCATTTAATGACCTTGTTTCAGGGACTAGCCTTCTGGGGCAAAGTGCGCTGAGTTTAATCAAGCTGTTTGTTGGAATCGTCATGGGGCTGAATATTGGCGAAGCAATTTGGGGGCATAGTGAGACTGCAACTTACCTGAATGACGTTCCAAACTGGATGCACATTTTGGGCGTATTCATTCTTTCTATCTCCATCGGTATTATTTTTAATGCTCGAGCAAGAGATATTTTACTGGGTCTTCCTGTCGCTGTACTGGGAATGTGGGGGCCGTTCTATCTAGGCTTTGACAGCGGCTGGGTAGTGGGAACTTGGGTCACCACGATGTTGATTACCTTATACGGAACTTGGGTAGCGAAAAAGATGGAGCTCACCGGGGCAATCTATATTCTGCAAGGGATCATTATTCTCGTTCCCGGTAGCCGAGTCCTTATAAGTGCGAGTCAGTCGGTTTTTGAGCAGTCCATATTGCCGATCCCAAGTATTGGCCTTTCTGCCTTGTTTATGTTTGCAGCCATTGTCGCAGGGCAAATTACCGCCTACTCGATTTATTCGCCACAAATCGAACGCTAGCCCAAGCTAGTTGCTACCAATAATGAATGATTGATTGAAAGCAGTAACCAATAAAGGTCTTACTGACTAAAAACCCTATTCAAATCTCGCGTTCTACGCGGCTTTTGAATAGGGCTCTTTGCCCTTATGTTTATTCGTGCGTTTGTAACTTCCTTTTCCTTTTTTCGCCTTTTCAACTCTAGCTTTAAAGAGCTTACTCGTGACCATCGCCTTTAATGCATTATCTTGAATGCGGCCTCGACCGACTTCAACCTCATAACTAAGTTCAACGTCATGACTGAGCGGCTCTAGGAAAACCTCTTCCTCTCTCATTTTTCTTTCTTTCATAAGTACTGCCTTATAATGAAACCTATTTAATAAAAACCCGCCGATTATCGTACAAAATTCGACCTAACACAATTTGATCATAGAGAGCGGTCGTGATATCAATTACATTAATCTCAATAGCCTATCGCCAAAAATGGCACCTTGCGCATAAAACGGCAGAAAATACCAAAAAGTTCTGTGGATTCGCTCGAGTAAACGTTGACTTAGCTCTAGATTGGTCTAGAATCACCAACAGCTAGAAAGCAGTTCTTTGTCTAAATATGCGTCTCGTTGGATTACTTGTAACTTCCGTGTGGTACGCAATAGCAGTCTACTTTTCCACGCTATCCGCGCCAAATTCGGCACAATATTTTTAATTAGGATATTTATCATGTCTAACACAGTTACTGGTACAGTAAAATGGTTCAACGAAACTAAAGGCTTCGGCTTCATTCAACAAGAGAACGGTCCTGACGTATTCGCTCATTTCTCAGCGATCACAGGCGACGGTTTCAAAACTCTAGTTGAAGGTCAAAAAGTTGAGTTTGTAGTAACTACAGGTCAAAAAGGCCCACAAGCTGAAAACATCAAAGTACTTTAATTTAGTACCTTTTTTCTAAAAATAGCCAGCATTATGCTGGCTATTTTTTTGTCTGAGATCTTGTATTACCCATGGCATTAAAACCCACTATTTTCAAATTTCGCATCTCACTTACGGATATAAACCGTGAGCATTACGATACTCTAGCCCTAACCGTTGCGCAGCATCCTTCAGAAAACGATCAGCGAATGATGGCACGTATTCTTGCATTCTGCTTAAATGCGAAGGAATCTCTTCAGCTAACTAAAGGCCTGTCGACGATTGAAGAGCCCGATATATGGCAAAAATCACTGGATGACCAAATTGAGCTTTGGATCGATGTTGGTGAGCCTGATCCAGAACGTATTAAAAAATCCACACGCCTAGCAGCCAAGGTCAAGGTTTATAGCTTCAACACGAAATCAAATGTTTGGTGGACACAAAATCAAGGAAAAATTGGCATGCTGAATGCTGATATTCTTCGTTTTAATGCTCAACATATTGAAGAGCTAACCAAATTAATCGAGCGTGGTATGGATTTATCCGTGATGATTACCGGCAATTCCATTTTCATTGATAGCGATAAAGGCTCGTGTGAAGTCGAGTGGGAAGAGTTACAAAGCAATGAACACCCTTAAAAACGTTTGTATTGAAGCAGAACTCAACACCCTACCGATTGTTGTCAAATACGATTCTATATGGACACAGTGGCTTGATGCGCAAACACCTCTATTTAGCCAGGTCCTTATCAATAAACCGGACCGAGAGCCAATATTGTTGCTTCTAGGGTTACTCACGAAAAGCCATATTGAACACTGTTCAACGCTTGCCGATAATCGCCAAGCCATCATTGCTATGCTAGATGCGATTGAAGGATCGGTTGGCCATAAGTACAGCGATTCATTTCAGCAACAGGACCTCATTTCTCTGCAGCTCATCACGCACGCCTGGTTGTACGTTCAAGGGAGTCTCAACATGGACTTTAGCTTAGCGAATGACCACGCGCTGAGCACCACGACTCAAGTCAGTTCAATAACCCAACAAGATATCCACGAATTAAGAACTCAGTACTTGGAAAGCTATTACAAAGGCAAAGAGAGACGTGCTAAACCACCGGTAACCGGTTTTAGGCAGTGGTTGTATCGCCTCATTGCTAAGAGTCAAAGGTGAAAGTTAAAGCAATACGCTGCATTGAAGGAAATAAAGGAAGGAATACAAGAAAACGAAGAGAGGAACATAGGCTCCTCTCGATGCTAGGTTTCTATGCGTCGTTACAGATTACTGTGTGGGCCAAACACCTCATAGTGAATGCGGTCTCGTGAAACCTTCAAGCTTTCTAGCTGAAGCACAACACTTTCCATAAACCCTATCGGTCCACATATATAAAAGTCACCGTCAGCAAGTGGTAAATCTGACACCACAGCATTAAGCTCCATTGTCCCATAGCGCTCATGCCCATCAAGATCGGATTTCCCCTCAAAATACCACACAAATTGCTGCCAATTATTTACCGAAATCAGCGTACTGGTCTCATCAAGAAATGAGTGTTGTTCTTGATTATGACAAGCGTGCAAATACGTCACGTCTTGCTTACCAGATCCATTTAATGTTTGTAACATTGCTTGAATCGGTGTCGCCCCAACGCCAGCAGAAATAAGTACCACTGGCTTTTGCTTTTCTTGATAGAAAAAATCGCCCGCAGGTGCAAAGACATGAATACCATCACCGACTGAAATATCTTGGTGCAGATAATTAGAAACTAAGCCCTGTTTGTCTGTTCCTTGGCTCTCTCGTTTTACCGAGATACGGTAACTCTTACCATTCGATTGCTGAGACAATGAATACTGACGAATCTCACGATACTGCCCAAGCGTTGGCTTCACTTCGACACCAATATATTGACCAGGTCGATAGTCCAATACGGCTTGGTTATCTTCTGGAGTTAATACAAAACTGGTGACCAGCTCTGATTCTTTTATCTTTGCCGTGACGACAAAAGGACGGCTGTTCTCCCAACCGCCAACCGCTTGTTTTCTTTGTAGATACAGCTCACCTTCTCTATCAATAAAGACTTGCGCCAAAAATAAGTAAGCAGCGGTCCAAGCTTCTTCAACATCAGGGCTAAATGCCTCTCCAGCAAGCTCTCGTAACGTTTCAATCAAATGGTGACCGACGATTTGGTAATGCTCTGCCTGAATGTTAAAGCTCGTGTGTTTTTGAGCGATTCTCTCGACAGCTGACGTTAGCGCTGCGAGATTTTCAATATTTTTCGCATAAGCCGCTATCGCTTCAAACAAAGCCACACTCTGACGTCCTGTTTTCTGGTGCGCCATATTAAAAATGTCTTTTAGCTCAGGATGATGAGTGAACATTCTTTGATAAAAATGCTGAGTAAGTGCCGGCCCCGCATTCTCGAGTAATGGAATCGTACTTTTTATTGTCGCAATGTGTTTTTCGTTGAGCATATTATATCTTCTTCCCATCTGGGTTAATCGGTATTGACTGAGTCTCTGTCCCGGTAAGCTAAAACTTACTCTCATAAACTCACTCTTCTACACTCACTAAAGCACAGAATATGCCAACAGATTAAACGCTTTATTTACTTGGGTTTATTAAATAACCACTTCAGATATATGTCCAATTGACACGGTATACACCGAGTCTATTTGACACTATACTAACTAAAAGTCTCACTTAAAATGTATTGTATGCAAGACATCTCTGTTTCCACCCTAGTTGAAATGACCATTGGTCTTGCCAGTGGCCTGAATAATGAAGACCGTTTTAACAAGTTATTGGATGCGATTCGCAAAACCATTCAATGTGACAGTGTCGTACTGCTTTCAATTCATGCGGACACATTAACCCCACTTGCTATGCAAGGCCTGACGCGTGATACACTAGGCCGTCGTTTTGATATTAATGAACACCCACGGTTTGGTGAAATATGTCGATCTAAAACACCCATTAGGTTCGACACCACATGCCCACTCCCTGACCCATTTGATGGCTTGTTACTGGATCACGATGGTGATCTGCCCATGCACTCCTGTATGGGACTTCCTTTGCTCTTTGGTGACAAGTTACTCGGTATACTGGCCTTAGATAGCTTAACCCCAAACTTGTTCGAAACAATCCCAGATCGAAGTTTAGAGGTCCTATCAGCGATAGCTGCTTCTACCTTAAAAATGGCGATGACCTTCTCTCAGCTGGAGCAACAAGCAAAACAAAGCCAACGACGTTTACAAGAGTTGAACGATGAAGCATGGAAACGAGAAGGTGGCGAAATCATTGGTTCAAGCCAAGCCATGCTCAACCTAAAAAACGACATCGATATTGTCGCTCCGTCTGATTTTAACATTCTGATTCATGGTGAAACGGGCGTTGGTAAAGAGCTGGTAGCACGAACTCTTCACCACCAATCTTCAAGGAAACTTCAACCGTTAATCTATGTAAACTGCGCAGCGATACCCGAAAGTTTAGTTGAAAGTGAACTGTTTGGTCATGTAAAAGGCGCATTTACGGGGGCAGATAAAACTCGATTAGGTAAATTTGCTCTGGCTGATGGGGGCACTCTATTTTTGGATGAAATTGGTGAACTGCCTTTAGCTGCTCAAAGTAAGATCTTACGCGCTTTACAAAACAATGAGATTCAGCCTGTCGGCCAAGATAGGGTTCACAATATCAATGTTAGAGTATTGGCAGCGACAAACCGAGATCTAAAGGAAGAAGTGGCCCAAGGACGATTCCGGGCCGATCTATACCACCGACTCACTGTCTACCCAATCGAGGTTCCCCCGCTTAGGAAGCGCGAAGGTGATATCGCATTACTTTCCGGTTTCTTTCTAGAACAGGCGCGAAGAAAACTGGGGATAGTACAACTAAAAATGGGGCAAGAAGCGCTTCACTATATCTCGCTTTATGATTGGCCCGGGAATGTACGAGAACTAGAACATGTGATTAACCGCGCCGCACTGAAAGCCAGAGCAAGAAATCAACACCGCAAAGTAATTTCCGTTACCCATGAGGATATTGGAGAACTGGATCGCTCTATTAATATCGAGAACGCTCTTGATATCAATCGATCTCTTGAGTTAAACAGCCCTCTTGAATTAGACAGCGCACTTAATCACGAGCAACAAAGACGACAATCACAGGCGCCAAGTACCTCAGGAAATAAAACAATGAGCCTGCGCGATGCCACTGATGAGTATCAGCGTAAACTCATCACTTCTGCGTTGGAAACCTCGGACTTCAATTGGGCCAAAGCAAGTCGTTTGCTCAAAACAGACCGAGCCAATTTAACTCGATTGGCCAAACGTCTAGGCATCACGGTTTCCAAAGCGCATAAAATACATTTCTAGCTCGGTGCTATTCTGCTACTCAATTAACTGATATACAGTCATTTAATACACAATTTGAACAAGTGACTGTTTTCAGTTCTTCCGTTTACATCTAAATCACGACTTTGACGTCGCTCAATTCAGATTACTCTATTCAAATAGCTAATTTATATTGTTAAAATTACTAATAACGACTTAAATCAATGTAGAGTACCAAGAAGCAGCAGACAATAGCGCGGCTCTAGACATGACTTCAACCAACTATGATCCAGCAATTACAGGATCAAACACCGAAACCACTTCGAGTATGACTTATAATGATTGAAGATAAATTCACGAATATCTACCGCCTACCACATTCAATTCAAATCAGAATTGGGAAATGGCAAAGAACGTTAAGAGGAACATCAGATTTAGTTTTGCATGAGGCACTTCAGATTCGAAATGCGCAATTCCGTACTCATAAGATGTCTCCAAAAGGCTGGCACGTAAACCTGTTCAACGTTGATCATATTTCGATTACTCATCACAACAAATACATTCAAACAGCCATGCGTTCGATGATAGATAGAAAAGTCGCCTATCAGCGTATTTTTCTATCGAGCATGCCTCTGGAGCAAGCAGAGCCCGCATTGGTAGATTTCAAAAAAGAATGGATTAGAAACCATAATCGTATCGCGAAAAAATACAATCAAATTAAGCTAAAAGAGTTCATGAATTTGGCTTTCGAAGAAGCGGATACGCTCTACCCCTCTTTGCCTAAAGGTATGTTTGATAAAGCGTTGTGGAATAGACTGGTTAACTCAGAATTTGGGAAGGAAAATAAATACAACAACCCATTTTATGTGAAAAAAAACCTAACCATTCAACCGTGATATCAAGGCGCTAGACCACCTGATTATCTATTGATACTTTTTCAGGATCTCTTGATACTGATTAACGCCATTTTCATCGGTATTTGCTTTGATGATATCGATCCCCTGCTGCAGTTTTTCTATTAAGGCCGGATCGCTGTCTTTATTAAATGCGTAATAAGTATAACCTTCCTGGAGTGTGTAAACACTTTGAAAGGTGCTGCTTTTGATCCCTGACTGAGAAGCCATCCATAAGGCTGTTTTCTCTGAATACGCGATAAGATCAACCCGATTTTTTGTTAACAGCTCAGCCAGAATACCCACGTCTTTAACTTCGATCATAGCGGCTCTCGGAATCCCGAGGTCAAGCAGCAATTGCTCACCAATATCATCTTCAACCACGCCAATCCTATATTTCGCCATGTCTAATGGGCTATCAACCTCTATGCCCCTACCCCGTTTTGCCATTACCACGACTTTAACTTTAGAGATTGGGCCTACCCACAGAAACAAGTCTTCTCGATGTTCGGTTCGCGTCGTAGAGAAAACAGCCGTGTTTGGTGTCGTCAGCGCCGTTCGATAAGCATCAGACCATGCTTGCAACACAATGCGATTACTGCCTATTTCCTCCCCGACCGCTTTAGCGGCAGCATGCAAGACGTCAACAGAAGAACCCGTTAACTGTCCATCAAGGATAAAGTTTGCAGGCGGGTACTCTTCGGTCAAGTACAAAGCCCGGCCAACGTTGTCGCTTTGGCTGTGGGCTTGAACTGTCGAAGTCAGCAAAAGTGATAACAGGGATGTCGACAAAAATCTATAAGGGTTGTTCATCATCGCCTCTAATTTTAAACGCTTCCTCATAAACGTTAGTCGAGGATCAAATAAGCGTCTAGGTGTAAACCCAGACTTATGCTTTTTTGTTGTTTAAACATTGAAGCTAAGCCATGAAGATAAGTAGTAAAGCGAAACCGAAAAGCTGACCATATTGAGCTGAGATTTTTTCGTTCCACCTCACCTCAGCAAGATCAATCAGGCACTGATTCAAAGTAAACAACCTCTCTTATTTATTCATTAACCAAAACGTCCACTTACGTAACGCTTACGTTACAGAAAAACAGCAATGCTGTTACTTAGCCATAAAGATATCGCGATTTAAATCAAACATTTAGCTTTCCATATTTAGCAATAGGTGTTGTGTGAACTACTCACCATATTTCTCTCTGAATAGCCCTCACAATACTCATAACCACAACTAATAATGGGTAACTGATATGCTGTATTTAGAATTCTTGTTCTTGTTACTGGTGCTCTATGTAGGCTCTCGCTTCGGCGGGATTGGGCTTGGGGTCGTATCGGGTATTGGCCTTGTCGTCGAGGTCTTTGTTTTTAAGATGCCGCCGAGCTCCCCACCAGTCACCGTAATGCTGATTATTTTAGCCGTTGTTACTTGTGCTTCCATATTAGAAGCCGCAGGCGGTTTAAAGTATATGCTTCAAGTCGCGGAGCGCCTGCTAAGAAAGAACCCTAAACGTGTCACGCTGATCGCGCCTTTCGTTACCTACTCAATGACCTTCTTATTGGGTACTGGCCATGCGGTATATTCTATTATGCCAATCATCGGTGATGTGGCCTTAAAAAATGGAATACGACCAGAACGGCCGATGGCTGCTGCATCCGTCGCCTCACAAATTGCAATTACTGCCTCACCAATTTCAGCCGCTGTTGTGTATTATCTGGCCCAGTTGGTTGAGATTCAGCAAGAGATAACGCTGCTGTCGATTCTTATGGTGACGGTTCCTGCGACTCTATTTGGTACGCTTTTGATGTCCTTGTATAGCCTTAAGCGCGGTAAAGAGCTTCAAGATGACCCTGATTATCAGGCTCGCATGAAAGATCCAGAGTGGCGCGAACGTATTCTCAACACAACCGCAACCTCGCTGGATGTGAAACTGCCTTCATCATCTCGCAACGCGGTTTTAATCTTTCTCAGCTCGATTGTGCTGATTGTTCTCATTGCTATGATCCCTGAAATTAGAACCATTGAGGCAGGAAGCAAACCAATAAGCATGGCCGTTATCATTCAAATGATGATGCTTTGTTTTGGTGGTGTCATTCTGCTCGCAACAAAAACGGATCCAAGAGATGTGCCTAATGGCGTGGTATTTAAATCAGGGATGGTGGCAGCGATTGCCATTTTTGGTATTGCATGGATGTCTGATACTTACTTCCAGTACGCGATGCCACAATTTCGTTCTGGCATCGTAGATATGGTGACCGCCTACCCTTGGACCTTTGCATTAGCTCTGTTCATAGTGTCTGTGGTGGTTAACTCTCAAGCGGCAACCGCGCGAATGATGTTACCCGTCGGGTTAGGGCTCGGCTTAGATCCTGCACTCCTGATAGGATTGATGCCAGCGGTATATGGCTATTTCTTTATCCCAAATTATCCTTCTGATATCGCTACCGTCAATTTTGACAGCTCTGGTACCACTAAGATTGGTAAATGGTACTTTAACCACTCATTTATGTCAGTCGGCTTAATCGGAGTCATCAGTGCCTGTTGTCTTGGTTATGTATTGGGTCAAGTGATCATAGGATAAGCAATAGTTCTCTATTCGAGTCGAGCATGAATTAATTGATAAACAAAGCACCTTCATTTTAGCCTGAACATGAACGAAGGTGCTTTTTATCAAATTCGGTATCATTATCAAATTCGGTATAGATAACAAACAAAACCATCAACTAAAGTTCTAAAAATAATGAGTTAGGTATTAATTTTTATAGATAACGTAAAATGGGATTCTCTTTTTAACAAATGTGCATATAGTTAAATCAGTACATACCGTTAAATAAGAACAAAATGTTGGCCATTACTTATCATGAAATATAACAAGCAGACTGAAGCCTCACCCTCTTCGCTGTTACACCTAGCTAGAAAGAACATACGTGCTACCATCCCTATTGGTATCATATTCGTCAGTGTGTTCACCGTTTCCGCTATTGTTAATTTCTATACCACCAACAACCACGCAAAAACACAAGGAAAGCAATCGATTCATCTGTTAGAACAGTACATCGGTGAAACAGCAAAAAATCTAATGTCACTAAAAAATCAAGTGTCCTCTGCTTGTGAGCGTGACGATGTGCTGGCGATACGAGGGCATGTCTTCCATTCAACCATGCTCAAAGAAATAGGCCTGTATAAAGATGGGGTGGTTTTTTGTACCAGTAACGAAGGAGCAGCCAATATTCGCCTGTCTTCTTCCATACTACAACGATTAGAAGACTCGTCTAACAACATCACCATTTCTTTGACCATCTCTAAGAGTCGACTGCAAACTTTCTTTATTTTTGCCCATGACGAAAATGACAGTGGTGCTGGCGCAAATGCGTTATTAGCTCCTAATCAATTCTTAGGTCTTGTTTCCCCTGATCTCTCTGAACAGGAATTTGGTTATACGATCACGGTACTAAGTCAGACGATTCAAAGTGGTGAAGGGTCCGTTGATTCTGCCGTTAGATTGTTCAGTTTTTCATCCCACTTGTACCCTTTATCAATCACTCTGCATCTCAATCACGCTTCTTACCTTTACCACTTCGGTCAACATTTCTGGCAGACACTGCTTATCGCAGCCATGCTTTCACTGGTTTATTTGGCTATACGTAACTATAGAATAACGAGGCAATCTCTAGAGTATTCTTTGTTGCAAGCCATTGACGATGGCGACCTAAAACTCTACCTTCAGCCGATTGTGGACATCGTAGAGAAACGAATCGCTGGAAGCGAAGCTCTAATACGCTGGCATCATCGGTCACAAGGAATTATTCCACCGGATATGTTTATTCCATTGGCCGAACGTATGGGTGTGATCGATCAAATCACCAAGTTAATCATCAAGTCCGTGACTTCTTTCATCTATACGCACCAAAAAGAACTCAAAGGGCAGTACATCAGCCTCAACATTAGTCGTCAGCTGATTATTGATTCCGATTTCATTGACTATTTAATCGAGTATTCGAAACGACATCCAGATATTGTTCCGATTCTACTTCTTGAGATCACCGAAAATAATGATTACACCAACCGAGAATTGGATCACGCGACTTTCTCACTCAGTATACTCAGCGATTTGGGATTCAAAGTCGCCGTTGATGATTTTGGGACCGGATATTCAGGGTTGAATTTCATTCGCCAGCACCCATTTAACGCACTAAAAATCGACAAAGTATTTGTGAATGGATTACGGTCAGAGACGGCGATCACACCAGTATTGATATCGATGATCAATCTGGGTGATGAACTCAATATGAAAGTCATCGCGGAAGGCGTAGAAACCCGAGAGCAGATAGAGCAACTGAGTGAACTCGGTATCCGATACATACAGGGGTACTACTTTTCCGCTCCTATGAAACCTAAGGAATTCATCAAATTTAAGTTAATTTAACCCGAGGGTTGTTAACAAAAGTGCTTTGGCATAACGTTCGTTGGTAAACCGTTTCGTTGGCAAAAAAAACGAGTTACCACAAATTCGTAAATTGCGGTTGCATTGCTCGACTCACTGGGAGTTTTGCCTCACCAATATGCACGAACATTCTGCCAGAAAAGTCTTTTTTTACCTTTTCTATGGCGGATACGTTCACGACACTCGAACGATGGATTTGCCAAAACATATCTGGGTCGAGTTGATGCAAAAGCTCCTTAAGGGATGTGCGCAGTAGGTACTCAACACACCCTTTATCATCTTTCTTATACAATGAAATGTATTTATCTTCCGCTTTAAAATACAAGACATCTTTCAGCGATATTAAATGGATGTCATCGCCTTTGGCGGCTTTTATCCAAGTCAAATAGGTTGGCTTGGCTTTAAGTGTCATCTTTTGGATTTGGTCGATGAGCGATGAAACATCTGACACTTCAGGCGAATCTTGAACTTGCATCTGTATTTTTAACTTATCAACACATTGCGCTAGTCGCATATCCGACACAGGTTTAAGCAGATAATCCACAGCACTCGTCTCAAAGGCCTGTACGGCAAACTCATCGTAAGCCGTAATAAAGACCACTTTGGTTTTACTTTGCCGAGTCGCAAGAGTTTTAGCTACGCTCATACCATCTTGAAGCGGCATATTTATATCTAAAAAGACAATATCAGGTTGGTGTTTCTCGATCTGCTCTAAGGCTTGTTCGCCATTTTCAGCCAATGCAACGATATCTAACTCCGGCCAATGCTCTGCCAACGCTTTACTAAAATGGTGCCTCAGTAACGGTTCATCATCCGCGATAATGGCGGTTACTGGCATACTGCGCGTCATCTTGTTACCTCTGTAATAATTCCAAGTCTGTCAATTTAATCTGAAGCTTGGCGGTGACGCCACCTTGCTTATTTTCAACAATTGCAAAATTCGCCTCATCAGAAAAAAGGACTTTCATACGTTGTCGAATGTTTTCTAGGCCTATACCATGTCCCGCGTTCTTAGATTCCAACATCAATCCAATACCATTGTCGATGACCGATATACTCACCATACTCTGTTCTTTTACCACTAAAACCGTCACTGAACCACCAGCAGCTTTCGGCTCTATACCATGCTGGATCGCATTCTCGACCAAAGGTTGAATGAGTAACGGTGGAAAAACAACATCGTTAGTTAGCTGGTTATCGATATGATAAGTCAGTCGATCACCTAACCGAATCTTCTGAATGCTTAAATAGGCATCCACGAGTTCAAGTTCACCAACCAGTGATGTGTTCGACTGGCGGTTACTTTTTAGCGTGCCTCGCAACAAATCCGTGAGCTTTTCAAGCATCCGTCGTGCATCTTTCGGCTGAGAGTCAATCAAGGCATTAATATTGGCTAATGTGTTGAATAAAAAATGTGGTTCAATTTGGCTTTGAAGTTGTTTTAACTGACTCATGACCAGTGCTTTTTCTTGTTCAGCTTGTTTGCGTTTGGTCGTTTCAAGCTCTTTCTGGGTCAGTAGTTTTTGTTCGTAGATATAAAAATAGAAAAAGCATATCACCGTAAAGATAAAACCAAGAAGAATGACTGGTTTGAGTTCAGGCAGGCTGTCAAAATTGCTATACCCTTCTAGCAAAAATGCCGCATTGCAAGTACCCAGAATCATCGACAGAGTCAGCGAAAACGCATTGACCCATTGGATACCAAGATCTGGACGAAAATAAGAAATGATAAGCGCACTGAATACCGCGCTATAGCCATAGCCAAAACTGATCAATAGATGCTCAATGAACGGACCCGACCAAATAAAGAACGTAAGAATGGCAATCGCTAGGCAAAAAAGGCTGGTAAGAAACAGACTCTTGAACGCACTATTTTCTATTCTTTTCTCTGTGTTTTTTACTAATGAGGCACATCGTTTCATGTTCAGAATTTTCCTTTCAGGTTTAATAGAATCATATGCTTATCAGGTAAGTTTGCATACACCGAATCGCTACTGCCCCCTAAAAATCGAGCGGCCAGCTCAACATTGAATGACGTATAGCCTGAATCATACATTTGGTAGTTCAGCCACTGAGTCGCGATCAACCCGCCATCTTGCGGTGAGACAATGACATCAAATGTCGGCTCAAAGTCATTCAGCCACAACCAATTGTTGCTCCATTCCCAATGGCTCCAACTCGCTGAATTCAACGACCAATGAAACATCATATTGTGCTGCACAAGATTGGCATGATTGAATCCCTGAGCGTAGGAGGACGCCAATGGCAACGTGTGTGGATTTGAAGCAAGATCCGTCTCTCGTTCAAAAGCTTGATGCCATTCATCGCGGCTCCAACTTCGGCTATCAAACCAATACTCCATGATGATATTGTGCCCAGTACTGCTTGCCCAGTTCATGCCAATGAGTGACTGATAACCATGATGTTGTGTAGACAGACTCACGGCTTGGAATGGCTCCCCTTGCTGATAAGCCAGGTACTGACGTTGATAGACAGCAGAAACGTGAAGCGCCCAGGCCGGATCCACAACCGTAACAAATGAACCGCCAACCAAGCCGTGTCGAACATCGTCATAGTAAGCGATACCTTGCCATTCACTGTCACCCAGTAATGCGTATCGACGAAGGCCAAAACCCTGCTGTTGGGACTGTTTTTCTAATTCTGAGCCTTGCTGCTGCGTCCACGAAGAATCGGTATACACTAGGCTCCATTCTCCACTCATATCAAAATATGAGGCCATCGCAGTTCCAGCCCCTTCCTCAACTTGGATACCGATAGGGTTTCTACGATAAGGTTTGAATATATCTAAAGGTCGGTAACCATAACCCACTCCCCAGTCTAATCTCACTTTACCCAACGTTAAATCAACCGATTGTTCCCATGCTTCAGTACTCCCCTGCCAAAACAATTCTTGTACGATGACATCTGTATCAAGAGAACGCGTATCGTCGTTACTCCATAGCGCATTGCCTTTTAATGCAAATAAACCCGTAAGTTCTTTCCAGCTCGCCTGAACATCGATGAGTGCATCAAGTGTTCCCGTGTCTGAACGTTTGGGTTGCCCCAGCAATACGGTTTCTCGATGCGCCGTTTGGTTAAGACTTAGCTGCCAGTCCCAGTCTAGGCTAAGATCCGAACTCCCCGCATGGGTGCTCACCATTATCGCAACACTGCACAATAACCAACTGAGTGGCACCATTAGCTTGTAAGACCACCGCGACGTTCCCTGTGTCATCATGTCCATCACCGTTATAGATCAACCGACTTGTTACGAGTCAGATAAGCGGGGTTGTAATACTTTTCATCGAGTTCCATCGCTTCAATGGTTTTATACTCAATAACCGTTTTTTTAGCGGGTTGAATTCTGTCGAGCAGCGTCATCGAGATCACTCGTAGGTGTCCGTCTCTCTGACCGGATTCAAACCAAGCTTGCTTTGCTAACTTTCCTGAACGTAAATACAAATCGGCTTTGATTGGAAAGTGATTGCCCTCATCTAACCACAGATCAATTTTCTGGTAACTTGCACCTGTGGTTGTGGCCGTTAATGATAATCGGTTAGTTTTAATCGTCTCGCCAGAGTCTTGGGAAATCGATTCGTTGCTGACCCATTGGCCTTGATAGTCTTCACTCCATGTTAAGGTCGAGATGTCTCCAACCGAGGCTTCACCTAATAGCTTTTGCATCGGCGTAATGCGTATTGGGCGACGACTTTTGGGCATCAATAACCAGTAATTATCCCCCAGCATGAGCATTTTTTGTCCCGCTTCTACTTGAGACTTAAAGACCACTAATGACTCTCGGTTTGGCCGGCTATAAACATGGTATTCACGCGTTTGATCAAGGACTTGATTTTCATACAATGACACTAGAGAAACCGCTTTTGCTGAGCTTTCACCCATTCGGTATCCATCAGCCGCTTTGATCATCGCCTCAACATCCATCTTACTTTCACCTTGAACCGTATTCGTTTCTTGCGCCATCACTGATACGCTCGACAGCGCTAGTAGCAAAACGGCTTTCGGAAAAGAGCTGAACCTCGCCCATGATGATGGGACATTTCTATTGAGATTAAACATACACCAGAGCCTCTGTAATCGGTTTATTCACGCCTTTACGCGCTGATATCCAAGCTGCACCCACACAAATGATCACAACGCCCGCTGCGCAATACGCCAGTAACTCAGCAGAGAAATAGATGTTCAATGGATAGCCATCGGTTTGTCCCGGTGGTGGTGGCATCTGCACTTCGGCGACGAGTAATATCAGACTGGTTGCTAACGTCATTGCTCCCCCCATTAATGCGCCCAGAATAGCGAGTAAACCCGCTTCTCGCACAAATCCGGAAACGATCTCATTTGGGTAAGTACCCAACGCGGATAAAGTGCCAATCTCACGGGTGCGTTCTGTCACTGACATCGTCATGGTATTAAACAGAGCAACAAAAACGACCAACGCCATTACCGCTCCCATGATGCCAAAAATACGATCATAAAGATCTTTCACTCGCTTATAATAGAACGCTCTTTTTTCCCACGGCGTCACTTCGACCGCTTGTTCTAGATTCATACCATTGAGCTGATCTTCAACCCAACCTTGAGTTTGCGCTGTTTGTTCTGTTCCGTATAAAAAGACCGACAATGTGCTGATTTTGTGACTGGCCAGTAGACTCTGAACCGATTCGATATGCAGATAAAGCTGCCTTTTATCAAGTTCAGGAACCCCCGTTGAGTAGATGCCTCGGACTTTAAAATCAAACGCATTGAGAGCACCATCACTGGTTGTGGCGAGCAGTGTCACCCAGTCATTCGTCGTGACATTCAAATTTTTAGCAAGATCAACAGCCAGCATCACTTCTGGTTCAGTCGCGTCATAGCGTGGTGATTGCGTGTTTGATAACGTTTTGCCTTTCCTGACGTCTAAAAATGGCCCTTTCATATCAAACTCACGGTCATTCACACCAGTCCCGACAAAGATTGTTGATTTCGTGCCATTAGAAACCAGTCCGGTAAATTCAATCCTAGGTTGCACCCCTCGAACGTTTTGGTTGGCCAGTAATTGCTTCACAATGCTCTCGGTGTTCGCCAACCCATTAGCAAGAGGCATTTCCTCATCTTGTTCAAAAAAGCCAGGTTGACTCAGAGTTAAGTGCCCAGTGTCTCTGGCGGTTGATTCCTGTAACGAGTCATAGGTATAAAGGCCAAACCCACCTGCGCTTGTCAAAGCAAAAACAGCAATGGCAACAATCAAGACCGACAACAAGCTTCGGCGGCCATTACGTTGCAAATTAAGATAAGCAATACGCAGTGAATGAGGAATTAGCTTGCCCATTTGATCACCTCCTGATTAATGCAACCATCAAGTAACTCGATAGTTCGGTCACAATGTGATGCCATTCTTGGATCGTGAGTGGCCACAATAAATGTAGTGCTCATTTCTTGACCCAGTGATTTCATAATATCGATGACTAAGCTTGCGGTATGGCTATCTAAGCTTGCCGTCGGCTCATCTGCAATGACGATTTCAGGCTTGTGCACCAGCGCACGAGCGATAGCCACTCGCTGCTGTTGCCCACCAGACAAATTATCAGGGCGATGAAGAGCGAATTCCTCTAATCCCACTTTACCTAACATTTCTATGGCTTGCTGTTTTTGTTCAGCGATAGAGAATCCATTTAGCATCAATGGATAAGCCACATTTTCCCATGCCGTCATCACAGGGACGAGATTAAATTTTTGGAACACAAACCCTAGCTGGCTTCTGCGTATCTTGGCCGCAGCCATAGGATCTTTTGGATAAGGGACACCGGCTAACGTCACTTCGCCTTGGTAATCCATATCTAACATGCCAAGAATGTTAAGCAATGTACTCTTGCCTGACCCCGACGGCCCACACAGTGCCACCATTTCCGCTTTAGCAATCAAACCACTGGCTTCGACGAGTGCTGGAACACTTTGCTGACCTAAACGATACCGCTTACTTATCTGGTTAAATTTCAACACGGTAGCCTCCTAGGCCGCTTTATTGACAAGCGCTTCTGCTTGCAATGTCATCGGGTGCTCCGCATTTTGTTTCTGCATATCGGATAACCACTCGGTAGCTTGATTGACATCACCGGCTCTTAATGAAGCTTTAATGGCATAAATATAAATCCAAGACGTCGCTTCATAATTCTGATGGGCAAAGTCATCATCCCCCATTAATTCAAGGTAAAGGTCATAACCACGATCAAAATGGTTAAACATGTCTGGAAGAGAAGTGAATGTTGAGGCCGCTATCGCCTTGGCCAATAACGCTTCTGGTAAACCTTGACGATACTCTTGAGCATCGACAGGTAGGCTATCGAGCAAAGCGAGTCCTTTAGATATGGTCGACAAGCCCTGCTCTGTATATTTCATTTTGTTCCAAGGCATGAAAGCATCTCGTCCCATTAAGGTTTGAGTACTTCCCAAATAAACCATGCTAAGAGCGTCTGCACCCTGTGATTGGATCTGTTGGTTAAGCTGCTCATAGACAATCTCTACTTTGTCCTCATCGCCTTCTGCAGCCATATTGTACTCAGATATCAGTGCCTCGCTCGGTGCTGCCATTGCATTGGTTGCAAAGATTGAGTGGCTGCCAATGAGAAGTGCGATGGCTGATAGTTTACTGATAGTTTTGATGTTCATGTCGGTTTTCCCTTTCACTCGTTGATGGTGAAAGATTAAATCGATCCTGGTTAGCGTGCCGTGCTTTGCGACGAATGGGGGATTATCAGCGCGAATGGTAAATGGTAGAGATAAGTGGAATCTCACTGATAAAAAAAACCAGCACAATGGCTGGTTCTCATAATGGTTAACGCTGATTGTTAACGTTAAAGTCTAAAGGTCAGGGTTAACGAGCCTATGGCACACCGTGCCCTTTTGATGCAACCCAAACTCGATACCACTGCTCACGTGTTAACTCAAGCTCAAGTGACGATACTGCCGCTTTCACGCGTTCGATCTTACCCGAACCAATAATAGCGATTGGATTCGATGGTAAACGACGAACCCAGGCATAAATGACCTGATCAATGCTCTCTGCACCGATTTCAAGGCGTAATGCCTCAAGCTCTTTGATCACTCTTTTTTCTTGCTCTGTCGTACCGTTGAATAAGCTTCCACCAGCAAGACAAGACCATGCCATTGGTCGAATACGCTTCATTTGTAGGTGATCAAGTGTACCGTCGTGTGCCACTTCAAAATTCAGAGGGTTAATTTCCACTTGATTCGTAACGAGTGATTTACCCAATCTCGACTGCAACAGTTCAAACTGAGCCGGTGAGAAGTTAGACACACCAAAGTGTTTTACTTTGCCCACTTTATGAAGCTCGGTAAACGCTTCAGCGACTTCGTCTGCGTCCATTAATACGTCTGGGCGGTGGATCAGTAACACATCCACATTTTCAACACCTAAACGTGTCAGTGAGTTATTTACTGACTGATGAATATGAGTCGCACTGGTGTCGTAGTGGTTAATTTTGCGATCTGGGTGATGAGAAGTGCATAAGTTGATATCGCACTTAGTGACGATTTGAATCTCATCTCTCACCGATTGATCAAGAGCTAAACCTTGACCAAACAGTATCTCACATTCATAGCCACCGTAGATATCAGCATGGTCCACGGTAGTCACACCAAGTTCTATATGCTGCTTCAAAAATGTCAGTCTTTCTTGTGGAGTCATCCCCCATTCAGCCATACGCCAATAGCCTTGTACTAGCTCTGAAAGCTCTGGGCCTTGCTGTGCCATTGTTACTTTAGCGGGCGTGTTTACGTTAGCCACCATGAACAGTTCTCCTATAATTAACTGAGATCAGAGTATGCGCGAATATGCGTTAGCTCAATCTCTATGAAATCTATTTCTTTAAAAGGTACTCGTTTTGAGCCGTATGGCACGTTTATCCATTAAAGTTGTAAACGTTTCTCAGCAGATGTTATCAATAAGCACTGAGGAAACGGCTGACTTAACGACAACTAAGACGCTTTCATTCTTGAGTTTCAGCCGCGTCAGAATCTTTTGAAACGTAGAAAGTGATCTCTATGCCCTCGTTATGGCTTCGAAATACCGCTTCAACCTCTTTATTTTTTGTGTGCGTTTTATGTGCTAACTGCCAACGCACTTCAATGGAATCGTCAATCGCTCCTTGATTCATAAACTCAATCAGCGCCTTATCCGCGGCTTGACGATCAGCAAGGCGTATTTCTTCTGCCACCAAAAAATGGCGACCTGATTTACGCACTTCCACTATGTGAAAGCCATCTTTACGCAAATTCAATTGCAAATCCGTATAATGAATCGGGCTGAAATCAGCGCTAAGTTTTACCTTCGTTACACGCGTATCGGAACCAACCAGCAACGTCACAACGACGCGAGTTTTATAGTATCTAATCTCATCGCTGCAAAATTCTTGATCGTCTTGTTCTAACCCACAGTCATACAGATCAGTATTCTCCCTTAACTGACTCAGCGACAAAGGGGCTTCCTGAGACAAAAAAGGACGCAGAAACGTTGATGCCTCCGCGCTAGCATAGCTTGGAGCCATAACCAGGCATACCACAACCAATATTCGATTTAATAATCTACGACTCATTTGTGGGCCAAATCACCTAATGTGCGTGAGAACAGTTATCGATAAAATAGCACACAAGTTCGCGACTCAAATCCACCTATTTGACTCCAAATCTCTGCGCCCCCCAAAGGCATTTTTGTGAAACGAAGCAGACTTTAGGGCGTAGAAGACAAGAATGATGTCACTCTACCCCATGCGACTTATGATTAATTTTCCATCACCTATCTCATCACATATTTAAGGATTGAACGTGAAAAAGATCTCTATAGGGTTGCTTTTGTCTCTTATAGCATCGACAAGCATGGCCAGCCCGAACTTAACCATAACAACAACGACAACGAGCCGTGATTTCCCATTAAACAGTGACACGCCTTTAGTGGTTTCCCTTGCCAAAGATAGCTACACCCTAAAAATTTCCGGAATTGAAGGGGATTGCCAGGCTAATCAGCAACAAAAAGTGAAGTTCAGCCATCCTATTCAACTATCCTGCTCTGAGCCGCTTATTCTTCCCCTAAAAATTCGTTTTACTGGCGATTATGCGTTTCACTTCGATGCCGACAAGCACACACTACTTTTCAATCGCCAAGCCAAAGCCAGTAGCCAACCCGCGTTTAAGCGCCCTCTGCCCAAGCTTCAATGTGAACAAAACACCGTTACTCACCATACCATTCAGTTGGCCGACACTTTCCCTGAAGGAACCCTGCTGAGAGAGGTGTTTAGCCAGCAGCAGGTCACCGTTCAAGATCAGCAAGTGACCTTAACCGTTTCACCTAAAAGCGGCGGTTTAATGTTGCTCGAACCCTATACTCCTGAAATTCAAGATCTTGAAATCAAACAACAGCCCTTTACCTACAAAAACGCCAATATTTACTTTGTTATGGTTGACCGCTTTAACAATGGTGACCGTGACAACGATCAAAGCTACGGCCGAAGAAAAGATGGACGCGACGAAGTTGGGACTTTTCATGGAGGAGACCTTAAAGGTGTCATCAATAAGCTAGATTACATTCAGAGCCTAGGAACCGATGCCATTTGGCTCTCTCCTATCGTTGAACAAGTGCACGGTTTTGTCGGTGGTGGCGACAGTGGTAGTTTCCCTTTCTATGCCTACCATGGCTATTGGACTCGAGATTTCACAAAAATTGATGAGAACTTTGGCCAAGATGAGGACTTAAAAGCCTTAGTCGATGGTGCACACCAGCGCGGAATGAAAGTGCTTCTTGATGCGGTCATCAATCACTCAGGTTACGCGACTTTAGCCGACCTGCAATTCGATGACATCGACGTCATCGATCCCAACATCATACCAACCCCCGTTAGCCAGTGGACACCACAACCGAACCAAAATTGGCATGATTTTCATCAGGGCATTGATTATAAGAGCGATCAGTGGAGCCATTGGTGGGGCGGAGATTGGGTCAGAGCAGGCCTTCCCAATTACCCAAAGCCCGGCTCTAGTGATATCACGATGACGTTAGCCGGGTTACCCGACTTTCTGACTGAATCCGATGAGTTTGTCACTCCACCCTCTTGGTTAATGAAAAACCCTGGAACTCGCGTCGAGCACCGAGACCAATACACGGTCAGTGACTACTTAATTGAATGGCAGACGGACTGGGTGAAACGATTCGGCATCGATGGTTTTCGGGTAGATACCGTAAAACATGTTGAAAGTGATGAATGGAAACGGCTCAAGCACCAAGCGAGTGAAAACTTGGAACGTTGGAGAAGTGAAAACAATACTAAGGGTCAGCCATTTTGGATGATGGGCGAAGTGTGGGGCCATTCAGCCTATCGAACGCCCTATTTTGATGATGGCTTTGACGCACTCATCAACTTTGATATGCAGAAGAAGCTAGATAAAGGCGCCGTGTGCTTCAGCCAAATGGCAGAGACTTACCAAGACTACACAGAGAAAATGCAACAATCGGACGATTTTCTTCCTGTGAGTTATATGTCGTCTCACGATACCGAACTGTTTTTTAGTCGCTTTAAGTCGTTTGATATCCAACGCAATGCCGCCAACGCATTACTGTTAAGCCCTGGTGCAGTCCAAGTTTACTACGGGGATGAAGTCGCCAGGAACATTGGGCCCTATGCGGATGATTTCCACCAAGGAACCCGATCAGACATGGTTTGGACGTTGGATGCTAAAAGACAATCATTGCTAACGCATTGGCAGACGCTTGGGCAATTTCGCCAACGCCACCCAGCGATAGGCGCAGGAACACACATGGAAATTCAACAAGACAACGCGTATGTGTTCTCTCGTCAATTAGAGAGCGATAAAGTGGTGGTCGCGTTTGTGGGTCATTAACGTATTCGCGCTTTCCAAACATTAAGGCTTCGAGTGCTTTAGAGCGTAGCGTACTCAAAAGCTTTAGATAAGATGGAAATGACAGTAATAGAGGGGTACTTGCATTGGCAAGCACCCTTCGGATTCAGATTACGTTGGCCTAATCGACGCTATTATCTAGCGATGAGCTCTTGCACTTTAAATATGTGGTCTATAGTTAATCATTATAAGTTAATGAATATTGACAATATCTATGGCTAGTAAACCTGTATTTGTAATTGCAGCGGAAGTTGCCGCTGAGCTGAATCGAGGCATGCTGATCGCAAAACGATTGCTATTAGTCGCCAGCAATGCCAGAGCCTTAGCATTAAGGGCTGGAGAAAGCGCCGCTGGGTTTCGCCCAATTACGGATTCCATAGATGACTTGGTTAAAGTCACCCTTGAAACTTCTCAAACCATCAATGTCAAAGCGCAAAATCTAAGCAAAATGGCCACTGCGGGCACCCGTGCCTCATCGGCCGTTGATCGGTTTGAATGGGTGTATTTAAAAAATCCCGACGCACAATACCTCCGCACATTGGATATCGCGAGAGACAACAACCTCTCGGAATATTCAGAGATCAGTCATCGTTTTTATTCTGAAGCCAAAAGCCTTCATGACATGCTGCAAACACTGTATGACGAATTGCGGATCGCACAAATAATTTCCACCATGTTGAGTGTTGAGGCTTCTCAGGCTGATGAAAAATACCAAGCTCAACTCAATACTATCGCCGAGAGCGTGACTGAACTTGCTGAAGCAATTCAAAAGCATGTTTTACAATCCCTTAGACTCTTTTCTCTTTTTGCCAGGGTGAACTATGCAATCAAAAGTACTGTATGAAAAAGGACAACATCGATGGGTTGTTTTTGCTCGAGATCCAGATAAACCAGATAAAATTGTTGATACGAACCAGTACATGATCGTTAACCGTGATCAGGCGATATTACTTGATCCTGGCGGTATTGAGCTATTTTCAGCCATGCTGGGTTGCGTAGTCAAAGAAGTGCCCATTGAACACATCGTGCATTTGTTTGCCTCCCATCAAGATCCCGATATTATTTCTTCTCTCGGTTTATGGGATAAAGCTTTACCCTCGGCCACCTTGCATACTCCTTGGCTGTGGGAATCTTTTATTCGGCATTTTGGTATGGAGTCTATTACCTTTTCAGGCATTGCCGATAATGGGGGGAAAGTGCTTCTTTCCGGACAGGAAATTCAATTCATACCGGCTCACTATATGCATTCATCCGGTAATTTTTCAGTCTACGATCCGGAAGCAAAGATACTCATGTCTGGTGATATTGGTGCCGCAATGGATCAACCTGACGCGCCATTTTTTGTTGAGGACTTTAACGACCACATTCCAAAAATGGAGTACTTTCACAAGCGATGGATGCCTTCAAACCGTGCCAAACGAGATTGGATTGAAAGAGTCAGTAAATTGGATATCGATATGATGTGCCCGCAGCACGGCGGGATTTTCCAAGGGGATGATGTGAAGCGATTTCTTGACTGGTTAGATGCGTTAGATGTCGGCATTGCGATTAACTCAAATTAATCAATTAATCAATTAATCAATTAATCAATTGTGATACACAAAAAAAAATGGCTTTCAGATGAAAGCCATTTACTCATTTTGTTGACTCAGTCTAAGCGTTACGACGAGCTTCGACTGCATCAGCCAGTTGGCGTAATACTTTTTCTGTGTCATCCCAACCAATACATGCGTCTGTGATCGATTGACCATAAGCCAGCGGTTGACCTTCGACTAAATCTTGACGGCCTTCGACAAGGTGAGATTCAATCATCACACCGAAGATAGCGTTTTCGCCACCCGCAATTTGGTTCGCTACGTCGTCAGAAACCACCATTTGACGCTGGTACTGTTTAGAGCTATTCGCGTGACTAAAGTCGATCATCACTTTCTCTGGTAGGCCAGAAGCAGACAACTCTTGTTTAATAATACCAACATGGTCAGCACTAAAGTTCGGCTCTTTACCACCACGTAGAATGATATGACAATCTGGGTTACCACTGGTTTCAATGATTGCAGAGTGCCCAAATTTAGTCACCGATAAGAAATGGTGAGAGGCACTTGCGGAACGAATCGCATCCGTCGCTATTTTGATATTACCATCGGTACCATTTTTAAAACCGACTGGACAAGAGAGACCAGAAGACAGCTCACGGTGGACTTGAGATTCTGTGGTGCGAGCGCCGATGGCTCCCCAACTAATTAGGTCACCCACATATTGTGGCGAGATCATATCGAGAAACTCACTCGCTGTCGGCATGCCCATATCAGTCAGGTCTAGCAACAGTTTACGCGCTGTACGTAACCCATCGTTGATCTTGAATGTGTCATTCAAGTATGGGTCGTTGATTAAGCCTTTCCAACCAACGGTTGTACGTGGTTTTTCAAAGTAAACACGCATCACGACTTCTAGGCGGTCACCTAATTCGTCACGCAGTACTTTTAATCGCTTACCGTATTCAATCGCCGCTTCTGTGTCATGAATTGAGCAAGGGCCAACGATCACTAATAAACGGTCATCTTTATCTTGTAGGATATTTGAAATCGCTTCACGAGATTGGAACGTAGTCGAAGAGGCTGTTTCAGTTGCTGGAAATTTCTCTAAAACAGCAACGGGTGGTAATAGTTCTTTTACTTTGTTAATTCTTACATCATCAGTCTGAAACATTGCGTACTACTTCCTATTTGTCTAACTTCCGAGTTTATCGGTACCAAATACAATACAGGGACTCGGTGAATCATTTCCTGTTGCTTGTAACTTATCGACTAAGCAGGAAAAGTTCAATCATTAATTTAAACAAAAGGCAATATTACCTATATATTTACACTTTAACTTTGGTGTATATTTTTATTTACACCCAATTCATTACTTACTCATTGCTTGCTCATCATTGACTAAAAGCTAGACGAGGTAATGATCGAGCAGCAGCGCTGCAAACAAAACCATCAGATGGTAGATAGAAAACTTAAACGTCTGCATCGCTTGCCCGCTGTTATCCGTGAATTTCAGTTTCCATGCCGATTGAATGAAACCAGCACTTAACGCTAATGAAACGGTGAGATAAATGACGCCACTCATTCCCACTAACACGGGCAACATACAAACAAGCGCGAGCAACACGGTATAAAGCAGAATCGACGTTTTGGTGTACTCAACGCCATGAGTGACAGGTAACATAGGGATATCCGCACGAGCGTAATCGTCTTTTCTATGTATCGCCAAAGCCCAAAAATGTGGCGGTGTCCATATGAAGATAATCATCACTAGTAACCAAGCGTTCGCGTGTAATTCACCCGTGATTGCCGTCCAACCTAATAACGGTGGCATTGCTCCGGCTATCCCAGCAATAACAATATTCTGTGGTGTCGCTCGTTTTAAATACAAAGTATATACAACGGCATAACCGATTAAGCTCGCAAACGTTAACCATGCGGTTAAACTATTCACCATGGCGTATAACAATGTAAAACCAACGATACCCAGTGATAAAGCAAACAGGAAAACACGCACTGCGGCCACTTCTCCGGAAGGCAAAGGGCGTTTAAAAGTTCGAGCCATGATGGCATCGATTCTTCTATCTATTAGGTGATTAAATGCGGCGGCGGCGCTGGCCATCAAACCAATACCAATCAGCCCAAACAGAGTTGGCTGCCACGGCAAATGACTGGTCGTCGATAAGCACATTCCCACCACTGCAGTTAATAGCATCAAGGCGATCACTTTGGGCTTGGTTAATGCGAGATAGACTTTCCATTTCGGTTTAGACTTCAGTTTCGATCTTGGTCGAGATTGGACACTTTCCTCTATGACCATTTGTGATTTATTCATGAACACTCTCCTTGCCGAACTCTATTTCCCTATTAGGCTGCCAAAGTAAAAAATTGGTATGCAATACCGCTAACACTAATAGTGCCGCCCCTAAATTATGGGCAACCGCAATGCCGAGTGGCAGATAAAGCAGAACATTACTCACCCCAAGAGCCACTTGCAGCATCAATACCAATAGTAGTCTCCAGCCTACTCCACTAAGCTGAGGTTCTGCGCTCGCAATGCATCGAGCAGCCAAATAAATGACGACGAGAGCGGTAATGATGGCACCGATCCGGTGTGACACATGAATTGTCATCCTAGCGCTGTAATCCAGAACACCAAACTCATAATTGGAGTGGCCAGCTTGGAAAAAATCAAAAGCAGAATAGAAATTGAGCTGTTCGATCCAGTTACCTTCACAAATAGGTAGGCTGCTACACATCAATGCGGCATAGTTTGAGGAAGTCCACCCACCTAACATGACTTGTAAGACGACCACAATGAAAGCGAATAATGCAGCGGCTCTCAGTGAAGGAGGAATCATCGTATGATTGATCGGTTCACGCTGTCGATTCAATCGCCACGCGATCATCGATAATAAGGCCAATACGGAAAATCCACCGATTAAATGCGCCATCACCACAATGGGCAATAGTTTTAGCGTGACTGTCCACATCCCTAACAAAGCTTGAAAGATAGTAACCACGCTCAATGTAATGGGTAGCGTTGGTGTCATTGATTTTTGACGGATACACAAGGCGGTTATAGCAAAAATGATCAGACCTAATGTCCCCGCTAAATAGCGATGAATCATTTCTAACCACGCTTTTTGGGGTTCAACCGCTCGCTCTGGAAATGCGCTGTTCGCCTCTGAAATTTCTTGTCCGCTTGGCACTAGAATCTGCCCATAACATCCTGGCCAATCTGGACAACCTAATCCAGCATCCGCCAAACGTGTATAGGCTCCCATCCCAATGACAAAAATCGACAAAACTATTGCGGTTCGAACTAACACCATCAATTTCATACACATTCCTTGTTTCTAGATGTTCCCTATTGCCTCGTATTACTAACTGTTTCGTGTTACTAACTGTTTCTGGTTACTACCTGTTTCTTGTTCCTTGCTTCTTGCTTCTACAAGAAAGACATCGCTTATTTCTCTTTACGTAAGTTCTCACTACGTAAAGATTCAATACTTAACGGCTCAAATACTCAACTTAACCAACTCGAGATAATTTGAGTAGCTTTCTAAAGTCTGCGAGTAATCCTTTACTCTGATCCACAAGATCGCCTTCATTGACGGCTTTCGGGTATCGAATGACCAGCTGACCTAGTGGGTCAACGATGACGGTTTCAAACTCGCCCACACGCTCAGAAAAAGCTTCCGTCACTTCAATAGATCGATAATGAAAGTCTTTCACCGCATTGGTATCACTTCGTTGTGTCAATAGAAGTACGGGTTCGACTCGCTCTTTGTATTGGCCGAGGGCGATATAGCTTTGGCCCAAAAGATGGAGTTGTTTTTCGCAGAATGTGTCGCATACCTCGGGAACGGCATAGGCCAGTTGCCAACTTTGTTGCTCTAGTGGGTTATCCGTACCCAATTGACTGAATGTTGTCGAAGGCTCGATTAACACCCCTTGGTTAGTGACACCGGGTTCATACCAATGGTTTGCTAGAATCAACTTGGCACTGATCACTGGTATCGCAAAAACAAAAATAAGCGATAACAATAAAAGCCGGCCCCGCCAAACAGTATTTTTCATATTTTTTCCTTATGACGACGATTATTTTCTGCTAAGCCCGTATTTTCTGTTAACCCCTTATCCTCTACTAAACCATTAGTTTCTAAAGCATAGTCCATATTTTTTGAGCCATCTTGGTTAACGTCCAAAACCGGGTTATTCGCATCGACATCATGGCCTTGTCTCTTTATTTTTTTCACTGCGCGCACCAGTACATAACCACTTAATAGCGCAAAAACCAGCGCCATTGAAAACCACTGAACCGCGTACCCAAAATGCTTAGCTGAACGCATAGGGACAGGCTGCCAGGGTTGTTGATAAGGCCAGCCATCTTGCTGAGGTTGAAAGACAAACGGCTCTAATGTGAGGCCCAGTTCACGAGAAAGCTCGGGGATGTTGAGGTTTTGAATCCGCAATGGATTGGTCATTTCTAAGCCAAGATCGCTGCTTAATGGATTGATCGACTTTTGGTACAAACGCCCTTCCATCGCCTGTGGCTCATCTATCCATGTCACATTTGGAAGTTGTGACCGCTGCTTTAAACCTGCCACAAAGCCTCGTTCAAGCAGAAAAAACCGTTGATCACCGTCAGACACCACCTGATACGCAAGATACCCAACTTTCCCCTCAAAGGTTTGGTTGTCTAACAGCACTGTCGCGACATCGCTCAACGGGAGTGGAGTGACATCCACTGAGACTTTAACCCCAGTCAATGAGTGCAGGTCAAAGCGGCTCACCGCCAAATCTAAAGAAATCGAAGACGCATCAAGTCGTTGCGACAATTCAGATTCGACTTGCTGCTTATCCTCACCCCGCGACAACTGCCAAAAACCCAGTTTGACCAAAGCAGAAAAGACAACCACAGTTAACAACATACCAAGCCAAAAACGTATTGAACTCAATAACGTCCTTAAAGGCCAAACTATGTCGTTTCTCTTTAAAGTCATTTTGATCCTGCTTCTGCTGTTTATCGTTATCAATCTCGCTATCGCGTTAGTCAGAATGGTGAGAGCTCCCTCTTCAGAACAAAGTTCTTGTTCAGAGCAAAGTCCTGACTCAGAGCACTCTACTTCTTCCCAAAAAGGCACCCAGCGATCCATGAGCTATTACCTGGGCCGACGGGTGATGATTTCCGCTTTCGTCGTCATCCTTATTCTCATTGCGCTGATGGGAGGTTTCATAGAACCTAATTCTCGTCCTTATTAATGGCACTCTTAGAGGACATAGCCAGGTGACATAGCTAGATGACATAAACGAAAATAAACAAACTCAGCCACACTACGTCAACAAAGTGCCAGTACCAACTCCCCGCTTGAAAAGCGAAATGGTCGTGGGGTGTGAAGTGATCTTTTGCAATCCTCCCTAGAAGCACCACCAAGAAAAGGGTCCCGAGGAAAACATGCAAACCATGAAAGCCGGTTAATAAAAAGAACGTATTGCCATAGATACCCGACGACAGCGTGAGCCCCATATCCTGATAAGCGTGGCTGTATTCAACCATTTGGTAATATAAGAAGAAGCCAGCCAGGACAATCGTCAGCTCTAACCAGACGATTAAAGCCATGCGTTTATTGGTTTCAAGGCTAATGTGTGCCATATGCAAAGTAATGGAAGAAAGCAGCAACAAAATGGTGTTAACAAGAGGTATTCCCTGCCATGGCATCGCTTGAGTGGTTTCTCCTCCAGGCGTCAACTCCAAAGGCCACATAGCCTCAAAGGCGGGCCATAAAACCTCGTGAGTCATGGCATTGTTACCCGCCCCACCGATCCAAGGAACCGATATCATTCGGGCATAAAACAACGCACCAAAAAACGCACCAAAAAACATCACCTCAGAAAAAATAAACCAACTCATTCCTTGTCGAAATGAACGATCTATTTGATCGGAATAAAGACCAGACAGTGACTCCGATACAACATTGGCAAACCAACCTGCAAGTATCGCGAGTAGCACCACAAATCCGATAGATAACACAATCCGTCCAAAAGTACTTCCAGCGCCTTGGGATTCTAAGTTCTGTACCGTTAACCCAGCGCCTACCGCGACGAGAAACAACGCGACGGCGGCGAGAATAGGCCAACTACTGTGCGCAGGAACATAATAATGTTGATGTTTAGAACTCATGGTTTGCTCCTTGCAATACGTATTTCATCCGCCTGTATCGCCCCGGTCTGTATCGCCAATGTTGGGCTGATTTTCTCAACATCTGTGATGTCATATAAAGAATAGGACAAAGTTAATGTATGAATGGAATCTGGGATATCGGGTTCAATGTAGAAAATAAGTGGCATTTCCGCTTTTTCACTGGCTGCCAGCGGCTGTTGATTGAAGCAGAAACACTCGATTTTATTAAAATACGCAGCGCCAAGGCCCGGAGAAACAGAAGGCACCGCTTGGCCAACAAGTGCCGTGTCCGATTCGTTGTACGCGATATAAGCCGTTTGTATCACCTGCCCAGGATGAACATCCATCACGGTTTGCTTAGGCGCAAATTGCCAAGGCATGCCTTGATTAATATGGACCATAAACTCCACACGAACGGTTCGAGAAGTATCAGGTTCCATTCCCTTTGGCTGTATCGCTGAGCTCGTATTGGTTTTTCCATTGATACCCAATGTGTCGCACATCACGTCATAAATAGGCACCAATGCAAAACCAAATCCAAACATTGCCACCACCGCGAACAGCAGTTTTATCGTGAGTTTTTTATGGGGTTTACTGGGTTGATTTTTTGCATTCATTGCACTCAACTCCATTAATCCACTTTAGGTGGCGTGGTGAACGTGTGATGGGGCGCAGGGCTAGGCACTGTCCATTCGAGCCCTTCTGCGCGATCCCAAGGCTTCGCCGGCGCTTTCTTTCCACCACGGATACATTTGATCACGACCCATAAAAAAATCAGTTGCGAAAACCCAAAGATGAACCCACCAATTGAGACGATTTGGTTGACATCGGCAAACTGGATGGCGTAATCAGGAATACGCCTTGGCATACCGGCCAAACCCAAGAAGTGCATAGGGAAGAAGAGAATATTCACCGAGATAACAGAGCACCAAAAGTGCAGCAGGCCGAGTTTTTCATCGTACATATTCCCGGTCCATTTCGGAAGCCAATAGTACGCTGCGGCCATAATTGAAAAGACCGCTCCCGACACCAACACATAATGGAAATGTGCCACCACAAAGTAAGTATCGTGATATTGAAAATCAGCGGGGACGATCGCAAGCATTAATCCAGAAAGGCCACCAATCGTAAAGAGCACAATAAACGCGATAGAAAACAGCATAGGCGTTTCAAACGTCAGCGAACCCTGCCACATTGTTGCGACCCAATTGAAGACTTTAACCCCCGTGGGCACTGCGATCAACATGGTGCAATACATGAAAAACAGTTCCGCAAAAACCGGCATTCCCGTGGTAAACATGTGGTGAGCCCAAACAAGGAACGATAACAAAGCGATACTGCACGTTGCGTACACCATTGAATGGTAACCAAACAGCTTTTTACCACTAAAAGCGGGTAATATAGCGGAAACAACCCCAAACGACGGTAAAATCATAATGTAAACTTCAGGGTGTCCAAAGAACCAGAATATATGCTGGAACAAGACCGGATCTCCGCCCCCCGCCGCATCAAAAAAGCTGGTGCCAAAATACTTATCAGTCAGAACCATGGTCACGGCACCGGCTAACACCGGCATGACGGCGATAAGCAAAAAGGCGGTAATCAGCCATGTCCAAACAAACAACGGCATTTTGAACCAAGTCATACCTGGAGCTCGCATATTTACAATGGTCACAATGACATTAATGGCCCCCATGATTGAACTGATCCCCATGATGTGCACAGAAAACACAAATAACGCGGTACTATCTGGGCCAAAGGTGGTTGATAGCGGCGCGTAGAATGTCCAACCAAAGTTCGGGCCACCAGCAGGTGTAAAGAGTGATCCAATCAGTATTAAAAAGGCAAAAGGTAGAATCCAGAAGCTGAGGTTATTCATTCTCGGCAACGCCATATCAGGCGCACCAATCATCATAGGTATCATCCAGTTCGCGAGCCCGGTAAAGGCTGGCATCACGGCACCAAACACCATGATAAGACCATGGACTGTGGTCATTTGATTAAAGAAATCAGGCTCAACGAGCTGCAATCCTGGTTGAAATAATTCCGCCCGAATCACCATCGCCATCGCCCCACCGGTGAAAAACATGATGAGACTGAACCACAAATATAGAGTCCCTATATCTTTGTGATTGGTTGAAAATAGCCAGCGCCCTATCCCAGTCGGAGTATGATGTTCATCATGATCAGCGCCATGCGCACCGCCCATATCGGCATCGGTAGCTTGCGCCGCTTTTATTTTGCTATCCATAGACTTGTTCATTGCGCTGCTTCCTTAGGATCTTCTAATTGAGACGACTTTCCCTTGAACTCGTTGACATCAGAGGCCTGAACGACATCACCCGTATCGTTGCCCCACGCATTCCGTTGATAAGTAATCACCGCCGCTAATTCTTGTTCACTAAGCTGATTCACAAACGCTTGCATTGCCGTTCCTGAACGCCCATTCACCACGATGTCTAAATGATCATCGATGTTACCCGTCGCGATCTTGCTGCCTTTAATCGCAGGGAAGGCACCCGGTATCCCCGTACCTGCCACCTGGTGACAGACGGCACAGCGATCCACATAGATCTGTTCGCCTTGAGTCATTAATTCCTCTAGTGACAACGAGGCAGTCAGCGCCGCGTTGGCTTGTTGCTGAGCCAGCGCTATCTCTGCTTTTTTATCGGCTAACCAGGTTTCATATTGTGATTCTTCCATGGCATGAACCACGATAGGCATAAACCCATGGGCGCGGCCACATAACTCGGCACACTGACCGCGATAGACACCAGGCTTATCTATTTTGGTCCAAGCTTCATTAATAAAGCCGGGAATCGTATCCTTCTTGACAGCAAAGTCTGGTACCCACCAAGAGTGGATAACGTCGTCGGACGTCATTAAAAAGCGAATCTTTCGATTGATAGGGACAACGAGTGGATGATCAACCTCGAGTAAGTAATGCGCACCTTTCTCTTCGATACCTTCGATCTGTTTTGAGGACGTTGCCAGTAAACTATAAAACTCAACATCCTCTCCAAAATAACTGTAGTGCCATTTCCATTGAGAACCCGTTACTTTAATTGTCAGTTCAGACTGAGACGTATCTTCCATTGCAATGAGCGTTTTCGTCGCCGGAATCGCCATCGCCACCAAAATGATGATCGGTATCACCGTCCAGATAATCTCGACTTTGGTACTTTCATGGAAGTGAGCGGCAACGGCGCCTTTAGATTTACGGTGATTAAGAATGGAATAAAACATCACCCCAAAGACAACGAGGGCAATCGCACAACAAATGTAAAAAATAAGCATGTGCAAATCGTAGACTTGCTGGCTAATACCCGTCACGCCTTGAGTCATATTCATTGATGATTCTGCAAAAACGCAAGGTGAAAAAGTAAAGAGCAGCGCTATGCCACTCCATAGCCAGCTCGTGACTGATCGTCTTTTCAAAAGAGTTCTCCTCTGCCCATACACCACCAACCTTAGTGAACCATTTAAATGGCAATGACCCATTTAAAATTCAGTATGGTAAATTCCCTAGAAACAGCTATTCCAGAACATTTTGTTACATTTATGTTAACTAATGCTAGTAGGGAATATCAAATGCGCAAGAAAGTGATAGCAACAAACGGCTATGTCTCACGAACAAACAGGGTTAGAACTCGACGCTGAGAATCGTAAAATTATTGGTCAGTTATGTTGTATGGCAGTGATACCAAGGAGGAGAGAGCTCTTCTATATTCGATTAGGGGAAACGAACAAGCTGGCAGACGAGGTAAAGAGTCCCAATCTGCCGAAAGTAATCACTCTGTTTAGATAATGTCATCTTAAGGTTTAAGCAGTAGAAAACGAAGATAGGGTTAGTTGATGGAGTAAGTCTTGCGCCAGTTCTTGCGGGCAACGATGGCTTGAATCGATCACAAAATCGTAATCCATGCCCTGGTGCACCAGAGGAAATTCGTATTCGGCTAACCCGATGGCTCGGTCTCCACGCGCTTTTTCTCGCTTTTTAGCGACGTCCAAATCGCATTTAACACCGATCGTACAGACAGTGTAGTATGAAAGAAGTGAACGGAGTTGTTGGTATTCTTCCTTATCTACCCATGCATTATCGAGTATCAACTTCACGCCAGATTCTAATAAACTCGGGATGCAGCGGTGATACCCCTCAACCAATTGGGCGTAATCGTAGCCCTGCCGATCAATGGGTCGGCCTTCCATCATGGCTTGCAAATCACTTGGAGGAAGTGAATACAATACCGCATCGATACTAAAATTAAGAAACTGGTATGGAAGCCGCTCTTGAAGTTGCTTAGCAATGCTGGTTTTGCCGCTACTTCCTGTTCCGTTTAAGATAATAACATCGGGTAACATAAGTGTGCCTTATAGAGAAAAATGGAGCGAATAACACCATTACAGAAATGCGCAGTTATTCAGTGGTAAGTTATGGAGCCATAAGTTATTCAGCTACCCATTCTATTTCTATTAACGTCGTTTCCCCACACTTTAGACGCGCAAGAAAAATATCGCCTTGGTGAACTTCCCCGACCCCTTTTGGGGTGCCTGTCATAATGATGTCGCCATCGCAGAGTGTCGTATAGGTTTGAAGCTCAGCCAAAATAGTTGATGGAGAATAAATCATCTCATTCACACTGCCACACTGAACACGCATACAATTAATGAACAGTTCGATCTGAAGTTGTTGAATATTAATATCACGCATTGAAACAAAACGGCTAAAGACGGCAGAATCATCAAAGCTCTTGGCGCGTTCCCATGGAAGCCCCTTTCCTTTTAATTCAGATTGCAATGCGCGTTTGGTGAGATCAAGGCCAATACCTGCTGCATCAATTTGTCCATTCTTGATCACAAAGCAGATTTCACCTTCATAATGGATGGTGTCGGATTCTGAAAGTTGCAGACCACCCGATCGCGCAGCATTCGATAAGAGACGATGGGTTAGCGCACTATTGGGTTTATTAAACACCACCATTTCATCGGGAATGGCGTTATTCAGTTCTTGGATATGTTCAAGGTAGTTGCGGCCAATACAAACAATTTTAGAAGGGGTTACCGTGGTGTCATCAACTCGTACGCTATGCATGATTCTTCCTTGAATATAAAAAACAGAGCCAAATACAATCGAGCGCAAATAATAACCGAGTCGAGCGTTATTTATATGACTTTTAAGACAAACCTAGCGACTTAAATGTAAAACTAAGATCATCCACTCAAAGTTATGAACCCGATACCTCGCCGTTATCGTTTATGCTCTACTCATTCCTTTTCTTTAGACAATAAAAAACACCTCCTATAAATAGAAGGTGTTTCACTATTTAGCGTAACGTTAAGCCGTTACTGCTGCGTTGTTTCCTTTAAGCGAAAGGCTTATAGGTAGAAACGTGCGCCGATAACCCACTTGTCGTCAGACTTGTAACCATCTTCGCTCTTAAGATCGAATTGGTAACCTGTGTAACCGACGATGTTTGAAGCAAAGTTGTACTCAGCTTGCAAAGCCATCTCTTCACGATCAGTATCTTTAACATTTGTTACTGTGTCTTTAGCTTCAACAGTTTCGTAGTTGATGCTGAAATTTAGGCTGTTTGCCAATGCGTAAGCCGCGATTAACTCATAAGAGTCAAGCTCTTCTTGCATTACGTTTTTATCTTCAGTCATCTGATAAACACCAGCAAGGTATAGACCGTTGCCGTATGAGCCGTAAGTAGCAGAAATAGCGTGGATATCTAGAGAGCCTTTAGCAGAACCCGTTGTCGCTGTTGCAACGTCACCAGTACTGTATGCGTAACCTAAAGAAGCACCCATGAACTCGTAAGCAAGCGTTGCTTGAACACGATCGCTGTATTCACGAGTCACGACATTAGCAACTTTTTGATCATAAGCACCTTGCCATGCAACACCAACGTTTAGTGCGCCAGCTTCAGCAAAATCAAAACCTTTACGGTAAGAGATCATATTGTCCGCACGAGTCTGGCCTGTTTTAGCGAAATCGCCACCTAGGTGGCCGTCGTATAAGAAGTCATTGGCAAACGCGATTGGCATATCAGTCACACCCGCTACGTCGTAGAATGGTGCCCATTGAGTACCAACTACGGCGCGACCTAGCTCTTCATGAGTAAGACCTACGTAACCAAGACGAGTAGTGAATGCATTATCACCGTTAGTCAGGTAGTTAAGTGCCCATTCGCCGCGAGCATCGACTTCAAAACCGTTACCTAGGTCTTGAGTTGCCGTGAAGTTGATACGTGGAGAGTTAGTACCTACATCTGTGTTACCAGATTCTGAACCGTTAAGGTTAACAGAAACGTGGCCGCCCATAGAGAACGTAGTACCGTCGTTGTTGTAAAGTTCAACAGCAACTGCTTGAGCAGCGAATGTAGAAGCAGCGATTGCTACAGCTAGAAATTTTTTATTCATTTTAAAGTCCATATATACGTTTGGTTTGTCCACTGACAACCCGATGCCTCACCATGTAGTAGTGTTACACCTTGGTTAACAAGTACATCGACTGTACCTAGCGAATCAGGAAAAGTTGCATAAAATGATGTAAAACAAAAAAAACCGTATATAAATTAATGTGAAACATTAAAAATCATAGAGTTACAGCGCACATCTCATTCCAAATCAAAAATGTGAACTGGTTAACAAGTTGACACACTCATAAAATAGGCGTTCTAAATCACACTTTTAGAATGCAGACATACAGAATAAAACTCAAATGATACAACCTTATTCACAAAGCAAATACCACAAGCAACATCAGATTGATGAATTTTGAATACTGTTTTATTAGGGTAACTCTTTGATTCGATGCTTATGTGATTCTGCTTCCTAATATTTGAGTCCGGTAGTGCTTGAGCCATTACCTGCAATCCATTGAACTGGATATACAACGGGTTAAACCTCATTCCACATGCTTTTTATGGCAACCTCGCCAAGCAGGACTCTAAACCGAGCGAGTTCAACCTACCTCTTCGGTAGTTTTATGTTACTTTTCATGAAATTTATCGCGCTGCATTCCGTTCTATTACGTTATACGAGCCATTGGGATAAGATTATGACGACACCAATTAAGATTACACTGTATCGCTGGGGCGGCAGCTGGGGACCATTCAAAGTGAATATACCTTGTGGAGAATGCACATTAACCAAAGATATCTTACTCGATACCTTTGAAACCGAGTTAGAAGGTATTCCTGTCGAACTTGAGGTCAAAGACTGGTTATCTCATTGGTGGGAGCCACTCAAACTGGGTTCCTGGCATGCACCCATCCTTGTGGTTGAGGGCAAAGTGATCAGCCAAGGGGAAGCACTCAATCGTGGCGTGCTGGTTCAATCGGTCATTCAAGAGTGGGTTAAGAAAGACACACTTAAGGGTAATATTGTCTATGGCAAAGCGACTTGCCCATTCTGCGTGAAAGCTAAAAACCTGTTAGACAATGCAGGGATTGAATACCGTTACCACGATGTGGTTAAAGACAGTGCTGCACTTTACCGCATGATTCCGGAAGTCAAAGCACATATTGGTCAAAAGACCCCCGTCACGGTTCCACAGATCTGGCTTGATGATCAATATATAGGCGGAGCAGATAATCTCGAAGAGTGGATAAAGGTTAATAAGCCAGAAGGTATCCCAGATAACGTCGTTCCTATGGAGCCCAATAGCACCACAGCGGGTTGAAAGTGATTAATAATCGTCCAATCAGATAGTTCTTGCTGATCATTAAAAGCAACCTTACCGTTAGATGAAATAAATGCTGACAGATAGAACCAAAGCAGTCAGCAACAGAAAAAGCCCCTTGATGATACTGAGATCATTCAAGGGGCTTCATTTATGAGGTGAAGATAATCTAACCGCGTTTCGGCTGACGGTAGGTTTTACCCGCCGCCTGGTAGGTTTCTTTCTGCTTCATTCCAAACTGGGCATCAAAGAACCAGGCAACAAACTTAATGACATCATCGCCTTCGTTCATCACATGCTCGACAAACTCTTGTTCTTCACCTTGCTCATTTTCTTCCACTGTTACGTGATAAATGCGCGATTCACCTTCAACGTCAGCTAAGGAAAACTGACCACTGAGTGAAGCCGCGACTTCCGCAATGTCAGGGTCTTCACTGGCTTTTAATGCTTCCAGTGCTTGTGGAAGCCCTTCTAATTGGCATAACGCTTTGACTAGTGTTTCAAACTCGTTTTGTTGCATTGTCATTACTCACAAAAGATTCAAACCCCATTGTATAACGTTCAACTGAACTAATCATCACATCAGTATTTAAGCCGATTTTTTGAACGCAATAAGGCAAAAGTTGTACAAAGAATCTCACTAAAAATTGAAAAAAGAAGCAAAAAAAACGCCAATTTTGTGAAAAAATTTATTTTGCTCTTTAACGCTCTGATTCGCCATAAAATAATAATCACCCTTTACTAAGTGCACCTTATTGCATTTGCAATAAAGCGTGATCTCTACCATAGTGCTTAAGTGCATACACATATTATAAAAAGTTTACAACACACCACAACGTGAGATCTCAATATGGCTATGAGGCTAACAAACACGGGTGCTATAGGCTTAGATGAAGTGAACGAGACTCTGCTTATGGAAGGCACCGCCCTGCTCGACCATGTCACTCTTAAATTGAATCAGCGATTTCAGAGTTTTTCTACTTCCATTGTTGAGTTCGATAAACTTCGCTACCAAGCGAAGACATTATCGTGTGTCCGAAATCAATCGGTGCAAGAAAACTTCATCTACCCACTTAAAAACACACCTTGTGAACAAATATTTAGAGAGCAAGTATTTAGTGAACCAATATTGAGAGGACAAGTACACTGGAAACAATCCGAATACCTTTTTTACACCGATAACCTCATCACGTATTACCCTCTCGACGGCTATATCCAAGAAAATCACTTACATGCTTATATTGGTATCCCGCTAAAAAATCACAAAGGCGAAACACTAGGTGTATTACTTTCCACATTTGATAGACCTATTGATGGCCCTGAGAGCGTTTTAGCTTACCACCAATTATTCGCGAACATTATCGTCCATAGCTTACGTGAGAAATGGCTTGCTAAGCGATCTAAGAGCCTAGTCAATCAGCTGAATTATGAGGTTTCTCACGATAACTTGACGGGTTTACGAAATCGCTGCAGCCTATCGGATCAACTAGAAGTGCTTATTCAATCTTCGCCATATTCTTTCACCTTGGCCTATGTTGATATTGATAATTTCAAATCCATTAATGATCTCTATGGTAACTATATCGGTGATCAGGTGTTGCGCTTTGTCGCCAGTACAATTAGCGATAATGTCCCAGAACAACACTTGGCGTTTAGGATATCTGCCGATGAGTTTGCGTTCATTACTTACGATAGAGACCCCATTCAAGTCTGCCACGAAATCATTCACCTTTTGCAACAAGGATACAAAGATAAAGCACACTACGTGAGTATTCCGGTTAGTATTGGAATCACCAGAACCCAAGACAAAATGTTCACAGCAGATCAACTCCTTCACAATGCCAGCCTTGCCCTAAAAGACTGTAAAAAGACGTCGGGGACACAAATACGTTGTTATAACTCCCAATTAAGTGGGTTATACCATCGCAAGAACATGATCATCAGGGCACTGAGAAATGAACTGAAAAAATCAAAGCAACAGCTAAGCGAGATTTTTGTCGCTACTCAACCTATCGTCCATAAACACGGCGACTCTTGGCGTTATTTTGAGGTTCTTGCTCGCTGGAATAGTAAGCAATTAGGCGTTATTTCTCCCATTGAGTTTATTGAGGCGGCAGAGCAATCTGGATTAATTATTGAGCTGGGAGAACGGATCATACAGCTGGCTTGCGAAGCAAAGTTAGAGCTTGAAAAAGGATTGGGACACAAAGTAAAGTTAGGTATTAACTGCTCTGCGCATGAACTGAGCAGCTCAGAACGATATATCCAGCACCTGACGAGTACGCTCAGCGCCCATGAGTGTGATCCCCATGATTTTGTCATTGAGCTTACGGAAACGGTTCTGATCACACATGGCGATAAAGTAAAGTCCGTTCTAGACCGATTGAGAGCATTTGGATTCACCATCGCGCTGGACGACTTTGGAACTGGATACTCCAGTTTGAACTACCTTCACCAATACCCCATCGATTGCATAAAAATTGATGCCAGTTTCGTGCGAAACATGCTGAACAATCAAAAGTCGGAACGTGTAGTCAAACTGATTATACAATTGGCAGAACAACTGAATGTCTCTCTAGTCGCTGAAGGCGTTGAAACAAAAGAGGCCCTCGACAAACTCTACCTGATGGGTTGCACACAAATACAAGGGTATTATTTTTCCCGCCCCAAAACGCCAATAGAGTTAATCAAAGACTATTTTGAACGAGCTAACACCATTGAAAAAATAAAATCGGCATAGAAAAGAAATTAAGTGATTAAAACTGCGCCAACTCATGTCTTTTCATCTCGTTCATGAGCTGTGCTTTAGGTATTAATTGGTGACCACATTAAGGCTTTGCTCGCTGAGGAGATTATTTAGCTCGTTCCGTCTTGCAACAAAGCCAGCCAATTCTTTCTTAGGTACTGAATTTGCCATCGGGATATTGGCTGTCATTGGATTCACCGCTCGGCCACGAACCATCAATTCATAATGAATATGCGGGCCAGTCACACGTCCTGTTGCTCCGGCCAATCCAATGCGCTGCCCGCGACTTACTTTTTGGCCTTTGCGTACCAATATTTTGCTTAGGTGCAAATAGCGCGTTTTGTAAGTATTGCCATGCTGAATCACCACATATTTACCCGCATAAGGATGATTCCGGGTCATAACAACCACGCCATCCCCTGTTGATACGATAGGCGTTCCAGTTGGGGTTGCCCAATCGGTTCCGTTGTGTGGTGAGACTCTGCCCGTAACAGGGTGAAGACGCTTAGGATTAAAATGAGAGCTTAATCGGTATGAACCATTCACCGGCTTGCGCTGAAACGCACGTTGTAAACTGTTACCTTCATGGTCATAGTACTGCCCATCTCGATGAAGGTAAGCCGATACTTCTCTTCCTCGGTTAACAATTTTTACCGCCTGAATTTCTCGGTTACCGGTTAATGTATCATCGACATATTGACGAGACTGGACAATCTCAAACTGATCACCCGCTCTTAAGTCTCTAGAAAAATTAATTTTATCCTTGAGTAACGACACAACATGCTCAATTTCAGCACTGTTTAACCCCACACGATTAACGGACTGAGAAAAACTGCCATTGATCTCCCCAACCAACGGGAATTCAACCCAACTACCAGGAATGCGTATCTCTTCAAACTCGTAGTCACCATCTTCTAACCGCGTATACACCACCTGATCCACAATACTGAATTCAAGCGCCATTTTTTTGAGATCTGAGCCTTGCTCACCTTGCCAAAAGCGCAATGTATTCCCAGGTTTTAAGGTATCTAACGCTAAGTAGTTCACGTCTGTTTCCATAATCCGCATCATATCTTGGTAGCGAAATCCAAGGTGCTGAAAGATCGAGCTGAGATTATCGCCCGGCTGGATAACATATTCATAGTCCGGTATCTCGATGCGGCTAACAGCACTGTCGGAACTAACGGAACTGTCTAAAAACTCATTAACAGGATTTGAACTCGTTAACGAAAGCTCAACTGTCTTTTGCATTGAACTTGGGCTAAGCGATGAAACAAGAATGAAGGCGACGATAGGTAAGCTAATGGCGACCATTATTTTTCGCTTAGAGAGCGAAGAGTAGCGGCTTACGATTGAATTTGAACTCACAAAACATTCCAATTTAAATACAGTATCTGGCGATTAGGTTAAGGGTTTCTCTATAAAATGTCATCAGGCTAGCGAATATTCAGTACAAAACTGTGCGTTTCATTAGCTATAGCCGCAATACATGAAAGCACAAAGAGCGTAGTAAGCGCTTACATCACATCTTTATAATAATTACCTTACATTTGCGTAAACAACATAACCGTATCCGCCTGAGCAAACCGATAGCCGCTACGATGCGCAGCTAAGATGTACCATCTGGAGTTGGAGTAGCGTCGAGTAAGACACGGACCAAACGGTAATCCTCCGTAACTTGGTAGCGGTGCTCTTCTCCAACTGACGCAGGGGATGACATCGCTTGATCGATAGCTCGAGTTAAAAACAAAACAGAAACGCCCTCCACACGATTTTTATCATCTGGCGCCGCAGATTCTTCATGAGTCAGTTCTTTTTCCTGAGACTGATTTCTTTCCTCTACGAATGGATAAATAGCAAGCTCTTGAATGTCGACCCGATCACCGAGCAATTGATAATCCCCTAATATCATTCGATCTCTTTGCGCGTCATAACGAAATAACGCCAGATAGTAGAAAACGCCACTGCCTTGGTTCGACACCGCGAGCGGAGCAACAAACACTTTCTCATTCTTTGCCTCAATAGACATCAACCGCTGCGTATCGATAAAAATACTGCCACGCTCTTTGCCGTCATCGTACTCGCCTATCGCCTTTTTACTTCTCTCGTTAAGGTAATTCACAAATGCAAACGCGTGAGTTTCTGGCACTTGTATCGTCAATGGGTTGCTTGAATTAACACCAAAAAGTTGCGAGACAATCGCATTGTTTACGACCTCATGTTTTGGAAACTTTTGCATGATCTGTTCATCACTCAAGCTAAATCGATAGACGCCCGCGACAATAACCACCACTAAAAGAACAATCGGAATCAGCAAAATAAGTGGAATAGGTAAAATACGTTTTTTCATGGCCAAAGACTCTAACAACATAAGGGAGAAGGAGCAGTGAGTGGTATTCTATACTTTACGATACGCTATCACAATTTGTGTGTGCCCTATGGGTTAAAGGTAAGCGGCTGGTAAATAAAGCGTCAATTCATATTACTGACTTCAGCTGTGGGTTCATCAAAATAATCTGTGAGGGAGCCTATCCGTCCGAACAATGGTTTCTTGCTTTGAATACCCCTAGAGTATCAAATCCAAAAACCACACAAAATACCAACATTCTTTATACAAACAATACTAAATACACCTAAAAGTCAGACACATAGAGATAGAAACTGAATATTTAGCGATATTTAATGAATATTCTTGCACAGGAGAACCTTTATCGTTATTCTTGCCACCAGTAAAACAATAAGGATGTTTAGACATTTTTTCGCTACGGATATGAGCAAAATTTGACTAGTAGTAACATGAGCAAAACAATGAATAATCAAACTCAATCAATTGAAACGCCGAAACACAAGGGCAACTTTTGGATGTTCTTCATCCCGTCGCTCGTCGGCTTATTCCTATTCATGGCGCCTATTAGCTATGATGGCAATCTGACTATCCCTGTCGCAGTGCTTGCTAAGTCAATTCAAGCTCTGTTTGGCGATCACCTTGTCGCAATCATTGCGTCAATCATTGCTTTCATGGCTATTGCATCTTTGGTTTATAAGGTTTACCAACCAACCTTTATTAAGAACAATGCTTTTTTGCACGGCCTATTTAGCCCTTCACCATTATGGTTAGCGGTTCGGCTTGTGGGTGGCTGTGCGGTATTGATGACTTTTTTCCAAGTTGGTCCGACGGCCATTTGGGAAGAAAATACTGGCGGGTTAGTTTTAGAAGGCTTATTACCTACGCTTTTTTCTGTGTTTATTTTTGCCGGTTTACTCCTCCCACTTTTGCTTAATTTTGGGTTGCTTGAGCTATTTGGCACTCTACTGAGCAAAATTATGCGCCCTGTATTCAACCTGCCAGGACGCAGTGCGATTGATTGTATGGCTTCATGGCTTGGGGATGGCAGTGTCGGTATTTTGCTTACAAGTAAGCAGTATGAAAATAAATTCTATACTCAGCGAGAAGCTGTCGTTGTCGGTACGACGTTCTCTGCCGTTTCGATTACTTTTAGCCTTGTTGTCATCGCACAGGTTGAGCTAGAACACTTGTTTCTTCCTTTTTATGGTGCGGTGTGTCTGGCTGGTCTTGTTGCTGCGATCATTATTCCTCGATTGCCACCACTGAGTCGAAAAAAAGACACTTTCATTGATGGGTCAGAACGTGACAAAGACGCCGATGCGATCCCAGCCGGCCACTCGACTTTCTCTTGGGGCCTTGAATTGGCGTTAACTAAAGCAGGGCAAGTAACGTCTCTTAAGTCAGTGTTTGGGGAAGGGGTAAAAAATGCCATTGATATGGTCTTTGGTGTACTTCCTGTTGTTATGGGTTTAGGAACTGTCGCACTGGTTATTGCTGAATATACGTCTGTATTTTCGGTTCTTGGCCAGCCATTTATCCCATTCCTTGAACTATTAGGTATTCCTGAAGCGGCGCAAGCATCGCAAACTATCGTTGTTGGGTTTGCTGATATGTTTATCCCCGCTATTCTTGCCGCATCCATAGAAAGTGAAATGACTCGGTTTGTCATTGCAGCGATGTCTGTTACTCAACTTATTTACATGTCTGAAGTCGGTGCGTTGCTACTCGGTAGCCGTATCCCAGTGAACATTTTTGAACTGTTTGCGATATTCATACTTCGAACTCTGATCACGCTTCCCGTGATCGCAGGTGTGGCACATATTATCTTCTAAACACGGCCGTTCAATCTTTATGTCTATGAGCATTCTTGTGTCTGATGAATGATGAATGATGTATAGAACCCGATAAAAACCTCGCCTCGGCGGGGTTTCTTTTTATTTTCACTTCACAAAAACAACGCTGTTGCATATTAATTGGTGATACTACTGACTAATTGGTTACTATTTAATGTAAAGCAATGGCTGTTCCCTTATACTTAGGATTAATCCACTGTCTAATTCATGACCTTAAAACGGAGGTTAATTAGGCAGTTCTATTGATTTAAAGGTTAACGGCATGAAATGGATTTTCTCACTAATACTTTTACTTTTCTTCAGTTTTGCAGCTTTGGCGACGCCTCTGGTCATCCGCAGCGATGATGCCGTTGTAACTTTGTCCTACGAACAAATCAGTCAAGATATTCCGGTTAGCTCCTTTTCAACCAAGCTTCCTTGGTTCAAACAACCAAAATCATATTCAGGTATGCGAGTCATCGATTTAATCGATTATTTGAATAAAGATTCCGAGAGCATTCATTCCGTCTCTTTTATTGCATTAAATGACTACGCCGCAAACTCAAATATCGACGATATTCTGAAATATGACCCCATCATTGCCTACATGATGGACGAAAAAAAAATGAAGGTACGAAATAAAGGCCCTTACTGGCTGGTCTTTAATGTAGACAAGTACCCTGAGATTGCTAACGATGTCTTTTACAACCAAATGGTTTGGCAAATTGACGAAGTTATCATTCACTCGAAGCCGTAAAGAACCGTTGATATCGTATGAAGACTTTTATCTCTAAATCGAAAAAATTACTCATTGTTCTGTCAATACTATTGATTGTCGCGAACTTCTATATTCTATCGACAACACGCGAATTAACTCGCTCTTATACCAACTCACAAAATCAGGCCACTTGGTTTCTACTTCAGTTATCGAAAGAATTATCGGAGCTAACGGCCATTACCCCTTATACATTGGATGGTGACGCAGAATATAAGAAAACATGGCTAAAATACGAGCTCACTTGGAGCCGATTTGACATCCTGCTTTACAATCAAGAATCTCATGGGTTTATGTCTTTAGAAGGGGCTCATGACTTTTTTGAATCGCTGTTCTTTAGATTTCAAAACCTAGAAGAGCCATTTGAGAACATAAAAACTCAAGATGATGTCTTGATGATTAGTGAGCAACTCAATCAAATTTATGCGGATATGATTGCTTATATTAATCAAAACTATCGGTTGAAAAACCACATCCACAAGGAACGTATGCAACAGGCGCAGCAAATCGCCAATATCCAGTACATACTTATGCTCTTACTGTTCAGCTGCATTGGACTTGTGAGTTATATTTATTATCAAGAATCTAAGCACCATAAAGCATTGGCTTTTACCGATACGCTCACTGGGATTTCTAATCGCTTCTCTTTGTTTGAAGCTCTAAATCATAAACAGAAAAATCAGCCTTTTTCACTGTTTCTTTTGGATCTAAATGGATTTAAAGCCGTCAACGATAGCTTCGGTCATCAAGCAGGAGATGAAGCTCTCACTCAAATAGCTTGGCGACTCAGGACCAAGATCCCATCAAAAAACCACCAAGTGTACCGAATGGGCGGCGATGAATTCGCACTGATTTTAAACTCAAATAGCCAAGAAGAAATTCGTAAAATGAACGGTTTTATTGAAGCTTGCTTTGAAGAACCGATACACCTTAAAGGTGGCTATAACACCCGATTAGGGTGCAGTGTCGGAACGAGTATTTACCCGGACGATTCGAAAGAAATTAACCAGCTCATATCCATTGCTGACCACAATATGTACCAAATGAAATTTGCTGATACCGATCGCGCACGAACCGAACAAAAGCGATAAGACAACGTTGCTACTTTTACGTTTAAATCACGGCTCTCTTTGTCACTATTCCCTTTAAGGCTGAATAGCCGTTAAGTAAGAGTAGCCCTTAAGTAATACCAGTCCTCTAGCCATCGCAAACATTTGTTTCATCAATAGCAAGCCTTAAGAGTGATCAAGTCTTACATTCCACCGAGGCACAGGTACTTAATATTTAAATACTCATCCATTCCTTGCCTTGCCCCTTCCCGACCAAAGCCCGATTGCTTTACCCCACCAAAAGGCGCAACTTCGGTTGAAATAATGCCCTCATTAATACCGACCATGCCGTATTCCAACGACTCCGCCACATAAAACGCTTGGGTCAAATCCTTGGTATAAAAGTAGCTCGCCAAGCCATAGATCGTGTCATTGGCTTTTTCAATCAAATCGTTGATATCAGTAAACCTCAGCAAAGGAGCAACTGGCCCGAAAATCTCCTGCTTAACGATGCTCATGTCCTGAGTAACGTCGGTTAATATCGTAGGCTGGATATAATTTCCAGATAAACGTTTACCGCCATAACGAAGCGTTGCTCCTTGATATATCGCTTCCTCTAGTAAATTTTCTATCTTTTCTTTCGATTTTTTATCGATCAACGGTCCGATGGATACGCCATTTTTGAGGCCATTACCAATTTTCAGTTGACTCACCGCAGCAACAAATTTATCAATAAACTGATCATAAATGGAATCATGGATGTAAAAACGATTAGCACACACGCAGGTTTGACCCGCATTCCTAAATTTCGACGCCACTGCTCCAGCAACCGCAGCATCAATATCCGCATCATCAAAAACGATAAACGGGGCATTGCCTCCTAATTCCATTGAGGTTCGTTTTACCGTTTTTGCGGTCAATTTAATAAGGGTTCGGCCTACTTCTGTTGAGCCTGTAAAAGAGAGCTTTTTAATGTCTTCATGACTGCAAAATATGTCACCCACTTCTGCTGAAGAGTGATTATTCACCACCGCCAATAAATCTTGCGGTAAACCGGCTTGGTAAGCTAATTCGGCAAGAGCGTATGCAGACAAAGGGGTTTGATTTGCCGGTTTCACCAGGCAGCTACACCCTGCGGCTAACGCTGGTGCAACTTTACGAGTAATCATTGCCATTGGGAAATTCCACGGTGTAATCGCGGCAGTTACCCCCACGGGTTGCCGAATCGTCATAACTCTTTTATTGGCTAAGGGGGTTGGGATGGTTTCTCCGTAAGCACGCTTACCTTCCTCAGCGAACCATTGAATAAATGAAGCGCCATACATGACCTCGCCTCTCGCTTCGTCTAACGGCTTACCCTGCTCAAGAGTCATCAACCGCGCTAAGTCTTCAGCATTTTCTATCACGAGTTGATACCAGCGCTGTAATACCGCACTTCGTTCTGACGCAGTTTTTTCCTGCCATTTCTGCTGAGCCGCTTTGGATTTTTCAATTTTTAGGTGAATTTCTGAACGCGATAAAGAAGGGATATGGCCCAAAACCGTCTGATCGGCTGGATTGAAGACAGCAATTGAATGATCCCCTTCTTGACACAAACAGCTCAATAACAACTTATTGACGATCAATTCCATTTTCTCAGACTCCAAGACGATTAAGCATTAAGGAAATCATAAGCCAGATTGATAAATTCGCTAAGGATTAGTTCTACTCGGTGATTTAAATTTAACGATAAATCGATTTTGTGGACTGCCTAACAATCAAGTCAATCGGGGGAAGACGTGCTTCGTGTCTCTCGCCAGATAATAGATTTAGAACCGATTCGGCACACACAACACCAATCTCTTCAACAGGCTGTCTTAGTGTGGTGAGCGCTGGCGTGAAATACTTTGATACAGGAAGATCATCAAAACCAACCACTGAAATGTCTTCAGGTACTTTGTAGCCATTATCCGTGAGTGCTTTTATGGCGCCATAAGCGGTTTGGTCATTGGCAGCAAAAATGGCCGAAAAATGCACCTTAGAATCCAGCAACTCGATGGTTTTTTCATAGCCAATTTCAGAGCTAAAGTCCCCTTGCATAACGAGCTTGGGGTTGACCTTAATATTTGACTCCGCCAACGCCTTTTTATACCCCTCATAACGCGCTCCAGAGTCTGGTTGATTGGATAGCCCTTTGATGTGGGCAACATTAACGTGCCCTTGCTGCAACAAATGCAAGGTTGCAATATAGCCACCCAGTGTATTATTCAAGTTCAAACTACGAATGTTCGGTCCTTCCACATCGTAACCCACGGTCACGACAGGAATCGATTCTGCGGTTTTAACAATCAAATCCGGTTTCAAATGACCCGTGACAATAATGACGGCATCGACATTATTTTTAATCAAATACTCCAGTGCATGCACTTCCAATTTGCTTTGCCAATGTCCCGTTGCGATGACAAGCGAGTACCCTTGAGCGATAAGCGTTTTTTCCATGTCGTTTAAAATTCGACTTGTGTGCGGGCTCTCTGGGTGTTGAATCAAGACACCAATCGTCATCGAGCGGCGATTACTTTTCTGCTGTACGGGATAGCTTGGTTTATACCCTATGGTCTTGATCGCTTGTTCAATATTTTGACTTTTTTCATCAGAGACATAAGTAGTGCGATTGAGAAAACGCGACACGGTACTCGGTGAGACACCTGCGAGTTTTGCCACATCATAGACCGTCGGTGTTTTGTTTTTTTTTGTCATCATCTGTACACCCAAATTAGCAAGCAAGGGAGGCAGATTACTCAGGACGTGTATGAATTCAATCTGCATCATTGAAAAACGGGATCTTAATGGAAAAGCGTTCTATTCGCGGCCTTCACTTTAACCCTACTCTGACTCTATTTATTGAGGCGTAATGGGGTAGAGGTGCAATGGGGCACAGTCCATGAGGGTGAGCCTTTACCTCATGGACTGGTCACCATTAGAACTCGATTTTAGAACTCGATTTAGTGCTGGCTAGCGAGTTCTCGCTCAACGCATCAAAGAGGTGGAATGCGTCCAGATCTAGGTACATAGTGAGGCTATCAACGTCCACTTCAGCGGCTTGGGTTTCCACCATAAGCGGTTGATGACCAATTTCCGTTTTCAACAAGATACTTGCGCCAAGTAGCTCTTTATCTTTTATTTTCACCGGGAAAGGCAACACGCGATCATGATCCACTTGTTCTTTGCGCAAATGGATATCCGTTGGACGAACACCAAAATGAAGCGCGAGATTTTTAGAGGCATGGGCTTTAAAACGCTCAGGAAGTGGAATATGCACATCACCCAGTTCAACAAAGTACTCCCCCTCTTTGTCAATTAACTTGGCTTCCAACATATTCATTGAAGGGTTACCGATGAACTGAGCCACAAATTTGTTCGCAGGGCGCTGGAAGACTTCTGTTGGTGTTCCAACTTGAGCCACGTAACCGTCTTTAAGAATCACAATACGATCAGCAAGGGTCATCGCTTCAATTTGATCGTGAGTGACGTAAATGGTGGTCGTTTTTAGCTCTCGATGAAGGTGTTTGATCTCTTCACGCATGACACCCCGCAGTTTTGCATCAAGGTTTGAAAGCGGTTCGTCAAACAAGAAAACTTTCGGGGTACGCACCATCGCACGGCCCATGGCAACACGCTGACGCTGGCCACCTGAAAGCTCTTTGGGTTTACGATCTAAAAGTGGGTCAAGCTCAAGCATTTTTGCCGCTTTACGTACTTCAGCATCGATTTCCGCTTTTGGCATGCCTTTCAGTTTAAGTGCAAACGCGATGTTTTCGTACACCGTCATGTGCGGGTAAAGCGCGTAGCTTTGGAATACCATCGCAAGGTCACGATCTTTCGCATCCACCTTGTTCATGTGCTTGTCGCCAACGTAAATATCACCCGAGGTAATATCTTCTAGCCCTGCGAGCATACGAAGCGTGGTTGATTTACCGCAGCCTGATGGGCCAAGGAAAACCACAAATTCACCATCGTTAACCGTGAAATCAAACTCTTTCACCACTTCTACATTTCCAAAAGATTTTTTGATGTTCTTAAATTCTACTTTAGCCATTACTTGTTCTCCTCAGCGCGCGCTAGCAGCGTATTGCGATACGCAATTGCGCTCTGTTTCAATGTTCTTTGTTGGGTTTTATAGTCGACATGAACCATGCCGAAACGTTGGCAATAACCAAAGGACCATTCAAAATTGTCCATCAAACTCCAGGCGAAATAACCATCAACTCTGACACCCGCTCGAATCGCTTGGTCAACGGCGTTCAAGTGACTTTGAAAATAGCGAACGCGTTGTTCATCGTTCACTTCGCCATTGATCACGGTCTGATCATCGCCCGCTGCCCCATTTTCTGTGATGTACAGTGGTGGAAGGTCGTCGTAACGTTGGTTGATACGCACTAATAAATCGGTCAAACCTTGCGGATAGATTTCCCATCCAATGAACGTGTGCTCAGCGTCTTGTGTCACTTTTTCACTATCACCGTTCTCGTTAAAACGCATCACATCACGTGAGTAATAGTTAATACCGACGTAATCCACTGGCGCGCTAATGATCTCCAAGTCCCCTTTGAGGATCATGGGCATATTGACCGCTTGGCGTTCAACCACGGCCGCTGGGTATTCACCCTTCAATACCGGGTCCATAAACCAGTGGTAATTTTCAGCTTCGTTGTAGTCTGCCGCCCCCTGGTCTTTGGCGCGGTCGGGATAAGCCGGCGTTGCATTAAACACTACACCATGTTTGGAGAGAGGGGCATTGCTGCGCAAAATCGGCATTGCTAGACCGTGTGCAAGCATCAAGTGATGTGAAGCTAAGAAGCCTTCACGTTCGCCCTTAATACCGGGAGCGTGAATGCCCCAGCGATAACCTAAGAAAGCAGAAACAAACGGTTCATTAAGTGTCGTGTAGACGTCAATCTTGTTGCCAAAGTGAGCACTCACAGCTTGGGCATATTCTGCAAACTTGTACGCTGTTTCGCGATTTAACCAACCGCCTTTATCTTCGAGATATTGCGGTAAATCCCAGTGATAAAGGGTCACATAAACCTGCATACCGCGTGCATGGCATTCATCGATAATTTGCTCATAGAAGGCAAGCCCTTCAAGGTTTACCACACCGTCTTGCGTCATGATTCGTGGCCAGGCGATGGACAAACGATACGCATCGACCCCTAAACCTTGAATCATTTCAATGTCTTGTTTCCATAGATGATAGTGGTCACAAGCAATGTCGCCATTGTCACCGTTATCAACTTTGCCCGGCGTATTACAAAACGTATCCCAGATCGATGGGACGCGTCCGCCTTCTGCTACCCCTCCCTCAATTTGGTAAGACGATGTCGCAACACCAAAAACAAAATCAGATTGCAGCAGCTTTGAATCACTTGGAAGCTGGTATTTATTCATTATAGTCATCTTAATTAACCCTTAACCGCGCCAGATGTAAGCCCTGAAATCATCTGCTTAGAAGCAAACAGATAGGTAATAACCAATGGCAAGATAGAGATAGTCGTCCCCAACATCACTGCGCCCCAAGGTGTATTCGGAATACCTTGTACACTTCGCAGTGCTTGTGTGATGACATAATTGTCTGGGTTATTAAGGACAACCAACGGCTGCATAAACATGTTCCAAAAGAAAACGAACTGCACAATAGCCAGCGTGGCCAACGCGGGTTTCATCAACGGAAGAACCACACTCCAGTACGTTCTAAACTCACCAGCACCATCCAGTTTAGCCGCTTCTAATAGCTCTTTTGGAATCGATGCAATCACGTGCTGACGCATTAAAAAGATACCAAATGGCGTTGTCGTGAACGGTAGCCAGACCGCAATATGGTTATCAAGTAGCCCTAGGAATTTGACGATCATGAAGTATGGAATCAGGCTCAATACGGGCGGAATCGCCATTGAACCCACGAGCATACCGAACAGAAAGTTCTTACCTTTAAACTTGAATACCGCAAACGCGTATCCCCCCATGCTACAGAACAGCAATGAAATCGTTGTACCTAAGAAAGCCACGTAAATTGAGTTAAACATCGCTTTCCAAAACGGCATGATCTCTAGCAGTTTTGCGTAGTTGACCATTAAGCTATCGCCGATAGCAAAACTGATGCCTGAACCGAAAATCTCAGAGCGGTCACGGGTTGATAATAGCGCTGACCATACAAATGGGAAGACCGTAACAATGGCTGAAATGATCAGCAGTATTGCGAGCATCACCATGGCGACTTTGGTCATGATGTGAAGCGTACGGTCACTTGGCATCAGCCCTGATAGAGGCGATGATTTTAACTGAGTTGAAGTCGTCATCTTATTATTCCCCTAACCCTTTTTTACCAAAGAATAAGAATTGAATTGCGGTACAGGTTGCGATTAAGGCAAAGAGTAACCATGAAATAGCAGAGGCTGTCCCCATCTCAAGCCATTCCCAACCCACTTTATAAAGATACATTGAGATAGTGAGACCTGATTGGCCGACACCACCGCTGCCACGAGTTAAGACGAACGGTTCTTCAAACATTTGTAAGTTGCCGATGATGGTCATCGTGATGGCAAAGAAGACAAATGGACGAATCATAGGTAATGAGATGTTCCAGAAACGACGGAAAGCATTAGCACCATCCATACGAGCCGCTTCTAAAATTTCTTTGGGAATCGTCATCAAACCCGTGGTGTATAAAACGATGTTAAACCCGGTGTATTTCCAAAAAATCATGATCGCGATAGAGGGCTTGATCATGGTTGCATCATCCAACCAACGAATCGGTTGGTAATCGTTAACCCATGCAAAAGCCCAGCCCAATAGCGAACTGTCAGCCAGTGCGATCAAGGTTTGGTTAATGATTCCAGAGTTCGGTGAGTACATGTTGAAGAAGATTAACGATGCCGCCACCGTCGATGTGATGAACGGTAAAAAATACGCCGAGGTTAACCAGTGACGCATTCGGTCGCCCATTGAAACCAGAATATACGCGACAGGAATGGCCACTAAATGCTGCGCGACGCCAGACGTGACGGCTAACCAAAGTGTATTCTTCAATGAACGCCACAGCCACGGGTCAGTCAATGCAATATGGTAGTTTTCAAACCCCACAAATCGCATGGCATCCATCCCCTCAACAGGGTTCCACACTTGGAACGAAAGAAAGATTGAAAACAGTAACGGGAAAATCCCAAAAACAGAAAAAATGATCAGGAACGGCAGTAGGAATCCATATGGTGTAAGCGCTTTCAAATTCAAACGAGAAAAAAAGCTTTTACTTTCTGATGCTTCCATGACGTTGCTCGCTGCTTGACTCATAGTAACGACCTCTTACCAAGAAGGTGCGTTGTCACACCTTCTTGGCTACTTACTAAAATGATGGGTTAAAGATTACGTGTACGACGTTTAATCAAACGCTCAGCTTCACTAAGAGCGACATTAATGTCTTTTCCTTCATCCAGCACTTCCATCAACGCATTTTCTAAGATGATTGAACGAGCAACATGGTCGCCTTTTGCTGGTTGTACAGGCTTGATATTCTGAGCAACTTCAGCAAAGAGTAGTCGGGCTTGTTGACCACCGAGGAACTCAACGCCTTCTTTAAACATTGGGGCATCGTAAGTTGTGGTGTTCGATGGGAAGGCCGCAATCGTTTCAAAACTCTTAAGTTGAACGTCACGATCCGTCGTCATGTATTCAATCAGTTTCCACGCATCATCTTGGTTTGACGCTTGGGTTGGAATTGAAAGGAATGAACCACCCCAGCTTCCGTAAATACCATCAGGAAGGTTCTCTACGCCCCATTTCCCTGCAGTATCTGGTGCAATCCAGTTGTTTAGGTGACCCAACAACCATGCACCAGAAAGTTGTGTTGCGAACGTACCGTTACGGAAACCTTCGTACCATTCGTTTGACCACGCCAGAATGCGCGCATCTAGGCCTTTATCACGAATCTGTTTGGCGACTTCAAAGGCATGAACGAAACGCTCAGAAGTGACCACCGGATTGCCGTCTTTATCGAAGTAAAGGCCTTCACCTTCCGGTACAGTGGTAAAGATAATGGCTTGAGCCACATCCGCCGCTGAAGCGATAAGCTGTACGTTTTGCTCTTTGAGCTTAACACCTGCTGCTATGTAAGAGTCCCAATCTTTAATTGCCTCTTCTACATCAATACCCGCTTTTTCAAACACATCAGTACGGTAATACATAACGCCAGGGCCTAGATCCACTGGAATACCGTACATGCCGCCGTCAGCGCCTTTACCTTGCGCCCAGGCATACGGTGCAAAACTTTCTTCAAACTTATCGGCACCGTATTTTTCAGACAGGTTAACAAGACCACCAGACGCCACAAATGGGCCGATTTTTTCAACGTCAACAACGATGACATCACCCGCACCAGAACCTGTTGCTAGGTTAGTCGTCAGCTTAGTGTGGTGATCCCCGTGGTTATTCATTAGGTAATCCACTTTGATACCTGTTTTCTTTTCAAAATCAGGCAGCAGTACTTTCAAGCTGCTATCAAAATCGGGAAAGCCATCGAAACGAATTTGATTGTCTGCGGCGTGAGCGGTAGCAGCAAGTCCAAGAGCAACCGCACTAGCAAGCGCTAAGGTCTTAAATTTCATGTGTTATCCTTAATATTTTTATAGGGTATTGAGTAGGTCCTTGACCGAATTTCGCATCACCAGCCTCGGTGATAATTTGAAGTTCACGTCTCTTTTATTTTTATTGAGTTTTTGAATAGCGAGCTGTACGGCTTCTACGCTCATCTGTTCAATGGGGAAGTTAATCGTGGTCAGCCCCGGAGTGAGATAACGAGCAAAAAGAATGTTGTCAAAGCCAACCAGTGATACCTGCTTTGGCACTGACCTTCCTGCTCCTTTTAACACTTCGTACGCCCCAAATGCCATGTGGTCATTCGAAGCAAATACCGCCGTAAATTCACATTCACGTTTAAGTAATTTCTTCATTGCACTGACACCTGTTTCTTCCGTAAAGCCCGCCTCAGAAACCAACGCTTCGTTATATTGCAAACCCGCTTCTTCCAGAGCGATTCGATACCCTTGCAGACGCCCCCGAGCATCTGACTTATCGAGCGGCCCTGTAATACAAGCGATTTGGCGGTGCCCCATTTTTAGTAGATGTTGAGTCGCAAGTTTGCCCCCAAGCTCGTTATCAACATCTATACAGCTAGTTGAAATCTCAGGAATAAATCGGTTTATCAATACAATTGGTACACCCTGTTCTTCTAGAGAAATTATATAGTCATCGGTAAGCTGCTGAGCGTGCAGGACGATAGCATCGACACGACGACCTAATAAAAATTCAACTGACTCTTGCTGTCCTTGTTCGGTATTTGATCCTGCTGTGACCACAACGTGGTAGCCAAAGCGACGAAAGTTACCCTCCAAATTGTGTAAAATTTCAGAGAAAAAAGGCCCACCTAACTCAGGAACAATAATGCCAATGCTGCCGGTACGACTTGATGCTAATGCTTGCGCAATTGAGTTGGGGCGATACCCCAAATGCTGTATGGCTTTTTCTACTTTTAGCTTCTTGTCATGACTGACTCTGCTAGTGCCGTTAATGACCCTAGATACAGTGGCTTGTGAAACACCTGCGTATTCAGATACATGCTTTATCGTTGCCAATGGAACCTCTAATTTTCAATCTGGGCGCGGCGCTTGAAACCGCTTACAGATTGAGTATTGAGGATTTTAGAGGTCAGTTGCGTGATTTTAATCACATTGGGTGGGGTGCCAAATTGGCAATTTGATAAATATAGAGAGTACTTACAGTTTACTTTGACGCCATGAAACAGTTTCATGGCGAAAAGGATTATTCATTAGAACATTGAATTGCTAGCGTGAATCATATTGACGGCCAATGGAAATCACCATAGCTGATCGACTGGCAAGTAGAGAAGATTCAATACAATCAACAACGCCATTGTGGCAAAAGTCATGAGCATCCCTGTTTTTCTGCCCGGTAGCGTGTTACTCAAAATAGCGCGAGCGTGCATCACTCTACCAATTACAAAAACGCTTCCTAACCCATGAATCCACAATAACCCTATACCGTTATGCTCTAACAATGCCATCAAGATCAATGTGATCGGAATGTATTCACTCGCATTACCGTGTGCACTCCGAGCGATTTTAAGTGCCTCTACATCGCCATCAGCATAGGCAATTTTATTACTCCGCCGCTGCTTAATAACCTGTACGGATAGCCAAATCATTAAACTGGCGAGAACTGACGCATAAAGCGCTGTGATCATGAGAGTTTCTCCTTTTTAAATAGAATTCACAGTGTAGGTGACAATACCGTCTCATGGTCTAGCCGCTAATAAAAAACCGAATAAAAATATTGTGGTTTTTATTGGGTTTTGCTGTGAATGATCGATCGGCACGAAGCCAATCTCGCTTTACTCGCTCTAAAACTGAGTTAGCTCTGAAACAGACGAAATGCAGATGGCATCGTGACGCCAATACTCAATACTGCAATCAATCAGATCACCATTTACGTGATAGTTCACTCTCTCAATCACCATGGCTGGTGTTCCTGAGGTGGCACGCAATGATTGCGCAACTTCTCCAATCAAGGAACGGCTAGATATTCGATACTGCGTTTTGTGGTAAGTCACACCATAATGCTCTCGGTAAATGTCCGTTAGCGACAGTGAACAATCATGATCGAGTATATTGGGAAACCGCTCAGGGGACATATAATGGGTCACATACACCACTGGGCGCTGATCCAAAAAACGCACTCTATCAACACGAATAACATTCGCGAAAGGGCCGAGATTGAGTAAGCTCGAAGCCTGTTTATTCGCCAGCATACTTTTGGCCGCGACGACTTCTGTTTTAGGAACTCGATTCTGGGCCAATGCCCTATTGGTAAAGTTGAGCGTTTGGGCCGGATCATAGTGCAATGGCGTCGGCGATATGAACCAGCCTCGTCGATCTTCTCGATAGATCGTGCCTTCTGACTCTAGCAATGACAACGCTTCGCGCAACGTAACACGAGTCGTATCAAACGACTCCGCCAACTTACGCTCTGATGGGAGCTTCTGTCTTGGAGAGAGCATACCGGATGCAATCTGCTCAACAATCGCTTCTTTAATCGTTACGTACTGCACAGGTTCTCCTTGCGTCATTCACGTTCACTGCTTTTGCTCTCATTGTTTCAAAAATAGCGTGAAAAAAACTAACAAGCACAATCATATCAGTCATCGTTTAGAGCGCCTACTAAACCAACCTTCATTTCAGCAAGCGAGGGGCAACGATCAATACACCCCATTCGGTTTTTGGTATTGAGGCAGAAAGCTAGCCTTGTTTAGTACTGCGTCAGTCACCTCGGCGAGGATTCCTTGTTCTAATGCCCAACGATGCCAATAAAGATCGCGGGCAAAGCCGTGATTAGGCAGCAGATCCACTAAATGGCCACTCTTTAGTTTATCTTCGATCATTAAATCAGGAATCATTCCATAGCCAATGTCCAATTCCGCCATCGTAATAAACGCTTCTGGGGATCGCAGTGTATGGTAGCGCCATTGCCCTTCTTTAAGACCAAAGTGCGCTTCTAGAAAACGATGATGCATCTCATCATATTGATCAAAGATAACAGCAGGTGCCGCTTTTAGAGCTTCACTGGTTACGCCATTAAAGAAGTATCGCTCGTAAAAATCTGGGCTGGCGACACAACGGTAATTGATCTGCCCAAGATAGTCACTGCTGCACCCTTTTAATGGCATTTTCTCAGCACTGATCGCGGCTAACACCTCACCGCTGCGTAACTTTTCTAGCGTATGTTTTTCATCCCCCATCACGATATTGAGCGAGATCTCATGGGCACTCAGCACCGACCTAAGCGCAGGCAACAACCACAGTGCTAGGCTGTCATGATTACTGGCTAAACTCAGCTCAGTGACTGATAACTGTTTGTCTGGCCACCACTCTTGTTCAAGCAACTTCACTTGCTGATATAACCCCAACAATCGCTGTCCGGCTTCTGTCGGTTTCGGTGGCACCGAACGAATAAGCAGAGGCTGAGCCATGTTTTGTTCAAGCTGTTTAATTCGTTGTGAAATGGCCGATTGAGTAATAAATAGTTTCTGCGCCGCCAAATCAAAGCTGCCGAGCGAAATGACCGCGTCTAAAGCGGCAACGGCCTTGTAATCCACATTCACATTAGAGCTCCTTATCAGGCATTAATTTAATTAGCGTTACTTATTTATGTTTATCGCATAATCTAGCGAAAAATCAAACATAACGGATAAAAACATGAGCACTTGGGTATGGCTACAAGGATTTGGAATGGGCGCGGCAATGATTATCCCAATTGGTGCGCAAAATGCCTTTGTATTGAATCAGGGAATTAAAAAGCAGCATCATCTAATTGTTGCGGCTATCTGTGCAATGTGTGATGCATTGTTGGTCTTTGCGGGAATATTTGGGGGCAGTAAATTACTCACCGCTTCGCCTCTGGCGTTGACTGTCATTACTTGCGCTGGCGTTTTGTTTTTGTCGTTCTATGGGCTGAGTTCGCTGCACCGAGCATGGAAATCTCAGAGTGACGCCTTCAAAGCCAACCAGAAAGTCATGTCTCGAACCATGGTCATTTCGGCGACACTGGCCGTCACTTTGCTCAACCCACACGTCTATTTAGACACCTTTGTTGTGCTCGGCTCCATTGGTGCAAGCTACGCTCAACCAGACCGCCTGCCCTTTGCACTTGGGATTGTCGCGGCTTCTTTCTTCTGGTTTTTCAGTCTATCGACGGTAGCGGCTAAAATGGCCCCAATTTTAAATAGGCCAAAAGTTCAGCGAATCATCGATCTCTTGTTTGGCGTTATCATGCTGTTTATCGCTTGGAAATTGATGCAATCTCTGTCTTAGATAAAGCCCCCCCCAGAAGAAAAGCGCTATGGTCAGTGTTCTAAATACACTACGTCGATTTATCATTGCGCTTTTCTTTGTACATGTTTTTATCTGCTTTTGACAATAAGTCATTAATCACAGTCGGGTCGGGGTTACCACTGTAACTGCAATAGCCGATACTGAGGGATAAGGGGGTCTCTTGTCCTTACCATTGAAATGCATTCTGCTTAACGTTTATTTTTATCTTTTCAATTACTTTCTGAACATCATTTGGGATGGTCAATCGTTGTAAAATCACAATGAATTCATCCCCACTGACTCGAGAAACAAAATCTGTCGAGCGTAAGCTGTGAGTAAGCAATGATGCGATATATTTCAAGACTGCATCACCCGCTTCATGCCCTAGTGAATCATTAATGTCCTTAAACTTGTCTAAATCCATGTTTAAAATTGTGAAATGTACAGTGTTATCATTGCGAGACATCACTTTGTTCAATTCATGGAACAAGAACCGCCTATTAAGCAACTTTGTTAACTCGTCATGAAGAGATAGCTTCTGAACCCGTATGTAGTTTCTAATCAGGAACAACACTAAAATATAGATCACGCTAAATGTTGCCCAACCTAGCGCACGAAACAGAACGTTAAAGCGCTGAATACTGTCTATTTGCTCAAATCCCGTATATTTAGCAAACAAATTCCAATTGCCATTAGGCATATAGATTGGGTAACTGGCGTCATAATTGGCTAAAACCTTTTCATCACCCTCTATCAGTTGATTATTGTGGCCGGTTAAAGCAATGGTCGCGCCTTTTAAAGTGCTCAGTGCAGATTGTGCAATGAGCTTGTCGTAGTCAATCACAACACTGAGACCGCCCCAATATTCGTTGTTTTGTGGTATATCGGTAAATATTGGATATCGAGCAACCAGTGCCATCCCTCCTTGCACAAGTTCTAGTGGCCCTGCGACAAACACTTTTTTTGCTGTTTAGCAAGTTGTACGGATCGGTATTGGTTGGGAACAGTGCGAAAATCTAATCCAATGGCTTTTTCGTTACCTTCCAAAGGGTACACATGAGAAATGATGTCATTAGGTGCGAGCCCTATATTTCGCACAAGGTTTGCTTTCGACAAGAATTGTTCCGAGACAAAACTCCAGTTGTTCATCGCAAACTGAGGATCAAGTGCAATAACAGAAGCAAAGCTGTCAGCAAGATACGTATCACGGTAGACATTCGCCTCAATGCTATATCGAACCAAATCCAGTTCATGCTGAACATCTTCTCTTCCTAACTGCATTTGCTTATGAACAAAGATGCCAGTGATAAAACTGATCAGGCTATGAGAAATAAGTAGGTAGACCGCAGTCAGTAGAATTAAAGACCGTGGTTTAATCTTGTTTACCATGAAAGACTCGATACTTTGGGCCCATTATTGAAGTTAGAATCCTAATTACATAGTAGACCAAAGAAACGAACCAATGAGTGCCATGAGGTATTACCCTTTTACATAAATCGGCCTATAACCCTCTATTGTTTGGTTTTACCTCGTAAAGACTGACAACGTTTGGAGCAATATTTAACCATAGGCCAATCACGCTCCCATTTTTTTCGCCAATTGAATGGTCTTTGACAAACGACACATACCTTTTTTGGCAGTTGTGATTTTTTCATCGTTTTTTGTCCAATCGCATTTATCATGATAGCGCTTCTTTCCTTAAGCATTATCAACATCCAACGCTCGCCACTACGCGAGAAATCGCATTATGGTTCATAAAAACATCGGTCTCACTCGTCATTGATCATGGGGAATAGAGTATCGGTCATTGATAATTGGTCGCTATATCCACGCGAAAAACGTATGAAGTTATTTATTCTCATGGAACTACTATACGGGGTCCTATAGTTAGAAGATGCAACTAATGAACTAACGTCTATCTTTAGGGAACTTCTGGCAGGTCTCTTTGATGAAATGCTCCATCTAGACAGAAGAATTAAGACACTAGAAAGTAAGCTCGAGGTAATTTGTGCTCAAAGTGAAGAGTGTCAGCGCCTTCTTACTATTCCCGGCATTGGTTTACTCAGTGCGACCGCTATGTTCGCGGCCATTGGAGACATTGCTGCCTTCAAAAGTGGTCGAGAATTAGCAGCGTGGTTAGGCTTAGTGCCCAGGCAGCACTCGACGGGCGGCAAGCCAACATTACTCGGGATTAGTAAAAGAGGTGATACCTATCTTCGCACCTTACTCATTCACGGTGGGCGTACCGTTGTACGGGTAGCCGGCAAGCATACCGACCAGCGTAATCAATGGATAGCCAGCACAGAAATACGCCGTGGTAAAAATATTACCGCGGTAGCGGTTGCCAACAAAAATGTTCGAGTGGCTTGGGCCTTATTAAGTAATAAATCCATTTATCAAGCCAAAGCGGCTTAAACCACAACGAGCAACATTAACCTAAAATAACAAGCAACACCGTTTAACCTAATTGCGTAGATAAAACTCAAGTGATGGCATAAAAGGTAAAACCTGCATATCAGTAAGTCTGCTGGGGTCTAGGGCTCAATACGAAGCCGAAGACCTGATGAGACCGGTATGCGCGAATTCCATCAGGGCCAGAAGCGTTAAGAGCTTCACCCCAAGGCCGGATATATGGAAGCAAACTTTTCTGTTTCAAGAGTAGCTTTTTCTTGCAATACGAGGCGGACCATATATGACCCCTTTGGTTCTCTTGACAGACTCTATGCAATTTTAAAATCACATCACGCTAGTCAATGACCTCTTACCTAATTATACTTGATCAAATGTTAGATCCTGAATTCACACCGTTTCAAGGCCAAGTACACGGGCACGATTTATATCAAATCTGGACGCCGCCCGCGCCTGTCAGTCACTGGGTACATTATTTCTGGCAACTGTCTGTTCCAGTTGGGGATTTTTATTATCGGAGTGTTCCTGATAACTGCGTTGACTTGATCATTAATCTGGATCAATTGAATGACGCCGTTTTGGTTTCCCCTTTCACCTCTCCAATCATCTACCCTTTGGCAGGCCCAGCACGATACTTCGGTGTTCGGTTTCGTTTACTGGGCCAACATGCGTTACTGTCTGAACCCATTAGTGAATGGGCATCTGACAGCGACCAAACTGAAATAAAAGATCTATTTCCTGCGCAATTGATAGAACAAATTGAGCACTATCTCTCTTTTAGCGAGTCGTTCGAACAAAAAAGCCTTCGTTTAGCAAAAGCCATCGTCAGTGCCATAGAGCGGCCAGTCATCGATCCTAGAATCCTTAAATTCATTCGCTACTGCCATCACAGTGATAACGCATTACCCTTGAGTGAATTATCGCCCAACATACTGGGTATAACCGACCGTCAATTGAGGAGGTTAACGCAGCAATATCTTGGTGTTAGCCCTAAAGCATTTTGCAAAGTCGTCCGCTTCCAGAACACTCTGAGGGCATGGCGTACAATGAAAGATAATAGAGCTTGGGCAGACTGGTATTTTGATCAATCCCACTTTTCACGAGAGTTTAAACAACTCACTGGGAGCCCACCGAATCAATTTTTGAAGATGTCCGTTTTGTACAAGAATCCCTCTCCTCAATCTTCCATTATTCTCCCTGACAACGCACAAACATAATAAAGGAGATAAGTATGATTGAATTTAGCGCGATGTTCCCAGTCATGGTAGCGGTAGATTTAGAGAAGATAAAAACCTTCTATGAGACATTTTTTGGCTTTCAGTCCGTTTACTATCAACAAGATTTTTACCTTCATTTAGTGTCAATGGACACAGGGGTTCAACTTGGCTTTTTGGTTCCTGATCATCCAAGCCAACCTGAGTTCCTTCACCGTCTATTTGATCCACAAGGCTACGTCATTAGCTTGGAAGTACCCAACGCGGTTGCCGCCTATGAACAAGCACAAAGCTTGAATATGACGTTCTCAATGCCATTGAAGGAAGAAGAATGGGGCCAAATTCATTTTATGGTTGAAGACCCTGCCGGTATTAATATCGACATAGTTCAGCACAAAGCGGATACTGAATAATTCCGTCTAGCCAATAAAGAAACAGGGTATGTAAGAACATACCCTGTTTAGTGCTGTAGCCGATTTATGCGGTTATTTCAGCTTATAGAATACGGTCGCAAGCGGCGGTATACGTAATGAAAGTGATTGTGATAACCCTTCACTTTCCACCGTTTGAGTTGCCGCAGTGTCGAACACATGATAATCACTGCCATTGTAGTGTGCGTTATCAGTATTCAATAACAACTCATACTCACCAGGTACTGGCATACCTAATACGAACTCGTCTTGTGGAACTGGTGTAAAGTTAGTGACAACGAGAACACGTTCACCTTGTTCGCTGATTCGCTCATGAGCCAAAATACTCACGTCTGCCGCATCTTGTAAACGCCATTCAAATCCACGAGGGTCACTGTCTAACTCATGCAGCGCGAGTTCGTTTCGGTACATCTTATTCAGATCACGCGTTAAGTTTTGAACCCCTTTATGACGGTCAAACTCGAGTAAGAACCATTGCAATTGATCGTCATGATTCCATTCGGCAGTTTGACCTATTTCAGCCCCCATGAAGTTCAGCTTTTTACCCGGCTGGCCATACATGTAGCCCATGTAAGCGCGAAGGTTTGCGGTTTTTTGCCACTCATCACCTGGCATTTTATCGTGTATCGACCCTTTGCCGTACACCACTTCATCATGAGAAAGTGACAATACGTAGTTTTCACTGTGTGCATACACTAATGGAAAGGTGATGGTATCGTGGTGATATTGACGGTGAATAGGATCTTCTTTGATGTACGCTAGGCTATCGTGCATCCAACCCATGTTCCACTTAAAGCCAAAACCTAAACCGCCCATGAAGGTCGGTGCTGATACACCAGGAAAAGCGGTCGATTCTTCCGCAATCGTCATCGCATTCGGAAAGTGCTTATACACTTCTTCGTTCATCCACTTCAGCGTGGCGATGGCATCGTAGTTTTCATTACCACCGTCGACATTCGGCACCCATTGGTCATGACTGCGCGAGTAATCGAGATAGAGCATCGAAGCCACAGCATCGACTCGGATACCATCAATATGGAACTGTTCAAACCAATACAACGCATTTGAGACTAAGAAGCGACGAACGTGTTCACGGCCTAAATCATAGATGTACGAGCTCCAATCTTGATGCCAGCCACGACGAGGATCAGGATCGTGGAACAGTGGCGTACCATCGAAGTTTGCTAAACCATGGTCATCGGATGGAAAGTGCGCAGGCACCCAATCGAGAACCACGCCCAAACCGGCTTGGTGGCACTGATCAACAAAATATTTGAAATCATCCGGTGTACCAAAGCGGCTCGTCGGCGCAAATAAACCGATCGGTTGGTAGCCCCAAGAACCATAAAATGGATGCTCAGAAACAGGCATGAGTTCTATGTGGGTGTAACCAAGATCAACCAAATACGGGACAAGCTCAGCGGCAAGGTCACGATAGTTTAAGAAGTTACCATGCTGATCTCGCTTCCAAGAGCCGGCATGAAGCTCGTAAAAAGAGAGGGCTTCACGGCGCTTTTCAGTGACAGGTCGACTCTGCCATTTTGTATCTTGCCAGTCGTAGCGATCATGATTATAAGTGACCGACGAAAACGATGGATGTTGCTCGCTATAAAAACCCCAAGGATCGGCCTTATGCGGTAAGCCTTCCCCTTCTGGGCCTTTCATTTCAAATTTGTACTGGGCACCTTCTTCTAGACCAGGTATGAATATTCCCCATATCCCGTAATCTAAGCGCTGCATAGGGTGACGACGTCCGTCCCATGAGTTGAAGTTACCAACCAGGCTACAGGCTGAAGCATGAGGTGCGTAAACAAGAAAACGCGTACCCGAAATGGATTTTCCATCTCGTTCTAAGGTGACAAATTGAGCCCCCATTTGGTGATACATTTCTTTCGGGTTATGCAATTCGTCGTAGCCAGCGTATAAAGCGTGGTATTGATATGGGTCGTCAATTAACTGCTCGGTACCAGACCAATTAACCGCCAGTTTGTAGTGGGTAAAACGAAGGTCACGCGACTGTTTCAGCACAAAACCAGAAGAATCTTCGCGAGTCAGCGGAATTCTCTCTTCGCCTTCAATCACTAACTCTACACCATCGGCATCTGGCATCCATACGCGCAATGCACCTTGTTTTTCAGGCAAATACGGCCCAATAAATGAGAAGGGATCGGCAAACGCAGCTTGTGAAAGTTGGGTGTACACTTGTGTAATTTTATTAAGCCCTGTTTGTTTCAATGTAAGTTCTCCTAACCTAACTTTCGACAATCGATTTCTTATATAAGTACCCGCTGCTGAATGATCGTTTCTATATAATAAATTTTTATATAAATTAGCAACTTGTTAACTAAAAAAGCCTACTAGTCAGCAGGCTTAATAATTAGTGGATGTAGTTTACCGAACTTAAGCCTCTTTTAGAGTGACCAAGTTTATACTTTTCTATGCGACTGGTATCAATGGCCGCTTTATCGGTTCTATTGATCGCTTTACCCTGCTTTAGAACGAACTTCAGTCAAACGCTTAGTAATACGGTTAACACTTTCGCGAGCAAATATTTCATCCAGATTCATTGACAATTTACGACGCCAGTTAGGGTATTCATTGACCGTGCCTGGTATATTCACTGGCTGGTCCATTTCTAACCAATCTTCAAGTTGTACACTCAGCAAAGAAGATGAGCCAGCGGCAACGTGTAAATGAAGCGCTTCGCTTAAGTACGAATCCATCGGCACTTGAGAGGCATCACGACCCACGCCTTCTGGTAAATATCCATGCCATGCTACTGAATCCAAAATACCCTGTTTACAGACCAAACGATCTTGATACAGGCTTTCGAGTTGCTGCTCGTCTGGGTACAAACCAATGTCATGGCCCATTTTTAGATCATCACAGTGCCAGAAGCCACGGAGTGTCGGCATATCGTGCGTACATAACGCTGACATAGATTGTTCAGCGTAATGTGCCGGTGAAATAAAACCACCGTCTTCCTTTGATGTCTCAAAGAAAAATACCTTGTAAGAGTTCACACCCGCATCACGCAAAATATCAACAATCTCATCGGGTACCGTACCCAAGTCTTCACCTATCACACTGCATTGCTGACGGTGCGATTCAAGCGCCAGTATCGCTAGCATGTCTTGAACAGGGTAATAGATGTAAGCGCCTTTCGTCGCATCTTGACCTTTCGGAATCCACCATAAACGCAGCAATCCTAATACGTGATCAATGCGCAGTGAGCCACAGTGTTTCATATTGGCACGAAGCAAGTTGATGTACGCTCGATATCCGGTCTCTTTTAGTACTTGAGGGTTCAGCGGTGGTAATCCCCAGTTTTGACCAAGTGGGCCTAATACGTCTGGTGGCGCGCCAATGCTTGCATCAAGCACTAAGCTGCCGTCATCTGCCCAAGTTTCTGAGCCTGAATCTGCCACACCGACAGCAAGGTCTCGGTATAGGCCAACCGCCATCCCTTTTTCTTCTGCCAGTGTCTGTGCTTCATTGATTTGCGTGTCAGCAATCCACTGCAGGTACATATAAAGGTGCACACTGTCTTGGTTATCTTTGATGTATTTTTGCACCGCAGGGCTATCAAACTTGCGGAACTCTTCAGGGAAAACAGGCCATCCCCAAACACTAGAATCTTGTTTATGCAGCTCAATATGCAGAGCATCAAACGCCGCCTGATGGATTAGGCTATCACCACCTTGTTCAACAAACGCCAAGAATGCTTGCGCACGTTCGCTGTTTTTATCTAGGTGCCGAGATTTAAATTCTGCATAAAGCATTGGCAATACGCGATTTTTTAGCTCAGCCACTTCTGTATAGTTCACCCAGTGTGAATCTCGAGCCTGCTGTAAACGCTGCTGAAATTCAGCACTTCCAACCGTCTGTTGCGCTTTAGCGCTGAGTGCAAACTCAGGCACTGAGCTCACATCAATGTATAAAATGTTGAGCCAACGACGAGAGGATGGGCTGTATGGGCTTGCCCCTTCTGGGTTCGCTGGAAAAAGAGAATGAATTGGGTTAAGACCGACAAAGTCACCGCCGCGAGAAGCGATATCAGCGACAAGCTGTTTTAGATCACCAAAATCACCAATGCCCCAATTGTGAGAAGTACGCAATGTGTAAAGCTGAATACTTGGTCCCCACATTTTCTTGCCGTCATTCATTTTAGGCTGTTTGAAACACGACTGAGGAGTGAGAATCAACGACATCACATACGGTGTTTTACGACGCTTTCTCGAAACAATAAGAGTGTGGTAGCCCCACTCAAGATCGTTGGGTAAGGTAAATACTAAAGGGCCACCCTCTTTTCGCTCATCTCTAACAATCTGAGATTGAAGATAGCCTTCAAGTACCTGGCCTTGCTCTGTTTCCAAACGCCAACTGAATTCACTCTCTCTGGCGCTCGCGCCAAGGTTAAGTTCCACTTCAATCGCTTCCCCATCACGAATAACCATGACGGGTTCAAGTACAGATTTCTTGTGCTTTTTCTCTGCAGAACTTAGTAATGCTGCGTCATTGCGTGTGTCGTACCCTAGCGAGCCTAATAAATGTAAAAGAGTGTCATCTTCTACTTTTGCTTCTTCTCCCCAAGCACTGATATAGCTATCAGCGAGTCGAGCCATTTCGGCGACTTGTTGTAATGCTGTTTGATCTGTCATCGCTCTCTCCGAAGGTTATTATTACCTTCACAACGTCGGGTTTTATTGATTGTAATAGATAACGCATTGCCTAATACGAATGAAGCCAAGGCGATCGAGACCTAAAATAAGGTACGCCTTGGCTATTATTTGGACGTATTACCGCTTAACCGCTTCCAATTTCCAGATGTTGTTCACGTAGTCGCGGATTGAGCGGTCTGAGGTGAACTTACCAACCAGTGCAGTGTTAAGAATCGCCTTCTGAGCCCAACCTGCTTGGTCTTTGTACTGTTTGCCCATGTCTTCATGTGCTTGCACGTAAGAGGCGAAATCAGCAAGACATAAATATGGGTCACCGCCGTCTAACAAGCTATCAAACGTTGCACGTAGAAGGCCTGGTTGACCCGGAGTGAACTCATCGCCAGTCAATAGGTCTAGAGATGCTTTCAGTAGTGGGTCTGCATTGTAGTAGTCGTATGGGTTGTAACCCTGAGCTTTCAGTGCTTGAACACCATCCACTTCTAGGCCGAAGATGTAGATATTTTCATCACCCACTTCTTCACGAATCTCAACGTTTGCACCATCCATCGTACCGATAGTTAGCGCGCCGTTTAGCGCCATCTTCATGTTGCCCGTACCCGATGCTTCTTTACCCGCTAATGAGATTTGCTGAGAAACGTCTGCTGCAGGGATTATGATTTCAGCCATGCTGACACGGTAGTCAGGGATGAAGACCACTTTAAGCTTGTTGCCGATGCGAGGGTCGTTATTGATCTTCTCTGCAATCTTGTTCACCGCGAAGATGATCTCTTTCGCTAGGTGGTAACCCGGTGCTGCTTTCGCTGCGAAGAAACATACGCGTGGCTCACACTCGAAACCAGGTTCGTTAAGAATACGGTGGTACAGTGAGAGAATGTGTAGCAAATCTAGGTGCTGACGCTTGTATTCGTGAAGACGCTTGATTTGAACGTCAAAGATAGCGTTCGTATCTAGCTTGATACCCATGTTCTCTTGAACCCAATCAGCTAGGCGCTGTTTGTTTTCTTTCTTAACAGCCATGAATTCTTTTTGGAATTTCGCGTCTGTTGCAAACTTAGCGATGCCTTCTAGCTGCTCAAGTTTTGCAGGCCACTCAGTGCCGATCTTACCTGTGATTAGCGTAGATAGACCTGGGTTACAGAACTTCAACCAACGACGTGGCGTGATGCCGTTCGTTACGTTAGTCAGTTTGCCTGGGAAGATTTCGTTGAACTCAGGGAACAAGTCTTTCTTAACCAGTTGTGAGTGAAGCGCAGCTACACCGTTGACTTTGTAAGAACCAATCACACATAGGTTTGCCATGCGAACCATGCGGTGGAAACCTTCTTGGATGATAGAAAGCTTCGCTTGCTTCTCACCGTCACCTGGCCACATCTTGCGAACTTCTTGCATGAAGCGGTGGTTGATTTCAAAAATGATTTCCATGTGGCGTGGAAGAAGACGGTTGATCAGTGATTCAGACCAAGTCTCTAGTGCTTCAGGAAGTAGTGTGTGGTTCGTGTATGCGAACGTATGTGCACTGATTTCCCATGCTTGGTCCCAAGATAGACCTTTCTCGTCAATCAAGATGCGCATTAGCTCAGGAATCGCAATCGTTGGGTGTGTATCGTTAAGCTGAATCGTTTCTTGCTTAGGCAGATCTTCTAGAGAGAAACCAGCTGCTTCGTGACGACGTAGAATATCGCGAACAGAGGCGGCTGAGTGGAAGTACTGCTGCATTAGACGCAGAGTCTTACCTTTCTCGTGGTTGTCGTTCGGGTAAAGAACCTTAGTGATGTTACCTGCATCGATTAGCGAGTGTTGCGCTTCGAAGTAGTCACCGTTGTTAAAGCTTGCGAGTGAGAATGGTGCAATTGCCTGACATTCCCAAAGGCGCAGCGGGTAAACCGTGTTTGACTCGTAACCTACGATAGGCAGATCCCAAGGCATTGCTTTTACTTCCATACCTGGAACCCAAGTACGAACTTCTTTACCGTCGATGTATTCAACATCAACGTGGCCGTAAAAACCGATGTGTTGCGCTAGTTCTGGACGAGCCACTTCCCATGGGTAACCTTCAACACCACGCCATGCGTCAGGTGCTTCTTGTTGACGACCGTCTTGGAAAGACTGTTTGAATAGACCGTATTCATAGTGAAGACCGTAGCCCACTGTTGGATACTCTTGAGCGGCACAAGAATCCATGAAACAAGCAGCAAGACGACCAAGACCACCATTACCGAGTGATGGGTCGCGTTCTTCTTCTAGAAGGTCAGTTAGGTTTTGACCTAGCTCTTCCATCGCGTGAGTGATTTGCTCGTACAGACCCATGCTGATCAGGTTGTTGCCTGTTAAACGGCCAATCAGAAACTCTAATGAAAGGTAGTTAACGCTCTTCGCGTTCTTAATTTTTTCATCATTTTCAGTTTCTAGCAGGTCAAAAGTCGTTAGCTCTGCAAGAGCACGGCCCATTGCCAGGTACCATGCGCGGCTATCTGCATTTTCAATTGTTGTTGCGTAGGTTGCAGATAAATGTTTCTTAACGCTCTCTTGGAACGACACTTTATCGAAAGTTTTTTGCTGAGTTGGTTTCATTTCAGAAATCTCGCTTTTAATAGTTCTAATTCATCTGTGACATATCGTGCATCTACACAGTATTCTAAACATCCTCCTAGGTATTATGATGAAGAGGAGGAGAGGTTAGGGCGTAGAGGGCGTACCCCACTATGAGCGGTGATCTAAATCTCAATAATCGCTGTACATGACAAATCAGCCGTGATTCACCTCACACACCCTAGCTGTTTACCCTACTCTGTATTCATTAAAAAAGTATCAACCCGAGTTTCACTATTGATACAAAATGAGAAATAGTTCTCATAGTTTCTCCTCGAATGATGCAAGTTTCATGATTTTTCGTACAAGTTACATTTACATGACACATCAAAATCGAACAATTAGTGATTCACATCACATTTACAGGGCGTAGTGGTAAATTTGAAGCGATCCCCTTAAAAAAACGGGGTGGGATCAATAACGGTCATTGATGAGTTCCAGTAGTATCCAACCTATCGGCTCCATAACCATCATGACAACGGATTAGAAATATGTGGATTCCATCGAAATTAACTCGACCTGGTCGACTTCATAATGCGATTGTTCGCCCTAGAGTCCTTGACCTATTACAGCAAGCCCCTTGCTATAAGTTGGTTCTTTTTCGTTCGCCTGCTGGCTACGGGAAAACCACCATGGCTTCTCAATGGCTATCCGACAAATCTCATGTTGGTTGGTACAGCATTGATGAAAGTGATAACGATCCGTTTCGCTTCATCAACTATCTTTTACAAGCTCTCAACAAAAGCACCAATAACGCTTGCCCAAATGCGCAAACCTTGGCAGAGAAACGCCAGTTTTCTTCTCTTCACTCTCTCTTTAGCGAAGTCTTTGCCGAACTTTCAAATTTTCACCAAGAATGCTACGTCGTACTCGATGACTACCACCTGATCTCGGATGATGAAATCCATGAAGCAATGCGGTTTTTCCTTAAGCATATGCCTGAGAACCTTACGCTTGTGGTAACAAGCCGAGCAGCGCCGCCATTAGGAACCGCTAACCTGCGTGTGCGTGATCTGATGATTGAGATTGGCAATGAGTTACTGGCTTTTGATACAGAAGAAACCACACGATTCTTTAACCAGCGTGTCACCGATGGCATTGATACTGACACGGCAAAGAACCTGCAAACCTACGTTGAAGGTTGGCCATCCGCACTGCAATTAATTGCTCTCCAGGCTCAGCATCAAAAACGAACATTGGCCCAGTCAGCAGAATCTGTATCGCAGTTTAATCACGCGCATTTATGGGATTATTTGGTAGAAGAAGTGTTCGACTTGCTTGACCAAGAAACAAGGCAGTTCTTATTACAATGTTCGGTACTGGATCATTTCAATGATCAGCTCGTCTGTGCGCTGACCCAACGAGACGATGCTCTCAGCATGATCGAGTCTTTGAATCGCTACGGGTTATTTATTTACCCTCTTGAAGACGAGAAAAACTGGTACCGATTCCACAATTTATTCGCCGAGTTTCTCGCCCATGAACGTATGGCTCGCATTCCTCAACAAGAGCAACATTTGCATAAAACCGCCGCACAAGCTTGGTTGAAGTTAGAGTCGCCACACCAAGCGTTGCAGCATGCGCAAAAAGCCAAAGACAGCGAGCTCGTTGCAACAATTTTAACCAGCTATGGTTGGAAAATGTTCAACCAAGGAGAGCTACAAACACTTGAACGAGCGATTAAAACACTAGAGCCCACTCAACTCTATACCGAACCAAAGCTGTGTATGTTGGAAGCCTGGTTAGCACAAAGTCAGCACCGATATAATGATGTAGGTGATTTGCTCGCCCAAGCTGATGAGCAGATGCCGCTGTACAACGTAACCCCTACAACCAAAGAGCAAGGGGAGTTTAACGCATTACGAGCGCAAGTCGCGATTAACCGAAATGAGCCACAAAAAGCACTGGAACTCGCGGAACTGGCCCTGAGCCAACTTGATCATACGGTCTACCGCAGCCGAATTGTCGCGACCTCTGTCGTGGGGGAAGTCAATCACGTTACCGGCCACTTGAGCCGAGCCTTACCCATGATGCAACAAACAGAAAAGCTGGCCCGTCAATATCAAGTTTACCACCAAGCGCTATGGGCCATGCTGCAACAAAGTGAAATCTTGATCGCTCAAGGCTATGTTCAGGCGGCTTTTGAAGTACAAGACAACGCGTTTAAATTGGTTGAAGAGCAGCAACTTCAGCAAGTACCAATGCATGAATTTTTACTGCGTTTACGCGCTCAAGTTTTTTGGTGCTGGAATCGACTCGATGAAGCCGAAGAGTGCGCTTATAAAGGGTTACATGTGTTAGGCAAACATGATCCAAGCAAGCATCTGCACAGCTACTCCATGCTGGCACGTATCGCTATTGGACGAGGAGAACTGGATAAAGCCGCCAAATTTATCGACCAAATCGTCCATCTGTTAAAACAATCAACCTACCACGTTGATTGGACAGCAAACGCATCGCTTTCATTGATCTTATTTTGGCAAGCCCGCGGCGATAAAGACGCTATTCGCCAGTGGCTTGATACCGCAGTAAGGCCCGAAGAGGCGTGCAATCACTTTACACAACTTCAATGGCGTAATATCGCACGGGCTTATATCAATTTAGGGGAAACAGACAACGCGCAAAAAACGCTTGATTTTATTCAAGAACAAGCCCAAAAAGCGCACCTCCTCACTGACAGAAATAGAAACCTCATTGTGGAAGGTGTTCTCTCGGTAAAACAAGGGAATGAAGATCAGGCCAAAGATAAGTTGAAGCAAGCCCTAGAGTTAACGAATCAAACTGGGATTTTAGGCAACTTTCTCATCGACGGTGGAAAGATTGGCCACCTGCTTGAAAAACTCAGTACTAAATCTGAACTGGGCGATCTTGAACGCCACCGTGCACAACAACTCACCAAAGATATCTCAACCACTCAACGCAGCCGATCGGTTCACTTTGATGAAGAATTTGTCGAGAAGTTAGTGAATCATCCCAATATTCCCGAACTGGTGAGAACGAGCCCTCTTACCCAGCGAGAATGGCAAGTCTTAGGGTTAATTTATTCTGGGTTTAGTAATGAGCAAATAGCCCAAGAACTGGATGTTGCAGGTACCACCATTAAAACCCATATCCGAAATTTGTATCAAAAGCTCAATATTGCTAATCGTAAAGAAGCAATAAGAACCGCCGAGCATTTACTGCAACTGATGGGGTTTTAAATTCGCCCTTCTTGTAGATACACCAAAAAAACGCCCCAACAAGTTATCCTTGTTGGGGCGTTTCTGCATTGATCTTTGTAAACAATAAACATCACATGCGACTAGAATTTCTTAGGTGCAAAACCTGTCATCACATCACAACGTAATGCCTTACCCAGCTTCGTCATTGGGTGAACAATCACTAACCCTTTTACGGATTTTTTCAACTTGCCCATATCCGCCTGTTCAGCTTTGGTAATTTCACGAGAGAACGGCATATCGGATAGGTCTTTACGCTCTTTGTTAAGATCGTAATCTTGCTTGTGTTTGAGTTGGGCGATCTTTTTGTTAATTTTCTCAATTTCATCCGTAAATTTTGAGATCATAGCCTGATCGCCACGAGATTTCGCCGCATCTAACTTAAACTTACACTTATCTAGGCGGTGATTTAATTGCTGTACTTCTTTTTTTGAACTCATGACTCATGACTCTTGGATGAACTTTGGGCGCGGAGTATATCACATTCTACTACCAACCCATAGATCGTTATTCTATGGTTTTTCCATCACTATTCTCTTTCTTCTTGACGGTAAATTTCCAACCATAAACGGATACAGGCATAGAATGGTTGAAACAGCCCCTACCCCATAAACAGAATAAATAAGCTGAATTAATTAAGCAGAATCCACTAAACTGACTAAACCGCATTCATAACAAGGATGATAGACCATGCATGACCGAATTCTCTCAGTATTAGCAGCCGCACTGCTAATGGTGTCCACCCCTTTAGCCGCAAAAGATTCCATCACCATCGACTATCTAACCCCCGCCACAGATCAAGACAAGCACACACAGCAAGCCATCAAAGAAAGCGGAATTAACGAGCTCGTCTCTGAGCTTGCACACTCCCATTTCCCTTTCAATAAACCCCTAGTAATTCAATACGGCAGTGAAGATGGCCCACTATACGATCCAGAGCTTCATCAGGTATCCATCCCTTATCCGTTTTATCAACAATCCCTGCAGTACTTTACCAAGAATGACTACCAGAAACGTTTTAACAAACCTGCCCAACAGGGCGCGATAGATACCTTATTTCATACTCTACTTCATGAAGCCGGACACGCTTATATCCATGACCAGAAAATTCCAATATTGGGCAAAGAAGAAGATGCGGTTGATAACTTTGCCACGATTATGTTGATTGAATACATTGATAACGGTGCCGATGTTGCTATTAGCGCAGCTGATATGTTCGCATTTGAATCTGACGATAGGCCCGACTACTACGATTTTGGTGAATACATTGATGAACATAGCTTTGACCTTCAGCGCTATTTTTCCACCTTATGCTTAGTCTACGGCAGTGACCCTAAAACCCATCAGAATCTACTTAATGAAGTTGAACCGGATTACCTATCCGAGCGCCAAGAGTTTTGCGAATTTGAATATCACAACCTCTCCCAAAACTGGCACTCCTATCTAGGTCAGGATAGACAAAATTCAAAATCCGTGACTGACTGAAATTACTCACTTTTCTATGTAATGAGAGCAAGAAAACAACTTCTCTGTGATACAGAGACCAATAACCGAACGATTTTTGCCCAACAGCGTCAACTTTATCTAATCTAAAAGGACAAGAATTAACAATTATTTCGACTGGGGAGCAAACCTCAGCGTACGTCCAAGGAAGTAACTATGAATTTATCCATTCGCAATCGACTCTACATCTTATCCATTGTGCCATTACTGATTATCGCCATTGGTATGATGTGGTTTACCTATTTAAAAACCACGGGGTTCAATCAGCAACAAATCGAACTGACTCGCTCGAATATGATGAAAATGAAACAAGCCGAATTACATAGCTATCTAGAACTGGCTAAATCCTCTATCGATCCATTTTTACAACGCGGCGCAACCTTAGAAGAAGCCTTGCCAACACTGCAATCGCTCGAGTATGGCGAATCGGGTTATGTCTTTGGCTACGATTCAAAAGGGGTGCGAATCGTGGTGGGTAAAGGAACCAAGGGCATTGGTGATAACTTTTTTAACTTGCAGGACCAGCAAGGTAATTACCTAATTCAAGACCTGATTAAAAACTCAAAAACCGGAGAGTTCACCACCTACTACTTCCCGAAACCGGGTGGAACCGTGGCACTGCCAAAACTTAGCTATTCAATGTTCATTGCGGAGTGGGACTTAGTCATCGGGACTGGTTTTTATACCGATGATATTGATGCAGTGATTGTTGAAATGCAAGAGTCCGCTCATAATGCACTCAATGAAACCCTTGAAGCGATCGTCTTTTTCTGTGTTGTGATCGCCGCCTTTGTTGCTGCGTTTGCCATATTCGTCACCCGCAGTATTTTGCATCCTATTGATGTTTTAGATAAATCCATCAAATCCTTTGCCAGTGGTAATGCGGATCTGACCGCTCGCATGGAAACCTTCAAAATACCTGAATTCGCCGATCTCAGTGCTAATTTCAATCGCTTTGTTGAGAGCTTACAAAATATCATTCGTAATGTGAGTGATGTAGGGCAGCAGGTTGTCAGTGAAACCGATGATATGTCCAGCCGAGCAGCACAAGTTGATGAACTTGCCTCAGGGCAGCGTGAAGAGACCGAACAGGTGGCCACGGCAATGACAGAGATGACCACGACCGCCGGCGAGATTTCAAACAACGCTAGCCATGCCGCCGAATCCGCAAACGAAGCGGAAAGCCACGCCAAAGATGCTCAACAAATTGTTAACTCCGCGGCAAATTCGGTGAGAGAGTTGGCGCTCGAAGTGTCGCAAGCCAGTGATGTTATCTCACGACTAGAAAGTGATGTTAAGAACATCTCTTCTTCTCTCGAAGTTATCCAAGATATCGCAGAGCAGACGAACTTATTAGCGCTTAACGCAGCGATCGAGGCGGCTCGTGCAGGTGAACAAGGCCGAGGCTTTGCTGTCGTGGCTGATGAAGTCCGTAAACTCGCCAGTCGAACACAAGAGAGTACCGGCGAGATTCACTCTATGATAGAGCAATTGAAATCCGCTTCCGATGATGCGGTTAAAGCAATGGATTCAAGCCAAGCGCGTGGCGATAGTACTGTCAAAGAAGCGAATGAAGCTGCGCAAGCCTTAGTGAAAATTCAAGAGTCTATTGTGACCATCATGGATATGAATTCACTCATCGCGACCGCAACAGAAGAGCAAAGCATTGTTGGACAAGAAATATCACAGCGCATTGTGGTTATTTCAGATCAAAGTAGCCAATCGGCTGGGCTGGCGAATCAAAACCGTTCCGGTAGCCAACAGCTGAATGGGCGGGCGAAAGAGCTGTATGATCTGGTTGGGCGCTTTACGGTTTAGTCTAGTTCACCCCATACGTTACCTAAATAAAAACACCAGCGCTTGGCTGGTGTTTTTATTTACATATGTTGAATCGCTTTAGGCAACCGCAAATACAGCCGGTTAGCTATTGTATCGAAACTCGGCATAACCGCATAAACCGCAGCAATAAATAGTGTGGACCCAACAAGATCAATAGGCCGATGCATTCCTAACCATAACCGACTATAGGCGACCGCTGAAGCCCACGCTAACACTCCAATCGCCCAAGAGTATCGTTTGTGTTTCCAGAATAGCCCACCAAAAAAAGCAACACAGATAGCAGCAAAAATCGTATGCCCCGATGGGAATGAATAGTCTGTCTCACCTTGCCAGTGGTAGACACGCCAAGGGCTAACTTCCTCAGAAACACTATCGATCAATTGCATTTGCTTCTCAGAATCCAACTTGTAGAAATGAGAAGGCTTTGGAATCAGTAACTCTTTTGCAAGTAGCTCAGTATAAGGGCGAGGGCTTTCCGTCATCAGCTTTAGGCTGGTCTTACTTACAAACCCAACCAAAAGAAGAACCGTGAGTACCATCATCTGTGCAATCAGTGTTTTCTTAGGTAATTTCAGCATCAATACTGCGAAGCAGAAAACAGTTAAAGTAATGAGAAACCCTCGACTTCCAGCAGAATCCGTGGCTAACGCAATGGAACCACCAAAACCCGGTGAAACCGATGATGTTAAGTCGATATTATCGGTCAACAGTGAGATAGGGACTAACACTAACAGCATAAGCCCCAGAAGGATCAAACCCCTGATTTTACTATCAAATAGGCTCTTCAATGTATTTTCTTAACGGCAGTCTCAAAAGTAGCGCAATATTAACGGATAACGTGTTTAGAAAGTATCAGCTGAATGTCAGATTGATGAAAAATCACCCGCTATCGATCACCCACTATCGATAGCTTGTTAATATCAAGAAACAAAAGAACCCCTTTAAGCGAAACTAAATGGCATAAAAGTGATGCACTGGCCCATGCCCAGCACCAATATCTAACTTATCCGCATGAGCAATGGCCTCGAAAATATATTGTTTGGCCTGACCCACCGCTTCTGCTAATGAATAGCCTTGGGCCAAATAAGAAGCAATTGCCGAAGAGAGCGTACAACCCGTGCCATGAGTATTATTGGTCGCGACTCGCTGGGTTGTGAACACTTGAAGTTCATCATCGATGATCAGTAAATCATTACTTTGTGCGTCTTGATCAAGATGCCCACCTTTTAACAACATACTTTTGGCACCCAGTGACATCAGCTGTTTTACCAATATTGTCATTTCTGCCTGATCTTTCGGTATCGATGATCCGGTCAGTGCCACCCCTTCAGGAAGATTGGGCGTGACAATATCCGCTAAAGGAAGAAGTTCCGTTTTAAGGGTGCCAATGGCAGCAGGTTCAAGCAACAGATCGCCGCTGGTTGCAACCATAACAGGATCAAGCACCACAAATTGAGGCTTGTATTGACGAAGCTTTTTCGCCACCAATGCAATGATTTCAGCATCAGCCAACATTCCTATTTTCACCGCCACAATTTTAAGATCGCTAAACACAGCGTCTAACTGCTTCTCTACGTGCTCTAAAGGGATGGGAAAAATGGCCGACACGCCGCAGGTATTCTGAGCCGTAATAGCGGTGATCACAGAGCAGGCATAACCCCCTGTCGCTGAAATTGACTTAATATCGGCTTGAATCCCAGCACCACCACCACTATCTGAACCAGCAATAGTCAAAACAATCGGAGTGGTTGAACGCGAAGAGTGAACAGACATGAAAGCTTCCTAGCAATAAAAACAACATCATAACAAGAAACTAAGCGGGCGAATAATCTCTTTCACCCTCATTAATCTTTGCTAAACATTCTCGTGTGCCTAGACAACTTTGCCAAAAATTAGATTACTGAACTATAGTCATTGTACTCACAAGAAAGGAGATCTTCATGAATCAGTCGGCACTAATTTCACGATTAAATGAGCTGCCTAGAATACAGGCAGTATTGCAAGAGCTTCTCGATATGGTTAACCAAGACGATGTTGATTTTGGCGAGCTGTCGAGGAAAATATCGGTCGATCAAATACTCAGTGCAAGGTTACTCCGCATGGCCAATTCCGCCCACTTTGGCGGCAGTAAAACCGTTTCATCGGTTAATGAAGCATTGCTGAGAGTCGGTACCGGCGCAGTACGAACCTTAGTCGTGGCCTCGGTTCTATCCAGTGCGTTTCCAAGCATTAAGACCCTAGACATGGATAAATACTGGACCAATACCTTTGAGGTCTCTGTCATTTCAAGCAAACTCGCTAAAGAAATAGGAATGGATGGTAACGAGGTTTTTACTGCGGGTATTTTGCATAACATTGGTGAGTTAATGATTCATACCTTAGTGCCAGAAGAAGCACTAAAAATTCAAGCGCTCATCGATTCCGGAATAAACCCTATCGATGCTCAAGAACAAGTGCTGGATATCTCTGCGCCCTCACTTGGGGCAAAACTCGCGAAAACGTGGAAGTTCCCCGATCACATGGTTGACGCGATAAAGCACTACAATGATCCAAGAGAAGCGGAATTGTCTCCAAAATTGGCGGTATTGTTGCACTTTGCTCACGCGATTAATGACGACTGGGATGCACTGGCTGATGATCAGCAAAAAGTTCTCTACATCGCTGAACATCCCGACGCGAGGCTACTCCATATTTCTTCAGAATTCTCAGCAACCATCGATAATTTTAGGGGTAATGGCCGAGAGTTAGCGACCCAATTAACGGCGGCTTAGCCCGTACAATCAAACCGATTAATTTGACGTGGAGTTCTTCGAGTTTTAAAGAGACTCCACGGGTTTACGCGGCTTGTGTTCCCGTGACCATCTGAAGTCTGAGCGTTCATACATAGGACTGCTCATACTTAAGTCGAGACAACCGCTCTCTTTGATCGGCGCCATGCTAATGTCGGTTTTTTGACCACAAGATACACAGCAACACTGGCAAAAACAAAACCCATACCACCAAGCCAATCAAAGGATTCGCCAAACATCAGCCACGCTTGTAGCGCTGTGGTAGGTGGCACCAAATAAAACACCGAGGCAACACTAGAAGCCGCGCCATTCTTCACCATATACAGTAGCAGCAGCACCGCGAAACACGACAACACCACCACTAGCCATAGTAAGGTAAGAATAAACTCCGAAGTCCATTCTACTTGCCTAGTTTCAAACATAAACGCATAAGGAATAAACAGTCCAGCGGCAGCCACATACTGGAGCATAGCCGCGCCAACCATATCTACTTTCTGGCAGAATTTCTTTTGATACAAGGTACCTAACGTCATACCAAACAGTGAACATAAGGTAATCGAGATAGCTAGCCATTGATACTGCTTTGACTGCCATTCTATATTGCCAACGAGAACTAAGCTTATACCGATGAAGCCCAGTCCCAACCCTAACCATTGAGACAAGGTAAACTTTTCACTCCCCCACGTCAGCAGCAGTACGGCGGTTAGAATGGGCTGAATCCCCACAAGCAGAGAACTTAGCGCCGCTGGCATACCTAAGGAAATAGCCATAAAAACGCCACCAAGATAGAAACCATGGATCAAAATACCGACGACTAAGCAGTGGATCAAGGCTCGTCCTTTAGGAATCGAACGTTTGAGTACCGCAATCAACAACAAAAACAAGACCACATTGGCAACCATACGGATAGAAAGCAAGGTCGCAGGCTCGGCGTATTGCAACCCAAAACGGGCACCTACAAAACCCGAGGCCCACAACATTACAAATACAAAAGGGATCATCCGTATCAACATAAAAAACCCACTAGCCAAAGTGTTAACAATGCTGTTACTTTAATTAGGTACAGCAATGTAAAAAAGGCACAAACAGGACGGTTTTTATGGGTACAGAATGGACACAATGAACAAGTATGATCGAATTGAGCGGTATTTGCGGCAGGCCATTACCGCAGGAGTCTATCAACCAGAAGACAAACTGCCTTCGATTAGACAACTGAGTACCGACAAAAACGTCAGCAAAAATACGGTGATTCGCGCTTATCAAGAACTTGAAGCGGTAGGTCTTATTTATTCGGTTGCTAAGTCTGGCTACCGTGTCAAAGCGATCTCTCAGCCAGATAGCCAATTAAACGCCTCAAACCACCCACCCAGTAAGGTTGATCTCTTATCCATCTGTAAATCCATTCTTACCTACTCTAGCGAGAAAGAGCGGCTTCCCGCCGGATCAGCCCATCCCAATATCAAATTCCCAGCGATTAAAAGCCTGTACGCAGAAATAGGTCGACACAGTAGAATACAAAGCCAATTACCCAGCCAATACCAAATTCCTCCAGGCAACAACCTGCTGATAAAACAACTTCTTAAAATAAGTCATGACCTTGGCATTACTGCCCATTATGGTGATATTGCCGTCACTCACGGTGCTCAGCAAGGAATTAGCCTGGCGCTTCGAGCCTTAACCAGCAAAGGGGACATCGTAGCAGTAGAGTCTCCTTGCTTTTTTGGTAACTTGTTACTCATGGAATCTCTTGGATTAGAAGTGGTTGAAATTCCAAGCTGCCTTGCTACAGGGATCAGCCCTGAAGCATTAGACAAAGCCATAAGCCAGTGGGATATTAAAGCTATTATTGTTACGCCCAATTTTTCCAATCCAACTGGATCACGAATGACCTTAGAAAAGCGCCAACGCTTGCTGGCCGTCTCTAAGAGTATTCCCATCATTGAAGATGATGTGTTTGGCGCGTTAAGTTCGGATGAAAGCATACCAAGCTTGAAGTCTTTAGATACCCAAGATCGCGTTATCTACATCAACTCTCTTTCCAAAACACTCGATTCTCGCTTACGAATTGGGTGGATTTTATCGGGGCGATACCAGAAACACATTGAACGGCTTCTTATCAGCGACAACATGGGCAGCCTTAATTTGATGCAATCTGCCGTCGCGGAGTTCCTCACCACCGGTAAGTATCGCTCTCATATTAATAAAATGAAGCGCGTATACTTGTCCAACGGTAAAAAGCTACATCAGTGGTTAACGGAAGCCTTGAATCAGTACCCATCATTGCAAGGGCGATACCACCTAACCAAGGCTTCAGGATCATTTATCATGTGGTTAACCCTGCCAGAACATATTGATAGCCATCTACTTTATCTTGAGTGTAAAAAAGAGAAAATCGGGATTTACCCGGGTGTCGCTTTCGGCACCAATAACAAGTTTGGTCACTGCTTGCGCTTAACCTACGCAAACTTAGAAGGAACATCCAGCGAAAAACAAGGGATTGAACGACTTGCTCACCTGATCGATCAACACTACCAGCGGGAAGTTAAGTCATACGTGTAAAGAGCATCAACACGCCCTAATCATGTTGTACATAAATGAGTTCGTCGATGTTGAAGCCTCGCTCTTTTGCCATGCGAACAAACTTGTCCTTTACGTCTTGAGGAACGGAACTCGTTCTCGATAAAAGCCACAAGTAGTCCGTATTTGGCCCAGAAACAAAGGCATATTGGTAATTCTGGTGATCCAATTCAAACACCACATAAGACCCATAAAAAGGCCCGAAGAATGACACCTTTAAGTACCCGTCATTTTCACTTTCAACAAAGTATGCTCTGCCTTCCGCCTCGCTCCATTCCGATTCTTCGACTGAATAACCTCGGTTAAGCACCGCCACACCGCCGTCATCTTTAAGGCTATACTCCGCAGTAACTTGGGTAAGGCCGCGTTCAAATGAATGGTCTAAGCGAGCCACTTCGTACCATTTTCCTAAATATCGATTGAGTTCAAAATCAGAAACGGGTTTGACTGTATCTGGCATACCTAAACACCCTTGCAAAAGAACCGCCATTAGCAGCAATACGCTTTTTTTCATCGATAAACCCTTGTTCCACATAAAATAGTCCATTAAAAACAGAAAGGGCCATGGTAACGACCTTCCGCATACCTTCAGTTTTAGGCAAAATCATAAAAAACGCCACGAGTCATTCTATACAGATTAACTCGTGGCGTTCTACTTTCTCTTTCGATTTAGCTATCTAACATTGATATCAATGCTGAATATCGGTCACTAAACAATTGATTTCTAAACAATAGCAGCTTGTAAAATTTGACGGCTTTCAGTGAGAGTGATCGCTTGATGCTCACCCAGCGCAACCAAACCGTGCAATTCAAGTTGAGCGACAATGTTTTCTACTGCTTGCTCAGCCGTTGAACCATGCTCCGTCAATTGAGTTGCAACCCCCAAACTTTGGTAGAAGCTTTCAATCTCATTAATCGTGCGTTCTGCCAAATCATCACTTTGCTCTAAACCAAACACGTTAATGCCCATTTGCTCTAATTTCGCACGTTTATGCGCCAGTTGATTACGAAGTAATGAAGGCTGCACAATCGCCAGTGAACGAGCATGATCAACACCGTATGCTGCTGTCAACTCGTGCCCAATCATATGGGTTGCCCAGTCTTGACGAACGCCAACACCGATCAAACCATTTAGAGCTTGATTTGCTGACCACATCAGGTTTGCACGCCATGCGTCATTGTCACGCTGTTCAAAATCACGACCTAGTTTTAATAAACTGCGCAATAGTGCTTCCGCATAACCGTCTTGCACATAGGCACCATCAACCGTCGTAATGTATTGCTCACACACGTGAACCCACGCATCCACAACGCCATTGACTAACTGGCGGTCAGGCAATGTTTTCATCACATCAGGATCCATGACAGCAAATCGTGGCTGAACGGTTGGCGACATAAACGCTAATTTTTCTTTGGTTGCGCCATTAGTAATCACCGCACCACCGTTTGACTCAGAGCCCGTTGCTGGCAATGTTAAAATTGCACCTAATGGCACAGCCTGCGTAACTTGGTGCTTACCAGCAGGGATATCCCACCCATCGCCATCATACATTGCGGAAGCCGCTACATACTTAGAGCCGTCAATCACGCTCCCACCGCCCACTGCCAATATGTAGTCGACATTTTCACTGCGTACCATTGCCACCGCTTTGTCTAACGTCTCTCTTGTTGGGTTAGGCTCAACACCAGAAAATTCAATCCAGTTATGATTTTTTAGCGCTTCGGTCACTTGATCATAAACGCCATTGGCTTTAATCGAACCGCCACCATAGATAACCAGTACCTTACTTTCTGGCGCGATTTGCGCGCTGACCGCCGCGATTTGGTTTTGTCCAAAAAGTATATGAGTTGGATTCACGTAATTGAATTTCATCTGTTGTTCCTTAATAATTATAGGTCTTCATCATTGCTACAAGTGCATATTACTCTCAATATAGATATTAAAAAGGTATATTAGTCGTGTTTTATTGCCTATTTCTGCTTTTTTATGTACATTCGACACCAATGCACACCATTGATGAAGACAATGAAAACACTGACAACTGCGATGCAAGCCTACGCGAACACACACTCTTTAGAATGCACTGAACAAGTCATAAAGACCGACCTAAAAGGTGTCAGCTTTTATTATTCGAGTACATCAACCCCTCGTCGCCCTCTTCTTTATCAATCAGGCATCATCATCATGGGCCAGGGGCATAAGCGCATTCATTTAGCCGACGAATCCGTCAGTTATGGTGTTGGTGATTATCTTGTTATTGGCGTTCCTCTTCCCCTCGAATGTGAAGCATTTAGCAGCAGTAATGAGCCATTATTAAGCTTATGTATCGATGTGGATTTACCCTTACTCAATACCCTGGTCGAAAAGCTCAACACTTCAATTCCAAACCCAGGAAAATCATCGCGAGGGTTACAAAAAGCCCAGGTCACTTCCGACTTAGAAGACGCCTGTATTCGGTTACTAAAATGCCTTGAAGATAAAACAGAAATGGCCATATTTGGCAAAGACTTGGTGAAAGAAATTGTTTACCGTGTGCTGACCGGACCGCAAGGAAATACACTAATGGGACTGGTTCAACAAGACAGTCACTATGCTCGCATTGCAAAAGTACTCAGTAAACTGCACGGCAACTTTTCTTCTCCGATTAATGTTGATGAATTAGCACAAGAAGCCAACATGAGTGTCTCGGCATTTCATCGTGCTTTCAAAGAAGTGACCTGTGACTCACCCATGCAATATGTCAAGAAAGTGAGACTCGATAAAGCAAAAGAACTGATTACCATTGAAGGTAAGCGAGCAAGCGAAGCAGCAAACCTTGTAGGGTACAGCAGTCAATCTCAGTTCTTCAGGGAGTTTAAACGCCACTTTCAGTTATCGCCTTCTCAAATGACCTAGGTGGATTCAGTGAAATAAAAGCATTTTTCTTGGCGAATTATAACGTTAGCTTCTACTCTTTACCTACACATTATCATTCATAAAGAAGGGACTGACTATGAAGTGTTTCACCATCTCGCTATTGGCGATGGTTATCTCGACGGGGAGTATCGCTGAGGAATCTAAGCCCGCAACTCAAGCAACAATAGACACGAATAACGCCCTGTATAACACTCTTCCATTTAAAGACACAAAAGACTTTGAACGTGCACAAAAAGGCTTTATTGCTAAGCAAGATGTTGTCACGGTCACCAATGAAAATGGTGACGTTGTTTGGGACTTAGAAGAATACAAAAAGTTCATTACGCTCGAGGCTAAAGCACCCGACAGCGTAAACCCAAGTCTGTGGCGTAATGCACAATTAAACGTGATCAATGGCCTGTTTAAGGTAACAGATGGTATTTACCAAATCCGCGGCTACGACTTATCGAACATTACCTTTGTTGAAGGTGAGACTGGCTGGATTGTGTTTGACCCTCTTATCTCTCAAGAAACGGCAAAAGCGGCCCTCGATTTCATTAATGCAGAATTAGGAGAGCGCCCCGTAACGGCCGTGATCTACAGCCACAGTCATATTGATCACTTTGGTGGTGTGCGTGGTATTGTTGATGAAGAAGATGTCAAAGCAGGTAAAGTGCAAATCATAGCTTCACACGGTTTTACCGAGCATGCGGTTTCTGAAAACGTTATTGCGGGTAATGCAATGGGTCGACGTGCAATTTACATGTACGGAGCGCTGCTTCCACGAAACGCACAAGGTGGCGTTAACGGAGGTTTAGGGCAAACAACATCCACGGGCCTTGCGACGCTGATCAGCCCTACACTGGTTATCGAAAAAACCGGTGAAGAGCATGTCATTGATGGCGTCAAAATGGTGTTCCAGTATACACCTGGCTCAGAAGCCCCTACTGAAATAAACACATGGATCCCCGAGAAAAAAGCGCTCTGGATGGCGGAGAACAGCACGAATACCATGCACAATATTTTGACGCTGCGTGGGGCTCAAGTTCGTGATGCATTAAAATGGGCATCATATTTAAATGAAACCATTGAAATGTGGGGCGATGACGTCGACGTTAAATTTCAAAGCCACCACTGGCCAATGTGGGGCCAAGAAGAGATCGTTGACTACTTTAAGCTACAGCGTGATATGTATAAATACACACATGACCAAACCGTACGCTTAATGAACCAAGGCTACATTGGGTCTGAAATTTCAGAAATTATTCAGTTCCCTGACGAAATAGAAAACAACTGGAGCACCCGCGGATACTACGGAACGCTTCGTCACAATAGCCGGGCGGTCTATCAACGTTACATGGGTTGGTACAGTGGTAACCCTTCCGACTTAAACAACCTTCCACCTACCAACGCTGCTGTGAAATACATCGAATATATGGGTGGTGAACGAGCAGTCATTGAGAAAGCCAAACAAGACTTCGACAAAGGTAACTATCGATGGGTAGCCGAAGTACTTAAGCATGTGGTATTTGCTAACCCCCAAAGTAAAAAAGGCAAAGCGTTACTTGCCGATACCTACGAACAGCTTGGTTACCAATCGGAGTCTGGCCCTTGGCGCTCAGTGTACCTACAAGGAGCCTATGAGCTGAGAAATGGCACCCCTTCTGCTGGAGGAACCAATACCGCTTCGCCGGATATTATTAAAAATATGCCACCGGAAATGCTGTTCGATTACCTAGCGGTAAGGCTACTACCAGAGAAAGCCGCTGGAAAAGAATACGCGATCAATCTCGACTTTACTGACCTTGATGAACAGTACACCTTATACATTGAAAACTCGGTGCTTAACCACACAAGAATGCTCAATGACGACCCAGATGTATCGTTAGTATTAACCAAAGCAACACTTGATGATGTTCAACTTGGTATTACTACGCTTGAAAAAGCCATTTCAAATGGTGATATCCGATTAAAAGGTGATACAAAAGTATTTAAAGACTTCGTTGGTATGCTAGATACGTTCAATTTCTGGTTCAATATCTCAACGCCATAGGAAGGTGATATGAAGCCAATACGCTCATGGGTTTTATTGAGTATGGTGATGTCATTAGGAACAAGTTTGCCCGTGCAAGCTTGTTCCTATGATGGACAGTTTAATAACCCATTTACAGAAAGCTTTCCAGGATCACTTGATATTGCGATTGCGACACAAAACGCCTTAGAGGAAAACCATGTAAAACAGGTAGACGCTTTAGATGGGAAGCAAGGGCTAAGGCGAGTGAGTTGGTGGTTAAAATTGATGGCTAAGCAACACTCAAGCGCGCTCGAATCGGTGTCGTATATTTACCTTGTCGACAGCCATCTTTGGTCTAAAGTGACGCAAGGCAACCAGCTCGATATTCATTCCTCTCCAACCTCACAAGCAAAATTATCAGTGATGCTATTAAGTGAAGCGGCGTTGAATGCGCTCATTGAAGATGACCTCGACCTTCAAGATGCCATTGATTTAGGTATTGTTCAGTTCTCTAGCTGACCTATTTCTCTAGTAGCCGGTATTTCTCTAGCAGCAGATATTATTTAACTGGCATTCAAACCGTGAACAGACATCCAAGCAAAACCCAGTAATACACATTACTGGGTTTCTTGTCTCTGGTTGAATGACGATGAGTAACCGTATTTCACTCGTCTAACTGATCGCTAGGCAGAACACGAAGCAGAGCATTAAACGGCACGTTAAACAAAGCTTTAAACAAAGCTTTAAACAAAGCATGAAGTCTCGAATCTTCCCGCCAATACCGCTGCAATTAACGGTTTAGTCGACGTCTCAATAAAGTCAGTAAACACTGCCATCGATAAAAAATAACCCTTCTCCTCACCAAACCGATCCTCCCGATGTTTTTTTGAGCTATAACAATACTATCTTCAAAAAAGTCAGGCATAACGAAGTGAGTCTATTCATCTTTATACCGCCTTAAGGAGAAATCGTTGTGAAAATGTCATTTAAGCGACTCAAGATACTCATCAAGCAATTGATGGAAACCGAAGTGTCCTCACCCGAAACGCAGGCCGCACGCATCTATGCTTCTGGGTTATCTGTCGAGTTAAACTGGGCAAACGATGTTTCTGAGCTTGATAAGAATACCTTTGAATACCTCTATCAAAGCATGCCGCTTAACATGATTGAAAGCGTGCAGTACCAACTGCTTCAAGAGCAACAGTTTCATCTAGCCGAAAAATGGCAAAAACTGATTTCTCATCTGACTCTTCGCCACCAGCAACGGCTTTATTAACAACAGACGAATGAACAATGATTCTTGCGAGCTATGATGGTAGTCTGCAATAACACATCCGCAGTTTACAATGTAAATAAGTAACCTCTTCTCTCGGTTTCCATGTTGGCAAGGATTAAAAATGAATCTAGATAAAGCGAAAAAACGAATCGCGAAACAGGTAAAAAAAGGCTTTAAAGGCTACCCACAAATCACCATAACATACTTCGGAACCAGTAAAGATTGCGCGACTGAGGTGGCTGTCCAGTTTTTACAAGAGGAAACTGGCGAAGTACAGGAAGAGCGTTTCAACAGTGATACAGACGCTCGGGAAAGCGAAGTGATCCAAACGGTTCTACTGAAAATCATCGAGAGAGCCAATGCTCATTCGGTTATCGAAGTTGAAGAGGTCTCCCTTCTATAATGCACTTTCTTGATCGACTCAGAATCTACTTTTATCATCGAAATCGAATAAAAAACTGGGCCGGAGACAATTCAAAAATACAGGGCTGGACGAGTATTGAATCGCAGCACAACCGATTTAAAATCATTCAACAAGCCTGCGAATTTCATAACAAATACGTTGTTGACCTGGGGTGTGGTTATGGGGAACTGTTTGATTACCTCACTCAATACCATACCTTGAGCCGTTACACTGGCGTTGATCAGCAGCCACAGTTTCTAGCCCAAGCAAAAAAGCGATTGGCTAAGCAACGGGACGTATGTGAATTTGTTCATGGCGATATCAGCAAATTCACCGCCAACAATGCCGATATTGTCATAGCGAGCGGCTCATTGAACTACCACAGCCGAGAGCCTGACTATCTGACAGGTATGATTTCGCATATGTATGTCATGGCGAATGAAGCCATCATCTTTAACTTGCTCGATTCAAGCACCTTTCCCAAGCAACCTTTTTTAACGGGGTACAACAAACAAGGAATCGTTCGCTATTGTAAAACCCTGTGCGACAACGTGGAACTTATTGATGGGTATGACCAACGCGACTTTACGATTGTCATGAAAAAATCGATAGAGGATGATAGCAAATAATGATGGCAGACAATGATGGTAGATAATCAAAGAGCCTCAGGTTGTGGCTCTTTGATCATGATAAGAAGAACGGACAATTAACAGAAGCGTACTAAACAAACATGTCGCTCAATACCTGAAAAAATCGGTCGATCTCTTCTTTGGTGTTGTAGTGCATCAAGCCGACACGAAGAATGCCTCCTTTTTGCGTCACACCCAGTGCATCGGTGAGCCGGTCCGCGTATAAGTGACCACTCCACGTATATATTTCATGCTCACCTAAGTGTGTCGCCACCTTTGCAGGGTCAACCTCACCAAAACGAAGGGCAAAGGTCGCCGTTCGATTATCTGTACCAGATTCACCCAGAAGTTCAATGGTAGGAAATTCATTTAGGCGCTCTAAAAAATAGCTCGACAGTGACGTTTCATACTGATGAATATTGCCATATGCCGACTCTAGTTGAGCACGCAAGCTTGGTCCTTCGCCTAACGAAGCTAGGTAATCAATTGCGCCAGAGAACGCTGAGAGTGCTTCAAAGTTAAGTGTCCCAGTCTCCCAACAGTTGGGAGCATACGTTGGAGCCGGTTCAACCTTGTAAGGTCGGTATTTCTCCAACAATGCTTGACGACCAAAAAGTACCCCTAAGTGAGGGCCAAAAAACTTGTAAGCAGAGCCAGCAACAAAATCAGCACCTAACTTCTGGACATTGAGAATTTGATGAGGCAAAAGATGGACAGCATCAATAAACACTACACTGCCATTTGCTTTGGCAAGATCAGTCACCTTCTTAATATCAACGAAAGTTCCAGACAAATTGCTGGCTGCGGTCATCGCAACAAGGCGTGTTTTTTCATTAAGCAGTGACTGGAAAACCTCTAAATCAAGATTACAGCTGGCATCCTTAATGGGAACATAATGAACTGTTACACCTTTGTCTTCGGCCGCCATCGCCCATGAAGAACGATTGGCCCCGTGATCAGCATCGCTAAGAATGATCTCGTCCCCTGCCTGCCAATCTTGGCTGATTGCACGACTGAAATGGAACGCCACTGTCGTCATGTTTGCACCAAATACGATTTCATCTTTTGAACTTGCGCCAAATAAAGCCGCGGCTTTCTGCCTGCAAACATCCACTAGGCTGACCGTATTTTCACTCACAGAGAATCGCCCGCCCAGGTTTGAATTACCATGCTGAAGATAAGCGCCAAACCCTTCGATGACGGAAGTGGGTAACTGCGTTCCACCGGGGCCATCAAAATACACTGGAGACAGACCATTGTTCAGATTCCCTAACGCAGGGAACTGCTCACGTAAACTCATAACGTTGCTTGAATTAAGCGGTAAATACGAAGACATCACGAACCCCTTTTTTGCCCGCTTCACTCGACAGAGTTTCGGAAATATAGTGGAAAAATCGAGAATCGTTCAAAATAACGAACTGATTCTCTTCTAAAATAGTATTTAAATGAGCGTGCTGTTCCACAGGGGACATATAAATCTTGGTAAATCCCCCGGTTATATTTTTGCGCTGAACACAAAAAATACCGACAAAACGATAACCATCTTGATGAATACCTTCAGGAGCTGGAGAACTGGTGGCATCGGAATCGCAAGTCACTCGAATTTGATGAACCTCAACCACAGAGCTGTCTTTGTCAGTCCCTGTTTTTTGCATAAACGATTTGAGTAAATGTTGGAAATACACAGTGTTCACCATGTCGTGATCCATCTCTGCGAAATCTCGCTCTACATCACCAACAAGACGGTTAAATTCCGATGACTGATTAAAGGTGCAGTGAGGTAATCTCTCGACTCCTTCTTTATTCGCTTTAAACCGCGCATATGAGCGGAAGCGATGATCACTGTCGACATACTTATCAACGGGTAAATCATCAAAGTACGGACAAAGTGTCGGTGCGACTTCATTCGGGGTTTGAAAAGCATCGATGAGAATTTTATTTTCCATTTCCATGACTTGTCCTTATTTGGCTTACGACCAAATGGTTAACAATAAATTAACAACAAGCTTATTATCTCGCCTATTAATATATTATCAATACATAAAACCAAATACGCACATATATTCCAGAATTAAAACCCAAAACAATCAATAATAGGAATTAAAGACCATAATTATTGAATTGTTAAGTTCATATGACTGAATAAAAACCATTTTGCAAAATCATCATGAGGTTTTGTATGGAAACTAACAGTTAAAATGAGAAAGCAAATTCAATCTAGGTCAACGCTCATTTTGTCGTTACTACGCTGTACTTCCAATTAATTGATAATCTAACGCTTTTTGCTTTAACTCTTGGTACTTTACCAACAACTGTTGCTTATCAAGATGTTCATCACCAAAGAAGAAACCATCGTTACTCTTAAGTTTTTCAAAATTATTGGTGAGCATATCGAGTACTAAATCAGATTTTTGGATTGTGTAGGAAGAGCACGATTTTCCATGAATATCATCCAGAAGATCCAGAAGATTAGATCGAAAGCTTTCCTGAATAAAAAGATCTTGCAGTGCTTCTGCACTCTGGATCGCCAATTCCCAGTTATTGTTGATGGCCGTTTGATGCTCAATAACGTGAGCACTAGCACCAAGCAATTTTAGTTGTTTAAGCTTGTTTTGGTAGGCCAAAAGAGCACAGTGTTTCTCTAGCTTGTAAAGATCAAACTTCTCAGCTTCAGACAGCTGAAGCGGGTTTTTTAATAAATAGTCAAAGAAGAAGCGAGTTTCAAATCGTTCTACACCATGAAAGATTGGCGTGTCTACTCCGTTACTATTGAAATGAATTTTTGGGTCAAATCGGTACATGTACCCGAAATCAAACAACTTAATTCTAGCGCTGTCTGATTGCAAAATATTGCCAGGACAGAAATCCCACTCAAAAAGGCCACGGAGTTCTAAATGAATAACCGTGTTAAAGATTTGGTCAAACACGGATTTATCAAGGCGCTGTAATGGTGCGCCGTCAATCCATGGCGAAAGAATGATGCCGTCTTGAAATGAAGCGTATTGAGTTTCCACTATGTGTTGGAAATCTTCAGGGTTGGATTGCTTCAAGGCTGAAAGGTCAATTCTTCTTTGAACTTCATTTAGGAAAGAAGTTTGCCCATCGATATTCTGTACTAAACTTTCCGACCGCTTAGTCTTTAGCGTCCAATCTTTACCCTCAATTCTTATATGATACACAATCGCAGTTAACCCTGATTTGAATGTTTCTACAACGTAAGGGCTTTGAGAGGTTGTTTTTTTCAGCTGGTCTAAAGTCAGTGGAATAGCATTAAGATCACCAAGTTTTAGGTTTTGTTTGCTGTTCACAAACTCTAACTGGACGGTTTGTCGTTGTTGCTCAAGATTCATTGTTTTTGCATCCTCCATTAATACACTTTTCCTTTAATACACTGGAAGAATATATCGAGGTGCGGTGCCTACATACTGTGATGGTTCTAACTAATTAAGAGCAAGAATTTTTCACCCTCAGCATGACATTACTAATTCAAATTCATTCTGTGCCACTACCTTACCGTTCACCTGCAATTCGACCTTATGTATTCCTGAGTAATAGACCCGGGTAGTAATTGGTTTTATTGTATGCTTTTTCTTTATTGTCAGTCTGTTACCAGGTTCTATATCGACAACACGCCATTTAAATACCTTAGGTGACGTAGTGCCGTTCGCTTTCTGATGGTGAACAATGTAGTCGATCATCAACGGTTTAACGTGTTTCATTGTCGATTTAATCGTTGCACTCAGTTGGATTGAGCCACCATACATGAGCTTTGGCGCGGAAATATCGAGTAAACACTCATCCAATTCTACATCGCCATACCCCAACGCTTGTAACGTGGCCGGGTGTCCTGATTTTATCAAACTACGGCAAGCATGCTTGATCAATTTTTTTCGCTCTTGGCTGGCACCAATCAACCAGCCTCCGACAACTTGCGCCACTAAATCAGGGTGATCTTTACTGATATCATTCAGGTTGTTAGCCACTGATCGACGAACGTATTCGCTTGGATCATCTTTGAGTTTTTCCAGTAACGGTAACAACGCCTGAGGGTCTTTAACAAACTTGTTAAGGCGCATTCCCCAGGGCAAGCGCGGCCTTGAGCCTTCACTAGCCAGACGACGTACATGCTCGTCTTCATCCAAGGCCCACTGATGAACCACCAGCATTGTTTGATCCGGCTGTTCATCCAAAAATGGTCGAATGGCAAACTCTGAACTTGAGCGTTTAGTCATCTCTTTCAGTAACTTCATTGACAAGTCGAAATGCTGCATACCATGACGCGAGACATAATCCGCCAGCGGCATGATCGCCCAGCCATTCACACCACGTTGTGTACTTGGTTTCGAAATGGTGGCATCAGGTGCCTGAGCATCAATTCGCTCACCCAGCACTCGGTGCAGAATTTCACTGCTGCGCTCGAAGTCCTTAGGTAAGTAGTTGCTTAGCTGATGACATATGAGGTCACTACGCTGTTTTAGCTCCAGACTTTCCAGTTGGCTGTTAACCGCTGCAACGAACGCACTGTCATCGAACTGGTTATCAACTTGTTTTAGCTGACAAGCGAGGTTTTCTACCAGTTGAGGATTAAAAATATTTTTGAAAGCTTCAGGCATATAAATGAGATCCTAGTTGTTGAATATTAGTCACATGATTTTCTAAGGAAAAAACGCTTCCACCGCTTGAGAACATCGCTAACATAAGTTTCTCCTGTATCGTCGTCTATCCCTATATCCCGCTGAGAAATGAGTATATTCCTATTGATGCCAACTTATGTCCTATTAACATTCGTGTCCCATTGAAATTTATCTGCTTAGTGAGAAAATATGACATTTCCTATTAGGGAACATAACAATATCATGTACGCTAAAAATATTTCGTTTTCGTTCAAGAGAATAAGTAAACCTCTACATGTTACAGAATATATTCTGAACTAAACCATCTAAAATTTATATTTATACATGTTTATTTTCATTACTAGTGTTATAAATCTATCCGGGATACCTCATACTTATCGCCTTATTATTTCTAACATAACGATATCGTTACCGTTAAGTTATTATTAAAATATCTAATATTAATATCATTCACACCAGGTTAATTATTTTTAGTGGGTAATTTATACATTCCAATATAAAACCTAGGACCATTTATGATTAATATAAATAATAGTAGCATGAAAATAACTCTTAACGTTATTTATAAGTTTGGTTTGATATTTTTATTGCTTTCATTTGCTTCTTCGTCTTACGCAACGATGAAGCTATATGATGCAACAAGTAGTTCTTACAATGGTAACTATAAACCATCTAACGTTATAGATAATAATTATGATTCAAAATTTATTACTGGTAGAAAAGATACTTCCCCTTGGTGGATGGCTAAAATCCCTAATAATAACAGTTCTGACCTTACTGTCAGTATACATACAAAAAATCCCAATAGAGTTAATAGTGCTGTCATTTCTTTGCTAGATAGTTCCAATCAAGAAATAGATACAAGAGTCATTGAATCAAAATCCACAGTTTTCGAATATAATTACGATTTTAACGACCTTCCTTACGGGGCCATTTATTTTATTAAAATATCAAAGTACGGTCGATTTCTCGAAATCTCAGAGGTAGCAGTAAATGATAATTATGACGAGCAACATTATTCTCATCTAACAAACCCATATTTAATTAATCTCATAAAAAACTCAAATGCTTCGGAGGGCAATTTATCTAGATGGAAAACCACTGGAAAGCATTGGAATGCCATCATTGATGGTAAGGATAGTGGCTTTCATATAAACAGTGATAGTTGGCATAGTAAAGAGCAAGTTATTGATCTAGTTGAAAATGGTTTTTCTCCAAGAGTTTTGGACCAACAACCACCCATTGTATTTTCTGAACAATTTTCAAACCTTGAACATTCTGGAAAATATAGTTTAAACATAACATTGCTCGATAAAGATCTTAATGTCATTAAACAGTGGAGAAGTGGTCATAAGAACCACAATAGTGATGCAAACGTTAAAGATCAAATTTCTTCAAAAATCACTCATTATGGAGCCGGATTAAGATTTATAAAATGGCAACACTCTGGAACTCGAGGTCGATTAGAAGATCAAGTATTATTTATAATGCCACCTAACATACTAAATAGTCCCGACAAATTAAAATCTTGGAAGACTAATGGGAAATTCATCGTAAAAAGTGGGATTGAAGGAAGTTCTTTTAAAACCTCTAGTAATTGGGCTACAAGGGAACAATTTATAGATCTCTATTCTTTAGGCTATTCTAAGGAAGAATTGGAAATAAAACCTCCTATTATATTTTCTAGTCGATATGGAAAAAATTGGCATCCAGATTTTTTCCGACTAGAAATAGCTCTTTTTGACGAAAATTTTAGAGTTTTTAAATCATGGGATTCTGGAGTACTAAAAAACCAAACAAATTCAACAAGTAGCGACCAGTATGAAGATGCATTAGCTAATGTATTTGAAGATTATGATGGGAGTAAATTACGTTACATTAAATGGCGAGAGAGTGGTAAAAGTCTTGAGTATTCTGATGATTATTATGGCGTTATAATGAAAGATCCTTACATAGGTATTGTCAGTATACATCCTGGTGATAAAAATAAACTCCAATTGTTTTTATCACATGACTCTATACCAGTGACGAACCGCTCAACAATCCATCAGAGGTCTTCTTTTTTCTCTCACCTTTTTGAAGCTCTTGAATTATCAGCAGTTGCTCTTCTAGGTTGTAATCCAGCATCTATAGCCCTCAGCTCTGGTGGTTTATGTGCTGGAGCAGTAGCAATTGATGCAGCCATTATAGCGACATCAGTTATCAGACATTCAGAGGATTATCCTTCCTATAAAGTACACAGTAAAAATGATACTAATTTTTCATCTTCTTGGTGTGAAGCACCTGAATAACTGAGGTATATATAATGACATTTAAATGGATTGTATTATTAGTTCTTTCTTATAACTTATTTATATCTTTTATTGTTTCTGCTGAAGAGCCAGATAGAAATGGTTGGACATTAACTCGACCAAATCCAAACGTTGTTAGAGATGTAGATAAGAAATATCAACTACCAATGTCAACAGATGCTATAAAAAAATCACAAACAGGATACATGAAAACCCTTTATGATAGAGTGGATTTATCGTCTGATGATGACGGCCTATATATATATGTGTATTTATTTGGTGGTAATGATAGTCACGGTAATGAGTTTATTATTCGTCGTGCAGATAGGCCTGATGACAAAGGGTATTTTAGTGATGGAAGTACACGCTACTCCTATGAAGGGAATCCTGCTAATGAAGACGAGCCGCATCATATGTTTGTCCGCCATACTCAAATATCGTATGGATCGAATGATTACTATCCAGGTAAAGTTTGGTCAGCAGGGGCACTCGAGATAAAGTATGGAAAAATAGTTTGGGTTTCTGTCCGGTCTGGTCATTATACTCCAAGTATTGATACTTTGGATTATGTCGAAAGCACACTTAGAGCTTGGGGGTTATGGCATGAACATACTGAGAAACATGACTACAATTGGGTCCCAGATAAAACCAATCCCCCTAAGATACCGACGGAAAAACAGTGCCATGATGAACTGTAGATCATTTTTTGCGATGATTTTCAGCCCTATATGTTGACTCATAAACGAGTCTGGATTAAAGAAGATTGAACCAAACTAAAAAATGGACCTCACTGGCTTTTGTCCAAGTTTTTAAATGTTCACAACGCAAAAAGGACTGGCTAGTGGCCAGTCCTTTTTAATCAATTCTTATAACCCAAGATATTACTCGTAATCTGACGCGTAAGTCTCTTCGTAGGTGTGCGAGTAGAGCTCAAACAAATTACCAAACGGGTCTTCTAGGTAAACCATTTGTGCAGTCTTGCTGTCATCTTCTGGGTGGTAGCGCATAATATCCATGCGAACCTTACCGCCATATTGTTCAGTGCGCTCAATCACACCTTCAAAGTCATCAGTTTGCAGACAAAAATGGAAGATACCAAGACGAGAGAAATCCACTTCATGGCGTTCTTGACGTTCTTTCATCTCAAACATTTCGACACCAATACCATCAGAGGTAACCAGGTGTGCGATGTTAAAACCTTTAAAGCCTTCACCGAAAACAGCAATACACATACGACCAATCGCTGTTTCGCGCTCTTCGATAACTTTGGTGTTATTCATCACTATTTTTAGACCCAGCGCTTTGGTGTAAAACTCAACCGCTTTGTCCATATCGCCAACCATAATACCTACGTGATTCATTTTCATAATTTGCTCCAATCTCTAAGAATTTGTGTCATACCTTGTTTCGATGAAGAGAGTATAAGCAAAGGAAAATATTAATAAAAATTATCATACATTATAAATATGATAATTATATTTTATTTAAATTCATATCATCAATACGAATTACTCATTTAACATTAACGTATCGAAACGAATGAATACACAAAATACATAATAATCAACGAGCTAGATTACGAATTGGAGAAACGTGATCTTCAAACGACACATGTCGTCGAAGAAATGTTGTGCCTTCGATGAATTCAGGCTGACTGATCCGATCCATTCGAAAATGACGGAAATCCTTACGGGTAGAATCCCATGCGACTAAATACCATAGTGGTGGCAAAATCAGCATAGCTTGAGGTTCAACAAGTCTATTGGTTACCGCCCCTTTTGCGTCTCGGTATTGAAAACGCAGGTGCCGTTTTTTCAGAAAAGCTGTCTCGAAAGCTGGCAACAATGTGGGATCCATTTGTCCCATATCAGTGATGTCCACCTGCGGTGCAAGTTTCGCAACATACAAACAATCTAGTAGACGGCGTAAGTCACGTAACTTGTCTGAAGGCAAGGCTTTTTCTATTTTAGCAAGCCCAACATCGGCGAGACCTGAAAATGGAATACCTCCAGTCGCATACATCGAAGCAACACTAATGAGAAGTGCAAAAACCTCTGCAACTGAAAGGCGTACTGTGGTTTGAATAGAGCGAGGATCAAGTTGAAGGCCCCCTCCCCGTCCAGGTTCAGAATGAATAATGAAGCCTTCATCGCGCAGTGCGCAGATATCACGTAGCACTGTACGCCGAGATGTACCCACTTCTTCCATTAAATCGGCGACCGTCGATGTGCCATTACGGCGAAGGCTGCGCACGATTGCGTCTTGTCGTTGACGAACATTCATTTATAAATGGGCTCCAGTTAATGGTGTCAATATATGGCACCATTAACTTATATACTTAATCCAACGCGCCAGCAAGAAGATTACGACGCTGTAAAGTACATCCGTAAAGCTGGCAAAATTGCCATCCAAAAAGGAAGGGATGGCAACCTAAACATTCCCAATAGATGAAGGATAAATAAAATGTTTGATCCAACCGATTTCCCCAAATCCACTCTTATTCCAGTCAATGGTGTACAGATCGAAGTCTTCGAAGCGGGTTTGCAAAATGTTGGAAATCCGATTGTACTTTGTCATGGGTGGCCAGAACATGCCTTTTCTTGGCGTTATCAGATACCCTCACTAGCGCAAGCAGGCTACCATGTCATCGTTCCAAACCAGAGGGGGTATGGGAAATCATCTCGCCCGATAGAAGTGACTGATTATGATATTGAGCATTTGTCGGGTGATCTCGTTGCACTCCTCGACCATTATGGATACGAAGATGCCACTTTTGTAGGACATGACTGGGGAGCAATGGTCGTCTGGGGTTTAACACTATTGCACCCAAATAGAGTGAGCAAGGTGATTAATCTGAGTTTACCGTATCAACCACGCGGAGAAGTCCCGTGGATCGAGTTCATGGAACAAATATTTGGACAAGACAACTATTTTGTCCACTTTAATAGACAGCCTGGAGTGGCAGACGCCATTTTGGATATAAACACGGCTCAGTTTCTTCGCAACCTTTATCGCAAAAACCTACCGATTGCTGAACCGAATCAGGGCATGGTAATGGTCAATATAGCTCAAAGCGAACAACCACACGGTGAGCCAATTATGAACGACAGCGAACTTAATGTTTTTATCTCTGCGTTTGAATTAACAGGGTTTACAGGGAGCATAAATTGGTATAGGAACCTCGACCGTAACTGGCGCTTATTAGCAAATGCACACCCTATAATTCATCAGCCAACACTAATGATTCATGGCGACCAAGATGTTATTCCACAGTTTAAATATTTGACTGATTTCGTTCCTCATGCCGAAGTAGTAAGCCTAAATTGTGGACACTGGATTCAACAAGAAAAACCGCAAGAAACAACCACCGCAATCTTAAATTGGTTAAAACAACAAGACGCTTGTTCTTAATAATTAACCTTCTAATCTGTACCAACCACCTCATATCGATGGTTGGTACTGCCATAAACATCAATGAACGAAATAGGCTTGATCAAGGAAAATATGGACAACGTCATCTTTTTTAAAACCGAAGAAGAGTTCCAGGACTGGCTAAGCGGTCATTATCGACAAACCACTGAAATTTGGGTGGGGTACTTCAAAAAGAACACTGGCCGACAAAGTATCAGTTGGTCAGAGTCTGTCGACGCCGCACTTTGTTTCGGTTGGATAGATGGTATTCGTAAAACGGTGGACCAACATAGCTATAAGATCCGGTTTACACCGCGAAAGTTTAATAGTGTATGGAGCGCTATAAACGTACAAAAAGTCGATGCACTTAAGTCACTTGGCAAGATGCGGCCAGAAGGTCTACACGCATTTAATAACAGAGCCGACACTCAAGGATATTCTTCTCGACAAAGAAACGTGGCCCTTTTACAAGACTATAAAGAGCGAATAAAGGCAAACCAATCAGCTTGGTCAGTCTTCACTCGTTTGGCACCGTCCTATAAAAGAGATTCCATTTGGTGGGTAATGAGCGCGAAAAAAGAAGAAACTCGATTGAGAAGGCTCAGGGTTTTGATCGCGTCAGCCGAAGAAGGACTCAAGATTCCAATGTTGCGAAAAAAATGAAAGTCATGTACCTAGAATCACGTCGAGGTATGCATTTCAAAGTGGGAGAAGCCATCATTTCTGGCTCGTATTGTGGCATTGTTGAAGTAGGTTTCGACACGCCAGCAACGGTTGATTATGAGGGTATTGGACGTTATCAAATAACGTTTACAGAGAAAAACTACCCCCTCTGACTACTTTACTCTGATTCTTCTAAGCAGTAGATCGCTCTTGAGGCTCCTGCTGCTTTCCAATCCAAAATTTGTTACATCGAGTCCTTAGCCCACCTTTTTATTCTACTAAATACTTAGTTTAATGGTCGAGATCAGTTATCAAATCCCCTCAGGATGCTTCCATCATCATAAAATCATCACAAATTTTACGGGTACTTTTTAATGCGATTATCGCAATAAAACGTGTAAGGTACACTAAATTGACGAAAGCTCATCTGAGATAATCACACATCAAGGAAGCGATAATGACTGCAAGAACCTCAGAAAAAAAGACAATTCATGCCCAATTCGATAACAGCTATGTGCGAGATCTGGAAGGCTTTTATCATCAACAAGGTGCTGAACACGCTCCCTCTCCCAAGCTTGTCGCGTTCAACTACGCGCTGGCAAAGTCACTCAATATCGATGTAACTCAAGCTGACGATGAACAATTAGCACAAGTTTTCTCTGGTCAACAGCGTTTAGAAGGATCAGACCCAATAGCTCAAGCGTATGCTGGTCATCAGTTCGGCCATTACAACCCGCAGCTTGGGGATGGACGCGCATTGCTGCTCGGAGAAGTTATTGACGTCAAAGGGCAACGAAAAGACATTCAACTCAAAGGCTCAGGGCGAACCCCTTACTCGCGATCAGGCGATGGTAAAGCAGCCATCGGCCCTGTGATCCGTGAATACTTAGCCGCGGAAGCGATGCATGCGCTTCACATTCCAACAACACGCGCACTCGCAGCGGTGACCACTGGCGAACAAATTTGGCGTGATCACATGGTAGATGGTGCAACGCTAACCCGCGTCGCCGCTAGCCATATTCGAGTGGGGACTTTTCAGTACTTTGCCGCTCAAGGTGATCCCAACGACGTAAAACGATTGGCTGACTATACGATTGAGCGTCATTACCCAGAAGTGAAAAATTCCGATTCACGTTATCTTGAACTACTCAAATCTGTCTGTGCGCGACAAGCTATTTTAGTGTCCAAGTGGCAGCTCGTTGGCTTCATTCATGGGGTGATGAACACAGACAACACCACCGTATCAGGGGAAACGATTGATTATGGGCCGTGTGCCTTTATGGACCACTACGATCCAAATACATTATTTAGTTCCATTGATGCAAATGGTCGATACGCATACAGCAATCAGCCTCAAATAGCGCAATGGAATTTAGCTCGATTTGCAGAAACGCTTTTACCGCTGCTTGCAGAAAGTGAAGAGGAAGCGGTAGAAATAGCCACTAATACGCTGCATGAGTTCATGAGTTTGTATAACCAATTATGGCTAGATGGCATGCGCACCAAGTTAGGCCTTACCAATCAAGAAGATGGCGATCTTACACTTGTGCAAGACACGCTGACCATGCTTCATGAACAACACATCGACTTTACTCTGTTTTTCCGATCATTATCATCTGCCCTCCTATCGAATGACAGCAGCACACTCACACTCTTTTCTGACGTAGAACGATGGGGAGAATGGAAAACAAAATGGCTTGCGAGAATAGAAAGAGAGGCAATAGCTGAAGGAGAAAGAGTCTCTTTGATGAACGCTCACAATCCCGTTTATATTCCTAGAAACCACAAGGTAGAGGAAGCATTATCGGCGGCTGAGCAACAAAACGACTTTCAGCCTTTTGAGCGATTACTGTCAGTGCTAATGAATCCTTTTGAAGTACAGCCCGATTGTGAGGAATTTGAGCTCCCTGCACCGAGTGGTTTTGGCCCTTATCGAACGTTTTGCGGTACATAGAACGATCGGTACGGCACTGAAACGATCGGTAAAGACATCCAAATGCGTATTTTTAGTTAATGAGTAAACCACCCAATTAACTGAAAATACGCCATGTTCACTGGCCAATTCCGTCACACCCTCTATCTGTCTCCAATCAAATAAGAGTGTTCTTTTCTTTGATGTGCGTTCTTAGGGTCTCTACTGTAATAAGTCTCCGGCTATCTGCCTTTAGGTTGCAGTTCAATTAGCGGAATTTGGTACAGATACTCAGTATCCTGCTTTCCCTTAAAATGTGTCTTTTTTTCAAGGAACGTGCTGACTTCTCCACGCTCTCCATTGCTTTTATCCAGCTTTTGAAACACGGCCCACGAAGCATCATTTTTCTCAGTGATCGTCGTTTCAACCGAATTAATGCTGCTAAGATGATCTCGACTTAGCAATTCATCTAGCATGCTCGATGCCAGCCCTTTACCTCGAAATCTTGGCGCAACCGCCACTTGCCAAACAAATAATGTATTGGGCTCATCGGGTTTTCTATACGCCGAAACAAACCCAGCGATATCATCATTGTACCGCGCGAGAACACATGTTTGGCTAAAATGCATAGATTGAAGAAAGTGACAATAAGATGAGTTAACGTCAAGAGGTGGACAAGCAGCAATCAGGTGAGAAACATCACTGCCATCTTCTACTGAAGGTTCAGAAAACGACCATTTCTTGCTCGTGTTTTTCTTTATTTCGGGATACGCCGCCCATAATGCTGATGCGATCATACGCAGTTACAACTCCTTTGAACTCTAAATGATTATTTCAGTAACTATCATCCTGATTGAGAGATATAAATCAAATAAATGGTGTTTAACAGTCAAATTACGTGACAGGGATCTACATAAATTCTATTATCGAACATCATTTTAATTAGAACTCTAATCTATTTTTATCTGGCGCTTGAAACGTACTTGGTTTAAGGATGATTTAGAAGTGCACACTGATGAACCGAAGCTACTGTGGATCCATTACGAGCGACGTTAACTTACTGCGAAGCCATATATGCGCTGGATGGTGTTCATTTCTCTTATGCCAAAACATATTGTGTACTACAGGTTTACTTTTTATTGGTGGTGTTAAGCTCTTGAGCCCCAACTTATTCGCGTATTTAGCCGCAAGACTGGTTGACGTTATACCGATACAATCACTTTCCGAGATAAGGCCCATCAACGAGACTAATGAGCTGCATTCACAGCTCACTTTTCGCTCCGACATCACTTCGTCTGAAATGTATTCCAACACCGTTAAGTCTTCACGGCGCAATTTAGACGTAATATGTTTCTCTTGATAAAACTGTTGCTTGGTAATCGAATCTTGAATGCGAGGATGATCTTCACGACAAATCAACGCCGCTTCTTCTTGATACAAAAACTGGCTGTTATAAGATTGGCTCGGTAATTGACCAATATCGATGGCGAGATCCGCTTGCTGTAAGTTCAACTGCTGCAACAATTCATCTTCACTGTTTGGGGTGAGTTGGAATTGAATATCACAATTCCCCATATCGTCATCGTTTAGCGTTAATGGCAGCAACAAGTTCATCATTGACTCATTCACATGAACCAAAAACGACCGAGGTGTTTGCTTGTCGAACCCAGACACATTATTGATGGCATTTGTGACCGTGCTATAAGCGGGTGAAATTTGATTAGCCAGTTGTATTGCACTAAGCGTTGGAGATATTCCCCTTCCCTCACGAACAAACAGTTCAACACCCAATGTCTTTTGCAGTCGTTTTAATGCATAGCTCACGCCCGGTTGGGTCAAGCCGAGTGAATCAGCGGCCAATGTGATTGAACGTTGTTGGTACACCTCTAGAAAGATCCTCAATAAGTTGAAATCAAATCGCTGTTCCATACTGCCTCATTAATTAATATATATTCATCTATATAAATGTTAACACATACGATTTATTCATGTTTTATCTAAAGTTGTGTTTATTGGTTCTTATCATTGCTGGGCGTAATCTACAGATAACGTTTGAGGCCAGAGTCGCACTTTTCTTTACGCCTTAAACCCCACTGTTGATTACTTGTCATAAGAGAAACAAAAATGCGAAATACGACTCTAGCTATTGCTATCCTAAGTACGTTATCTTTAAATGTCTCTGCACAATCACACGATCACGAACACTTCGACGCGCTAGAAATGGCGCGCTATAAAGGTAAAGCAGCCACAGAACATACTGTTGAAGCGAACCGTGCATTGGCTAACCGTCTTCCATTTGAAGATCGCACCGCGTTTGAAGAGCAAAAACGAGGTCTTATCGCTTCTTTTGGCGATCACGATGCAGGATTAGCCCGTATTCCATTTATTGATTTCATGCAAAACGTCAACCCAGAGCAATACCCAGATACCGTTAACCCTTCTATTTTCCGCCAAGGGTTAATGAACTACCAAGCTCAGGGGTTGTACGAAGTCGTAGAGGGTGTCTACCAAATCCGTGGTAGTGACGTTTCAAACATTACCGTTTTTCGAACAGAAACAGGCTACGTATTAAATGATCCTGGCCTACTCGACGAGACGACTAAAGATGCATGGGAATTTGCAAAACTGCATCTTCCAGCTCCTCATACTATTCATGCCGTTATTTACTCTCACCCACACGGTGATCACTTTGGAGGCGTTCGAGGCCTAGAAGCTGACTTTGCTGATGATGTCAAAATCATCGCACCTGAGGGTTTTGTTTCTGCGCTTGCTGATGAGAATATGGTGGCAGGTAATGCAATGTCGCGCCGTACAGATTATCAATATGGTACAACTCTTGGTCTAAATGCTCGTGGCCAAGTGGACATGGCGATTGGTCTAACCAAAGGAACGAAAGGCGGCTTAACGCTGATCACGCCTAACGTTGAAATCACGGATAAAGTTGAGCAACATAAAATCGATGGTTTAACGTTCGAATTCACTAACGTACCAGGCGCAGAAGCACCAGTTGAAATCCTAACCTGGGTAGAAGAGTACAACACGCTATTTACTGGCGAACTGACTTACCACGGCATGCACAACATCTACACATTCCGCGGTGCAAAAGTACGTGACTCTCTAGCTTGGACTAAGTACCTGACTGAAATTAAGCTTGCGTACGGCGATCGTATTGAAGCATTGACGTCATCTCACTCGGCTCCTGTTTGGGACAATAAAGCGATCAATGAATACATCACGCTTCAACGTGACAACTATGGCTTCATTCACAACCAGTCGATGCGTTTAGCCAACAATGGCGTAACCATTAACGATGTAGGTCGTGAAATCGAGAAGATCATTCCAGAAGTTCAATTCAATACTTGGCACACCAACGGTTACCACGGTTCATACAGCCACAATGCACGTGCCGTTGTTAACCTGTATCTTGGTTACCACGACATGAACCCAGTCAATACAAACCCACTGACCACCATCGATAAATCATGTACGTACGTGGAAGCAGCTGGGGCGGAAACACTATACAGTGCTGGTATGGTTCACTTTGAAGCAGGCCGTTACCAACAATCTTCACAACTGTTTAATGACTTGGTTCAATGTGACCCAACGAATGAAACCTTCCGCAATGCACTAGCAGATAGCTTTGAACAACAAGGTTACCAATCAGAAACCATGGCATGGCGTAATAGCTACCTGCAAGGTGCGGTGGAACTGCGAACTAATGAAGTAAAAGATGGCGTGAATCAGATGTCAGCCGACATCATCGCAAACTCTCCTACGGCTAAAATCTTTGATATGTTTGCTGTGCGACTAAATTCGGTGAAAGCCATCGAAGCAGGCCTAGACTTCACGTTGACGACCGTTCACCCAGATACCAACGAGTTTTTCTACACTGAGGTATCAAATGGTAACATGACGACAGTGCAAACAGACAAGCAGCAGAGTGCCGATACAACCTTCTTCATTCATAAAGCGGATTTCTCTCAAGTGTTACTGCAGCAAACGACGCTAGGTCAACTGCTTGAGACAGGCATGGCAGGGTTCTCTGGAGAAGCGAAAAACGTACAGGCACTTCAAGGTGCAATGGAGCAGCCAAACCGTAAATTTGATATTCTTCCACTTATCAAGTAACACAACATAAACGTTAAAACGCCGCAGACTAAACCGTTTGCGGCGTTTTTATTGTTACGCCCAAAATGGATGTTTAACACACTCAGCTATCATCTACCGTTCGCATTTGCATAATTAAAATCACACTATGCCTAACTATTCTCTATATTTGTACCAAACTAGATGCCAAAACATGAACGACCGCGTAAACTGGATTCGTGATTAAATTCAAGCTAGATCAAGAGAATCAGTAATGACAACAAAAACGAAAACCATGGAAGTGCCTATCGCTATCGCTGATAGAGTTCAGGCTTTAATTGATTCATATGAAGCCAGTGAGAAATTTAAAGCTGAGCGTAAGTTAGTGGTGAACAACTTCCTATCTATGGATAAACTCAGTTGTGAAATGGCTGTTTACAGCTTGGCACAAGATGAATTACTCGACACGCTGAGATTTGTCTATGAGCTTTCAGGCACCAACAGTAAGTTCGTTAAGAACATCCTGATACAATCGAGAGAAAATCCGAAAAAGGTCTTATCCGACGCCCAAAGATCCTCTGCAAAAAGCCTGTTGTTTAACTTGATCAATGACCCTTCTGTCGTTTCTGCCATGAAAGAAATTTAACCATACGACGACTGCATATCGATAATTAAAAGCATGCTTGTCATGGGTTTGATCTTGAAATAGGAGGTCAAGCCCACAGCCACCTTACCTCTTAACACGCTCTTAACATTCTCTTAAGATGCGGGCTCATTGATAAAGTGAGACTGATAGAACTTAGGCGTTACCGCCAGCTTCTTTTTAAAATGACGCTGGAAGTGGGCCTGATCGGAAAACCCTAGCTGATACGCCACTTCAGAAATATTAAGACCCGATTTAAGCATACGTTTTGAACGCTTAATTTTTTCATCCATTAAATAAGCATGTGGCGGTAGACCATACTGGCCTTTGAATGCTCGCAATAACTGATAGCGGCTCAACCCTACTTCTTTAGCGAGGTCCTCTAATTGGATACTATGCTTCACTTCATCAAGCAGCTTTTCGCGAACCCGACCAAGGCTTGGGGTCAGTGGCTCTCGCTTAGATTGAATGGGGATTTTACTTAAACTCGACGCTAGAAAATCATACAAATAAGTTTGAATAGTCAATGGGCTTGATTCTGAATGTAACGCGCTAAATAGCCTTTGAAACTTGTTCTGTGCATACTCACTGCGTTCTAGATCATGCAAAAACGGCACATAGTCATTAAGATAGGCGTTATTGTCGTTACCTAGAATATCTTGTTGAAACTCACCCATTTTAAAAGCATCAACAAACAGCATGCAGTATGACCACGTTCCCGCTTCAGGGTTACACGAATGAACATCTGCAGGGTTTATCGTAACAATGTCTCCACTACCGATTTGATGCGTGTGACCTCGATTTTGATAGGTGGCATGGCCCTGTTGTATCAGGCCAAATGAGAATTCGTCATGTGAATGTGCTTGATAACAGGCTGTACTTCTATCAGCGATGCGCAGTTCAATCCATGGCAGCGTGGTACTTTGCTTAAAGTGAGCGCTGTTGTCTATTTTCATGATCAATCCCTATCAACTATATTTATCTAAACGGTCTGATCTCTCAAGTTTAGCTCTAACGGCAAAACACTATAACCAAATCATAGCGACGGAAACGGCCAGCAAGACGGCCATTACCCTATTAAACTGACGTTGTTTGGTGGGATTTTCAAGTTTTTTGGCTAGAACTCGTCCAATAACCGCCCAAATACCCACGCCAATAAAACAGGCAAACAAGGAAACACTGGTAAACAAAAACAAAGAAAGTTGCGCATTGTCTTGACCAATCACATACAAACTCACGCCTGACATCGCAACCAACCACGCCTTAGGGTTTAGAATTTGGGTCAACGCGCCCGACCACCAGATCATCAAACTAGGGGATTCAATCTTCATATTGTCTGTTGGTGCTGTATAAATCTTTACCGCCAAATAGACTAAAAATACGCTGCCAGATAGCTTCATCATTACTTCGAGTTGAGGCAATAGAATCACAATTGATTGCATCACACTACCAGACACAAAAACAACAAACGCATAGGCAATGGAAGCCCCCGCAACATGTTTGAGCGCATCTTCTACACCCCGATTTATGGCGGTGCTCGTTGCCAGTAAGTTGACGGGACCTGGGGTCACAGAGCCGACGAATGCAAACACCACCATGGCAAAAAATACACTGTTCATGATTACTCTCCTTTGACTGAGAAAATAAACCATAAACCGGCAAGAGTATTGAACGTTATTGCACGGAAAGATTCATCCAGCAGCCTAAAGGTTCGCACCATTCGAGTGGCGGTAAATAGGTAATATCTAGAAACAAATATGATCGATCACCACCTCAGCGACGTAGTATCAGCATAAGTAAAAATGACTGATACGGAGGCGGAGAAACGTCATGAGCGATTCATGTTTAGCCCAACAAGGCACAAAATTAGATAACACAAGCACACGTTGGCTACCGGTTTTTCCACTTCCTATTTTTCTTCTCAGTGGCGGGATGCAACGGCTAAGAATTTTCGAACCCAAATATTTAAAAATGGTGTCCCAAGCCACTCAGAATGATGGTTTTATTATCGGCTTTTTTAAAAAAGACAATCCATTTTCAGTCGCTGATTGGGGAACCCATGTGAAAATCGTCAACTTTGACATGGGAGAAGATGGGGTCTTAACCATCGATGTTTTGGCGGAAAGTATGGTGAAGTTCGTCAATATTGATACACAGAGAGATGGCCTTGTGATCGCCGAATCTGAACCACTAGCGCACTGGTCATCAGATCAAGACACAACATCGATTGAGGATGACGATGTTGTTGGGCTATCGGACACATTGAAAAGTGTCTTTGACACCCACAATGAGTTCTCTGCCCTATATCAAACCCGTTACTTACGCTACTCTAAATGGGTGTGTGCTCGTTTGCTTGAAATCATTCCTCTCTCTTTGGAAGAGAAAGAAATGTTTATTCAAGATATTAGCTTCGCACAACTAAAAGAACTCCTAAGTTCAATGTGTGAAAAAAATCAAAAGAAAAGTGATCCTATCACTTCATCCTAACGTAGTGTGTTTTAAATAATTAAGTAAGGGTGATTTCTAATGCATCGTATTGAAGGGAGTTCCGAACATAAACAGGGAGGAAACCCAATTACTAAGCCTAGTTCAGCAGCCCACGAAGATTTGTCATTGCACCTAGCTTCGGTCGCTCAAAACCAAGATAAAGAGGCTTTTACTCAGTTATTCGAATTCTTTGCGCCAAAAATAAAACGTTTTGGAATAAAGCAATATAGAGATGAACAACAAGCCAACGAACTCGTACAAGACACCATGACCAATGTGTGGAAAAAAGCACACCTATACGATAAATCCAAAGGCGCTGCCACAACTTGGGTTTACACCGTCATGAGAAATGCTTCCTTTGACCAGCTCAGAAAAAATAAAAACAACGCGGCTCAAAACTTGGGCGATGATATCTGGCCGTTGGAGCAAGAGTCTAGTGAGAGAGAGGTTGAATCACCGCCTTTTGCTGACCACTTGATGGACAAACGCATTCAAAGACTCGTTGATGAATTACCTGATGCTCAGAGAGTCGTACTCAAAGCGGTTTACTTTCAAGAATTATCACAAGAACAATTAGCGCAGCAGTTAGGAGTACCCATTGGTACCATAAAGTCACGTTTGCGACTTGCGCTAGAAAAAATCAGACAGAAGATGGGAGATCAACATTATGATTAAATACCACCCAAGTGACGCTCTGTTAGAAGAGTTTGTATCGGGGAAAATGGTGGCTTCTGTTGCTGTTATCGTTTCTAGCCATGTTGAAATGTGCCATGAATGCCAAGAAAAAGTCGCAAAACTTACCGAAAACGCCGCCATGTGTGCTTTTGGCGTGAGCGACCCATGGCTAGAAGGTGAACAGACACAAGTTGATCTGCGAAAAGGTGCCCAGTTTGAAAACAGTCGATTTGAGGATGAGTATCTTCCTGAGCAACAAACGTCAGCGATCGATTTAATTCAAAGCATCACCGATACTCCGCAAGCTCAACCGATGTCAATGCCAATAACAGTGACTGAAATAGAGGTGTCTGGGACACGAGTCTCATTACCGAACGCCATTCGCTCTCTTTCTTTGAATGAATGGCAAGGACTTGGCAAGATATCCAGGGCTCGATTAAACCTTGATGATGAAAAACGAAGAACAAGCCTATTACATATCGATAAAGGTGGACATGTTCCTTCTCATACGCACAGAGGCTTTGAAATAACCCTGTTACTCCAAGGTAGCTTTAAAGATGAAATGGACACCTACCATGCGGGGGACTTCATCTGGTTAGATGCAAAAAACACTCACACACCCACTACACAAGATGGCTGCGTGTGCTTAACTGTATCGAGTGATTCGTTACATTTCACCCAAGGGGTAAGTCAACTCTTTAACCCATTAGGGAAGCTCATTTACTAGTAAGCGCCACACTTTTATCAAAGGCGCTTTTCAAGGACAGTATGATGAAAAAATTACAAATAGGCATTAGTGCTTGCGTAACAGGACAAGAAGTTCGTTACGACAAAAGCCACAAACGCTCTTACTTCTGCATGGAAGAACTCAGTGAATTCGCAGATTTTAAGCCCGTTTGCCCTGAAGTCGCCGTCGGGTTGCCCATCCCTCGTCCTACGATAAGACAAATTTCCAAAGGCGACGTCATTACCGTTTCAAGACCTGACGGTACAAGTGATGTCACCGAAGCGTTAACTGAATTTGGTATCGCACACGCTAAGCAATCCCAGGATTTGTCTGGGTTTATCTTTTGTGCCAAAAGTCCAAGCTGTGGCATGGAAAGAGTCAAAGTTTATCAAGAAGATGGTAAAGGCTCAGAGATGACAGGCGTCGGTCTGTTTTCTAAGCAAATAATGGAAAATAACCCATTATTGCCTTGTGAAGAGAACGGGCGGTTGAACGATCCTGTGATTCGCGAAAACTTTATTACGCGCATTTTCACCTATCAAAAATGGTTAGATCTGAAAGAAAGCAAAATAACGCTCCACAAACTCATCACATTCCACAGTAATCACAAATATTTACTGATGAGTCACAACATTGAAAGCTATAAAGCACTCGGGCGCCTTCTGGCTGATCCGCAAGATCCTATCGAAACGGTCGCAAACCAATACATTGCCATGCTAATGGAAGCATTGACCATTAAAGCCACCCGCAAGAGCCACGCCAACACGTTACAGCACTTACAAGGGTACTTTAAGAAACAACTGAACAAAGAAAAACGCAAAGAACTCAGTGATGAAATCGAAGCTTATCGCCAGGGCTTAACACCGTTACTGGTGCCGGTCACCTTGATAAAACACTATTTGCTCGAGTACCCGAATGAGTATCTGGCAAGTCAAGTGTATTTGGATCCACACCCTAAAGAACTCCGCTTGAGGTATGGGTATTGAGCGCATTACTTTGGATCCGAAGAGACCTACGTATTCATGATAACCCTGCTCTTTGCGAAGCCATAAAACTAGGGGCCAAAACCGCTGTTTATATCTCCACTCCATTGCAATGGGAACAGCATAACTTAGCCCCGATACAAGCTGACTTTATTGAAAGACATCTCTGCGCCCTAGCCGAGCCTTTAGCAAAGCTAGGGATACAGCTTATACACCTACCCTCTACCGATTACCGTTCGCAAATTGACGTTCTCACTTCATATTGTGAAGAACAGGGTATTGATGCTGTGTGCGCAAATAGTGAGCCAGAGATCAATGAACTTGAACGAGACCAAAGTTTCAAACACCCACATATTGAATTAAAAATCTTCCATTGCGATACCATTTTACCTGTAGGCACGGTACTCAATAAGCAAGAGACCATGTTCAAAGTGTTTACCCCGTTTAAGAACGCATGGCTCAAGCGCGTGCAACTCACAGGCATTGGTTTCAATGAGATACCTCAGTCATCGACTCACCAGTTGGATCCTGAATTAGCATCAACCCAAACAAGTCGTGTCATTGTTCTTGATTACCCTAAGGTAGACTCATCCCGCTGGCCCCTGAGTGATGCAGTAATGCAGTCTGTGATACCACGATTTTTCGAGACTAAGCTGAACGATTACCAACAGAACCGCGACTACCCCGGAATAAAAGGGACCTCAGGCCTGTCTCCTTATCTCGCAATTGGGGCCATTAGCCCACGATGGCTCGCCATTCAACTGATTCAACATCAACCGGATATTGTTCACGATACCAACTTACCCGCTTTCAGTTGGCTCAATGAACTGATTTGGCGTGATTTTTATAAACATCTGTTGTTTCACTTTCCCAACCTAGCAAAAGGCGAAAGCTTCCAGGACAAATACAAGGGCATGGTGTGGCAACCCAACCACTCGCTCTTTTTAGCCTGGTGTGAAGGCAGAACAGGCTACCCTTTGGTGGATGCGGCGATGAAACAGTTAAACACCACTGGCTGGATGCACAATCGTTTAAGAATGGTCGTGGCCAGTTTTTTAACCAAACACTTGTTGATCGATTGGAGACAGGGCGAAAAATATTTCATGTCTAAATTAATTGATGGTGACCTCAGCGCTAATAACGGCGGCTGGCAGTGGGCTGCGAGCACAGGCTGCGATGCTCAACCCTACTTTAGAATTTTTAATCCCATCACGCAGAGTAAAAAGTTTGATCCAAATGGCGATTTTATTCGTAAGTATCTACCAGAATTGAACAATATTCCCAACAAAGACATTCATTTCCCTCATCAATATTTGGAAGTTAATGGCATTCGAGATACATATTGCTCTCCAATTGTTGACCACAAAGATGCGAGACAAAGGGCACTCGATTTTTTCAAACAACATCATTTGCTGACAGGCTAAATTCTTCAATGTCTGGCGGTAAACTACAGTAAGGCAGACAGTATGCAGCGCTCATTATGGTTACAAAAATTCATCGATGTATACCGTGAGTTAGGAACCGACAACCTTTCAACCCTTGCGAGTATCTATCACCCGAACGTGGTTTTTATTGACCCTCTCCACAAAGTTGAAGGTGTGCAAGACCTGATAGCCAGTTTCGATCGAAGCTACACCAATATCATCAGTTGTGAATTTCACATCAAGCATGCCTTTGAGTCTGAATCTGAAGCCGCTGTATATTGGACCATGACATTTCGCCACAAAAGCTTAAATAAACAAGAACCTATATCAGTCCAGGGACACTCTCACTTAAAATCAGACAACGATGTGGTGACTTTTCACCGAGACTACTTAGACGTTGGTGCGATGATTTATGAACATGTACCCCTGTTGGGTCCGGTGGTGAAAAAGTTAAAACATAGGGCGGGAAAATAATGCGTATATTAATCACGGGGGCGACTTCAGGAATAGGTAAAGAGCTCGCACTGAACTACGCTCAGGCAGGACATGACGTGATCGCCTGTGGCAGAAGCCAAGAAAAGCTTAATGTGCTCAATCAACAACACCCCAACATACAGCCGCTTTGCTTCGATTTAACCGATTATGATAACTACCCAAGTGACCAGGGCGTATGGGGAGCATTAGATCTGCTTATTTTTAATGCTGGTGACTGCGAATATATTGATGACCCTCTCAACTTTGATGCGAAAAAATTCGAACGGATCATCAATATCAACCTCATTTCTATTGGATATGGGCTTCAAACGTGGCTCAAATCACTTCAGTCAGGAGGCCGACTGGTGCTCGTGAGTTCAAGTGCTGGCCTTTTGCCATTGCCGAGAGCGGAAGCTTATGGATCCTCAAAAGCAGCCGTGACTTACTTAGGCAAAACGTTGTCTGCGCACCTGGCCCAACACGATATCAATGTTACAGTTGTTCATCCTGGTTTTGTCAAAACCCCACTCACCGACAAAAACACATTCCCAATGCCGATGATCGTCTCAACACAAGAGGCTGCACATAAGATTATCGATGGCATAGAGAAAGGGAAAGCTGACATCAGCTTCCCCACCCTGTTTATATTTATGATGAAATGTTTACGCTTTTTACCTTCATCACTTTGGAACCGAATTGCGACTAAAATGGGATAATTATGAAAAGGATAGCGATTATTGGCTCGGGAATTTCCGGCCTAACCTGTGCTTATTTACTCGATAAAAAAAACGATGTCACCGTCTTCGAAAAAAACGATTATGTCGGTGGACACACCGCCACGGTAGATATTGAGCATCAAGGGAAAGAATACACCGTTGATACCGGGTTTATCGTCTTCAACAACAGAACCTACCCAAACTTCATTGAGCTATTGACACAATTAGGGATAAAACAGCAGAAGACGGAAATGAGCTTCAGTGTTCATAACCGACAAACCAAGTTTGAATACAACGGCCACGGAATTAATGCGCTGTTTGCCCAAAGAAGCAACATACTGAAACCAAAATTCTGGCGTTTAATTTATGAAATTATTAAATTCAACAACCTGTGTAAAAAAGCGTTTAGAGAAAATAATATACAAAGCCAGTCTTCGTTAGGTGAATTCTTAAAAGACAACGGATTCTCTTCATTTTTCAGCCAGCACTACATTCTACCGATGGGCGCAGCCATTTGGTCGACCAGCCTTGAAGAGATGGAAAAATTTGAACTCAAATTCTTTATTCAGTTCTTTTATCACCACGGGCTACTGAATATCGTCGACCGACCTCAGTGGTATGTGGTACCTGGTGGTTCACGAGAGTACGTTCAAGCGATTCAGTCAACATTAAGCAAGGCCATCATCACTAATGCAGACATCAAACACGTCAGTCGTATCGATGGACAGGCGGTTGTGACAATGGAAACCGGTGAATCGCACGCTTTTGATGATGTCATCTTTGCTTGCCACTCAGACCAGGCATTAAAACTACTCGCACAACCTACAGAGCAAGAAACCAAGGTACTTTCTGGTATTCCATATAGCCGAAATGAAGTCGTACTGCACACCGATACCCGCTTACTTCCAGATCGAAAACTGGCCTGGGCGAGTTGGAATTACATGCTTGATGGAGATTTATCTCGACCTTCATGCGTCACTTACAATATGAATATCTTACAAGGCATTCAAAGTGACGACACTTTCTGTGTCACCCTCAATCAAACCGAAGCCATAAACCCAGAGAAAGTGATTCGAAGTTTTGTCTATCATCACCCAGTATTAGATGCATCAAGCGTTAAAGCGCAAAACCTACGATCAACCATCTGCGGTCAGAATGGTTTCCATTTCGTTGGCGCATACTGGTACAACGGCTTTCATGAAGATGGCGTTAAAAGTGCGCTAGACGTTACGCAACGATTCGGCCAAACACTATGACACAGAACAGCGGTATCTATTGGGGGAACGTGCGTCATCGCCGCTTAGGGGCGGTGAAGCACGAATTTAGCTACCAGCTATATATGCTGAGTATCGACCTTGATGAGTTGCCCGCTTTAGTCCAAAAGAGCTGGTTGTTTGGTGAACGGTGGTATAACCCCATTCGTTTCAATGAAAAAGATTACTTAAAAAATGAACCAGGGGAACTCAAGCAACGTATAAGTAACAAGGTAGAGCAGTTAGGTGGAAGCTGGTCTGCAGGGAATAGAGTGGTATTACTTGCACAAGCTCGATGCGTCGGTTTGTACTTTAGCCCGATTAATTGTTACTTCTGCTATGCAGACTCTGGTGAGTGCGAGTACTTACTTGCAGAAGTGAGTAACACGCCATGGAACAAACGCCACTACTATTTAATAAAGATGTCGTCAGAAACGAAGGTTAAGAAAGACTTTCACGTTTCACCTTTTATGGATATGGATATGGATTACCACTGGACAATAACGCCGCCCAATAAGAACACATTGGTTCATATCGAAAACCACAAGAAAGACAAAGTTTTTGATGCGACTTTAGCGCTAAAGAAACACGAATTCAGTGCAAAAGAGATCGGAAAGACAGTTCGTTCTATACCTATGATGACGTTAAAAATCGTCTCAGGTATTTATTGGCAAGCTCTTAAATTGTTCTTGAAGCGGGTTCCTTTTGTCCCGCATCCCGATACTCATGTTTAGCAGCAATACGAGTTTCAAACAAAATATATTTCACAACAATAATGACCGTTTTCTCAAGTGAGGTTCACATGGAACAATCTGCGAAACAAGCTCAAGGCTTAGCTTACAGTAACGAAAATATTGAAAGTCGTTCAACCAATAAATACAAAACGTTGATATTTTCTCTACTCACTCATATCAACCACGCGAGCCTAGAAATTGTTGACGGGGATGAACGTACACGGTTTGGTGATCAAGCATCATCGCTGCATGCGACCATTGTTATACACGACGCTTCTTTCTACAAAAATATGGTACTAAACGGTGGCATTGGCGCAGCAGAAGCCTACATCGATGGAAAATGGACGAGCCCGAACCTAACCAATCTCATTCAAGTGATGGCTATCAACCAAGACCAGTTAGACAAAATTGAAAACAAAGTACATTGGGTCAGCAAGATAAAGAAACAGTTCCTACGTTTTAAAAATGCCAATTCTGAAGATGGATCCAAACGAAACATTCTCGCTCACTATGATATTGGCAACGAACTCTACACCCGATTTTTAGACCCTGCTATGCAGTATTCTTGCGCTGTGTATGGTTCAAACGCAACGACTTTAGATGATGCGCAACAACTAAAAATGCAAACCATCTGTGAAAGACTGGAACTCAAAGAAACCGACCACGTAGTAGAAATAGGTACTGGTTGGGGTGGTCTAGCGATCTACATGGCACAGCATTTCGGATGCCATGTGACCACCACCACCATCTCCGATGCTCAGCATGAATACGCAGAGCAGAAAATCTCACAACTCGGCTTAGAAGACAAAATTACTTTACTCAAAAGTGACTACCGAAAACTGACCGGTCAGTACGATAAATTAGTGTCTGTCGAAATGATTGAAGCGGTAGGTCATGAGTACTTGCCAACATTTTTCAAAAAGTGTTCCGACTTACTAAAACCCGATGGAAAGATGTTAATTCAATCCATTACGATCGCCGACAGCCGTTACGATCGTTACCGCAAAAATGTCGATTTCATTCAAAAATACATATTCCCAGGTGGTTGTTTACCGTCGGTGTCGATCATGACGCAACAGATGGCCAACTGCACCGATTTAGTGACTCATGAGTTGCATGATATTGGCCTTCATTACGCTCGCACGCTCCACGATTGGCGTCAGCGATTTGAACAGTCTTGGCCTCAATTGGTTGAGCTTGGTTATAACGAAGAGTTTAAACGATTGTGGACTTTTTACTTGTGCTACTGCGAAGGTGCATTCTTACAACGAGTGATCAGTACCCACCATGTCGTTGCAAGAAAGCCACGATACAGAGGACAAAGTGATGCAGCGATTCTGGATTATTAATCTGGTTATTTTCCAGGCCAGTTGGTTTTGTGCAGCGTTCTTAAACCAACATGCAGGGCCACTCATGGCCGGGCTGTTGGTCGTCCATTTTTTACTCTCGCCAACCAAGAAGAAAGACCTGAATTTATTGCTACTGCTCCCTATCGGATTAGCCGCAGACAAGCTTCAATTGCATTTAGGTGTCTTTTCCGTTGGTAGCGAATTCTTCCCTATGTGGCTTCTGCTGATTTGGATCATGTTCATTATCAGCCTGAATCACAGCTTAAGTTGGTTGAACCGGTTTTCTTCATTGCCACTTGCTGTCATTGGCGCCCTAGGTGGAACCGCCAGTTACTGGGGAGGAATAAAAGCAGGCGTGATTGAACCACTGCTGCCTGCACACCAAGTCATATTGTCGTTAATGTTGGTCTGGGCAATATTGATGCCCACTTTTGTCCTTCTAAGAAGGAAAATAGAACGACCGACATGTGAACCAGTAACGGGGTGATTTATGTACAAATGGTTTTGTTTATGTTTTCTGCTGATCAGCAGTACTGTTTTAGCGTCGCCGATTAGAGATCTCAGCAAAGTCGGAACCGGAGAGATGAGTTACCTGTTCTGGACAATATACGAAGCTGAATACTACTCGGGCCAGCACGCTATTACAGGTGAACCCGATAAAAATAGGCAAGCACTCAAGATTGAATATCTGAAATCAATAGAAAGCAAAGCGCTTATTCAAGCCACCATAGAGCAATGGCAGCACTTAAATTATGACGCTAATGACATTGAACAATGGGCAGCGTCGTTAGAAAACCTTTGGCCAAACGTTGAACCAGGCAACACCTTGACTCTGCTGCTTGAAGAAGATGGACGTAGCGAATTTTACTTCAATAATGAGCTCATAGGCACCATACGTTCAGAAAGCTTTGGGACTGCATTTCTCTCGATATGGCTGTCGGAAAAAACCTCTGAGCCAGAGCTTCGTCGTCAATTACTGGGATTAAATAGATGAAAAAAATAGTCATTTTAGCGTTGACCATCATGCTAAGCGCATGCGGAAATGCAACGTTAGATAAACATAAAGATACCTTTCCTGAGCTCAAGTTAGAGCAATTTTTTGATGGTGAACTTGTAGCCTACGGCATGGTTTTGGATCGCTCAGGTAATCTGTTACGTCGTTTTGAAGTCAAACTGCTCGCCTCTTGGCAAGGTGATACAGGAGAGATAAAAGAATGGTTTGAGTTTGATGACGGTGAGAAGTCGACTCGTAATTGGCAGCTCAAAAACATTGGCAATAACCAGTATGAGGGGACGGCTGAAGACGTGGTAGGCACAGCGACAGGCAGAACAGAAGGTGCTGCCTTATATTGGCAGTACGACCTAGAAATTCCCGTTGATGGAACCACTTATCAAGTCACTCTAGACGATTGGATGTTCCTGATAGACGAAAAGCGTCTGTTTAACAAAACCGATATGTCGAAGTGGGGCATTAATGTTGGTGAGATAATATTGTATATAGAAAAGAAATAACTGACATCAAAAGACAAAAAACCCCGAACAGCACACCGTTGGGGTTTTGTTTTATACACAGTACAAACAGATCTAAATGACGTTCTAAACTAGATCGTCTGGGTCTGGAGTCGTAAATGCCGCAGAAATTCTCTCTAGCTCTTCTTGCTCTTTCAACTTAATTTCTTCTTGGCGGGCTAATTTTCTTTCATTCAGCGCTTTACGCTCTGATTTAGTAAGAAATTTAACCGCTTTTTTATTAGTAAGAGCATAAGCTATTACGTCTTCGCCTTTTTCTCTGCGTTCATTCACCCTTTGTGAAAAACGCTCGTCATCACGCGCTTTGCGTTCTTCGGCATTTAACTTGCTCATTGCTCATATTCTCTTTGGTTAATCATTGTAAGTTCAATCGAAATGACAGTGTTTGAATGTCTGCATTTCTGATGCAATAGATGTTAGCACACTCCTGCTCAAGACAAGCATACTGCTCAATAATTCCTAACCCTCTTTACGTCATCAATGTGGGAATGTACGTGAAAATAGCGAGCAAAGATGAAAAACACGAGAGTAACGTGTTAGAAAACACACAAAGTTACAGAACGAGCGTAGCGCGTGACGCTAGGCTGCTATTCATATTTATTTCATGCTCATGAAGCAAAAATGACTCAAACTGCGTCTATTCTAAATACTCCATGACGCGACACTCTAAATAAAAGAAGAAAGTACTGTACAATAAAAACACAGCGTGTATTATACCGCTCAGTTGTTCAGAGAGTTATTAAATGCAGCATCAAGTACAAGTAAAACATCCACTATTAAAACCACGTTTTTGTAGCTAGGCGTTTCCCTTTTATTTTAGCGTAACATGACATAATTCAACTCATTGGCATTTGGCTAATGTTGAACTTTTTCTTAAATTAAATAAATAAGGGACATAACATGTCTAACTCAATTACTGGTACTGTAAAATGGTTCAACGAAACTAAAGGTTTCGGTTTCCTTACTCAAGATAACGGCGGCGCAGACGTATTCGTACATTTCCGTGCTATCGCTTCTGAAGGTTTCAAAACTCTTAACGAAGGCCAAAAAGTGTCTTTCGAAGTAGAGCAAGGTCAAAAAGGCCTTCAAGCTAGCAACGTAGTAGCTATCTAATTTAGCTCTACTAGCATTAGCTAATAGAATATATAAAGGTCGCCATTGGCGGCCTTTTTTGTGCTCGTTGATTGTCTACATGCGGGCTTTTCTTCATAAAACAGACCCAAAAAAACGAAGTTCACAAGTAATGCGAACTCCGTTTTAAGATCCGAATGAATAGCTTGCGGTTTACATCTTTTAAAGCAACTTCTTCCTAGTCGGCAAAAACACTTCCCCTAGCATACAGCGAACACTGCCTCCACCAATCGATTCAATTGTCTTGACATCAAATGGCAATAACTTCCCATGGGTTGAAAGCTGGGCTATCTGCGCCGGTGAAAAAGCGTTATAAGCTGAAAGAGACATGGCAATCACCTTGGTTCCGTTCACGGTTTCAAGCTGAAGAATATTGCCACAAAACTGATTCATTTGTTCAATCGATATTGAAATCACTTGTTTCGATTTCGACAACGACTTCAGCACAAAACGTCGTTCAAACTCTGGGATAACTTCATCGCATATCACCGTGAAAGTTTCTCCAATCGCCATCATTACATTCGTATGGTAAACAGGCTGACCTGATTCTAAAGCCGTCTGAAACGAAATCACTCGATTGTAACCTATGCGCTTCGCATATTCTTCCAGAACCTCTCGGTCACAGCGTTGTGATAAAGCGGCGTATATCGTCCGATTAGTATGATCTTTCACCATCACACCCGTACTTTCTAAATACGCATTGTGCTCCGTGTACTCTTGCAGCGAGTCAATGTACTTCACGGGGCGACCCGCGTCCTCTAAAGAGGCTACCAACTGTTCGATACGCACCTCATGTCGTCGGTTTTTACACGCCATAGGGAAGGTGTATAGCTCACCAGAAGAAGTCGTGCTAAACCAGTTGTTTGGGAACACGGCATCAGGAGTGGCTGTCTCAGAGGGCTGATAATCAAAATCGATCACTTGAACCCCTTCTGAACGCAAGCCAGAGAGCATAGCGCGATACTCCGCCATCGTCTTTTGATGAATTTGATCAGGGGTCAGATCGAGCTGATGCTGAAACTCATTGTCTTTTGCCGTCTCAGGGTTAAAAGTAAACTCTTTTGGTGGCACCATGAGGACACAATTGGCATTTTGAGTATTAGCAGTCTGATTAGGTAAAGCTGCTGGCTTTTTACTTTGCAACATCGTCTTAGCTCTTTTTTACTTACGATTCGCAATTGTAAACACTTTGTTAACTGTGTTTTTACTGAATTAACGAGCATCTCCATTATCAAATCCAACTATTAACTGGGAAATTATCGTTTAGCAGTAATATTTACTGTCATGTATACCCTATCGTATGCGTTAGGTAAAAACCGTTGTATTGGTGCACATAACATATTAGTGACATTTCATATCCAATCGTTATACCATAGCGACGCCTCTTTTTTCCTCTCATGAATGACAAGTACACCGATAAAAACACTGAGAATTGGCATATTATTAGGATGATTTATGTTTAAAAAGTTTGAAAGTTTTACCAAACCTTTCCCCAATGAAGAGCCCAAACAACCGCCTAAAGGGATTTTTGCTTTCTGCCGTTATTACACGCGCGGGTTTGAAGTCCCACTGATTATCATGTCGATCATGTCTACCATTGTTGCGATTGTTGAAGTCTCTCTATTTGGGGCAATGGGACAGTTGGTCGATTGGCTTTCGACCAGTAACCCTGAAACGTTCTGGCAAGACAACAGCAGCGTATTAATTGGTTACGGAATACTATTGCTCGTGATCATGCCTGTTCTCGCCGTGGCATACTCTCTGCTCATCCACCAAACGCTTCTTGGCAACTACCCAATGTCGATTCGCTGGCTGGCGCATCGATACTTGCTAAAGCAAAGCGTGAACTTCTATCAAGATGATTTCGCTGGCCGCATTGCAACAAAAGTCATGCAAACCTCACTCGCTGTACGTGAAACCGTCATGAAAACCATGGATGTCTTCGTCTATGTTTCGGTCTATTTTACGTCGATGGTAGTACTGCTCGCTTATGCAGATTGGCGTTTAATGATCCCTATGGTCATTTGGCTAGCTTGCTACGTAGGAATTCAGCTTTATTTTATCCCTAAACTAAAAAGCGTTGCCGCAGACCAAGCAGACGCTCGATCGACAATGACAGGACGAATAGTCGATAGCTACACCAATATCTCGACCGTTAAGCTGTTTTCACATAGTAAACGCGAAACCGACTATGCCGAAGAAGGCATGAAAGGCTTCCTGGATACTGTTTACAAGCAAATGCGCCTTGTAACAGGCTTTGATGTCTTGGTCGAAATCACCAACTATGTGCTGGTTTTTGCCGTAGCGGCTATGTCGATATTTTTATGGATGGACGGTTCCATTACGGTTGGGGCCATTGCTATTGCAATAAGCTTAGCACTTCGTATTAATGGTATGTCGATGTGGATCATGTGGGAAGTCAGTGCCCTATTTGAAAATATGGGTACTGTTGTTGATGGCATGAAAACCCTAGCTAAACCGGTGGATATTGTCGATAAGCCAGAAGCTAAGCCACTAGAGGTCCCGCACGGTGGAATCAGCTTTGAAGATGTCAGTTTTCACTATGGCGAAAACAAAGGTGTCATTAGCCACCTTAATCTCGACATTAAGCCAGGCGAAAAAGTCGGGTTAGTGGGAAGATCTGGAGCAGGTAAATCCACCTTAGTGAATCTGCTGCTTCGTTTCCATGATGTAGAAAGTGGAAAAATTAAGATCGATGGGCAAGTCATTTCAGACATCACTCAAGATTCGCTTCGTAGTAACATCGGAATGGTGACCCAAGATACCTCGCTATTACACCGATCGATTCGTGACAACATCTTGTATGGTAATCCCGACGCCACCGAAGAAGAGTTAATCAAAGCGACCAAACAAGCTCACGCTGATACGTTTATTCAAGACCTTACCGACCCATTTGGTAACACCGGTTATGATGCGCAAGTTGGCGAGCGAGGTGTCAAACTGTCTGGAGGCCAACGCCAGAGAGTTGCCATCTCACGAGTTCTGTTAAAAGACGCACCTTTATTGGTCTTGGATGAAGCGACATCTGCACTCGATTCAGAAGTTGAAGCCGCAATTCAAGAGAGCTTAAATGAGCTAATGGAAGGTAAGACGGTTATCGCAATTGCGCACCGATTATCGACCATCGCAGCAATGGATCGCTTGATCGTTCTTGATCAAGGTACGATTGTGGAGCAAGGCTCCCACCAAGAATTGATCAGCCAAAAAGGGATTTATGCTCAATTGTGGGCGCATCAAACCGGTGGTTTCATAAGCGACTAGCCTACAAACCCCTAACCTATTGATTACATTAGGTTAGGGGTTCCTATCTAAAAGCAAAAATCTGACAATAACGGGCTATAACCGACAATAACTGAGTTTTGTCGCCATTTTGTCGCCATTAATTTTCGAGTGGATTAAGCTGAACAGCTTGCATGAGATGGTCTGGAGAGAAGTGAGCATAAGCCATGGTTTGCTCGATTTTCTTATGGCCTAGAATGCGCTGCAATACCAAAATATCACCGCCATTCATCATGAAGTGACTAGCAAAAGTATGCCTTAATACATGGGTTGCTTGCCCACTAGGAACATGCTCTGGCAAAGCGCGTTTTACGCACTCCCAAGCCGCATAGTAACGCACATCAAAGATAGCATGCCCACTTATCGCCACCTCAACGATTTCATCATACAAAGAGCAAGATATAGGAACCGAGCGGTTCTTCTTTCCTTTAGTTTCAGTAAATAACAATTTGTATTGGTTTACCTGAGAGCGTTTTAAGTTTAACGCCTCACTGATACGAGCACCGGTTGCCAAGCAGATCTTACAAGCAACGTATATTTGTTTTGCTGAGGGGCTATTATCTTGTCGCACCTTTTCTAGAACATCGGAGATCTGCTCTTTGGTTAGAAAGGCTAATTCTCTCTCGCTGCTTTTCACCAGCTCGATACTAAGAAGTGGATTAGGCTGTGTCCATTGCCCGTACTTAATGAGCTTGTTGAACATAGCTCGAAGGGTTTTTAGTTCAATATTATGCGTAGCAGCAGAGATTATAATGTCAGGCCTACTTGGGTGATGGCTTACTCGGCTAGCACGATACTGAAGGTAGTCTTGAGCAGTAAAAAGACGGGCTAATGGGTTTCCTAACATTTGCACTGTTTTAGCTAATACGACATAAGTATTCTTGCCTGTTTTGACTGTGTGACCGTGAGTATCCCACCAGGTATCCAGTAAGTCTTGTAAACGGCGGTGATCGGCTTTCTTACCTAACCATGGTTTATCGTCCACCTCTTTCATGGTGAACAGTTCAAACGCCTTAGCCTCACCCTTGGTGGCGAACTTCTTACGAACACGCTTTCCGCCCCGCCCTTGCGGGTAGCATTCACATATCCATGGCTTTTTAGAGCCATCTTTTAGGTTACGAATAGACAAAGAAAACACCCCACAAATACTGTATAAGTAAACAGTATATTTTTAGGTCCGTTTTTTCAATGTACTAAGTGATCTTAAATGCACAATGGAGCCACCGAACTGACTCCCTAAAATGATCCAAATCGGACCAAAGTAATCTAATTCAAGTGTCTGAGGTGTAATACGGAAATTTTTCGTAGCTTTCTCATGAAATTCGCTTTCGATTCACACAAAGGATTGATATTAGTTGAGTTTCATAATGAATGACCGCAACATAAGTGAAATGCAAATACGGAAAAATTGCGCCTATAAAGCGTTAAATTTCATAAAGGACATAGATGAAAAACTTAGAAAATGAAGTCATTGAATACTTCAAAAAGTTCTCTGTAGAAGCTCGAAAAATTGCTGAGTCTGACGAAAAAACACCTGATTTTCTGATTGAACAGGAAGAAGTCGTTTTGATCGAACTGAAGGAAAAATCAGACGATGAAGCATTACATCAGCGTGAACAAAAAGAGTTAGCTGAAGGTGGCGTATTTGAGCACGTTGGGACTACAGGTTATCGTAACCGTATCTCAGGAGTTATAGATAAGGGAATAAAGCAATTGAAAGCGCAGAAAGAAAATACAAAGAGTGATTTCTGCTTACTTTTTATTGTTGCAAATGGTGTAGCGCAAGGTACACAAGCTGAGCAAATAATTTCAACGCTTTATGGTAGAAAGTACATCATTGACTTTGAATCTCAGTCCAGTGAAGCATCAAGCTGTTACTACGCTTATCATAGCGAGTTCTTTAAGCATAGAAATATCATAGATGGTGTTTTTCTCATCACAAATAGAAACGTTGTTTTGCTTGTTAACGATAAATCACCAAACTACACAGAGTTTAAAGCTTCTTCTTTTCTATCTAAGTTCGTTGGAAAAATCGGAATATTTGACCTTGTCGATCTCGAAACTAAAGAGAATGTCATGGTCGCTGACTGCGACATTCCTCGAAGTAATGAGGAAGCTGTAAAGCAATATATATTTGATAAATACTCTATCGAAAGAGGCATGATGTTAGATTTTCCTCAATATTCGTTTAAGGCTCAGATCGACGCAACTGAAATTTAACAAAGCGTTTAAGACGGATTCCCAACGCTTGGCATTTTCGGTTTGCTTCAGCTTAAGTGTTTACGGAACAATGATTTAGGTTTGGTGGTAGCGTTGCTCACCACTTAACGCGGCGTTAGGTCAGGGAGAAAAATTTGAGTAATAAACCAAAATGGTTTGAAGTTGGTAGTCAGTTAATTGGCGAGGTGTCTGGTGTAGCTATGCAACTGGCAGATCAATTATCAGACTTGTCATTGGACAGTAAAACTTCGGTCCAATGTTCAATTCTTCATTACGTTCAATGCTTAATGGCAAGCGCAGACGCAAATCGAGAGGGCAAACATGCAATAGCGTTAAGCTTAACTCGTCAAAGTGTCGAAGCGTTAACTTTAATTGAATGCGGCTTCTTAAAAGATCGAAGCCTTTCGTCAGAATTAGTTACGGCATGGGTCCAAGGATCAAAAAGTTCTGGAGCAATCAGAAAAAGATTAAGTCAGAATGTTTGGCAACATTATAGTAAATCCTTGTGGTCACAAGGCTGGGGAGAATATTTTGGAGAGTTCTGTTCTTCAATACAACCATATGCCCACTACTCTCGAGAATTGCAAGGATGGCAACTTGAAGTGATCGATAATGCAACATTGGAAGACTGTGGCAGCATTACTCTGAATATGAAGTTCGGTTTTGATACTTACGATTCAAATAAAGCTACCAGAATCACGTTGATTCATATCTTGCTTAGTTGGACTCTGGGTAAAATAATTACAAATAACGTAAGCCAACCTGAACTAGAGCACAAGTTAGACGAATTGCAGCAAGCTTTAGAGGTTTGTCCTGAGTTAGGGAAAGGGCAACTTGATTGGGCTCAGCAGCTTTGGGCTTCTGAATTTACCAAGCCTCAAGAAATGACCTAACAAGCATTTAAGAGTTATTCGCAACGCTTGGCGTTAGGCTTCAATAATAAGTTAGGTATTACAAATGGTTAGCTATACAGTAGAACAGTTACGAGATGATGGTCCTCAATACGCAATGGCTTTGCTGTTAAACGCTCTGGAAAGCGGAGAGCCATTTGTTACTTATGGCTCAATTAAGCGCGAGCTTGAAAAGCAATGGGCTGTAGATACGATTTTCCCAACACAAATTGGTCATGTTGCAGGCTCTTTGATGCATCAAATTTTAGAGCTAGATGAGAATGCTCCCTTAATTAATGTACTGATTACGAGAGGCAACGGTATCCCTGGAGCAGGGGTTTCCGGTTATCTGTATGATCGATACAGAAAACGAAAGTATAAAAACTTTGATTCTTTGCCTAAGGACGAGCAAATAGCAGTCGTTGAACATGAAAGAGAACTTGTTTTTAACTACCCACATTGGAATGAAATAAGTGAAAGCCTATTTGGGAATGAAGTTCAGTTAATTGATACACCAACCAAATTCGACGATCATCAGTATGGCTCTGGTGGCGAGAGTGATGAGCATAAAAGTCTAAAGCATTATATTGCTAACAACCCTAAATCTATTGGACTTGGTGCTCGATTCGGAGTTGGTGATGAAGAAGCATCACTTTTATCGGGAGATATCGTTGACGTGACATTTGCTTCTGGCACGGACTTCAAAATGGTTGAAGTTAAGTCTATAAAATCTTCAGATGATGATCTTCAGCGAGGTATTTATCAATGTGTCAAATACCGTGAAGTTAAGAAAGCAGAGCATGCACCATACTTGGTTAATGTTGAGTCCATACTCGTTACGGAAAGAGAGCTACCCGAAGAATTAAAACATCGTGCAAAAACCTTAGGCGTTCGCCACAAAATTGTGGTGATAAACTGAAGCCTAACAAACTGTTTAAGAGTGATTTAAATGAGTAAATTGTTATCGATAGCTGCTATTAAGGCATGTATGTCTGATCTAGGTTTTTGTCCAAGTAGTAAGTCTCAATATGATTGCGACGCACGGCTTAGAATGGTTAAAGTTTGAAGGAAGGTGAGCAAGCACAAAAAAGGAGCCGTTTAGCTTTAGCGTGACAAGAAGCAGTGACCTGACCCTAGTGATTACATTAGTACAATTACTCCATAAAAAAGCCGCTATATAAGCGGCTTTTTAGCTAAGAGTTATATTATTCTGACAAAATATTGTCTCTGAGGACATTATATAGATGCTTCTGATCAGGTTTATCATCTAATTTAATATTCCCTTTGCTGTTTAACTCAGCTGTTCCTACTCCATGGATGTCAATTTTTAGCTTTTTGATAGTATAAGATTTACCCTCTAAATATTCTGAAACCCTACTCATCAAACAATTACTACTTGCAATAGACATTCTAGCTGTTGTATCTGTCATCAACTCCTGAGACATAATTTCGATAGCGGTAACAGTGATACCATCATTTTCATGAATGACGCCCACAAACTTTTTCAAGTCAACATTAAGTGGAGATATCGAGCAAAGGTAATTCAGCGCAGAAGAAAGGTCTTGCTTAAATTGAGACAAACTTTTAGTCGGGTCAATTACTTTTATTAGCCCGCTTCTGACTTCAATTTCATTAACAAGGTAGTCTTTCACCAAACTTACCTCTGTGTCACCAAATGGACTTGTTATGGTTCGCTCAGAAATAACCTCTGTAATATGCTTAGCAATAATAGACTCATTGTCCGCTTTAACTAACATAAAGCCTGACTTCATGCTTGGGGCATATCTCTTTTTAAGAAGGGAATTAGCAATCTCACGAATACTCTGTTCTACCTTAAACTCAAATAGCGAGATACGACTCATACCTTTATTCCTCACCTTTATCAGATGTCAATTCGACAAACGCAGCTGTAGCTGATTTAACCAAAAGTTTTGATAACTCATCAACTTCATGATTGTTAAGTTGCCCTGTCGTAACATTAAGTACACCCTTTGACTTATTGTAACGATGAACAGCTTTCACCTTGTAATTGAAACCTTTAGATCTCTCTTTGTCATCAAACTTAGCTTCTATAGTAAAACAATCAGACATATCAAAACTGAAAACGTCCTTACTCGCATCTTTTGGATCTACTTTAATAGTAACAGCTTTACGCACCTTCCAAGACATTCTATAGATGTTGTATTTATTTTGGGCTAAGCTTTGGTAAATATTTGAAGTAAGTAAATTTTTACCAGATAGAGCTACATGTCTCAGTTGGCTAGCTACATCATTCTCTTCATTGTCCCCTCGAGCATTACGCACATTTACATTAATCACATCAAATATCTGATAATCATCAAGACTTAGGAGTTTAGTAAAAAACTTGGTTCGCAGTTCATGAGGATGGTGTTCAAAGTCAATCTCGATGGGTTTAACCGACTGAGTCAGCTGCTTATTCATTTCAGACACAATGAGATCACGCAGTTCTTTACCCATTTCGTTTGCCGGAAAGCGAATACTGGTATCCTTAGAGCCAGATACATCAATTTCAATCAAGGCTGTTTTTGGTGTCCGCTGCCTCATAGGGGCTTTTGAAAAGTCGGTATCAACATAACTTGCTTCTACCATAACTTTTTTTCCAGATGCTTTGACCTTTATTCCAACTTCTTTACTTTGAAGTTTAGTTGTTACAGCAGTCAACGCAGTATTAACCTTCCCAACATTGAAATCTGCTGGTAACTCAGTTGTAGATTGGTTGTCTCGACGATCAGGGTTTTCCAATAAAGAAGATATATAGAGATAATCTGCATGATCAAATCGCATTGTTTGCACCATATCTATTAATCTCAACTTAGAGCTATCTTGAGCTACATAAATACCTTTTTTTGCCAGAAAAGTAATCAAGTGCTCAGATTTAACTCGCTGTGCAGTAAGGCCATCACGAATATTCTTGTCATTCATGAAGTACAGTCTATTGCCGACACTTTTATGTTCTTCAGTCATTAGTCCATCAGCCCTAATTCAATGTCAGAAAATTGATGTGTGAACCTACCGATAGTTTGAACACATATCTCTTTTTTTAGCTCTTCAATTTGTTTATTGCTATAACCGATACTCCCAAAGTATTGATTAATAGCCTCTTGAAGATTTAGTGAACCATATTTATTTTTCTTTACTAAGCGAATATCAACAGAGCCCTTGTCATTTAAAATTTGATAATAGGAAAGCGCATCTAAAAGGTAGGTAAACTCTTCAACCGTCTCTCCATCTTCCATGTAGTAAATTACGTAGCCAGCTTCTCGATGCTCAGCAGCATCATGCTTCACAATAATCCAAGAAGAAAAAAGTACCTCTAGCGTTGCAGGTTCTGAGTAATCTTTATTAGAAAAGTGGTTCTTATTTAAAACTTCACTTGGGTGAAAAAAGCAATACTTATCGCTTTTAGGCAGTAAACCATCAGCATTCATAAGCTTTAGATCTTTTGCAATACTCACTAGCTCAGTAATCTTATAAGGACTCATCACGTATACCTGTGAGTAACCATCCAAATGGTTTACTTTGGGTCTGTCCTTATCGGACTCATTAATGTCTTTTAAGATATCATCGAAGTTCCCATTGTAACTATCACAGTGGTTATAAACAAAAAGCATCCCCTTAACTTCAAAGGAATCTTCAGGCTTAAAGAGTCTAGACCAGTTCTCATTATATTGAGCACAGTTTGTCGCATATGTCAGTGAATGCATTGCTTTGCGAATCTGCACCTTATTTATTGAGGTTTTTGCGTAACTTTTTAAGTCTGTATTAACATACTTCATCTGACGATCATACGGGTCGCGGTAGTACATTACGCAATCTGATGGGTGCGAGTCTTTTCCACCATGTTCATCTGAAGCAACACAGTCCCAACTGTGATCTTGAGAAACCTTTTGTTTCCACTTAAAAGCACCAAAAAGCTCTTTGGATACCACCTCTGCCATTTTGGCAATTTGAGCAGTTTCACTCATTAAGTTTGCTCTCTATGTCTATTGTTCGTTAATGTTTTTTTCCTTGATAAAGTAAGGAAAACCCAAGTATTAGTTTTATCAATAAATAAAAAGGCACCCCGTAGGATGCCTTTATTCTTCTATATCACCGCCTTCATGACGGTGGTGACCACTTTTCCTATCACCGCGAAGTCTTCTAGTTTTTCTTCGTTCACAATGAAGGGATCATATTCTGCTTTGTTGTCTGAAATGACTTCATAACCTTCAGCCATTATGTCGTATTTCAAACGCTTTATATAAACGTGTTTACCGATTCGAACCACATACACCCCGTGTTTTACTGGGTGGTCGAGTTCTCGGATATCTACTAACACTTCATCACCGTCACTCAATGTGTCTTCCATTGAGTCACCGTGACAAATAATGATGCGTGCTGACTCTTCCGTTAGGCCAAAACGCTTCAGCCACAGGCAAGGTAAAAACTCGGTTCTTAGTTGATATTCAGCGCCGTTCTGAGCGCCAAAGCCGCACGAAGCATAAACGTTATAAACAGGCACAGCACACATATCATCCATTGCAGATACGGTTCTGACCGATTTAACGTTTGAGATTTCCGTCACATTTTCAGGAATGGAGTCATCGCCAAATTTTTCACGTAATTCCAGAACAAGATCTGGGTGGAAATTGGATATATGAAACTCAAACACCTTAGATGATGTGTTGGACGGCCTTGATAACCATTTGTTTCGTCTAGCTTTTTGAGACACTCCAGTTACAGAGTTTGGCATTCCATCTAAACCAACTAAGTCCGCACTCAAAAACCACTCTTTCATACAAACACCGATAAACACCGACAAACAGTTTGACAGAGACCTGTATGCGGTATAGCTTCTACATAAACACAAACAAACAGAATGGTTTGTATCACTGTTTGTCAGATAGACGGCGATAGACGCCGATTTACCAATGTAGCACATACACGTCTAGGCGTGTAGTGATGTAGGGCACTGATTATGAATACGAAATACGCACTCCACGCTCGTTTTGGCACACCTTTGTTGGCTTTAAGTGATGTTTGTGAAGAGTTCTTCCATATCAATGAAGATACGGCGAAGGGCAAAGCTAACAGCCATTCATTACCTATTCCTGTTTTCCGTATGGACGACAACAAACGCAGCCCGTTCATGGTGCACGTAGATGACCTAGCTGATCTTATTGATTTGCGTCGCCAGAGTGCATTGAAAGAGTTTGTTTCTAAAACGCCAATGCAAGCCGATGAGCGTGAAACCACCCGTTTACGTTTATTAGATCTGCTTTCAACTCCCACTCAAGAGGCACCGCTATGAGCCAGCCACTGATGACCACCATTGCCTGCCCTTATGTCACGGTTGAGCACTACTGCGCTCTTTCGGGTTTGGCCGACGGAACAGTAAGGCAATACATTTCTCAAGGTCGAATCCTCATCAAGCCAAAAACACTTCCACGAGAAAAGACGCTGATCAATATGGTGGCCATGCATGAACTCGCCGCCCGTGAAGCGATGGAACAACTTGGCTAACTCTATCTATCAACACTGTCGGCACTACGCCACTTAACCGGAGACATCACTATGCACAATCAAGCCGCTTACTTAACCAAATACATTGCAGCGCAGCTTAAGAACGGCATCAAAAAAGACGTCATTGATGCCGAATTAGCGAGCTACTTAAGCAAGCTCGGCTGTGGGAACAAACACTGAACCAAACCCTTAAGGTGAGTATCAATCATGGACGAAAATCAAACAATGTGCGCCTTTTTGCACGACGCACAGGAAGAGTATTGGGAAGCGTGCGCACTGTTTCGTGCACGTCACGATCTAACGGCTGTGGCTAAAGTCTGTGGCATTCGACCAAACATGCTACGTAATAAGCTTAATACTGAACAACCTCACGTTCTTTCATTACCAGAGATGATGGCAATTTCTAAAGCCTCGAATGATTACGTGATTTTAGAAGTTGTGCTACGCAAGCTTGAGCTCGTTACCGCACACATTCCCTCAGGTAGCGAAACAGAAAGCTTCATTAAACGTGCTCTGAACAATTCCATTTTAGCTGGGGAGATTTCGCAACTGGCACTTGATAACGCTGGCAATAGAACTCTTCCCCGCTCTACTCGAAATTCAATTATCGGGACAGCTCAGGCAGGCATTAGCAGCTTGATGCTTCTTATCAATGACATAGAAAGCCGCACTGGTAGCACGCACTCGTTCTTTAGCGTGGGCGTTGATTTACTTGCTAGCGGGGCAGCTTTACCGGTTCTTTCTTAACTTTCTACAGGGGTGTAGTTATGGAAAATCTAGAAAACTTCTTACTCAATCAATCTATAGAACAAATCAATAATCGCTTTGTGCGAAGCCGTATGGAACAGCAACAAGAGATGTTGATCCAATTAGATGCTATCGCTAAGAAGCTTCCGCCTATTGCAACGCATCGACCTCAAAGCGAAGTGTTAGCCGATATCAAGGAATCCATGAAGGGTGAACGCGCTCGTCTGTTCTTCGGTCATTCGTTCGTTAGCTGGTATCGCTCTGGCTCTGCGAAGCGTGCCTCTCAGCTTCATCATTGGTCTGAACTTGATATGTACAACCGTCACTTGTTCATTGAGATGTTAGCGCTTCGTGATTTAGGCCGTTGGGACGATGAAGGTCTGTATCAGTTCGAGCAGTACTGTTTAGAAGTGATCGGAGGTTCGGCATGAAAAAGCAATCCATCTCAAAAGAGGTTCTGCAAATGCTCGATGGCGTTGTAGAGAGTAAAGCAACGAAAGAAAAACTAGAGCAAGAAGCGAGTGCTGCCAGACATGAATACAAAAAGCAGCTTGAAGGTGCAGCAAATCTGCTACACGACCAAGCGAGTAAAAGCGACGCTCTAGCCGACCAGTTTTTTACGGAAGAAGGGGTTTTATACAAAGGTCAATTATTTCTATTTGATGATGAAGGGGCGCTTGTAGTGGGTATGGGACCACAAGTTATTGAGGTGGAAGTATGAGCATCATCACCGTTTACCAAACGGACCTTGAGTTTGGCCTGCGCAATGAAGGCTTTACTACTCGGAAGATTGAGCAGTTTGTGCGCATTTTTAATGTCGTGGAATCTAGCCAGGGCAACATGCTAGAGCTTGATTCAACTCGTGCAATGTTGGTTAACGTGAATGGCACAGAACAAGGCTTATGTCTTTCTGACTTCATCACAGCTTGGTGGATATATTGGGTTGTGGTGTTTAACCAGTCCACTGATCCAGTAATGCATAACCAAGCGCTTGGCGCTATCCGTGCCCTTTTCTTTGTGTCCGCCTGCGTTCGAGACACTAGCCAAAAAGCCACCATGCAAATGTGGTGGCGCGACTGTGAACCTCTTCATGGTCACCCAACTTTGGAGGCTGTCTGATGGAATATTTTGCCCTTCGATTATTTGGTGATGGTGCTATGAAGCGCCACACCAAAACATTTGAGCCAGAAGTCACCAAGCTAGGTGACTGTGAAAGCTTTGAAGATGCCGTCAAACAAGCTTGCGCTCAACTGGAATGCAATCACTTACTACGTGGCGTTTTGAGCCAAGGTGAAGGCGCTGGCGGTTACATGGTTGTTGATGCACAGGAGCTAGCAGCGGTATGACTGTTACCCAACTAAAGCAAGGCATTCAACTCTTCCCTGGTGAAACTGGCGTGTGTGCAGATGAGTTCTGCGCCATTGCTAGCAAGATTGATTGTGTTGTCAATCACCCACCCTGTGCGTTCATTAAGACTGATGCACAGAACAATTTCTTAGGTTGGGCTGTTTCGGTGTTTAGCCAACAACATGACGAGGCGGTTTATTTGGTCTCTCATGGCCGAAACCTCCAGCTTTTTCCTTCTTTGGACGAGGTGCTTATGTTTCTCGGCTCAAACGATATTTTAACTTTCAACGTTAGCTCTGCAATGTGAGGTTTACTATGACTATGCAAACTTACTCTGACCCAAGCCATAAACCCTGCCCTGATTTACCGCACCACTCTTTAAACCAAGCGGATAAAGCGCGAGGCCTAGAGTTGCTAAAAAAGGTTAAGGCCGAGTTTGAAGAAATGAGAAATGGAGGCCAAACAGAGCGAGAAAGACGAAAAGGAATATGGAAAGAAAAGCTCAAGGTCAAGGCTCTATCGCTTCCTAACAGAGTGGTTCAACGCTCTAGAGAAGACCATGAAACAGCATAAAATCAACCTTAATAATCCGATAAATCGGCTCCCTAGTCATATCCATAAGGAGCTGATGACGTTTCTGGATAAGAAGAAAGGCTCATCACAACTGGAATTTGTGAATGGTGAATGGGTTCACGATGGCAAGCAAACACCCAAAGAGCTTGTCTTTGAGTTCGCATCGACCACCGCAAATAAGCTAAAACTGCCGTTTGATATTCGCAACTATATTGATAAAGCTGCCGCCAGCCGCCTGCGTAAACATGGCTTCAAAAAGGCCATTAACTTCATTGAAAAGCGCAGTGGTGCGGTTGCGGCGGCGTTTTCTGTTCTGCCTGAGCCTTGGTGGAAAGTAGATAATGAAATTAAGCGAGCTAAGTTAGCCATTGAATTGGCAGGTCGTTGCGGTAATCACGTTCGACTTGCTGCGCAAAAAGGCATGTCACCCATTGAAACTCTTTCACTGATTAATGAGTTTGTGGGTGCTTCTCTGTGGCTACCTAAGTTCACTTATGTAAAAGATGAGGATGACGCGTTTTCGGCCGTCATTCGTTTAATGGATGACGGTTTCTGGCGTAAAGCGCTTGGCCGTATCACCGTTGCGGTGTTTGAAAATGCGCGTCGTGCTGCTGGTATGGTCTCGCCCCACACTTCGCCTTACGCTTCTATTTCTGCCTGTGAATGGCTCACTGTACGCCAAGACAGGCAGCGTGAATGGATTGAGCTAATGGCTATCGAATCTTGCAATGGGGACACCGTTGATCTGCAAACGGTGATCGATTCGTCGCAAAGTAACCCTGCTAATCGCCGTCATGAGTTAATGACGCGCATTGCAGGTTGCCAAGAGTATGCAGAAAGCAATCATCACATTGCTGTGTTCGTGACCATGACTTCCCCTAGCCGCTTTCACCGTTTAAAGAAGCACGGCAAATACTGGATTGAAAATCATAACTTTGATGGCAGCACACCAAAGGATGCTCATGCATGGTTAAGTAAGGGTTGGGAGTTATTCCGTGCTTGGGCTGATTACCGCGATTTAACCTACTATGGAATGCGAGTGGTTGAGCCTCATCAAGATGGAACACCGCACTGGCACGGCGTTTTCTTCATGCCTCTTGAGCAAGCAAAAGCGTTTATCGGTGGCCTACAAGACTATCAATTCCGTGAGACTAAAGACCTATACTTTGAAGACGGCACAGCGAAGACCAAAGCGATGAAAGCTCGTTTTGATGCGAAGTTTATTACGGAAGGTTCAGGCGGCGCCGTTGCTTACCTTGCTAAGTACATTTCTAAAAACGTTGATGGCCATGCATTAGAGGATTTGACCGACTCTGATAATAAACGGGCAAAGCTACAAGATACGGTTAAAAACGTAACAGCCTGGTCTCGTACTTTCTGTTTTCGCCAATTCCAATTTCAACGCACTCCCCCAGTGACCATTTGGCGAGAGCTTCGACGCATTGATGAAGCCCAAGAATTCTGTCTATTCGAGAAAGCAAGACGCGCTGCTGATTACGGTTTTTTCTCTGCCTATATGGATTACATGGGCGGTCACCGCCTGAGTGCTTCTATGCGCCCTATTAAGATTCTTAAGAAAGAGCGTGAAAACAAATATGGTGAGATTGTCGAAGTGACCGATGGACTTGAGGGATCGGGACTTGTGGTATTTACTCGTGAGACAGAGTGGAAACTGGTTAAGAAAGTCTCCGACTCGTCGGAGGCTTCTGAAAGGAGCGGGAGCGACTGCCCTTGGTCCAGTGGCAATAACTATAGAATTCCACCAAGAAGCCAAAAAATACTCAATAACTTCTTCCTAGAACAAGAGCTAAACCGCTCCGATCCAGAATGGGAGGAGTTCATTAACCGGGAACACTCTCCCGATGACTACAGCAAGCCAATAGAAACCGACTCATTACCTATACCACGCAAAAGCAGTAGGTATGATCGTATTCGAGATTAGTGATTTGTTACCAAGTTCATTACTTAGGGGTGGGTATTGAGCGATTTCATTCAGAGACAGGAGATATTAAATGTTGATGCCATGCCCTAAGTGCGGATGCAAAACCCGAATCGTCACCTCTCAAGAAATGAGTAACGAGACGAGAAAAGCCTACTGGCAATGTTTGAACTTCAATTGCGGCGTTCGTTTCCATACGCTCACATCAGTTGAAGGCATTGTTGATTCAGTGGGCGAACCGCCCTGCCCAGAGCTACAGCCAGAGTTGTGTAAGGGCGATGTGAACCAGATGGATATATTTGAAGTCTGAAAGTGCTCCATCTGTATATAAAGCAACCCATACTTTGTTGTAAATATGTGACCAGTTATTCTTATAAGCCATCCATTCCATACTAGTATGTTATCTTCACTAATAATGGAGCAAGTGAATGTATAACATTAGAATGACCTCAACCATTATCATCGCTCTCTTTCTTTCTGCTTGTACAAGCGTACAAGAAAACGTTGCAACTTCTTTTGACCAAATTCATGAGACTGAACAGCAATTCTACAAAAACAAACCAGCTCCTACGGGACTAGCTTTATCAGGAGGAGGAACTCGTTCAGCTTCCTTCAATATTGGAGTTCTAGCTGGCTTGCAGGAAATTGGAGAACTTAACAAACTCGACTCGATTTCCAGTGTATCTGGAGGAACTTATGCTTCTTATTGGTACTTCTCCAAATTGCATTACCAAAATCCTATTTATAAGACTGATTATACAGTTGACGATCTATTTAAACTTTGTTTTTCGGTGAACGAAGAGCTTCTAGAGCAAGACATATCCTGTAAAGATGCTGATGCGGCCAAAGATCGTAGTTATCGATTTCAAAGGCACTTATTTAACAACTCTTTGATTCTCAAAGAGCACACAATGAAAGCAGGGGCTGAAGATGACTGGCATTGGGGACATTTCGTTCCTATTGGCCTACGAACAATTATAGAAGCTCCAATAAGTAATGTCCTCGAACTATTTGGCACAGATAACAACAGCGCCCCAGCCAGAGACTACTATAGACGAGGTCTTGAGCGGACTTATGGTTTAGTTCCTACACCTAACAATCATACAGGAGTAATGAAAGGTTCGTTCGTTGGGGACACTAATGCTAATCGCTCTTGGAGTGGTCATAAAAAACATGCGGATAACCTTTACCTCCCAGAAATTAAAAAACTTTACGACACGAATAAGGCAGATAACCCTCCAGTTTGGATTATAAATACTACTGTCGCCCCATATAATGATTTTAGGTTTACTCGACTATATAAAGACCCATTTGTGACAGAGCCACTATATAACAGTATTTACGAGGTTAGTCCGTTTGCTATTGGTTCAGGTACTACAGGTTACATGACAACCACCGAAGCAAGTGCAATGAAGTGCAATGGGATGGCAGAAGATGGCGGCTGCTTGCGAACTGTTTCAGATTATGTGGCCCTATCTGGAGCTGCTGTTGATGTCACACCATACACAGGCTTTGGCGGTACAGTAGGACTAACGGCTCTTAGTTGGTATGGTATTGAGTTAGGTGACTACTCACTAAACCCTAAAGACTTCAGTGAACCAGCTTACTTATCCGACGGAGGCCACTCTGATAATTTAGGAGCTTACTCACTAATAAAAAGAGGCTTTAAGAACATCATTATTTCGGATGCGGAAGCTGATCCAAATGGAACTATTGAAGGTTTAAGAAGACTAGCCAAACACCTGAGTTATGAAAGTGAAAAGTACCTCAATAACGATAATAGAGGGAAGTTAGCTAAGCATATCAAAGGCGATACCCGAATCGTTTTCTATCATGATGGCAAACCAATCAACGAACTGAACGAATGTATTTATAATGGTACAGAGCAATGCCTTACGATCGCATTTGATGGTAGAGGTTTAGATGAATATAGAGAGGCTAAGGACTGGGAGCTTTCTCCAATACTTGAAGCGAAAATAGAAAACGAAGATGGAATAGTAGCGAACATATTCTACATTAAGCTTCGTGCTCTCGACGCGTATTCAGATTACGCCAATCAGCACCCTACTTTTGATAGTTATTCAAAAGCAACTCTCGAAATATTGAGTGGGACAGATAAAATAGGTGAGTTCCCTCATATATCCACTGTTGATGTCAACTTCAGCCCAGTTCAATACTACGCTTATTATACGCTAGGGCGATTCTACGGGGCAGCACTAAAACATTATCTTAACGTTCAAGTACCTGAGTTATAGTTAATTTTATCTACAACTCATTTATTAAGTTAAAGCGCACGAAAACGATCTTCAACGATCTCTATATTCCCAATCTAAAACAGCCCTCAGTGTAGATACACTGGGGGCTGTGTTGTACTAAAGCCTACCAAAGCACGATCACTTTAAGGATCGCAAAATTGCAGTGTGGAATTTCGGTGTGGAGGGAGGGGTGAGTCCGAGCGAAGCCTAAAGCCCCTATTTCGCCCTCTAATTTCCAGCACTTTACCAATTTCTGTTTTTTGTTCATCAATGGGTAGGTTTTCTAATGTGGGAACGACAACACGAGCACGCGAGATGGAATGGGCTGAAGCTCAATATCCTGTCTACCTCCTTTGATGGTGGTAAGCGTCTGCAAGTGAGTGAAATCCCATACGCTGACCTACCACACATAAAAATCATGGGCACCAAAGCCCGAGCCTTCACCTTTGAAGTTGTGTTCGTGGGTACAAGTTCGCTAGCTGACGCGAACGCACTCATTGATAACCTTGAAGCAAATCCACAAGGGGAACTTGAGCACCCTTGGCTAGGTGAGCTACCGCTAGTCTTTGAAGACCACTCGCTAAGCTTCAGTACGAAGAAAGGTTTAGTGACATTAAGCCTTAAGTTCGTGCGCTCTGGTACTTCACCTTCAATCACTGCCCCGACAACAGCTCGTACTAAAGCACAGGCTAACCTAGTAGAAAGCCTCTCTAACAAATCATTTACTGAAGAGGTTAAAGGGCTGGATGTTTCTCAAATCAACGAAATCCAAAGCAATGCAACCAATGCGCTCAATGTGCTGGTTGATATTACTAACCGCCTGAACCTAGCCGATGATTCACTACAAGATATTAACCTAGCGATAAATGAAGCTTTCTCTGCCGTGAGCAGCTTGAGCACTAACCCCACTGAGTTCGCTGATCTTTTTTCTAGTGCTGTCGATACGGTGTCTGAAGGTGTTCAATCAGAGCCTGCTTCCGAGAGTGAAGCCGTCGATAACTCACGCAGTGCTCAAGCTTTGATGCTTGGCGAAGTAAAAACCGATAGCCCAACGAAACACCACAACGTGCAGATGGTCACGGGCGCGGTGAAGATGAGTAAAGACGTGACTGACCTAGAAGCAAATGACAGCTTTGAGATCACCCTAGCCCAAAAGCAACCAGAGATTATTCAAAGTGATCTCTCAACTCTCATTGTCAACGTTGATGACCGCATCAAGGAAACGACTCAAGTCTCTACGCAAGAAAGCATAGAGCTCTATGACGCACTCACGTTACTAAAAAGCAATGTGCAGACTCAGCACGATAAAGTGACAGAAGGAACCAAAGCACACAGAACCGTGCAATCACCTCACTTTAAGTCAGCGCTGAGTATTGCCCATGACGAGTACACCAATGAGAACGTCATTACCAAAATGAATGCACTTCAGCACCCTTTGTTTATCCGTGGTGATATCGCAATGAGGGATGCACGATGAATCAACTCACGATGCACATTGACGGGAATCCGCACACTTTTTACCAAGCCAACTTGAACTACTCAACAGAGCAATTGGCCCACACCTTTAACTGCTCGATTGAACCGATGAACATTGATCGCCCGTTGTCGGTTGAGTTCTTCCTTAATGACCAATCCATCTTAATCGGTCAGATAGATGAAGCAGAAAGCGAGACAGGCGCAAGCTCTTTAACTATGCCAATAGTAGGACGTTCCGAGAGCGCGAACATGATTGACTCGCGCATCACAATGGATGCGATTTATAACCTCAATGTTGAAGAGTTGCTAAGAAAGCTGGCAAAACCATTTGGTTTAGGGGTAAAGAGCCTCGTTAAAGGCATGCCGAAGATTGAAGAGTTTCAGATTAACGCTGAGTCTCCGGTTGAAAATGTGGCTCAGCTCATCCGTGAGCAAGGCTACATGCTCATCGAGCGAAATGGCGTGCTGACTATAGAGAACACGGCGCACGGAACGATTAACAATGTTGGCCTTGAAATAGGCAACAACATAGACAGCTTAAAGATAAAACGCACCTTCAATAAGCAGTTTCATACTATTGATGTGCAGGGCCAGTGGGATGATGCCAGCGCCCAAGTCACCAACCCAAACATTGATAGCTCGCGCACGATGGTGATCACCTGTGACCAACTGCAAAGCAGTGCAGCGTGTTTATCTCGCGCCAAATATGAACACAACTTAGCCATAGCGGAAAGCCTAACCGCTTCCACGTCTGTCGCCGATATCTTTCCTCAGCTTGCGATTGATGGATTAAACCGAGTGATTCGAGTAATCGACAAAGAGCAGAGTTTTAGTGAAATGCTGGTGATTAAGTCTCTTGGCCTATCGGTGTCCGAAAGCTCCGCGAGTACTTCCGTTGAGTTGGTTAGGCCGTTTAAGGAGCAAAGCCATGTCTAGTGCTCAACGCCAGCAACAACAGCGATTAATGGCTCGCATCAAGAATGTGATTGGAACAGGAACGGTGACTGGCGCAACCACTGGCATGCTGCAAATCAGAACCGCAACAGGCCGCACCAATGATCGCATTAAGCGCGTCCACAACTACGGATTCATGAGCCGACCATTACCCGAAGCCAAGGCTTACAACCTGTTTATTGGCGGTGTAACTGCGCGTGGTATTACCGTCAATGTGGAAGACGAACGCTACCAAATCGACTTAAAACCTGGCGAAGTCGCCATGCTCGATGACAAAGGCAACCTCGTTCACTTCACCGAGGAAGGAATCAAACTCAAGGCTCCGACAAAAATCGTATTTGATACGCCTCTGTCTGAATTTGCTGGTGATGTTGATATTAAGGGCAAAGCCACGGGTGGTTCTGGTGAGTTCGGCGGTATTGTCGTTGAAACCCATAAACACCCATGTAATTGCGGATTGTCGGAGGAGCCAGTCAATTGAAGTACTTTAAATTAAACGCTTTGACGGCACCAATAAGCCAAAAAGACGGCATGACTCATGCGGTACTGCAAAGCGTCTACAACTACGCTGAGTCAACCAAGAATGACCGCGCCAGAATGGACAACAATGAACGCGGTGGCACTTGGAGTAATGAACTGATAGAGATTGTCGGCTCTCGTGACTGGACGCTCAAACGAGCCAAATTAACCGATGAAACCTTAAGGCTTGCTAAACGCTTTTATGAAGAAGCTCTCGCCTGGTTAATTCAGCAAGGTCACGCCAAAGCTATTGAAGTCACCGTTTGGAGAGAGAAACCAAACCAAATGGGCCGTAATATCATGATAACCCTGACTGATGGCTCAACATTTGATGTTCCACTATCGAAGGTAGATAAATGAGTACACAAGTGAGCCTTGAGAGCTTAATCGCTCGTGCTGAAGCCAACCTAACGGCAGAAACAGGGCAAAGTAATCCAGCCACCAAAGCGATAGCCTCTGCTATTGCTGGCGTCAGCTATGGGCAATATGGCTATCAAGATTTGCTTTTCAGACAATTGCACCCTGAAACCTGCTCTGAAGCATGGCTATACCTGCATGCAAATCGCCACAATACACCACGACTACTGCCTACTTTTGCAAAAGGTACAGTGCAGTTTACTGAACTAGGCGGAACAGTAGTGATCGCCAAAGGTACTCACCTAATCTACGGTGATAAAGAGTATGAAACCACTAAAGAGCAATACAGCAATGTGCCTGTAGACGTCATTGCACTTGAATCAGGGACAGCCAGTAATTTACCAAATGGCGCCAAACTCACTCTCACTGAAGGACTAAGCGGTATCGACCCAAATAATATCTTATCGCTTGGTATTGAAGGTGGTGCAGATATCGAAGAGTTAGAGCACTGGCGAGCGCGAGTAATTGTGGCCTTTGAGAAGAATGAACTGATCGGCAAATCAGAAGACTACGAAGTGTGGGCAGTGTCGGCTCACTCTGATGTAGATTTTGCTTGGGCACTCGATAACACACCAGAGCGCGGCATGGTAGAGGTCTACATTGGCGCCCGTGAAAACGACCCAACGCTAAGCAGTGAAGTGGTCAATCTTGTTCAAGAGACCTTTGAAGCTAACCGACTCGCGGGTTGTCATCCGTTTGCGCACCTTCCAGAAAAAGCACCACTCGCTATAGAGATTCAAGGCATTGAAGACCTAGCGATTCGTGATGATGTCGTCACAGCACTTGAAAGCTTTGTGAAAGGGAAAATGGGCAAGATAAACCCAGAAACTAAAAAGCCTGAATCCATCACCAACACTGAAATTGTGTTAGTCATTTCAACGGTGACCAATAACTTTATTGTCAAAGAGCCTGTGGGCGAAGTGGCTATAAACAATAACCAGATTCATGTATTAGGAGCCGTCTCATGGACACCTCCGACTTAATCATTGAATACAGCGAAGGCGATTTTGCTGATGCTTATCGTGGGTTACTGCCTCAAGGCGAATACTGGCAAGACACCGAGAACGCAGAGCTGACCAATACCATTAACGGTATAGCGAAAGACTTTAAGAAAACCCATGACGATATTAAATTATCGCTTTTAACAGAGTTTGAAGAGCAAGGGTTTGGCTGGAAGATTCGAGATTATCAAAGCCTACTTGGGACAATGGGCTCAAATGGTTTGGTTTATGACGATGTGAAAAGGCCCAATCTGATTTTGATTGACCTCTTCAGCTATGACAATGGCGCAGCCATTAACGCATTTGAAAATGTTCGATTACCTCACACCGAGTTTCACTGGCTTTACCCATTGGAAGCCGAAACCCAATTTGAACAGGCCACCGCCTTAACAATAAAGCCAGAGTTGAGCTCACAGTTAGAAATAGACGCTGAAACTCAAATCTTGTGCCGCACTGCCATTACTTGGCAACTTGAAATAGGAGACACCGAATGAGCACACTGCAAGCTATTCCGACTCAGCACGGGATAGATATTTTAAACAGTGAGCTGAAAAATACTGTAACCAAGTATCGGCTCATTGGCGCGTTAACCCATGACGCACCAAGTGAATCACTGTATTCATTCTACGAAAACACCATTGAAACCAGTTACTACGATGACAATGGCGTTTTAACCTTTATCTTGAATCTGCCCATTGAGCAGCACTTTGATGAATACCTACACCAAATCCATGTATTAGATAGCAACAATCAATCCGTGATCGAGTGCTCGACACCCAAAGTCGCTTTGCCGAAAGGCATTGGCGGTATGGTGACACTCAAAGCGGCGATTTCGGGTGAAGCTGGACAAGTTATTTTTAAACACAGTGAGTTTGTGACTGAAACTGAATTGAATGAGCTACACCTAGCGCCGATTAAAGCAGCACTAGCAAACATGGTAGGAATGATAGGTGAATTCCATCAATCCGGAGAAAAGCCTGCTTGGATTGACCTAAAAGGCGGCGAATTATCAAGAATTACCGATAAACTACTTTGGGACTATGCGGTAGCGGCTGGAATGGTAATCGATCAGGCAACAAAAGACGCCGATCCAATGATTCACGCAATGAAGTTTGGCGATGGTGATGGTGCCACAACCTTTACTTTGCCAAATCACCATTTGGGTCATTTTATTCGTGGTAATCCATCAAATGTCTCTCATGGTTCAACTCAAGGCGATGCGATTCGGAACATTACAGGTGGAGTAAGTTCAGTTTATGGGCCACTTAAAACTAATACTGGGGCTTTATCTCTTGAAGAATATGGAAGTAGCCCAGCCAAAGTGGGCGTGATTGGAGCAGATCCGGGAGCTAACCGAACTATTGAATTTGATGCTTCTAAGGTTGTGCCGACATCGACAGAAAACCGCCCATACACTGGAAACCTTTCCATCAAAATACACCGAGGTTGGATGTAATGAAAGTTGCGTATCACTATGACCCTAAAACATTAGTCTATTTAGGTAAGAGCAATGTCGATAACATTGCAGGATATGAAGATTATATTTTACCGCAGTTCGCTACTTGGGTTGCCACGGCAGAGTTTGACGAAAAAACCGAACAAGCCAAATTTGATGTACAAAACCAAAAGTGGCTCGTTGAGCCAAAGCCCGTTGAAGTAACGGCTTACCATAAGCAAACCCATGAATCGAAAGTGTTTGATGATGCGTCTTTGGTCACGGACGAATACACACTAGAAAAACCATCAACACAATGGGATGAATGGATTAATGACTCTTGGGTAACCAACCTAAGCAATAAATACATTCACGACTATGCGCAAGTGGATGCTACTCGCTCAACGCTTTATACCCAACTCACCGACCCACTAGAAAGTGAGCTTGCACGTAAGGCGCGGCAAGGCAAAACCGATGAAGTACAAGTACTCTCTAATCGCATCAACGAGCTAGAAGCCAAAATCAAAGCGGAGAACCCATACCCAGAAGCGCCAATCAACTAACCACCAAACCCAGCCTAGCCGCTGGGTTTGTTCTTTCTGACTTCCCAAACTTCTATATCTCCGCACTAGAAATGCCATAAGTACCCTTTAAACCTCAGCCCGATACACTGGTTTTGTGGGGCACTAATCACTAGTTACGAGAGAAAAATCAATGAATCAAACAGAGGCAAAAACACTCGTCATATCTTTGCTAGATGCGACTGGCCTAAAGAAAGTCCTCACTTCCATTAGTGCAACCATTATCAGCTTTGGTGTGATAGATACCTTACAAGTGATTTCCGTTACGGTAGGTATTGCGGCTGGCGTTATGGCATTTCGCCATTACTCCGTAGCAACAAAGCTCAACCAAGCCAAACTAGACAAGCTGAACTCTCAAGAGGACGGTGCAGTATGAGCCTAAAAACCAAAGCAATACAGGCGGTGGTGTGCTCTGTCACTTCAGTTCTTGCCATTGTCTTTACTATCGACTCAGAGCTAAACGTCAGTGAAAACGGTTTGCGCCATATCGCCAATGAAGAAGGTTGCCGCCTCAAGTCATACCAATGCAGTGCGAATGTTTGGACGGTCGGTCTAGGCAATACCAAAGGCGTGACCAAGGACACGCATATCACCGAACAGCAAGCCGCAGAAAGCTTTGTTGAAAGCGTAGCCGCCGCAGAGAAAGTAGTTAAAAAACACATCACCCAAACGCCAAAACAAGGCGAATACGACATGATGGTGAGCTTTGTTTATAACCTAGGCGCGGGTAACTTCTCTCGTTCAACGCTACTAAAAAAATTCAACCAAGGCGATCAATTGGGCGCCTGTAACGAGTACCAAAGGTGGGTGTTCGTCAACGGGAAAAACTGCCGATTAAAACAAAACAACTGTGCCGGTATTCCCAAACGCCGAACGAAAGAAGAAAACGTTTGTTTGTACGGATGGTAAGCAAGGAGAGTCACAATGTTCGCCAACTACCTAACCCTATTCAAAACCCTTGGCATTGTCGCCGTTCTTGGCTGTGTGGTGTATTTCTCTTATGACTACGGCGTAACAACGACAGAAGCTAAGGCCCTAAAAGCACAAAATGCCCTGTGGGACAAAGTAGAACAAAAACAAGACGAGGCTTTCCAATTAGCCGTAAAACTCGCTAACCAAAAGCCTGATATTCGAATTGAGTTTCGAGAGATAGAAAAAGAGGTGATCAAGTATGCTCAAAAGAACAATGATAAGCAGTGCGTTGTTAATGATCCTGACTGGATGCACATCCGCGCCGAATCAGTGCGAGCGCATAATCGAGCAATCGGTATTCAGCAACCCTCCACCGTCACTGATGGTGCCCCCAAAACCGCTACAAGTTACGAGCGAGACGCCGAAGTCCTAGCGGAGGATGTATCTAACGTACAAACCTGTGCTGAAAACGCACAACAACTGCTATCGCTACAAACATGGATAAAAGCACAACTCAAACCCTCAATGCAGTAGAGACGTATCTGTCTATACTCGATACTAAGCCACATCCAAACGCATGTACTCATTCGGGGTGATAACCTCTTGCCCCGTAAATTCATTCAACTCTTGCATCATATCAATCAGCGGCAAAAGCTCATTCTTGTGAAACAACCAATCAACCTTACTGAGATCGAGTGACGTAATACTCTCGCGGCGAACACTCATTAACTCGATAGGGACACGATGAAGGGCCAATACATCCGTCATGGTCTGGTTCTTCACATCCTTAAACGCATCTTTCGCTTCAACCTGCCCTATCGCTTTTAATTCCGGTGCTTTGGTATCTTTACCTTTCGCATTAACAAACAGGTTTTTGAATGCCATGCCTTCTTGTGCCTGAAGCTGTTTCTTGATCTCTTCTTCCTGCTTTGAGGTCATTGTTGGCTCATTCATGTACAGCAAGTAACCAGCATGATTACCATTGCGGAAGTACTGACGACGAAACAAAGTTGCATCTTCATTTAGCCAGATAGAGGTAAGGCCGCTCACATGGCTTGGTAAACCGTAAAGCTCTTGAGCAATATCATAATCACCCAAATGGAATACTTGCCCTTGTTTATAGTCAATGCGCCCTTCGTCATCGTAAGCGCGTGGTTTGTATGTCCAGCCTAAGTCTTCACGCCTGCGCATATAAAGTGCGGGCAAGTGCTTCAACTTAACAGGCTCACCTAGCCCGCGGAAACTGCGTATAACTTGCAGGTAGCCATTACCAAACGTTAAATAGTCTTGAATAAAGCGCTTGGCATCTTGGCGAGATAACAACCCACTCAGCGCAATAGCTAAAATCAGCGTATTACGTTTGAATTCTATTGCGCTGGCATGCATGGGGTTCACGCGCAAGGCCTTAGCCAAAGTATCAAGCGGTATTGGCGGCTCATATAAGCCGTCAATTAACGCCACTTCTAAATAGCTCAGAATATCGCTATTCATCACACTTACAGGTTTAGAAAATTCAATCTCAATCACTTGCTCTCTCCAGTTCTTAGAAGAACGTTACGCTTGTATCGTTATCTGCATTCACATCTATTGGTTCCCACGCTAGAACGTGCATTGAGGCCCATGCTAAATCAGCATGCGAACCTATTTTGCTACGATTGGAAACAAAGGTTACTTGTCCGCTTTTATCGGTGGTTTGCTGGCGAATCATCAAGAAGGAATGCACTAGGTCATCCCAATCATCATCAAACAAGAAGCGTCCATTATTGATAATCTCTCGCGCTTTATATGCCATCATGCGCTTCATCTCTGGTGAATAGTTCAACTCAACCAAAGCCGGGTAAAACTTACGTACCAACTCCGCTACCGCCGAGCCCACGCCGCCAGTGTCCATCGCTAAATAAACCACATTGTACTTTTCGGTAATGCTTCGAATGGTTTCAGCTTGTTGTTCATAGCTCGAACCTTTCAAACGAAGTTTCTCAATAGTCCGAAATACGCCGCCCTTGGTTTTGGGTTTCAGTGCGACAACTAAACCTGCATCGTCCGAACCTTCACCGGTACCGCCACCTCTTGGATCATAACCAACCAAAACCTCTGCATTACCAACGGGGCTCGCTTTGTCGTGGTCTACGTCCTGCCAAAGGTCTGTATCCGTCTTGCAAGCCAACAACGCCTTGAGCGCAAAGAACGAGGCGCTATCATCCAAGAATTTACAGCGAAGCAGGTTGTCGAATACCTCTTTAACCGGATACTTACGCTTAAGCTTCTCCATGTTGAAGAGCTTGTCACCGCCTTTGGCAATGGCATCATCAACCGTGATCATTTGACGGAAGATGTAGTCGGGGCCAAGCGCACCGTCTTTTAGTGCTTTATGGCTTAGGTCAATGTTGTCTTCTTTCTTACCAGACCATTTTGGGTAAGCCTCATGCGCCATAGTAGAAGGGGTTGATATGTAGGTTGTACGGTACTGAGCCTGAATCGACATACCACCTGCATAGTCATCAAGTGCCCCAAAGCGAGGTATCCAGAAAACCTCATCCCAATACATGTGACCGTTAAAGCCCTGAGAAGATGAAACATTGGTTGAACAGAAAATAAGGTTAGCGCCATTGCTTAATTCAATGTCGTCTTTACCTTTTAAATCAATGCCAGCAAGCTCTAGGGCAAACTTGCGAATGTAATTTTTAAAGATGTACGCCTGTTTCTTGGACGCAGAAATAAACACCTGGTTATCTCCGCTAAGCACTGCATCTTCAAACGCTTCCCATGCAAAATAGAACGACAAACCAATCTGGCGAGATTTAAGATAAAAGCGAATCTCATTGATATCATCGCTTTGCTTATGAGCATGAATCTCTTTTTGGTAACCAAAGAACGTTTTTTCACGGTATTCATCCAGCATCTCTTTGGTGATACCGGAAATGTCATTTTTAACCTTATTCGATTTACGACCACGTTTTTTATCACCATCACTACGGCTAGCTGGTCGTGTACGGCGATTCTCTGCCTCTTCACGCTTACGTTGCTCTTCAAACAGCATTTTTAATTCTCGTTCTTGGCATTCAAGTTTATGGTCAACACCCCACATCAAATAGGCGATACGCTGCCTAAGCATTAGCTCAATGGGGGAATCGTCTCGCAAGGTTGCCCAATCAAATTGCTTAATCCATTTCTGAACCGTACGCGTAGCTACGCCAACTTCCTCCGCAATTTCTGGCGGCTTTCGTTGGCGTAAAAAAAGCGCAAGGGCTCTAGATTGGTCTGCGGTGTATAGCGCTTCGCTACTAACATTCGTATCCATGCTTGCATAGTGCTATAGCCCCCGTAATTACTCAGCTTGAGCACGTTCTATATCGATGTTTTAGAAAGGGGATGAATACAAAAAGAAAGAGCCATTGGTTAGATTGGAGTCATCGAAATTAGGAGAGTTTAGGCATGTTCAAGTCAGAGCCAATTTGTATTTTAAAAGCAGGGCCTACCATTGACGGAAGAGATACCCCACAGAAAGTCATCGATGACATCGCAGAAACGTACGACCCGCTAAAGTACACAGCTCGCATTAATGAAGACCACTCGGATTGGAGCTGGAAAGGAGGCTCTGTACTGTCGGTTGAAAAGCGTGACGATGAACTTTGGGCTGAAATTAAACCTAACTCTTTCTTGCTAAGAAATATTGAAAACGGCCAGCTATTGCATACCTCGTGTGAGTACTTGGAAGACTTTGCCAATACAGGAAAAGCGTACCTAACGGGTCTTGCGTTCACGGATAAGCCAGCATCATTAGGCACAACCCAAGTGCACTTATCTGCGCAACGTAGTGAAGAAAAAGCCATTCACGTATCAACAGGCCTAACGCTTAACGAAACAGAACAACTCTCTAAAAAAGGTGAATCGACACAAGAACGTTCACTGCTAACCAAACTTTATAACCTGCTCAAACTCGCACCTGGAGAACAAGAAGAGCAGCTTTCCAAACAAGAGGAATCGGAAACCATGTCTAAAGAAACCGAAGAGCTGCTTAAGCAAAGCGTTGAGCAGAACAAAGAACTTAACAGCAACCTAAGCCTATTGATCACTAAGTTGTCTAAAAACGGTGATTCAAACGAAGGTGAAGAAGGCCAGACCGACGAAACCGAAGGCAGCAAAGAAGTCACCGAACTAAAAGGTCAAGTAGAAACACTCTCTACACAAGTTGGCGAACTCAGCGGCCAGCTTGAAAAATTCAGCAAGCTGACCGACGAAGAGCAACGCCAACTAGCTGGAGAAGGCGGCGAAGCAGATACGTATTTATAGCCAGTTTCTAACAGGTCGAACCCCTACTACAACCAATTTGATTGAGATAAAACTATGCAAAAAGGTACTCAAGTAAAGCTGAATGCTTTCATCAAAGCCGTTGCCACACAAAACGATGTGGATGACGCAACACAAAAGTTCAACGTAGCCCCAAACGGCACACAGAAAATCATTGTTCAATTGCGTGAATCAAACTGGTTTCTAAAAGCCATCAACGTCATTGCGGTTAAAAACCAAAAAGGGCAATCCATTGGCCTCGGTGTGACAGGTATGATTGCAAGCCGCACTGATACCACTGGCGCAGGTAAGCGCACCCCGAAAGACCATTCAAGCATGGGTGCCATGGATTACATGTGTGAACAAACCAATTTTGACACCGCCATTCGCTACGCCAAGCTGGATGCCTGGGCACATGACAAACGCTTTAATAAAATCATCTCTGAACAAACTCGCGAACAAATCGCGGCCAACAAAATCACCATTGGTTGGTATGGTGAAAGTGTCGCTGTCGACACCGACTCTGGCGCCAATCCCAACGGTGAAGACGTCAATAAAGGTTGGTTTCAGGCCATGCGAGACAACAATGCTGGTCGCTTAATCACTGAAGGTAAATCTGCCGGAATAGTTCGTATCGGTGAAGGTGGTGACGGCTCTGTTGGCAAAGAGAAAGGGGACTTTATTAACCTAGATCTTGCGGTACTCAATACAAGAACCCTACTGCACGATGCGTGTGAAAACGATTCAAACCTAATCGCAATCATAGGCTCTGATCTGCTTGCTTACGAAAAAGCCAAGTTCTATGAAGCACATGGCAATACCCCTAGCGAAAAAGGCAAAATTCAAGAGTTGCAGGTTATTGGCACCTACGGCGGCTTGCCAGCGGTGAAAGTACCTGGCTTCCCGTCAACAGGCATCATGGTGACCAGTTACGACAACCTATCTATCTACATTCAAGAAGGCTCTCTTCGCCGCTCTGTTGGTAAAAAGAACGACGAGAAAGACCAAATTGAAAACTTCGAATCCATGAACATGGCTTACGTCATTGAAGAAGTCGGCAAAGCTGCGGCTATCGAGTTCAAGAACGTCAAGCTCTGGATTGAAGGCGCTTGGGTATAACCGCCTAAACGTAGACATTAGATAGAAATATACACCCCACAAATGCAGGCTCTCTCGCTGCTTCATGTGTGCTTATGCACTTAATGATAATCGCGAGTGCTGCCTGCATCCCCCTAACCCACTGAATAAGGTTGAGTCATGGCTGAGTATGTCGGAAACAAAAACGATATATACGACTCTGAGCTACCTGCTTCTGGCAAGTATCCAGCACTAAAAGTTTCAGAGTTTCAGTCTCTGTTCCATTTCCAAAGCAATGAGACAGAGGCAGGCATTCTACACCACGCCAAAGTATCGCGTGTGAAAGTTCATTCAGAGCTAAAAGACACCCTAGAACCTTTTGCTAACTTGGCCGAGTTGTCGCAAGCACGGTTTGATGATGAAGAGTCAGGCGAGACACTCTACAAGCAAGCCGTGTTTGCGCTTACCGCCGCACAACTTATTAGCACACAAATGAGCGGTGATGCGACTAAAGACGCGGCAGAAAGGCAAGAGGCCCTAACAGACAAGAAAGAAGAATGTGAAGTCCAGTACCGCCAGGCGGTAGACATGCTCATTCATGGTGAAGAAACCTACTGCTTTGAGAGGGTGTAATGAAAGCTTTGCAAAACCTAACAGACCTGTTCAAAACGCATATTGTTGATGCAAAAAGCTTTGACTCATGGGCAGAAGACGGCGCTATTTTTTGCACTCAAGGCGATGAAATTGACGGTTTTGAAGTTGAATATACCGCCATTATCTTTGTACAAAATGCCTCTCTCAATCCAGACAATTTGTTTATGCACATTGTCAGTTGGCTAAACAAGTATGACCAACACCGAAGCGAGAAAGGTTTAGCCATGCCGACATTTGCTGTCGAGCGTCTAGACCAAGGGCGGTACGACATAAAGCTAAAACTCGATATTCGTGAAGAGTACAACCTGATCGAAGATGAGCAAGGCGATTGGAAACAAGCCGGTGATCTATACCGATGTGATAACCAGTTTGAAGCCGCAGTTGATGAAGATGAGTTAGGTGAACTGGTTTACTTTGTCGGTCACGAGAATGACTTGCCATGTCAGAACTCACGCTAAAAACGCCCGAACAATTAACGCAGGTGGTTGAAAGCTTAGTGCTCACTGCGTCTGAAAAACTCGACCTGAACAAGCGAATGGCAAATCGCGCTAGGCAGTTTTTCCGCAGTCAAATTCGAGCTCAGCGAGATATTGATAACAACCCATACCAAAGCCGAACGCGAAGAAAGAAAGTCAAGATTCGGGAAAATATGGAAGGCGCGCACACCGCCAACAACAAAAACATGATGTTAGGGTTTAGTCGGTCAATGCGAACCATTGTGACTGAAGACAATTTTGAAGTCGGGATTAAAGGTGTCGCTGGCGATATCGGACGAGAGCACAACGCAGGCTCACAGGTTTCATTTACTACTCGAGTAAACGGCTTTTTTGACAGCAAGGTTGGTCGCTGGAAAGGCGGCACAATGACTAAACGAAATTACACAATGCCAAAGCGTACCTTCATTGGTTGGACGCCAGCTCTAGAGCGAGAGCTACTAGCAATGGCAGCGGAACACTTTGCACTAGAGGATGCAGCGTAATGGAAAAGAAAGACGTAGTTACATTCAAAATCAAGCCCAAAGAAGGCGTCACTGTAAAAGACCCTAAAACTCTTGAACCCTTAAAAACGACAGGTGAAAGCAAACCACGTAATACCTATTGGCTACGTCGTGTCAAAGATGGTGACTGCACGGTTGTTGACACTTCGACAAAACAAACGACCACCAAGAAGGATGCTAAATAATGAGTATTAGCTTCAACGAAGTTCCTAGCAATATTCGCGTACCAGGTTGTTTTATCGAGATCGATAATAGCCTAGCGAACAGTGCAGAAGAACAGCAAATCATCTTAGCCATTGGTAATGCGATTGCAGATGCCAAAGTTGGGCCAAATACCGTGACTTTGTGTATGGACGAAACCATCGCCGCAGAGAACTTCGGTAAAGATGGCGTAACCTCTGAAATTGTGGAAATGGTGAAATACTTCCGTAAGCAAGATGAAGTCATGCCTATCTTCGCAGTCAGTGTTGACGCTGGTGATATCACCAGTGCTCTAGCCGCTTTGGGAGATGTTCAATATCACCACATCATGTGCTCGCTCAATGATGAAACAACAATTCGAGAGTTAGGTGAGTTGCTTGAAGAACGTTATGACGCGATGAACCAAATCCCTGGGTTAGCTTACATGCCGAAAAAAGGTACGCACGCAGAGCTAATCACCTTCGCCCCTGTGAGTAATTGCCCGTTGATTAGCTTTATGCCTATCAATCAATCCTGTGATTCAGCAAATAATGATCTCAGTGATGCGGCTGCAATTGGTGCTTGGGTTGGTCAAATTGCCCCTTCGCTTGCTACTGACCCTTGCCGACCTTTGCAAACTTTAAAGCTTAGTGGCGTTTACTCAAAGGCGGCAAGTGAATGGACATTTGCAGAGCGCAATATGCTGTTATACGAAGGTATCAGTACATTCACCGTTAGCTCAGCAAAAGAAGTGATGGTTGAGCGCCCTATTACCGCTTACACAGAAAACGCCGCTGGTATTGCAGATAACAGTTATCTCGATGTGATGACACCTGCCACAGCGATGTATTTCCGTCAGAAACAACGCTCACGCATTCTCAGCAAGTACGCTCGACACAAGCTAGCGAAAGATGGAACTAAGTTTGCTCGCGGTCAGGTTATCGTGACACCAAGCATGCTTAAAACGGAGCTGCTCGCCTTGTATCGAGAGCTGGAATACAACGGTATTGTTCAAGACTTTGACGGCTACAAGAAGTCACTCATTGTTGAACTAGACGATACCAACAAACAACGTGTGAACTATCAAGATTCTCCACAGTTCGTGAATGGTCTAATCATTACCGCCGGTAAGGTTCAATTTAGGAAGTAACTTATGTCAACGAAAATTACTAGCCGTGCAGTCATTAACGCGGGTTCGTTAGGACGACTGCCGATTAAAGAAGGTGCAGAGATTGGCTTTGGCAACCTCAAGCGCACACCTGTAATGGGCGATGACGGTGTTTTGGGGTACTCAGAAGAGTACTCTGATGCACCGTTCATCAAGGCAACCATAATTCATGCAAAAGATACTGATGAAGAAGCAATCGCCAATCTAGTTGATGAAAACGTCACGCTAGAAACCAATAGCGGTAAGACGTACACACTTAAAGAAGCTTTCTCAGCAGATCCTTTGTCGCTCACTGTGAAAGACGGTCAGCTTGAAATTATGCTGAACGGCGAAGAGCTGATCCCTCAGTAAGGAGTAACCTCATGCTATCTATCCTCATGAAAAGAAAGCACCAGTTACAGTCAACGCCACAAGTCTCGAAGCAGGTAGACAAGCCAGCGGTGAGCGTGACGGCTCGCCCTGCTTTTCACGACAAACCTTGGGAAGAAACTCAAGCCGCGCTAAAGCAAGACCTTAGCTACCTAAAAACCCTGTCAGGCTCTAAAGAGAAAGACCCTTTCAAAGAAGAGCTAATCAAGAAGTACCGCCCACTAGTTGAGAAGTTACTCGACACCCATAAAGGCAACTACGGCAATTTAGACGTAATGTGGTGGTTCTACTTATGGCAAATCGATTTAGGCCAATTAGAAGTCATTCATGATGATTTTCGCACGGCAATTGGCGCAGGCCTGGAAACGCCAACAAGCTGGAAGATGAATGGGCAAACCGCATTTTTAGGTTACGTGTTCCAATACTCAAACAATGCCTATAAAGCAAAAAAGGTGTTTAAACGCGAATATCTAATCAATGCGGTGAAAGACCTGCTTTCCGGTGAACTCGCCACTAACGCACCTCTTAAAGTAAAAATGTTCCGCTTAGTCGGTGATTGGTACTTTGATGAAGGACAAAAAGAGCAAGCGCATAACCTCTTTGAACTCGTGATGAAGCTAGATTCAACTAAAGGTGGCCGCAAAACTAAGCTCAACGATTTAAAACAGGAGCTGGGCTATGAACCCCATTAAAGACCAATCAGACATTAAAAAAGCAGAACTACCCACTCCCATTGAAAAGGATGGCGTAGAAATCAAAACGCTTGATATTCAAAAGCCTAAATCTGGCAATCTTCGCGGCCTTAGTCTCGTTGATGTGTGTGAGATGAAGTTTGAAGCAGGTGAAATACTGTTACCACGGATATCAAATCTAAACGAACGTGATGTTTTAAATATGCCTGTTGAGAACTGGGCACCAATACTGACGACTATCGCCTCTTTTTTCGTGAATGTGGAACTGTAATCGAGAGAGTGGAAGACTATTACGCTGACTTAGCCATGGTGTTTCACTGGCCACCAAGCGAAATAGACCAACTCAGTTACGAAGACCTATTGCTGTTCCGCGAAAAAGCACGACAAAGAACCGAACAAGAAGAGAGCGAATAAGCTCTCTTTTTTATGTCAAAAAAGGATGCATCCAATGAAGATGAACTTATCGGTTGTAATGGGGATGAAAGACAAAGCATCTCCTGTACTCAAAGGGATGGCTAGCGAGTCAGACCTCTACGCCAAGAAAATAAAAAAAGTGCAAAAGGCACAAGCTGATGATGCCAGCACAATGGCAATGATTGACTCCTACAAAGAGCTCAAGAAAGCCAAAGATCGCAATAACACCACTATCAAAGCTGAAGTTGAAAAGCTAAAGCAGCTCAAGAAAAAATCTCAAGAGCTTAAAGCGCCAAGTGCCCAGCTAACCGAAAGAATCGCCAAGCAGACGGCTAAACTGAAGAAGCTCACAACGAATCAAAACCACAACAAAAAAAGTTTGTCACAGCTAAGAAAACACTTTAGCAAAACTGGCATTACGATTGGGTCACTTGACGATGAGTATCAACGTCTGAATAAACGATACAAAAGCCATGGCGATGAAATCAATAAACTCACAAAGCGTTACTCTCGTTTAAAATCCGCCTTGTCCCCAGTCCAGAAGCTGAATGGTAAAATCAAATTCCCTAAAGTTGGCGGCGCAATGACAGGTAAGGGAGCGGCCTTACTTGGCGGCTTTAGCGTTGCAGGCTTAGTGACTGAGTTAAACAGTGCGGCGACTGAAATGGACGCACTCGCGAAAAAATCAGCTACTCTCAAGATGTCGATTGGTGAGCTGCAAGCCATGCGCAAACAAGCATCACATGCAGGCGTTGACGAAGAGGCCATGTCATCGGCACTCACTCGATTCACAAAACGTCTAGGCGTATTACAAAGCACTGAAAGTGGAATTCTTGGTTCGTATCTGAAAAGGAGCGGTAATAGCGCTTTCGGTGACTTAAAAGGCGCCAAAGATACTCAGCAAGCCTACGAACAGCTATTGCAGTCATTTTCCAAACTCGAAACAGCTCAAGAACAAATGGCATTCGCTGACGCCGCCTTTGGGCAAGACGGGCGAAAGATGCTGCTACTACTCAGAGAAGGTACTGACGGATTAGCCAAATCACGTAAAGAGTTGGCAGACTTAGGCGGCGGTGCAAAAGCAGAATATGCGGCTAAAGCAGAAGCTTACAATGACGCGCTACAGCGTATCCAAGAAAGTATCAAGTCCATCAAGTATGCAGCCCTCGCCCCTATCATGGAAAAAGCAACTCAAGCTTTTGGTGAATTCACTACCAAATTCAAGAACGCTAAATGGCGGGATGAAACAATAACCAAAGTGACTCACGCAGTTACTGGTCTTTATAACGGGCTAACATTGCTTGGTAAGGGCATTATCTTTGTGTCTCAATACTTCCGCGAGATCGTTGCTGCGGTTGCCATGTTTAAAGTCGCTATGATTGCACTAAACGCGGTGATATTGGCGAACCCGATCGGCTTAATTGTCTCGGCGGTCATGGCCGCAGTTATCGCTATCATATACCTAGTCGATAAATTTATAGGCTTGGATAAAGTAATAAAAGAGATCGGGGACGGAATTCTTTGGTTGTGGAATGAGTTCAAGAAGCTCATTAACAAACTGCCTGACTCTCTGATTCCAGATGATTGGAAAACCGCCACAGATGAAGCCGGAAAGTCTGTCGATAAACTTGCTAACAAGATGGATAAAATTAAAGACAAGAACGCCAGGCTAGGTATTACGACCACTGAAACTCATAACCGAACAGAGCGACAAGGGTACAGTGGCTATCAAAGCGGAGGGCTTGCGGCCCAAAATCAATATCGACCTTATCAGCCGTTGGCCCCACAGACCATGAAAAGTAAGTCTGAAGTATCACTGACGATTAAATCTGATAAACCTATAGCGGTCGACCAGGCAAAAACAGATAAAGGTACTGACTTAAATATGGATGTTGGGAATATGAACACGAGTTTTTAGAAATATTCATGGTCCGCCACATTTATCAACAACCAAAAAATAAGCCCGAGCTTCAAAGAACCCGGGCTATCCAAACACAGCAAGCAAAGGTGTTGGAGTAATTCCTATCCTACTCATTAACGTTTAAGAAAAAACATCCTCTACATACAAGCTAGAAGTACAACGCAAAAATATGCTCTTATTCTCATAGCAACAAACTAATTTTGAGAACCAACTTGAGGAGTCCAATACTTGACACAATTGTGGCGATGATAAGTCACTCAGCTCAATTCGTCGCCACTTTGTCGCCACCCAACAAAACAATAAAACATAACTAATTGATTTTATTTATATAAAAATTACAACAAATCAAACCGGTGGTTTTATCGGTGAAGATAGCCAATAAAGTCGTTGATGTTCATGATAAAAAAGAGCCGCTGGCTCTTTTTTTTTGAATGCCCAATGATTAATGATCGATTTTACTCGATTTTCCGTACATCTCTGCACTGGCTGAACACATCATAGTTTAATAGACACTGATCACATCATTATTCTAATACTCCTATCATCTTGCTTAATAATGTGACTTAGATCGTGGCGATAATGAAGATTCAAGGCTAGATTGAATACAGGCTAAATAAAAACATTGAGTTATATTAACACTCACGAAAGCCTCGATAAAATGAAGAGAGGATAAAATGAAAAAAATGAGAAGAGCGCAATTGCATCGCATTAGAGTTCAATACTGGAAAGACACCAGTAAAGATGCAAAAACTGCATAAACGTGAATTGTAATAACCCTACCAATATCTATCTGGTCTACATCCAGAAAAGTAAGGGTAACCATTTATAAACGTAGGTTTTATAAGTGTAGATTTCAAAAACAAAAAGCTGGCTTATTGCCAGCTTTAATATTTACAGACCCTATTTGGATCCTATTAACTGTCGAGTGCGCTACAATTCTGTCACCGCTTCATCGCCCATCATTGATACACAGTTAATCTCATACTGATTAAAGGTAAACACACTCGGGCCATGGCTGCGCTTCGTGATCACCTTTTCATCGCCAAACTGGACCGTCACATGGGAATAGACCTTATTCTTGGCTTCCACGGTGTTCGTCTCCAACAAGGCCTCAAACTCTTCTTTACACATTTCAACCGCAAGCTTGGCTTTTTCTAGCTTATTGTTTTCTCGCAGTTTCAACTGTTCCAATTTCTGCTCATCTTCATCACTGCGCTCAGATTTCGGTGTTTTCTTGAATTCTAGCTCTCGTCTCACGACGTCCATTGTCGATTCTTGAGCCTCCTTATAACTCGCTTTAAGCTTAGAGATTCGCTCTTTATACATGGCAAACTTTGCAAAGCCTTCTAAATGAGTGGCGGTATCACCTTCCACCCCAAGGTTAATACAAGTTACCTTACCCCCGACTTTTGCTTCTCCGCCACTCAGCGTTCCTTGTTTGCCATTGCTATCGCTAACATGCAAATCTTTACCACAGCGGAGAACATTGTTTAAACAGTGTACTGACAGGTGGATATCTTCCGCCGCTTGCAGCTCTGAAAATTGTGCATAATTGGCTTTGATCGAACCACCTGATTTGACAATACAGCTTTTGGGATCACCTTCAGAAACGGTGTGACCAATGATCCCTTTCGCCACTTCAATATTACCTTGAGCTTGCACATTGGCACTTTCAATAAAGCCACCAACGGTGATCGAACCCGTCGCTCTCACCATCATGTCAGACTCAATATTGCCTTTCACCACAATAGAGCCTTTAAACTTAATATGGCCCGTCGCAACACCAATATTGCCTAAACAAAGGGCATTATCTACGTCGACCGTCTTCTCTTTTATGATTGGCATACCAGAGACACTGGCCAGCAATAAATTGGGATTATTAGGGGAAATATGAGAGCCTTTCCCTGCCACCAGCGCCTTGTCTTGTCCGGGCTTAGTCGGAATGACTTTACCTTGAACCGTCATACCTGGAGTCCCTTTGGTGGAAGGAATACGCTCCATTAAAGGCTCGTCGATGTCGACCGTGATCGTTTCGCCAAGGTCAAGCATATCCACTTTATCGCCACCATCATTCGCCTGCGGGGCCAAAACTTGGTGAGTGACATCCTCAACTAAGGCGACAAACTTGGCATCTTTTCCTTCTACCGGTTTCATGCCTTTCGCAACAGGTTGAGTAAACGTTTCTCCTGGCTTGAGTTGATTACTCATCACGAGTACTTTTTTCAACGCAAGTTTGTTAATCCCTTTCGTCACTTGCGCCTGCGCCAGACAATGAATAATTTCATTGCCTCTCAGCCCTCGGCCACCATAAGCGCCTGTAACAGTAATGCTTGCCAGCATATCCCCGTCTGATAAATCGACTTTAGCTTGCGCATTGCGAACTTCCGCGATAACAACCCCATCATAGGCGTCTTTTTTAAGGTCTTTAGCCAGCTTAACAAAACGCAGCATATCCTCTTCTAAGACGAACATGTGATCAGCCTCAAGATCCACTAACGTCTCTTGAAGCCCTGTTGAATCGAAATTCTTGTCGACAGTGATCGCTGCGGGTAAACGAGCAATCACCTGCTGTCCGTTATCTGACAGTGAGATGAATTTTTTCCACATACAACGTACCTAATAAAGGAATGCAACCATTTGATTCAGTTTATACAATTTGTTTTGGGTGAAAAATACATCAGTCTCAAAACTAAGGCGTACATCACTAAGGTGATATCTCTTCCACAAAACTGCTTGCCACTTAATGCTAGCTGTCTTCTGCTGATAGCACATTATCTCGCCTTAGCGGTATCAGCAGACGTTGTTATAAGAAGCAATAATCTTGCCACTCAGCTGGATTATTCATATTTAAACCATTCCCACACGCCCTAGCCATACAAAGTCTGGTACAGGCCGTTTTCCATCACCAATTGTTGGTGTTGGCCTGATTGAATCACTTTGCCATCTTCTAGGACATAGATGACGTCAGCTTGCTTAACTGCCGATAAACGGTGCGCAACAATGAGTGTCGTTTTACCCACAAGAAACGATTTCATGGCTTGATGAAGTGATGATTCCGTTGCTGTGTCTAGCGCTGATGTCGCTTCATCTAAGATTACGAAGTCTGGATTAGTTAACACCATCCGAGCAATGGCTAGGCGCTGTCTTTGCCCACCTGAAAGCCGTACACCTTGTCGTCCCAATTGCGAATCTAACCCTTCAGGCATGCTGTTAATGGCTTCCGTTAACTGGGCTACACTAAGCGCCGCATACAGCTCGTCATCGGTATGTTGTTCGCCTAACGTTAGATTCTGTCTTACCGTATCGTTGAAAATAATCGGCTGTTGCAATACCGGCGCGATTCTCTTCCGAAGTGCTTCGTAACCCACCGACTCAATCGGATGGCCGTTGATCAATATGTCACCGCTTTCTTTCTGGTAAATCCCCAAGAGTAATTGAATCAGGGTTGATTTACCTCCACCAGAAGCTCCCACCAACGCCACGCACTGACCTTTTTTGATGGTCAAATTTAGGTTATCCAGCACGGTCCTCTCTCCATCAAATGAAAAACAAACGTTCCTGCATTCAATCTCAAATGACTCGTTGTCTTTAAACGGGTTTACGATCGAAACCGGTCTTTTTTCGTCTTCCAGAGCTAACAAGGTGTTGATGCGTTTCATCGCGGCACTGGCACTGAACCACGAGTATTGGATACTCAGTAAATCTTGAATAGGCGAAAGCATGAACCAAAGATAACCGAAGATGGCAAAGATTTGGCCAACACTGAGATCCCCCATCAACACGAGCACAACCGCCACTGCACGAAAGATTTCAAACCCAACGAGAAACATGAGAAAAGAGACTCGATTTGCCGCGTCAGATTGCCAGGCGTAACTATCAGCATCAATTCGAATATTGTTGGAATCTTCCTTGAGTTTGGTGAGATACAGCTGCTCTCGGCTAGAAGCGCGCAGTTGATAAAGGCCTTCCAGTGTCTCAACGAGTCGTTGTTGGAAACGTTCAAATGAGCGATTTTCACGCTTTTTCAGCGTCTTAACTCTTTGTCCCATTAATCGAGAAAAATAGACGATGACAGGGTTAAGCAGCACGATAAAAAGCGCTAGCTTCCAATCTAACCAAAATAAAACCGCCGCGATCCCAAGCGTGCTTAAAACGGCAATTAAGAAACGACTTAATGCGCCGCCAATGAATTGGTCGATGGTCTCAACATCGGTAACAAAATGGGCGGTAAGACTGCCACTGCCTAGTTCTTCATATTGACGCATGCTTATGTTGCCCAGCTTTGTGAGTAGCTGTTCGCGCACCATTCCTGTTAGGGATTTCGATATTAAAGTGAACTGCCTTGTTTGGTATATATTCAATGCTTGACTCGCCAATCGCATGACTACAACCAGCAAGGTGACAATAACGACATACCCAACCGGAGTCTGCCAAGGCTGGGGAACAAATGAATCTAACAATGCAATGCCGGCAGCGGGTTGTTGTAAAACAACTTCATCAATGAGCAGTGGCATCAATAACGGAATGGGAACACTCAAAAGTGTGGCAAAAATGGCAACAACATTCGCTACCATGATTTTGTGTTTGTGTTTAGCGGCCTGCTCTATTAGCCAGGTTCTATTGATCAATAACGTCGGCAAAATACTTCTCGTCTTATACAATAAGACCGCTCTGCATAAGAAGAGCGGTCGGTTTAGATTATCCGTGGAGGCTAAGAGAATTTAGAAATCGTACTTAGCGGTAATCGCGAAGCTTCGACCAGCCTGAGTATAGAACTTATCTTCTTCCGTTTGACCACGAACATCACTCCAGTTGTAGTACTCTTCATCTGTTGCGTTGAAGATACCCGCTCGTAACGTGACGTCTTTCATCGGCACGTAATACGCGGTTAAATCAACCACCGTTGAACTGTTAGGCGTAAACATCTCACTAGGTTGTCCCATACGGTTAGTTTCTGCAGTTACGTCAGATTGCTTTTTCTTCGCGGTGTAAGTCACTTTTAGTGAACTTCCCCAAACATTTGACGGTGCATCGTAGTTTAGGCCCAGTACCGCATTCCAAGGATTCACTGAATTCAATGGATCCTTGTTTCCGTCTTTGCCTTCTGTATACGCTGCGGCAACACGCGTGCTCACGCCCTCAGCGCGACCTGTGAGTTCATACCAATCCAATGTATTGGCAAACTCAACCCCTTTGATGGTCGCTTGGTTGATGTTCACATATTGGTATTCAGCAACCCGACCGTTCATACCTGTGTTTTGGTAATCAATAAAGTTGTCGTAGTCACTGTAAAAGACCGCCACTTCGGTTGAACTCATCGCTGTATCATGACGCCAGCCTAGCTCGTAAGAGACACTCTCTTCTGCTTCTAGATCCGGGTTAGGGATGCTGGCATAGCCGTGCATCGGATTACCGAAAGAATAGAAAAGCTCTTGGAAATCAGGTGCACGGAAGCCTTGGCTGACTTGAGCAAAGATTTTATTCTCTTGATTAAGAGAATAAAGCGCCCCTAAACGGCCAGTCACCGCTGAATCAGAATAGGCTTTGTAGAGCGTAGGGTCGTACATTCCACCTTCGGGGAAGTTATTGCCCGGATCGGTTTCAAAAGAATCGAATCGAACACCTGGAGTTAGAATCAGATTGCCCATCGTGATTTCATCTTGGGCAAAAAAACCGTAACGCGTTTCAGACGCTTCCGGCATGTAGAAAACCACTTGGTCAGCGTTTAGCGAGTTGTACTCACTGTTGGTGTTAGCAATGTCTTTATTTGAGAACGAAGCACCATAGACAACAAAATGTTCGGTCGAACCTACTTCAAAAAACTTATCGAGCTGAATATCAGCTTGAATACCTTCGTCACTGTATACGTAATCTTTTTTCTGCACGTTACCCGGAGTATAACCGCGACTCCTACTTGCAAACGTACGATCTGTAATGCCGTTCTGATCTTTGACCTGATAATCCAACTGCCACGTCAACTTGTCCGCGGCTAAGGATTCCATCGCCCAAATATGTTTCAAGCCAATGCGATAACGATCACTGATGTCTTCACCCGAGTAGTCGGTATATAAATCATCGGAAAACTGAGTCTTGATCGTGCTATTGACGTATTCGCCAGTAAATTCTAAACGGTGCGCTTGATTCAATTGATATTGAAGTTTGAGCAATACGTTATTGGCATCAGAACTTTGTGGATCCACATGACCAAAATTATCGATTTCTTCGCCATCTCGTCTTGTATACGCGACTAAGGTTTCTAAATCACCGAAACGATTTGCCAGTGCCACCGACTCACTGAAGGTATTGTCTGCCGATGAAAAGTTGAACTTAGCGTGGCCGCCAACGTCTTTTCCGTCCGCTAAGAAATCAATCGGATCTTTAGTTTCAAATGCAACAATACCGCCAATGGCATCACTGCCTTGTAAAGAAGAAGCCGCACCTTTCACCACTTCAACGGATTTGATCATATCGATATCAACGTCTACTCGACCCGAGTTGATAAAGGAAGAGACATTTTTGAATTGGTTTGGCTGTGAAACGCCATCCACCAAAATCTTAATTCGATTTCCTTCCATTCCACGAATGTTAATGCTCTGAATGCCCTGGCGAGAGTCCGATTGAACATCAACACCAGGTGTATAGCTGAAAAGGTCATCGACACTGTTCGCCAAATTCTCTTCAATTTCCTGATCACTGATGACCGTCACAGAGGCAGCGGTATCCTGAATAGTTTGATTCGTGCGGGTACTAGACACCACAACTTGATCTAACGTGAATACTTCATCTTGTGCCAAAGCAACGGCACTATTTGATGAAAGAATCGCAGCAACCACCACGGCTAAAGGTTTTTTGTTAAGCATTTTTGTTCCTATTCCTAAATTTTGGGCAATAGAGTCCGTTGAGCAGATCGTCATGAACTGCCCTTATTATTTGAGTGCTCTATTGAATTTTATGTATTACGGCTAGCTTATTTCACTGCTCTCTGTGCTTCGTTTCTGCTCTTGAACATGCCCTTCGGTGAGGTGCATAAAACTGAGTAACTCATCACCGCTTACGTTAAACGCTTTACCAAAGCCTTTCACGTAGCGGCCTTTTTCGGGGACAAGTTGATAAAGGTTAAAATCGCCTAGCGTACTAAGGTTATCGATAATCTCACCAAAACGATGTCGCATGGCCGCTATCGCTTCAACACCGATGTCTGATTGCTTATCAATACAGGCAGCTTGGGTGTCAAAAGTGAGTCGGCGACGAGCGTAAATCGATTTCGCCTCTGCTTCATCTTCAATCATCATGATAGAGACCGATTTGGCGTGTTTTAGATTCTGCCCATGTTGAGCAATATCGCTGATCAAAATGAAGTATCCATGCGATGTGTGAGCAAATGGAGAGTAGCTCACGTGAGGAATACCATGATTCAAGGTCGCCAATTGGAGTGTTTGGCAACTTTCTCTAAACTCTTGAATTTCTGGTCCTATGCGATCTTGTAGTCTCTGTTGTTTGTCTATCACGCTGTGTATTCCTTCTTTAACGCTTTAAATGCTTCGATTTGTTGTGGAATTAATTGACGGCTTTTGTCGCGCCCAAGATACACCTTAAAAACACAATGTCCTTGCTGTGTATAAAAACCCATGTAGTGACTTTCCATCGACCTAAATGGCTTACTAACAAACGCGATGTGCTTTACAAGGTCGATTTTCAAATGACCATGTAGCCCTTCTTTACCCATAATGTTGTAATATCCATGCGCCACTTTTCCTTTAGGAAACGGGTTTTTGAATTCAAATATCGACCCAAAAGAGTGCACGATTGTGGTGACCTTACCCCATTCAGGCAGTTGGCTAAGAATGGCTTCGGTGTTTTTTCCTTCGGTCACTGAAACACACTCGTCAGGCAGTGCGAGCGTAACCTCACCTTCTGTTAGGCCAAGTTGTTCCGCTAACGTTGATACTGCAATACCGCTTTCTTTTTCTAGCGACTGAGCGACTTTTTCTTTGACTTCGATGTAAGAACTGCTTAAAAACATCATGACTCCATTAAGCTACATTTGTGTTTGATTGACTTTGATTAAAAAGCGGTCGAATCACTTGGATAGTATTTTGTGCCAACGTTGTCGACCAAAACTGCCCAGCGAGCGAGAGTTCGACATATTGCTGACTCACCTCAACCAAGCCATTTTTTTGCCACGCTTTGAACAGTGGAATTAACGCATCAAATACCGGGAAATTCGCCACTGAATCCAAATTTGCTTTGGATAGGACACCACGATCAAAGTGCGACTTAATCGCGCTTTCTATTGCGGCATTGGGTGGGACATTCATGGCCCCCGCGACTGGAAACCTCTGATCTTCAATCGCCTTGATGTACTGATCCATGTCCCTAAGCTGCATCGTGGCGACACCGTTAACATTGCCGCCGGCACCCGCCCCAAGAGGCAATACCTCGGCGGTCGTTTTTGCCAAGCTGTTGTAAATGCTGCGCTCACGATTACCCGAAGCCCAGTGATTAACACTCAGCCTCCTTTGATGGTGCTTAGCCATAAATTCGACACCCATTTGAAACATAGAGGCTTTCATTGCCGTGTCAGCAGGCATAGGCAAACGCCCTTGATTAACCATCAGTTCCATTGGCAAGCCTTTCATCTCGATCAGCTGATACAAATCAACGCCATCAACGCCCGATTCCAGATAGCTTTCAAGATCCTGTCGCCAATTGTCTAACGTTTGATGCGGCAAGCCGTAGAGCAAATCAATCACAATCGGTGCAGCGTTATAACTCACCATGGATTGCAATCGTTCCATCACATAGTCTCGCTTATCAAGACGTTTAGCTGCCAGACGAACCGTATTGTCAAAACTCTGAACACCAAAAGAGAATCGGTTGAATCCGCCTTCCAATGCCGCTTCGAATTTTTCATCGTTGAAGCGATTCACTCGTCCTTCCAGAGTTATTTCACAATCACGGGTTAACGGAAACGAAGAACTCAGTAACTGGCCAAGTTCTTTTAGTTGTTGCGACGACAGATCAGTTGGCGTGCCGCCTCCAACATACACCGCTTGGAATGGTGCCGATTGAGACCAACTAAATGAGGATTTCCACTGTATCTCTTTAACAAGCGCCTCAAAATAACGATTCATTAACTGCTTTGAAGAGGCGTATTGGAAAAAATTACAGTAGGTACAACGCACTCGGCAAAAAGGGATATGAATATATAAACATCGCCCGTTCGTTGTTCGGGGATGAGTTTGAGTATTAGATAGCTCCAGAGCATTTTGGAGTCGACTCTGAACCTGATTGGGTTCAATGACGTCCATACGCCCACCAGCATGTGCCCCTTTTTTTCGGCTAAATGCGTACCGAAGGGGATCTGGGGTCGAGCGACCCACTAAATCTGGATCAGATGTATCAATTAAAAACATAATCTTTGGTTCTTTGATTTGCTTAGGTAGAGCGAATTTTACTGGATGATATACTTATCAAAAAGAAATGCAAATAATAATTGATCTCATTCGCGTTTGATGGATAATAAAAGCCTCTCAACGATCAAACTCATCTCAAGGAGCAAAAATGGACCTCAAACGGTACGCCATCTTTGCTGGACTTTCACTGACAATTCATAGTGTTGCATTTTCAGCCAGCTATAAACCTTTAAGTGTTTCACCCATAACGTCACCAATGGAGACCCCGTTGGGCCAAGCCGTCAGTATTCAATTTGTTGCTGCTCCTTCGCAAGTGGTCAAGGGCGCTACGATGTCTACTGCTGAAAAAAAACCGCCAACTGAACTTAATCCAAAACCAGAAAAACCCAAAGTAACCACGGTGGTGAAGAAGACGGATCTACCCGCACAAAAAGAGCCAAAGCAGGCGATTGAAAAACCTATTGCTGTTGAAAAACCGAGTTCGGTTAAAAAAGCCATTCCAGTTAAAAAAGCAACAGTAGAAAAAGTAAAAACAGCGACCGAACCTGAGCCTGTCATCGCTTCACCGACACATAGGGTGACCAAACAAGTGGTGACCGAAAAGGAAAAACAGGAACAAGCAGAACCCGTTTCAGTGACGGAAAAAAAGCGAGTAATTAACGAAAATCGAGCAGTGAATGAAAAGTCAGAAAGAACCATTGAACCTGTGACAGCGGCCAATAACACCGCACCCGCAGCGCCTAAGTTGGTGAAAAAGCCAACGTTTGAAACCAGGCCGTCAGCCATTGATTACCCACGCAGTGCCAAGCGCCGTAACATTCAAGGAGTGGTATTGGTTGAAGTGTGGCTTGACCCAGAAGGCGATCAAACAAAATTGACGATCGTGAGTTCATCCGGTCATCAAATACTCGACAGTGCGGCACTCAAAGGGATATCAGAGTGGCAATTTCGTCACCACAAAAATGACGGGCAAGCCATCGCTCATCGAGTTCAAATTCCTATTAACTTCAAATTACATTGATTATGCATATTCTTAACTCTATTCACTCTCAGCTTGGCATGATGACATGGCCACTGACCATTATGTCTATGATTGTCGTCATGATCTTACTGGAACGAAGCGTATTCTTATTACTGAATACACGGACCCATAGTAAATCGTTACTGTGCTCACTGCGTCAGCTTGATATGAACGATGCACAAAAAGTAGATGCCTCTTCACAAACACTCACCGCAAAGAAACACACCCTTGAACAAGGGGCAGGCATGCTACTTGGGCACCGCTATTTTACTAAATCACTTCGAGAAGAAGCGGTTTCTATCTGGCTACAGAAAAAACGCCACTCCTATACCTCAGGGCTGAAAGTACTGTCTATCATTGGTGTTATTGCGCCTTTAGTTGGGCTACTTGGCACCGTCTTAGGCCTCATTGAGATGTTTAAAACCCTTGGTGATTTTCAAGGCTCTATTGAACCCTCTTTGCTTGCCAAAGGATTAGGACTTGCCATGTCGACAACAGCTGCGGGTTTATTGATTGCGTTACCTGCCATCATCGCAGCGCAGCTTTTTCACTTATGGGCAGACAACACACTCAACAAAATTGAACATGGCCTAAACCACTGTAATCTGCTTTTAGAAGGGGTGTATTTCGAAGTAGATAAGAAGGGCATGCAAAAAGAATGTGGCGCAGGATCAACGCAGCAATCTTCTGTCTCATCATGCTTATCATCAGATTCGGCATCAGAAGATCGGTCAGCACCCGCATCATGTACCGAACAAGCACCTGAAAAGAACGGAAAGCAAGCCGCATGATCACTAGCAAGATGCATTCAAACATCGGTGCTGAAGATCTAAAGCCCGACCTAACTCCGCTGCTTGATATTATTTTTATCGTCATGGTGTTCTTGTTATTGACTGCAAATATTGACATTAAAACCATGGATGTCGACATCCCCACGACTAACGAGCAAACCGTACTCACCGATGTGGATTCCGACGTCATCGCAATTAATCTTATGCTCGACGCGCCTAACTGGGCCATTGAAAAACAAACATTTCAAGATTGGGATACCTTCACGCAAGCGTTAATCGATGTGTCGAATCAGTACCCAAAACGCTCACTTGTGATTGGCTCTGATAAAAACGTGCCCGTCGAAAAAATGCTTCAACTCCTGGCTTTCATGCAAAAAAATGACATGAACGCCACCAGCATCATTATGGATGAAGAGAAATAACCATGACTCAATTGTTCACCACATTTAATACCGTATTACTGCTTAGTGTTTTCCAGCTTAGTGTTTCTTTTTCTGCTCACGCACAAGAACGTATCGTCAGCGCAGGGGCCAATATCACAGAGCTATTTTTCGCACTCAACGCTGAGGATTACTTAGTTGCCGCAGATTCCACCAGTAAAAGTTATCTTCAAGGAACCGGTATTGCTCAGGTTGGCTATCACCGACAGCTGTCAGCGGAAGGCCTTATGGCGCTCAACCCTACTCACCTCATTGGCTCGCCTGAAATGGGGCCAGAAACCACATTAAAGCTCATCACAGCAAGCAATGTAGAGGTATTGACGTTGTCATCAGAAAATTCATTATCAGCGCTTAATCAGCGTATTGATACCATTGCAGAAATAACCGGTAAGCAGCAACAAGCAGAACAGCTCAAGCGTTCGGTGCTTAGCGATATTGAGTTTTTATCACAAGGCTCCTTAAGCACACCACCTAATGTGATTTTCTTAATGCTGAGTAAAGATCGTCCTGCAACCGCGGCTGGTACCAACACCCCTGTTGATACCATTATTTCACTGTCTGGCGCTAAGAACCCAGCCTCAGACATGATCGAGTCTTACAAGCCGCTCTCATATGAAGCGATCATCGCCCTACAGCCAGATTACATCCTAGTCAGTGAACGAACCATCGAGAGCTTTGGCGGGCAAGACAACATCATTAAAAAGCTTCCGTTATTGGCCGCGACTCCAGCAGGAAAAAACCAACAAATCATCTCTGTTCCAAGTAGCGCTTTGATTGGTGGATTTGGCCTGCAAAGCATTGAGCTGGCTAAGAAGCTCAATCAGCACTTTACACTCAATCAATCCATTACACTTAATTAATAAGTAATTCATCATGTCTGTTTCCAGCTTTTCTCGTGCTCCAACCACCACTCTATTTATTATTGGGTTGGTCGCACTTTACTTCGCCGTGATCAGCTCTGTTGCGATAGGGCCAATGAATATCTCACTGCTCGATAGTCTGCATGCCTTGATTCCAGCGTCATTACGTAACGTGGAAATACCAACGCACATTACTTTGGTGATTCAGCAAATTCGTCTTCCCCGCACTCTATTAGCCATTGCAGTTGGCGCGATTTTGGCGCTATGCGGGACCGTAATGCAAGGTTTGTTTCGCAACCCGCTTGCTGATCCTGGAATTATCGGGGTGAGTGCTGGTGCTTCGTTAGGTGCAGCGCTGGCAATCGTCCTGTTTGGTTCGCTTGCTCAAAGTCATCCGCAACTCTTACTCTTTGGTACGGTTCCGGTGTTCTCGTTTATCGGCGGGGCACTCACCACGGTGATTGTTTATCGCCTCGGCACTGGTGCAAATGGCACCTCAGTCACCATGATGTTATTGGCAGGCGTTGCCATTGGCGCACTGGCAGGATCAGGCCTTGGTTTAATGAACTATTACGCCGATGACCAAGCTTTGCGCGATCTTTCATTATGGACAATGGGGTCTTTGGCGGGGGCCAACTGGGGAGCATTAATCTTGGCCTTTGCCACTTTAATCACTCTATTCATTTTATTTTATCGTAACGCCGAGCCCCTTAATGCTCTACTTCTAGGCGAGGCAGAGGCTAAGCACATGGGTATCGAAGTTCAAAAGCTAAAACGACAGTTAATTTTACTGACCGCTGCAGGCGTTGGCGTGACGGTCGCCTTAGCGGGCATGATCGGTTTCATTGGTTTGATCGTGCCTCACCTTGGGCGAATGCTCATTGGCCCAAATCATAAGTCACTGCTACCTATTGCCATGCTCATCGGGGCTTTGCTGCTTCTGATTGCCGATATGATCGCTCGAACTGCGGTAGCCCCATTAGATATGCCTGTCGGTATTGTTACGGCACTGATTGGCGCGCCATTCTTCATTTGGTTGTTGATAAAACAAAGAGGTCGTATCTGATGACACACACAACCGCACAGACCCCAACGTTACCAATGGCTGGTAATAACGCTGTCTCCAAATCGACCCCATGCAAATCTAAAGAACACAAGCCCACGAACTTCAATCAAGGGAGCTCACGCCACGCAATCTCACTCAGTAACCTCAGCCTAACGCTTGGGAAAAAGGTTATTTTGGATAAAGTGAGTACTCACATAAATACAGGGGAATTGACCATTCTTCTTGGCCCTAACGGCACCGGGAAAAGCTCACTGTTAAAGATGATCACAGGCGAGTACCCTTCTCAAGGAGGAATCGAATTCTTTGACTGTAAATCAGATCAGTGGTCGCCTCAGGTATTGGCAAAACACTTGGGTGTATTACCTCAATCAAGCAGCCTAAGTTTTAACTTCAGCGCCAAAGAGGTGGTCGAATTGGGCGGTATTCCGCTCGCCGAAAGTGCCAAAAGGATTTCCGATATTGCCGCAAAAAATATGCGATTGACCGATACCGCACACCTTGCGGATCGTATGTACCCTAGCCTCTCTGGTGGTGAAAAGCAGCGGGTTCATTTTGCTCGGGTTTTAACTCAGTTAGCGCAATCAGAACAACAAACGATCCTCTTGTTAGATGAACCGACATCCGCCTTAGATTTGTCTCATCAGCATCAGACGTTGTCACTCGCTAAAACCTTAACTGGACAAGGAGCAGCGGTGGTTATCGTTATGCACGACTTAAACCTTGCAGCACAGTACGCCGATAGAGTGATGATATTAAACAAGGGCAACATTGTCGCCGATGGCACACCTTGGGACGTGTTAACAAAAACCACCATTGAAGACGTATACAACTTCAATGTAACGGTCATCGAGCACCCACATGATGATTATCCGGTACTTCTTAGCTAATTTGGTGAAGAGTTAATTTGGTTAAAAGCGGGGTTAATGAATAGTTAGTTTGGTGGACCGTGAGTAAAATGAACGGTTAGCCAAATGGCCAACCAACAAACCCACCAACCACAAACATTTGAATCGAATACAATCAAGCCGAACTAGGAAAACGATGCGAAGCGTTAAAGTGATAAACCGCAGTAACGCTTTTACCCTCATTTGAATACTCAAGCGAATCACATAATTCAGTCGCCAATACGATCCCACGACCATGGGTCGTTCCGTTTTGAGCCGACAAGTTTAAATGATGGTAATCAAACCCTTCTCCATTGTGCTCTAGCAACATAGTGATGATTTTCTCTTCTGGTTGGTAATCTATGTCTAACTTCACCCAAGCATCAGGGCTCAGGTCTTTTAATCTTTCTTCTCTCAACTGATAAAATTCAAAAAAACCATCCGGACTTTCTTTTAAAGAAGACTTAAGTCCGAGTAATCCATGTTCAATCGCGTTAGCAAACAGTTCAGATAACACTGAGCAAACCAAATCTAGGTGTTGGCCTCCATTTAAAATACCCGATAGATATTGACGAACCTCACTAAGAACACTGGCGGTTCTCAACACATGAGCGGGAAAGTGTAGGCCCGTTTTCATAGGAATTTTACTGTAATAGAAGTCTGTAAGCTGCAAACTGTTATCATTACCATTGATAATCGGGAATGTCATCGACAAGATAGACAAATCATCCCCCGCTTTCATATTAGAGAACGCCCGCACCGCTTCGTGCACAGTGGTGATATGTGCTTGACCATTTTCTAATGCTTTTTCTAGACGCTCTTGACCAAATTGCTCCCCATGTTCATTCATCGCTTCGGTTATGCCATCGGTATAGCTAACTATTTGCTGACCTGGCTCTAAAATCAAATGCACAATATCGGTTTCAAATTCATGAGAATCGAGCACCCCTAGGGGCATATGCTTCGACACGAGGCGACGAATAATTTTACTGTTTTCATCCAACACGTAGGTGTCGGGTAAGCCTCCTCCCCACCAAGAAACTTCAAACCCATTGGCTCTGATTTCAAAAATACTGGCCGCGAGCATCATGCCTATCGGTAGAAACTTACTTAACGAGTTATTAATTTCGTTGACGATCTCACCAAGAGACAATCCTTTCTCAGCCATGCTAAAGAATGCTCGAGTAGCCGGTATCGCCGAAATAGCGGCAGGAAGCCCATGACCGGTAGCATCCGCGACCATAACATAAGCCCCACCATGAGGACGATTAGCAACAATAATCAAATCCCCATTGAAAACGGTGGAGGGGGTTGAAATATAGTTCACGCCGAAAATATGGCTCGTTTGTGCACTCATTTCTTCCACTAAATTGGAAAAAATTGACTCTGATATTGAATAGTCATACTGGACTTGCTCGTGGAAATGGCTCAACTCGTCACGCTGACGAACGACTTCTTTATGAATTTTCACAATTCGGTAATGGGCTTGAATTTTGGCATGAATAACCGTGCGCTCAAACGGCTTTGAAATAAAGTCATCCCCCAAGTTAAGGCAACGTTCATAAGAGGTATTATCATCAAGAACAGTGAGAAATAGGATCGCAATATGAATGTTAGGGAAGGCTTCGCGAATCTCGATTGCGGTTGTGAATCCATCTTTCACTGGCATCATGACATCCAGTAATATGATGTCTGGCAGTGCCTCCATCTTTTTCATTGATGGCACAACATCTTCACCGTTTTCAAACGTATCAATGTGACTGGCTAAATCCTGTATCATACACCGACAGATTTCACGATTAGTCGCATTATCATCAACGATCATCACTCGCATAATGTCTTCCCTCTAAAACTGACTTTTCAAAAACTTCACCTAAAAATGATTAATCGATTTTAAATTTCTTATCAAACCTCGAGATGAGAAGAATTTTTTTTACTTGTGGAAGCGTGTTGGTGAGGGTGATTGAACCATCAGCTTGCCCCAAATAGTTTTGCATATTGAGCAGCATCCCCAACCCGGCACTATCGATATAGTCAACTTTGCGTAAATCCACAGTGAAAGAGTACTCTTTTCTGTCTGTGTAGCTTCGTCTAAAATCTTGCACCAAACTAAAACCAAATGCGCCTTCAATGACGATGGTGACTCTTTTAGAAGCGGTGTCTACTTGTGTTTCAACTGTCATATACTGTCCTCAAAATAATTCAACTTCGCCTTCATCAATACTAGACTGATTCGCTGCTGGCCCGCTGCGGTGTTTCGAACGCTGCAAGATATCGGACAACACTTCTCTTAGCATCGATGTCTCTTGATGGTTATCTAACGCAGCCATTATTTCTTTCAAATACTCAATGGATTCTTTTGCATAATCGCCTTGCTGCAGCACGATGTCGGCAAACTGTAATGCGCGTATGCCGTCTCCTACATGCCCGTTAAGCTCTCCTCCTAATTCTCTAATTTTATGCACTTCTTGCTCTATTTCGATATTGACTTGATGAACTCCCTTCAACATGTTGTCGACTTTTTCCTTTGATTCAATCGCAGCCGTCATGTCAATAGAGGCCATCTCGCCCACGGTGTCATTCGCTTCTTTGACGGTGGTTTGAGCAATGTTGATCTCTTTCTCTATCTTAGAATTGAGTTCTTCTGATTGTTTGGATAGATTTCTCACCTCTTGAGCGACGACAGCAAACCCTCGACCCGCTTCGCCCGCTCTAGCCGCTTCAATCGCCGCATTGAGTGCCAACAAATTGGTTTGTTCAGACAAGCCTCGCACCTGATCTAATAGCTTGAATACCGTTTGTAATTTATCGGACATGTCGTGAATACTGTGCACCGCGGAAATACTTTTCTCTGAAATATTGACAAAAGTAGCGACATATTCAGCAATGATGGTTTCTATTTTGGGTAAAACAGAAGTGAGGTCATATTCACTGTCTTTGTTGGCAAGTAACCCATCAACTAAGGATCCCGTTACTTTGCTTTGTTCTTCACTCACCCTTTGCAAACTGAAAAAGCTGTTGTTCAGCGTTTCGACCGATTCATCAATGATTTTGTGCTGGCTATCGAGTGGTTCTGAGATTTTAGGAAGACCATCTTTCAATATTTGATTGAGCTCTTCTGGGACAGTGAACATACCCGCTGATTTTTCATCGACTTCAATACTGTCGACATCATGCCTTGATGTGGATAGAACCAACCAAGGTACTGCCGCGACGATGATCATTAACCCTAAGTGAAAGAGATTTTGCGATAAGAACATCCAAGTGGAAAGAAACCCAACCTGGACTGTTAAGGCAATAAGCTTCTTTGACTTGTTAGAAAGCCGAGTGATTTTCATAAGCCTGTCCTGACATGATTTTATGGTTTGTCGTTATTATTTTTTTTATTTGTAAATACAATGAAACAGTTGCTTGGGTATTTGACTTAACGAAAGCAGTTTATCGACAGCTCCAAGCTCATAAGCGACTTTTGGCATCCCCCAAACGACAGATGATTGTTCGTCTTGCGCAAATGTTATCGCACCTTTGTTTTTTAAATTGAGCATGCCTTTACCACCATCGTTGCCCATGCCTGTAAGCAGCACTCCGATTGCTTTATCTCCGACGACTTCTGCCACCGAGTTAAACATTACATCGACCGAAGGCTTATGCCGATTCACTGCTGGACTGTCATCTAGTTGACAGAAAAGATGATTACCGCGTCGATAGACGGTGATGTGCTTATCCCCAGGAGCCACATAGGCACAGCCATTGATTAACGGTGCTTTGGATGCTGTGAGTTCTTTGACGTCGATGTCGCTTGCATCATCTAACCGCTTAGCAAAGGCACGAGTGAACATGGCACTGATATGCTGAGTAATAATGATAGGTGGTAATCCAGCAGGAAGCGCTGACAGGACGTTCTTCACCGCTTCTGTTCCTCCGGTCGAAGCCCCAATAGCGATGAGCTCACAATGTATGTGTTTTTTACTTGGATCAACCTCTGGCGCGATTTCAATTGGGCTAGCAGTTTGTACATTGGCTCTCGCTGCCATGCGAATCTTAGTATTGATCTCTGTTTTGTACTCAACAATTTCCCCCGTTGCTTCTACCGCTGGTTTGGGGAAGTAATCCACAGCCCCAGTTTCCAGCGCCTCTAGCGTCGGCTCCGCTCCGTGCTGGGTTAAGGTTGATATCATCACCACCGGCATCGGGCGAAGCCGCATTAGATTACGTAAAAACTGAACCCCATTCATTTTTGGCATTTCAATATCAAGGGTTAACACATCAGGGTTGTATTGTTTGATCATCTGCCTCGCTTCATAGGGATCTTCAGCCGCCGCGACCACTTCTAGCTCTGGATCAGAGTTGATCAACTGCGTCAGTAATGCGCGAAATACAGCGGAATCATCTACGACTAACACTTTAATTTTATTCATTAAAATAGCTCCACATCGTCATCGTGATTCTTATGGCTTTCTTTGCCCAGTTCAGTGGCGTATTTTTCTTCTTGATGTTGAAGTTGATGCACTTCGGTAAATGGAATGCGCTTTAGCCAGGCTTTACCCGTGAGTGGGTCAAAGATGACTTTTCTGGGTTCCATACCACCGAGATCATGAGCTTCAACCACAAGTTGTTCTTGCTCCACATAGCGTTTAATAAATTCGATGTTTTTTTCACCTATCATGGAATAACGCCCTAACATTTGTGCGCCACCAAACAGCTTCAGTCGCAGGTTCTCTCGCTGTGCCCCCATAGAGATGAGTTGATTAATTAACATCTCCATCGCATGGCTACCGTAACGAGACGCGGTAGAAACCACTTCACTGGCCTGCCAATGCCTTAATTGGTCACTGTTATCAAAGGGCAATAAAAAGTGATTCATGCCGCCAAAGTGTCCCTCTGTATCCCAAATACAGGCGGCAATACAGGAACCCAGGCCCGTGCAAATAACTTCATCACTTTTTGTGCAATACAGGCCTCCAGGCATGACCTTAACCACATGGTGTTTGTGCTTAGGGTGATAAAAGCGACTAAAATGCGCATTTTCGCTGCGTCTTTTTTGAACTTCAAATGTCATCATTCGTCGCCTTTTTTATTCAGTCTGGATCATTTCTTAACGTAAATCGTATGACCTAAATGGTGGAAAAGATCACTGCAAGCGCCAATACTTTCCGAGTGCCCAATAAATAAGATCCCATTAGGCTTTAACGCTTGATGAAACCTTTTCAACAAATTTTCTTGCGTTGGCTTATCAAAATAGATCATCACATTGCGGCACGATATAAGGTCAAAAGGTGGCATCTTAGGCCATTCATCAAACAGGTTTAACTGATTGAATTTCACATGCTGTTGAAGTCCTTTCTTGATTTTTATCTTACCTTTATGCTCACTTTTTCCTTTGACAAAACAGGGTTTAAGGTAGCGCTCGGGAATACTCTCGATCACTTCTTGGCCATAAATTCCAGCCTTAGCATGGTCAAGAACCGAGGTATCGAGATCCGACGCAAACACATTCACCGTCTCTACCGCATCAAACGCCCCCGAAACGAACAGCGACGAAATAAAACTGTAGGGCTCTTGCCCAGATGAGCAACCCGCAGACCAAATGTTAATGCTTCTGTTTCCTTGGTGTTTCCACTGCTCAAGAGCTGGGCCTTCCACAAACTCAAAGTGGTGATACTCTCGAAAAAATTCCGTTTTGTTGGTGGTTAACGCATTAATGAAGTTAACCCGCTCGGTCTCTGAGCCTTCAATTATTTCTCGATACTGCGAGAATTTCCGGACGCCTTTCGCCCGCATCTGTCGACTCAACCGCCCATATACCATGGTGCGTTTACGGTCAGACAGATAGATACCAACGCTTTTATGCATGTACCACTGCACATACTTAAAGTCTTGATCTGTAAGCTCAAACTCCTCATCCATGGCAGCTACATCCTCAGCGTGAGTTAAAACTCTTCCCATTCGTCGCTATCCTCATTCATGCTAAAATTGGAGTTCACCGCTTTGTTTGAGCGCAGTTCGCTAACATTACTCTGAGAAGAAGGCGGTGTATTGACTGCCGGTTTTTTAGATTCTAAGGTTTCAACGTTACTGTCCGTTGTGAAGAAGTTCATCAGGTTCAGTAGTACTTTGCCTTCGTCTTTTAATGATTGGCTTGCGGCTGAGGTTTCTTCAACCAACGAGGCGTTCTGCTGCGTCATTTCATCCATGGTGGCGACCGCACGATTGATTTCATCGATGCCTGTCGACTGTTCAATGCTTGATGCTGCTATCTGTGCAATTAACTCCGTCACCTTGGCAACCGCATCGACGATTTCTTTTAGAGTCTCACCAGATTCGTCGACCAATCGAGAGCCTTCATCCACCTTTTCAACACTGTCGTTGATTAAGCCTTTAATCTCTTTCGCCGCGGCCGCACTTCGCTGCGCTAAATTTCGAACTTCACCAGCAACAACGGCGAAGCCTCTCCCTTGCTCACCTGCTCTGGCAGCCTCTACCGCCGCATTAAGCGCCAGTAAGTTGGTTTGAAAGGCGATTTCATCTATCACCCCAATAATATCGGCAATTTTCTTACTCGCATTGTTGATGCCAGACATTGCCGTGACCGCTTGCCCAACAACATCGCCTCCTTTGCTTGCTTTTCTCGCCGCATCGTCAGCCAACTCATTTGCCCCTTTAGCGTTATCCGCATTTTGTCTCACCGTTGCCGTCATTTGCTCCATACTCGCCGCGGTTTCCTCTAGATTTGCCGCCTGAGACTCGACTCGTTGGCTCAAATCATCATTACCTTCCGCAATTTCAGAAGAGGCAGTCGCGACTCTGGCCGATGAAGTAGTAATTTTTTCAGTCATATTTCTTAGATTCACAATGGAGGTATTTACTGCATTCGCCAGCCGGCCAAACTCGCCATCAAAGTCATTGGACATACTCGAGTTGAGGTTTCCATCGGCCACGCCACTCATCACTTGAATGCACTCTCCTAGTGGCGTCACCAGGGTATCAAGCAGGCTATTCACCCCATCCCCAAGCTCTTTCATAAAGCCACTATAAACGCTGGTATCTATTCGGTCGTTGAGATCCCCAACAATGGCTTTTTTAATCAACGCCTCTACCTGACGCTGCCCATCTTGCAGCTCAGTGATATCTTCCCACTGCAATGCTGGCCCAATATAATTCCCCTGCGTATCTCGCATCGCAATGCAGGTTAAGGTGAACTCTAAACCTCCAACCGCGATATTGGACGTGAACGGAAGCGCATCAGGATTACTGATAATATGGCGCTGGTGGGCTGGTTTTTTATGGAAAACATCAATATTTGCACCCACTAAGTTATTGATATCAAAATTAGGTAGTGCTTCTGTTAACTCCACTTCTCGCGATTTAAATAACGCCATCAACGCAGGGTTAACATCACGAATAACGCCTTCTTTATCGGCCATCATCAAATTGGTGGTCATGCCTTCTACGGCAGACGCTAGACGCCCAATTTGCTGCTCTTTGGCCCTCTCTTCCGTTACGTTTGCCCATTCAAGGGTATTGCCAATGTATTCCCCATTGGCGTCCGTAATGGCTGCCACATTGAGCTCAATTTTTACATCTGCGACTTGTATGTCCGCTTTGTGAGGAAGGTTGGCGGGGTTTGACAGCAATTGACGTTGATGGGCTGGGTTTGCATGAAACTCATCGATACAGCGATTCATCAACCACTCTTTGGAGGCCGTAAAACCCGGCCACACTTTTCTCATTTCACTTTCTATCGACGAAAAGAGGTTAATAGTCGCATCGTTGGCATACGTAATGAGAAGATCTCTATCAATCATTAGCATGGCTGTCTGTGCCTGGCCTACAGCCGTTTGCAAGCGGGCGATATCATGTTCTCGTGCTAGTTTTGCGGTGACGTCTTTCCATTCTAGGGTATTCCCAACATAGTCCCCTTGACTATCAACAATGGCACCGACATTGAGCTCAATCTTAACACCTTGCACATCAATGACGGTTGAATATGGCAGATTCTCGGGTGTAGAAAGAAGCTGACGTTGATGCGAAGGATTGGCATGAAAACCGTCGATGCAGTAACCAATCAATGCTTTTTCATCGGCAGAGAATCCGGGCCATTGTGATTGGAATAGTACTTCATGTTTTTTAAATAAATTCAACGACTGCTGATTTACATAGGTAATATTGAAGTCTCTGTCGATCATCATTAGCGCAGTTTGGGCACCGTTTAATGCCGCCAACAACTGTGATTTTGAGACCCCACTATCGTTTTCAGATTCCATATCGTTCATTAGACTGTCGTTAGCGTGTGCTACAAATTGAGCACTTGCATCCTTTTTCTTGTTCCAAAAAGCCATGTGTTACCCCTTAAGCAGTCTCTTCTTCAACTGACGTGTTATTTAGCTCTTCTATATCGAATAGAGCCTCTAAATTTAGAAGTATTAAGTGACCACTCGCTACGGAAACTATCCCTTCTATATACGATTGGTCCACGGTTACAGACACCTGTGGCGCAGGTTTTATCTGATCCTCTTTCAGGTCATAGACTTCTGATACAGCGTCGACAATCACCCCTAGCGGATTCTTGTTACTATCATTAAGAACAATAACCACGGTTGTTGCGCATATTTCCGCAGGTTCTAAATTAAACCGCAGCCGCAGATCAACGATCGGGACATATTCCCCGCGGATGTCTAAAACACCATGCAGGTGCGGTGGAGAGTTGGGGACCTTACGAACCGGGTTCCATCCCCTCACTTCGCGCACATCTAAAATAGGCACGCCATATTCTTCGTTCTCTAGTACAAAACTTAAGAATTCTTGTCTCTCCATTGCTACTCTGCCTTTATAATCAGTTCGATATTGAGTAACTCTTCGGTATCAAGAAGAGACATAATTTCATCGCCGACATTGAGAACACCCTGCAAATAGGGCGTGACTTTAGACTCACCGAGAGCAGGGCTCAGCGCGTTGTCCCCTTGACTAACCACGTCACTCACCGCATCGACAACCAATCCCATCAAACGATCAACGTCGTCATTTCGGCTTCTTAGAACAAGAACCACCGTGGTCGGAATGTACTGACAATCTCCCAAAGAGAATCGAGCCCTCAAATCAATAACAGGCACGATCATGCCTCTTAGATTGATCACACCTTTAACGAATTCTGGCGATCTTGGAATCGCTGTTGGCCTCTCCCAAACTCGAATTTCTTCTACGTCTTCAATCGCGACGCCATAAAGCTCTGTAGACAAACGAAAACTAAGAAAGTCAGCACTTTCATTGTTATCGTCATAGTGACCGGTTTGGATACCGATAGAGCCAGAATCCAAGTCTGAAGATGAAGCATGCAGTTCTGTCGTCATATCGCCTCCTAGGCCGCTATTCCTTTGTTGCCAGAATTTGCTGACTTGGTGAGATAGCTTGTAATCAATCCTTGAATGTCCAGTATCAAAGAAACGGAACCATCACCAAGAATCGTTGCCCCTGAGATACCGGGTACTTTGGTGTAATTGGATTCGAGGCTTTTGATAACCACTTGCTGCTGATCGAGCAGTTCATCAAGCACTAGTCCCACTCGGCTTCCTGCGGCTTCAACAAAACAGAGAATACGCTCATTGAGCACACCGCTTTCTCCCATTTCAAGTTCATCTTGTAAACGCAAAATAGGGATATTTTCATCTCTTAAGCGATACAGTTCTATTCCGCCAGACGCGTGTTTAATGCAGTCAGTACTGATTTGAATGGATTCAATGATGGTCAACAATGGGATGACATAAACTTCGCTACCTACTTTGACTAACTGTCCATCCAGAATGGCTAAAGTCAGCGGTAGATTGATGGTAAAGTGGCATCCAAAGCCCAGTTTTGATTTCACCTCGATGTGGCCACCAAGCTCTTCAATATTCCTCTTTACAACGTCCATACCTACACCGCGACCTGAGATATCAGAGACTTCATCCGCGGTAGAGAATCCTGGAGCAAAAATCAGATTCAGTACTTGTTTATCGGTCATTTCCTCTCGGCGAGAGTCCGCATCCAATACGCCTTTTTCAATGGCTTTTTTCCAAAGTGCATCACAGTCGATCCCAGCACCGTCATCTTTAATCTCTATAACAATCGCGCCGCCTTGGTGGTATGCATTAAGCGAGATAACACCTTCTTCAGGTTTGCCATTCGCGACACGAATTTCCGGAACCTCGATACCATGGTCAATCCCATTTCTCACTAAGTGAACTAACGGGTCAACTATCCGCTCTAGCACCGTTTTATCAAGTTCGGTATTTTCTCCACTGATTTGAAGATCGACCTGCTTTTCCAGTCGCCCACACAAATCTCGAACCAGTCTAGGAAAGCGGCTGAAGGCAAAACTCATCGGTAACATACGAATATTGAGGACATTTTCTTGCAAATCTCGGCTGTTTTGCAGCAGTTGATCGAGGCCTTCTTTCAGTTTATCTAGTTTGTCCATTGAGAAGTCGTTACCGATCTCATTGAGCATCGATTGTGTAATAACCAATTCTCCAACCAAATTAATGAGTCCATCCACTTTGTCGATATCAACGCGTATGGAACTCACACTTGAATCCGATTTAGTGGCTTTACTGGCCGCTGAGCTTTTGCCTTTCTCTGTAGGCTTAGAAGTTGCAGATTGACGGTCTGACGTTGACTCATCAAGGCCTGTCTGAAGGGATTTTTGCAACGGTTCTGGCGAGTGAACGGGTAAATCTGTTGAAGTGTCGTCTTGTTCTGTTTTTATCAATGAAGAATCGTCAGCTATCGCAGAATCAAAAATCGGCTCAATGGCGAGATCACATTCATCTTCCACCCATTCAAACACTTCTTGTATTTCATCGAGCGCCACAGAGCCGTCGATCGCTATTTTCCAATAGAGATATGACAACTCCTCTTCTATTTCTGCTATTTCAGGAAGCTCATTAATACAAACTTCTACCGTTGCTTGCTGATCAAGTTCCAAAAGCTCTCGAAGAATGCGCAGGGGGTCATTGCCACTAAAAAACATTTCTCGATGGGGGGTAAATTGAATCGCCCACAACGTTGGGATCTCTTGACTATTGTCAGTTTCAGGGATAGCTTGTTCGGGCGAATCAACTTCTTCTGAGCATTGGGCAGCATTAGGCTCTTGGTTCAGTCGTGAGTCTTCATCAGTATTATTAAGCAACTGTTCAAGCAATTGATTAACCGAGGCCTTCAGTGCTTCATCAACGACTTCATCACTTTCATGCCCTTCTAGCATATTTTTAATGCAGTCTCCGCCTTTGAGCAGAACATCGATGCTATTTTTGGTCAGTTCTTTTTCATCGTTGCGAACAAGGTCAAGGTAGGCTTCAATAGCGTGGGTGAACTCGCTAATATCAAATAGATTGAAGGTAGCCGCTCCACCCTTGATTGAGTGAGCAGCTCGAAATATGGTGTTGATCGTTTCCTTTTCAACACTTGATACTTCAATATTCAGTAACTCGTTTTCCAGCACTTCTAAATTTTCACGACATTCCTCGTAAAACATTTTGCGAAGCTGGTCCATGTCTAAAGCCATAACTAATCCCTGCGAGTTGACATTATTTTTTGTTTTAATAGTTCGCTAGATCACACGTTTTAATGTTTTGAGCAATGTTTCAGGATTGAACGGTTTGACTAACCACCCCGTTGCTCCTGCGGACTTACCTTCCTGTTTTTTTTCAATACTGGTTTCTGTTGTTAACATAAGAATGGGGATGAACTTATATTGAGGCTTACCGCGTATTGCTCTTACCAAATCAAATCCACCCATGATCGGCATGTTGACATCCGAGATAACCACATCAAATTTTGTCAGTTGAGCTTTTTTTAACGCATCGCTGCCATCATTGGCTGTTTCAACTTCATACCCTGCATCTTTCAATGTATGGCTTACCATTTGACGAATAGATATCGAATCATCTACTGCTAAAATCTTTGTCATATTACTCACCTTCAACCATCCGTTTCATCATTGAAAACGCTCGTTAAACCAAGGGTAACGAACGCCTCGGTCAACACAGCCGAGCTTTCACTAAGCTCAATTGCCACATTCAATTGTTTCGCACTTACAAAAAGGGAAGCCAGTAATTGAACTCCAGCAGTATCAACCTTAGAAACTTGCGACGCATTTACGCGCAGCAAGGATGATTGTTTAAGCCATTCCGCATATTGAATTTTTGCATCCATTACGGTGGAGATCTCTAGCGATTCACCTAATAAACAGTCCATTATCTTTTCCTATGTTTATTTCTTGTTAGTGCTTACTGGTGCTGTTTTTTTCTCTATTGACGTTAATTTTGAGTGTAGGAAGAATTGACTAATACGCAAATGTCGATACTTGATTGTGAATGAATAAAAATGCGGCGTTCTTTGCAGAACACCTATTTTTCTTTAATTATTAATCACTTAAAAACCCACCGCTTTTAAACAAAAAAATCCTACTAATACTTTATTATTAGTAGGATTTGTTGAACAAAGGGGTTGAATTAAATGATGTTTTGACCAGTTTACAGTGTAAATACTACGGGTATGTATTTTTGGTAGAGAGTTTACACTGTAAATTACAGAGTAAACTCTCTATATCTTGCTTCAATTGTGACTCGCTTTGTTTTCGCCCTGACGCGGAAATAACAGCAGAACATTCCAACCAACTTTTCTGTTGAAGAACTTTAGCAATAAGTAGATCGGTCACTAAGCAAGTCGATGATGATTTGAAAGCAGAAGATGATTTGAAAGCGGTAGATTCACTCTGTTGAACACTGAGACTAAAGCCATTTTCTTGGCTCAATATAGAAGCGATTAAGCGACGTAAAATAAACGCTATACTGTCAAAGCTGGCACCGCCTTGAACATAAAACTGGAGTAGATTCATCTCTTCCTGTGACAGGTCACGATGAGAAGACGGGACATGTTGGTATATCGCTCGTAGAACCGAGAATTCCATATCAGTCAAACTATCGGACACTCGATATTCCAAACTACCAGAAAACATCTGCTCTGCCCTATCTAACCAATCCACATTATCACCATTTATCATGGTCACAGAATAACAGCCACTGGCTTTATCTCGTTGGCTTCCGACTCTTACTACAGAGAAATGATTGTTCCTCCAAAACCGAATTAATTCTGACGTTGCACCAAAACTGGTGGACAAAAATGAAGTCTTATTCCGTTGCTGAAGCTGTTTCAACATCAGAGATCCTATGTTGATTCCTTGGTAAGCGGGATGTACAGCAATTCTCATGATGCGTAAGCTTTTATCTAAAGCCGCTTTGGCAATGCCTAACTGATTCACGATGGATACAGAGACCAGTTGGCCTGGCGGTCTACGCTTTCCCTGCTGGATAAGCTCGACCATCTCTCTGCTCAGGCCTCCTTCCTCAACCGTTACCATACAACCAAGGCACTCATCCTTTAGCATCAGCACATAAAGACAGGTGAGGTTGTCTCCTAAAAGATGAAAGAGATCATTCGGTGATGTTTGATAATGAGCGTTCACCAATAAACCAAAGCATCGGCGTAACAAAGCGGGATCGCCAATCAGCTGACTTTTTTCCACTTTTACCAGCGACAGCGCTTCAAGGTTGGGCTGTTCGGCCACCAAGGCACCAATACGATCGATATCTATATCATCAATATCTAGACAATCTGCATCCAATAAAAAGGCGGTATTGTGCCAAAGCTCTAACGGGTCGTGCTGCTGCCAACGAATAGGCTGTTTTAAATGCAATTCCGAACTACCGGGCCTTTCATTTTTCAACCAAGGTATGAACTTTAAGCTAAACCCTCGTCCTGAACCTTCATAGCCATGAATGGTGCTAGACAATACCAAACGGTGATAACGCTGTACTAAGGTTTTTAGCATGGGTACCGGAATAGCCGCGGCTTCATCTACGATCAGTAGATCGCATTGATGTTTTGATTGAATAAGATCATCCGGAGCGACAAAGCGAATCGATGATGAATGACGATCCGAACTGTAATCAAGTTCGCCAATTCGTGTAACCGGCAATGACAACGATAAAGCAGCATGGTGAAACAAGGGAGAAACCATCGTTAACGTCGGGGCAGTAACAATGATATCTAACGACTTCGACATCATTAACTGAGCAGAGGCGAGCCCGAGCGCCGCGGTTTTTCCTCTTCCTCTATCGGCTGTTAACATCAATGGACGTTTTCGGTGGCCTTCTACCACTCTGACTATTTTTTTTATCGCGTATTCTTGCTCGTGATAGACTGAATTTATCGGAATGTCTGCAACATCAGGGAGCCTTGGTAGTGTGCTATTTTGCTCAATATTCAGTAACTGATACAGCCCTTTTTCTAGCCATTGAGCATCAAAGCTTAATTGGGCTAAACACTCGTTATTTCTATCGCTGGGAATGATAACTAGAATACCGCCGCCAACCAAGGTTCCAATAGCAGCACTGAAACTGTTCGCGTCAAAACCTTGTGAAAAGTCACAAATTAAAAGTTGGCATTCTTGACCAAGGAGGCGCTTGCCTTGCTTAAATGGCACATGATGACTGGATGAAAGTGTATCGCTAGATGAAAAAGGTTCACCCCCTAACTGGTAGATAGTTCGCGGGTAAATGACATCCATAAACTGCTGAACAGTCTGCTCTTGCCAATGTTTTTGTCCACGCAGTACAACACCAAAACGAATATGATTTTGAATCGCAATAGAAGATAGCTTGGAGAGAAACGAGATGGGTGTAGACATAAGTATGCGTTCAGGCTGATTTAGGTGGGATAATCTTATCATACACCATAAAAAAAGCCGCGAAATCGCGGCCTTGTAGAATGAGCCGAGTTAACCCAGCTTTGTTTCAATGAACGATAAAATGTCCCTCATTGTCTCATCATCGACCTTTTTTAGGTTCAATGCTAGGTTCGCGCCTTTTCGACTATAAGTCGCGCGACCTTTGATGAGATCAATTTTACTGTTCCCACTTTTCTTTGGCGGGGACAATTCATCAATCCAATTTTCTATCGTTTCCGACACTTCTTTCGTTAACCGAGCCACGCCTTGAACTTGGCTACGCTGCCACACATATCCATCACTCGACTGACACTTGTCTAATAGTGTTGAGCGATGTTCTTCAGACAATTCATGGTATTGCTTATGAAGTTTTACGATCGTTGGGCGGCCTAGGTCACTGACATTTGGGTACGCTTGCAAAAGCGCTAGAGGTAGCGAAGCGGCTTTTAATGCACCACTGACCAATGCTTCACTGCACTGAAACATACGTGCAAGGGCTTTTTGATCTTCTGCTTCACCACTATCCAGTTTGGCCAGCATTTCTTTGCCTTTTTCATATAATGACAAGGGCTTATGAGCATTGGCGACATCAGATAGAAACTTCGCATGCTCTGCATTAATGTCTTCAGCAACATAGATCAAAAACTCTTTGTTTGCCAAAATACACGACATACGACGGCGGCTACCGTCTAAAACTTCGATCTTACCATCTTTGCCTTTTCGACCGACCGCAGGGTACTGTTGACCTCTCTCTTTTAACGTTGTCAATACATCTGATAATGCATGTTCGTTAAGAAAAGACTGCTCACGAGCATTCTCGGCAAATACAGTCGTGCGTTGTTCTAGCTCATTGGCTGGAATTCGGACGAGCTCAAAAGAGACCAATTGTTCACCCGCAACCGCAAGTTCAATAATTTGAGCTTGCTCTTTGGCCGCCGTTTGCGCTTCTAACGGTGTGGTTGCTCTGCGTTTATTCGCTTTACCAAAGAGTTTTGCGTTTAAGTCAGACGTTTTTATTGCCATTTTTCATTACCCCTGATTTAGTGAAGACCAATTGCTGTGAAGGACACGTTCTAGCTCTAGCGCCCCTTTTTGGACTGCATCTTGGGCGGTTGCTAATGTTTTCTTACCACCTTCAAAGTCCCCAGCAGTAAGATCGAAAACCGTACTATATGTGTCAGCACACGTTTCAAATGCTCGGCTTCTAGGTATGGTCGCCATGGTCACTTGGTCACCTAGCAAATAATTCATTTCAGTCAATACCGACACTTGCTTCTTATTATCATCTTCAAACATGGTTGGCATTAAACGCACAAATTCGAGCCCCTTCCAGTCATCAGGAAACATTTCATATACGGTCGGCAAATGTTGGAAGAAATTAACCGTAGACGCCCAATCTAACCGTTTGGCCGCACATGGGATCAGCAGTGCATTCGAGGCATACATTGCATTCCAAACTAAAGGATCAACGTGCGGGCCGGTATCAATCATAATGACATCAAAATCATCAGCTATCTTATCAATCAGTTTTTCTTTCAGCAGTTTTACAATATCAAGTGATTGATTCTTAGAAAGATGCTGCCAGGCTTCGGCATTGAACATCGCATCTTCTGGGAACGCTGATACTGTTTTTAAGTTCGGATACTGCGTTGGCATCATGACATTTTTATGCAAAAACTCTTTATTTACCTCGACACCGTCAGGTACGTTATCTAGCATAATATCGACCGCAGAATAGATATTTTCATGCTCTGAGATACTGATTTGAGGGTTCAAGAACAAACGCAGTGAACCTTGAGGATCCAAATCTATTAAGCAAATACGGTAACGTTTATCTAAATTAAGAGCTAAGCAGGCAGCAAGATGAACCGCCGTCATTGACTTACCCGTTCCACCCTTCTGGTTTTGAACGTTAATAATCCAAGGCTTATTATCGCCATTTTTCTTGCGTTGATGAAATTTGGCGACACCCGCAGCATCCATTAGCATGTGTGCTTCTTGCAACGAAATAGAGTAGTGATTTGCGTTGTTTTTGGTAAATTGGTGCCCAGCGGCCTCAAGTTTACTAATGGCATCATCGAGTTTTCTTCGAGTGAGCCCAGAACGAGTTTCCATCAATGCTTTAGACATTGGAGGGAAATGCTCATCACTTCTTTCTTCTAACACTATCTCAATACGGTCAGCTTGGACTTGTTGGGTCTGTTCAGCGAGCTGGTAGAGATTCTTTATTGTTTGTTCTCTTTTCATTGCCAAATTCCGTTGTTATTTATCTAACACCCGATTGTACAGCAATTTAAGATACACTCAATAAAAAGGTGAACATTCAATAAAAGATTAGTGTTCCATTAATAAGAGTATTATTGATGTAATTGATGATAAATATCTATTTCATAGAAATATAGTGCATTACTTTCTATGGCACTAACCCCAGAAAAGAGTAAAGAACAAAAGTGTTACCACGTCACTAATTTACAATGTAAAAGGCGTTTTTATTGATTAAAAGGTGACGGAGAACAGATTCTGTGCGGAACGATTATAAAGGTCGAATAAATTACGGTCAGTGTCATTTGAATTACCAATAGACCAAATTTTCACTCAGCATTCGATTAAGTAGTCAAACCATAGGAAAAAGAACAAAAATCAGTCATGCCGTACTGGACCACGTATTGAATGAATAGCGGAAGAATGATCAAGAGCTAAATCATGATCATTCTTCCGAAGAAAAACGGCTTTTATGGAAAGATGATCAAGGTGAAATCCCTTCAAATTCAGCACCTCATTCGGATCTTGATTTAGGATCATTAGTCGGAACGATGATCAAGTAATATACGTCATCGGAAGCATGTAAATTATCTCTCAAATTACGGAAGAATGTAGATGTAATAATGGTTAACGGCAATAATCACCGTAGACTAAGTGAAATGAAGAGGTTATCTACACATACATTTCAAAATCCACTTATTCTTGATCATGCTTTCGAATTGACTAACAGTGGAATCGATGATGGTTAATATATACTCCATTTGCTGTTGCACTTACTGTTGGTCAATAATCAAACAATAAAGTGTCGTAAGCTCTTAAATAATGCGCATTCTTGATCATGCTTCTGGAATGAAAACCGTCTCTACCCGTTGGAATAAAAAGAGACGAGTGAATGGATGGCTCAATTTCATGAAGGGTTGTGGATAAGGTGTTAAGAGATGATGATCATGTTTTCGTTATTACAATGATCATCTATCCTCGATTTCATTGATCATGCTTAGGGCCATGATTGATCATGCTTTCATAGAACAGATGATCATTGTTTCATTGTTACGATGATCATGCTTTCATGTGTGTTTTTTTTATTTTCTTTATATACAGACACTTACAAGTAAAAACACACTCGGATCATTAGATCATATAATCAATATAGATCATCTTAATCAAATAGATCAGTTATTTAAAAGCAATAAATTTTTCTTTCTTTATGATCTTTTTTTCTTTATTCTCTTGGAACTACAGCGATATTACGGCCAACGTGATCCGGATCCAATAATGAGTTCAGAAGAAAAACGACTAATTAAATCTCCCCGAAGTCACAAGGGAGGACACCTTTTTGAAGTATCAGAAGCTGCTGTGGGCTGGGTAGAGCAGTATCAGCACTTCAAAGGAGTCACCAAAAGTATTGTAGAACTTTTGAATCTCATTTCACTGCAAGGCTTTCGCAGCAAGGATGGCTACGTTTCTACGACTGAATTAATCGATGCCACCGACGGCCAAATAACGCGAGCGGCAATTCAACAAAGATTACGCGCTGCTGTAACGATTGGCCTTTTCAAACAACTACCTGTTCGTTTTGAAGAAGGATTGGCAGGTAAAACCATGCTGCATCAATTTGTTAACCCTAATCTCTTGATATCAGTATTAGGTTCAACGAGCTTAGTCACTGAATCTGTTAAGCAAAATGAAAAGCAAAAACGTTCTAAAGCGCTAGCTCAAACACAAGTTAATAAGCGATTGCTAAATGAACATGGATTGAACATCCCACCCACAATGAAGGATGAGGCTGATCAATTCATAGTATCGCCAACCAACTGGGCAGGTATCATTGATCAAGCTCTAGCGCCGCCAAGAACTCGTAAAAATTACCAAAAATCTATGGTGTCAATTTCAGGTACTCGTGCAGTCATTGAAACTCGATCATCTAAAAATATCATGACCGTAGATGATTTAATGACCTTATTCGCGCTGTTCACCTTGACGGTTCAATATCATGATCATCATAGAGAAGATTATCAACTCGAAGCACAAGCGGCCCCAAATAAAACACCGTTATACATCACCGATATTTTGTCTTTGCGTGGTAAAAAAGACAGTGGTCCAGCACGAGACTCTATCAGAGATAGTATTGATCGCATTGAGTTTACAGACTTTCAATTGCATGAGTTGACTGGCCGTTGGCTCAGTGAAAATATGCCAGAAGGCTTTAAGAGTGACCGTTTTCGATTTCTAGCGCGTACCATCACGGCCTCAGAAGAAGCACCAACAGAAAACGCTGACGGCGAAATTAGAATTAAGCCTAATCTGTATATTTTAGTGTGGGAGCCCTCTTTTTATGAAGAGTTAATGACCCGAGATTATTTTTTCTTATTCCCGCCAGAAATCTTGAAACAGCATACTTTGGTCTTCCAATTGTACTCTTATTTTCGGACTCGTATGTCGCGCCGCCACACCGATGTCATGCTGCTGACCGAGCTTAACCAAAAGCTCGCACGTAATATTGAATGGCGAAGATTCTCGATGGATTTGATCCGTGAATTAAAGAAACTCTCAGAAGGGAAGGGCGATGATCAATTATTTGTTGTTAACCTTTGGGGGTATCATTTAACGATCACGACCATGATCGAGAAAGACAAAGTCACGGATTATCAAGTCGATATTAAGTGCGATGCAGAGGAAGTGTTACGCTATTCTCGTGCTCGCACAACGAACGCTGGTAAGCGCAATATGGCGCCTACGCTACCCAATCCGTTAAGACATGAAATGGTGTCCAAGCAGAAACTTGCTGAGCTATCAGAGATCATTGATGGTGAATTTGAGCCTATTCAGAGAAAAGCCCCTTCACCTCGGGGGCGTTTAGGTCGCCGGGTTAAGTTGAGAAAACACCTTGTAGAAATTAATGCGGATGAAATTACCATCACGCTATCCAAATATACCTCTGAAGAAGCCCTAGAACGCGGTATAACGGCTTTAGCAGCTATGACAGGGCATTCACACTCTTCTATTAAAGAAGAGTGTACAGAGCTTCTGGATAAGCTTGACTGGCTTCGAGTCGGAGAAGTGCCGCTTCCGTATGAAACATTGAGTAAGCTTGTCGAGCTATACAATCAACAAAGTGAAAACAAGCATCTTTCCATTGAGCGTTTAATTTCTGGATTAGCGGTAAGACGAAAAGTATGCAAACAAGTATTTGACGGTCATTTGGATGAAACCGTGTTTAGAGCACTTGACGAAGTTGCGGTCTAACATTAGCCGTACCTACAGCTCAGATACTTTTCATTCAATTATCGTAGTGTTTAGGAAATAGAGACCCAACACGCTGTGTGAGTGATTTTTAGACCGTTTTAAGACATTGCTCTGACACACATTTGACATTGTTACTCATAGATAGAGCTAGTATTTATCTCGAATAGACAACCTTTTGTCCCTTCTAAATAGATTGGCTCATATTTGTTACATTCTGAATTGTTGGCGAGTTCATAAGAACTCGCTTTTTTTTGCCTAAAATTCAAGCATTAACATAATCTATGAAAGCATGATCAAGGAGATCTATGATCATGCTTTCGGAGAACGCGAGAATGTTCACTGCTAACAAGCAGAGTTATTAAACTGGGCATTGATTAATGAAACGATCCACTAATGAAACGATCGCGATGCGTGATAACCTTGATCATCGTTCCTACCAATGTTCTCGTGATCATTGGCAGCCATAAAGTGAACATGGGCTTCAATCAGTTGGTAAGATTGATGCCGCCAGTTTTCTTGCGTCTGCTGATTACAGAACTCCAACAGTAAAACAACAAGATGTTGCACCCGCTTCATTGACCAATCTTTAAGATCCCGATCGGATAGCGGATCGCATGCTACCTGCTGAAGCTTACTGTATGCCAGCTGAAGGTACTGAAACGCTTTTTCCGATGCAGTATAGCGATTGTGTTCAAATACCCGTAAGCAAGCGTCCAGCCAGCATGCAATCGCTTTGCTTTGTGCATTGGTGATAGTTGGTCCCCATAATTGATCTGGCGTTTTGAGGATCAATGGTTCAAGTAACGCCACTTGATCATGCTTTCGCAGTTGATACCAAGATTCGATTTGTGTTATCCAACTATCTAGTTTATTCATGCTGCGCTATCCCATTGTTTTACAAAGTGATTAATACCAACTTGTTGTGTTTCAGTTTGAACAAGGCTGCATCGCTGTCGAATTTGATCAGCATTCACTGAATAGTTTGGTTCATTTTTAACCAATTTACCAAATGGCATATCAGGATCGGGAACGGCGGAGATCAGCAGTTTGGTGTAGGGGTGTTGGGGATTAGATAAGATGGATTGCGTGTCACCCCACTCAACGATCTGCCCTTTGTACATCACCGCTGTTTCTTCAGCGATATAGTGCGCAGTCGCGAGATCATGTGTGATGTAAAGAAACCCTATTCCGAGCTCTTTCTTCATTCGTTGCATTAAATTGAGAACCCCTAAACGGATGGAAACATCAAGCATAGAGGTCGGTTCGTCGGCCAAAATAACTTGAGCACCTACTGCTAGTGCTCGAGCCAAATTAACTCGCTGTCGTTGACCGCCACTTAACTCGTGTGGATATTTTTTAAGTGTATCCGGATCTAGCTCGACCATAGCCAACAGCTCTTGAAGACGATTTGGCAGTCCACTGGTATGAGTGATTTGTTTATGAATTTTAAGCGGACGAGTGAGGTGATGTTCAATCGTATGGGTCGGGTTTAGCGAGCCAAATGGGTCTTGAAACACCATTTGAACTTTACCACGGTACTCCAGGATCTCTTTGCGAGACTTGAGCTCATTGATGTTACGTCCGTTGAACAGAATTTCTCCCTTTGTCGCTGGGTATACCTTTGTCATTAAGCGCGCACAGGTGCTTTTACCGCAACCAGACTCTCCGACTAGGGCTAATGTCCGACCGGCATGAATATTAAAGCTAATCCCTTGAAGCGCTCGGAAAGTGTCTTGTTTAGAGAGGCCGCCCCCCACAGTGAAATCCTTAACCACATTGTTTACTTGAAGAATTGGGGTGTTCATAGTGATGCTCCTTGCTGCTGATTCTGTTTCACAGAAGAAAAATGCTGTTGTTCTTGTGCATTACGCGGCACAGAATCGCCCTGGTGGTGATGTGTTGAGGTTTCATGAATGTTGGGGAAGGAAGCCCACAACTTCTTAGTGTAGGGATGTTGAGGCGCATTTCGAATTCGTTCGGACGTGTTGACTTCAACAATTTCGCCATGACGCATAATTGCGATCCGATGGCACAATTGACTCATGAGCGCTAAGTCGTGAGTGATGAATAAAATCGAAAAACCGAACTCTTCGCGCAATTGATAAATTTGCTGCAAAATTTCTCGTTGAACGACCACATCTAAGGCGGTTGTCGGTTCATCCATGATGATGAGTTTAGGGTTAAGAGAAAGTGCAATCGCGATGACAAGTCGCTGACGCATTCCACCACTAAACTGGTGTGGGTACTCACTAAGACGTTCACGAGGGATGTTGACCAGATCAAGCAGTTTTTCAGCTCTGTCTTGAGCTTGTGCATCGCTCATTCCTTTGTGGTGGCGTAGGACATCACAAAACTGTTCTTTGATACTTAGGACTGGGTTTAAGGAGTTCATGGCACTTTGAAACACCATTGCTATCTCACTCCAGCGAAGTGCACGGATTTCATTGTCAGAGAGCTTGAGTAGGTCATGTTCATCAAAGTGGACTGAACCACCTGAGATAAAAGCTGGCGGTTTGTGCAGGCGATTTAACGCAAAGGCAATGGTGCTTTTTCCGCAGCCTGATTCTCCAGCCAGTCCAAAGATCTCCCCTTTACCAATATCAAAACTCACGGATTTAACGGCTTCGAAATCTCCGTTATCGGTAATGTAGTCCACGCACAGGTGGCGGACGCGAATAATAGGGTCGGGATGAAAGGCGTCATTTAACGGTCGGTTATCCATAAATAGTCCAAAATAAAGGAAATGATAACCATTATCATTAGCATTTGTTTTAAATGGAACACTTAACAAAGATAAAACAGTGAAGTGGCTCGAAAAATAACTTTCTGGGGCATCGGAACATGAAGAGAGTTGATGCGCTTCAAAGAGAAAAGGGCGGAGCGAGAGAGAAATAAAACTGAGATCTAGATCAAACAGAAAGTTTGGAGCGGAATCTCTTAAAAGTACGACTACAATTATAAGGGTGCAAACGTTAATTGAGTAATTTATTAACTAGGTATCAGATTCATTATGCTTATCACATTCTGAATCGAAAAGTCTTAACAAGCGGAAGGTGGTTTGCTACAGATTACCTGTCCAAACATGGTTTTTTTCGGAGGAAATATGTCCATAAATTCTATTGACCATGATGATATGACTAACATTGCAAATAAGTGGGATCTCGAGGAACAAGAGATGCATTCACAAGAGCCAGTTATCAAAGTTAAATCAGCGGATGCTCGTCGTCGCATTGAAGCGTTACGAGAAATTCGCGAAAGTGGTTTAACCATTGAAGAGGCAAGAGAGTTAGGCATTCTGCACTAACAATATTTGCAACACACAGCAAGGGTGGCGCTCAAGCCACCCTTATTATTTTCAATGATAAGTTGATCTCAATCGTCATAAATGCCCCAAAGATCAACTCCTGTGTGATATATTTCCCGCCCATGTACTGACTATGACAAGCCGCTATGACAATTAATCTCTCACAACTGCCGACGGATGAAAAAAATAAGATTGAACTTGATAAACAAGCATCGTTCTTAGTTTGGAAACTTCGAGAGGCAAAAGCGATTCCGAGTGAAATTATTGAACAAAAAAATAACATCACCGATGAGCAACAAAGAGAATGGTTTGAACAGTCTATTTCAAAGTACAAGCGAGTCATGGGTGTGATGTAGTCGAACACATCCCTTGTCTTTGTTGAGCTAAAAATTGAAATGATTCAGCTTTTTGCTAAAATCCTTCGCGTTAAATTGAATTAGAGAGAATATCCCGATGGGAAGAAGTTTTGAAGTGCGCAAAGCCTCAATGGCAAAAACCGCAGGCGCAAAAATTAAAGTTTATTCTAAATACGGTAAAGAGATTTACATGTGTGCGAAGAACGGCAGTTCTGATCCAGACATGAATCTACCTCTTAAGCATTTGATTGCTAAAGCTAAAAAAGACCAAGTTCCAGCTCACGTTATCGATAAAGCGATTGATAAAGCAAATGGTGGCGGTGGTGAAGATTACACACCGGCTCGCTATGAAGGTTTCGGCCCTGGTGGTACCAGTGTAATTGTTGACTGCTTAACAGATAACGGTAATCGTACTTTCCAAGATGTACGCCAGTGCTTTGTGAAAACAGGGGCGAAAATTGGTGTTGAAGGCACGGTTTCTCACATGTTTGATCACCAAGCGGTATTCCAATTCAAAGGCGATGATGACGAAATCATTTTAGAAACGCTAATGATGGAAGATGTAGATGTGACCGATGTTGAAGTGGAAGAGGGCGTAGTCACGGTATTTGCACCGCACACCGAGTTCTTCAAAACGAAGACGGCTCTAAATAGTGCTTTTCCAGAGCTTACGTTAGATGTTGAGGAAATCACTTTTGTTCCTCAAACACACACGCCAGTAACGGGTGAAGACGCTGAGAAATTCCAGAAGTTTATGGACATGCTTGATGACTGTGATGATGTTCAGCAGGTTTACCATAACGCAGAATTGTAATCTTTAGCGGATTATGACAGATAAACCGAGCCTCTAGTGCTCGGTTTTTTTATGATCATAGAACCTGTCCCCCTTGATCATTGTTCCAAACCTTTACTCCTAACGAGATGAATTTAGTTCAAGTACAACATGATGATCATCGTAGTGACCGACAGGCTTATTTAGTGTACAAAGAAAGACAAATTACATTGAAAGCGCTGACATTATTGTTCGATGCCCTGATGTCAGGAGTCACGTTAATGCAGTAAAACACACCAGTTAAATCAGGGAGAAAAAGCAATGAAAATAAGTTTTATCGGACTGGGAGTGATGGGTTTCCCTATGGCAGGGCATTTAAAAAAGGCAGGGTTTGATGTCACCGTATTTAACCGTACCTACTCTAAGTCTTTATCTTGGAAGGAAAAGTACTTTGGAAATACGGCTGAAACGGTCGCTGAATGTGTCGCTGAGGCTGATGTAGTTTTACTGTGTGTCGGTAACGATGACGACGTTCGTTCTATGACCACCAGCGAAATGGGCGCCTTTGCAGCGATGAAGCCGAACGCAATACTTGTCGACCACACCACTACATCCGCGCTGCTTTCTGAAGAGCTGGAAAATGCGGCAATGAAAGCTGGGCTTCGGTTTATGGACGCGCCTGTTTCGGGTGGCCAAGCCGGCGCTGAAAACGGTGTACTCACGATCATGTGTGGTGGTGATCAAGATCTCTTTGATGAACTTCAACCTGTCTTTGGCGCGTACGGAAAGTCTTCTGTGCTGATGGGCAGAGTTGGGCAGGGTCAACGGGCTAAAATGGTGAATCAGATCTGCATCGCTGGCGTGTTAACCGGGTTATCAGAAGGCTTAATGTTGGCGGAAAAGTCCGGTTTAGATATTCCGACATTGGTTGATTGCCTAAAAAATGGTGCAGCTGGATCGTGGCAGATGGAAAACCGCGCAGTTACCATGTCTCAAGATAAATTTGATTTTGGTTTCGCGATTGATTGGATGATCAAAGATTTAGGGTTTTGCTTAGATGAAGCGGAACGTCAGGGGATCTCTTTACCATTGACAGACAAAACCAATGAACGCTATGAGGCGCTTAGTAAGGCTGGCGACAATAGAATGGATACCTCGGTACTGATACGTTCTATTAAATCGGAAGCGAGTTCGTAAGACTTTGTTTGCTTCATAAGCCATTGAGTTCAATTGGCTTATGGAGCTTGACCTTAATCCGATAATATAGCCTTGACCGTTGCTGCTTCGTCTTGGTAATCAATTTTTAATTCCGTTACTGAACCTTTTTTTTCAATAAACAACGATGGAAAACTGTTACCACCTATTGATCGAGCAAATTGAATTTCTCTCAAAAGGGTATTTTGTGTCTCTTGCGACACCAGCCTCTTTTTAAAAGCGTCCAGATCAAGGTTCAGTTCGCCAGCAAGTTGAATTAACGTCTCGTTATCACTGGGGTTCTGCGCATCAAGGTAGTACGCTTTTTGAATCGCTGCCAACATGGTTTCTTCTGCACCTTGAGCTCTCGCCGCCAGTAGTGCTCGACAAGCAGGGTAGGTAGAACGTCTTGGGGTATTCTTGGTCCAAAAATCGTAGTTGAATTCGGTCCCTAAATACTCTTCTATTTTTTTCCAATAGGAGGCAATCTGCTTTTGCATATCAATAGGCATTGCAACGTCACTGTCAGGGGCTAATCCCCCCAGGACATAGGTAATATCAACATGGTCATTGACTCCTTGCTTTACTTTTTCCCAAGTGGGTCTGTACCCCCAACACCACGAACACATAGGGTCGTAGACATAATATAACGTTGCTTTTTTTATTGCGGTCATTACCTTCTCTCTTAAATAAGGCCGGGTTTACACTGTAAATGGCTTTTATCACCATTTTTATTAGTAACGGATTGTTTTATCGTTAAGGTTTTTATCACTAAGACTTTGTAGACTATGAATTAAGCGTCGTGTTGGCATTTCCAGCACAGTTCAAACGCTGGCTCATTCACTTCTTTGCAGTGCAGGCAAACCCAAGTTGAGGTGTTCTTCGGCTTGATCATGGATTCGATCGCAAGAACCGCAGTTTCGAAGTCGGTATCGTCAACAACCCACAGTTCAGGCCAGCAGTCGAAGGCGGATATTTCTCCCACAGCACCGGTTGAAAATTCATTTTTAATAAAAGTTTCGATACCTAATGCATCGATGATGTTTTTGGCGTTTGTGATCAGAAATTGGTTTTCACAAGTGTAGATAAGCTTCATACGTATCCTTTTCGGCGATTAAATTCAATTGGATTGCATTTAACGGTATGGATGACTCCCCAGTGACTTATTAGACCGGGTGTTGGGTAAAAAACTTCAGTTATTACTGAATATACGAGCCTTCAGGAACAATCATCGGTAGATCGGTGCATCCGAAGTCTAGTCCAAACTGACTCAATAAGCAGGTAAGCTGACCGCGATGGTGAGTTTGATGATTGAAAATATGCTGACAAAACTCCCCAACGTTTTTTTCAATGGCTTGACCCTCTGTCGTGATGTAATGGATTTTTTTATCAAAGGTATTGGTATCAAAATCACGAGTCATTGAAATATAAGCGCGATCTACGGTGTGGCGAAGCGTCTTTAAGGATAAGAGATCGTCAACAAAGGTATCATGAATACCTTTAGCAATTGGTAATCGCTCGGCCGTAGCGGTATCAAGAACGACGATGTTGTTGGCTACCAGGCGTTGCAACATGATGAGATCGCCGAATAAAATATGATTCCAGTAATCCATTACTGTAGGAAAGAACGAATGCGTTTCTTTTTGTAGCTGCTCAGCGGTAAGTTGCTGGCAGACGGCGATAAGCTGTTCATTCATTCGTTGATTGTACGTTGCCAACATTTTGAAACTTGAGGCTAAGTCCATGTGTCCCTCTTTTTTATCGTATTGCACGTATTTTTAGTCGCTTTATTGTGCCTGCTTTTCATGCGCTTTGACCCCTTCTGGGATCGGATACCATGTTTGCTTTTCTCCTACCCAGATGTGCACCGTTGGCTCGAATAGAGTGTCATCAGTTAACTGGGTGGGTTTTAGTTTAAGCTTCAGGGTGGAAAGGTCATCAGGATTAAAATGATAAACACGGTTACCACATTCAGGACAAAACTTGGCACCATTTGTATTGCCGCTATCCGATAGGCGAGTCCATTCTTTTAGCGTCCCACTAAATTCAATGGCTTCACGAGGGAAGATAGCGGTGACACTGAATGGCCCTGTTGATAGCTTTTGGCATTCAGTACAGTGGCAAGCGAGTACCATCGTAGGTGCTTGCTTTATTTGGTAGGTTAATTGGCCACATTGGCAGCTTCCAGATATCGGATATTCCATTATTATCGTCCCTGTGTGGTTTCAATTGCTTGTATTAATAAGCGAATTCATCGTTTAGCTAACGACGACCGCGGTGCCGCTTGCCGACACCATCAGCATTCCGTTTCCTTGCCCCAGTACTTCGTAGTCAATATCGACACCCACCACCGCATTGGCACCCAGTTCCTTTGCTTTCATTTCAAGCTCTTCAAATGCGATCAAGCGAGCTTTTTCCAACTCTCTTTCATAGGTACCTGAGCGGCCTCCCACCATATCGCGTATCCCTGCAAACATATCCTTAAACAAGTTTGCCCCTAAAATGGCTTCGCCCGCAATGACACCTTTGTAAGCGACGATTCTTTTGCCTTCAACAGATTGGGTTGTTGTTACTATCATTGTCATCTACCTTAACTTGCACATTACTCTTGGTATAAAACCATGTGGGTGATTTTCAAGATTAGCTTAGCAGCCTAAAAATGGGAAGCGAACACGTATTTAGAATAGGATGAGAGATGATCCATTACACAATAAAAAGGTCGATAGCAGAATTGGAACGAAAGCGACGAAAAAAGGAGTTAGACCTGAACAAATCGAACCGGTCTTCTGCAATTAAAGCTGAAAAGAGAGAAAAATAATCAGTTAGAATTTATGCCTGCTGATAACAGATATATTATAAAAATTGATATTGTCGAGTTAATCCAGGTGTTATTGCTTGAAACAATCAAAGTTTACCTAAAGATGTTTAATCTGAGGTATTGGTTCATCTAAAAATGACATATCTATAATGGTTGATCTTAACGGATTAAAGACAACGGGATTGGCTCTTTTGGGAATCAGGCCAAACATGAAGCTTTCGTCAAAAGTAAAGTCTGGAGTTTCAATGTGATCAAGCCACATCTTCCCTGTTTGAATCAAGTCACCTTTACCATACGCTATAACTTGCCTATTTAGAATGTTAGCTAACTCCTGCGCGGAACCACCATTAGTTGCGTTACATGCAACTAAGTGAATTGGCGTATCTTTGTTGGCTATATTATTCACCCCCAAATAACGCCTTAGATCGTTGACGAACTCTGCTGGGTAGACTGCTTTTCCACTTGGCGAGAGTAATTTTCCATTTGAACTTCCGTGGGTTAGAATTACATCTTGCCCTGTTCCTTTGAAATTGTCGCTGAAACCTAGTTTTTGTTTTCCTGAATAAAAACTCTTTATTCCAAGCTTTGGTCTACTAAGTTTTCCTACGCTCTTCCCTATTCCAAATCCACCTAATCCTATTAAAGCCCCCATACCTGCATTAATTCCTGCCTGCTTTATTGGGGTTCCTGTTGCTACGTTCAAAGCAAAATCAGCGCCTCCAGAGATCACTGTCTCTGCCACCGCCAGTCCTATCTGAGCACCGGCCTTAGTGCCTTGGGCTGCAGCACCAAACCCTCCACTAATAAAACCTATAGCCGCTCCTATTCCCACTTGTTTCCAATCAAATTTATGATCGGGATTGATTGCCATTTGTATGCCTTCAGCAGCAGCGGAGACCATCGCCCCGACAACTGCCCCGACAATCGCTCCGATTAATAAACTGAGGAGTGCAAAGTGCCCACTAGGATCTTTCTGGTTAACTGGGTCACCTAAACAATAGGCATACCCATTCGTTCCTCCTTTTCCAAAAGGACTCAGGCTGTCATGAGCATTGAACCGCATTAGCCTTGGGTTATACAGTCGATAGCCATTCCCAAGAGGGTAGCAACCGGTAACAGGATCACGACGTTGCCCGTTAAAACCCAAAGGATTATTTTTAATAGTGCAGCAACTTGAATTAGATGGTGACCCTAACGCCAGTTTGGGTATGGCCAAATTAGAGGCGGCCCCAACAGAGACTGCGCCGGAGAACTTTAAAAACTGACGGCGACTCGCCTTATTATTCATATTTATCTACTTAAAGTTATCTTTGAGTTTATCCTTGGACTGCATTTGAGCAGGATGTGATGCCATTATACTGTTGTCGCTTATCAATATCATTGAACATTCTTTAATCACTGTGATTGTCGTTTACTCGGTATATTTGATTGTTAGATAGGAATATTTTCATGGAGTCTAAAAACTAAACTTGTGAGGAGGAGCATGCCTTGAGGCTAAAGAGTCGTGAAAAAGAAAACTGACTTAATGTGTGGTTTCTTCAATATAGCGTAAGTATGTTCACACTTTTTACACTCACCTGTCGGTCTTCTCGCTTGCTGTGCGATTATTAGCCTGTTCCATGTGCTGTGTGAGTGTTCAGTTTATTGAGTACTGCAGAGACCAATATAATCGTCAATAGGTATGCGAGATCGTTAAATTTCCAGGAATGATGACCAATATTATTAAACCCACTGCCCTAGCATTTTTGATGATGCTCCCACTGAGTTTGCCCGTTGTGGCAGAAGATCAGGTTTTTACTGAGGAGCAAACGATCGAGAACGAAAAATCGGTGGTAAACAGTGGAGTGGGTAATGCGCCGCTTGAATCGTCAGATGCTATCAAATCCGCAGTTGATCTTAACCCCACTACGCAGCTTAAACCAACGATTACCGTCGAAAAAGGACAAGGGTGGGTTCAGTTAGTCTCTGGTGAGGTATTGCTCGGAAGCTTAACCGGAACGGTCAAAGATGAACACAATTCTTACGAGCTGACGCTTGAGTTCGATAGTGAGGAATTGGGCGATGTGGAGATCGATGTTGAAGATATCGCCGTGTTGCAAACGGCCGATGTTTTTCGAGTTCGGTTAGCCAATGGCGAAACCCATCAAGGCCAGTTAACCATTGCTGATGATAAGCTGACGATCCAAGGCGACAAGCTATATATTTACCCTGTCAGTTTTGTGGTATCAGTCTACAGCAGTGTGGAGTCGGAAATAGAGCGTTGGGAAACGGATCTTTTTTTAGGCGCGAACTTTAGCAAAGGCAACACTGATGAACTCTCTGTGTCAGCAGAGCTAAATGGCAAGCGACAAACGGTCTACTCCCGTACCTTGCTCAAATACAATGGAAACATCACTCAATCATCGGGTGAAAAAACGGCTCAAAATCACCAGTTCAATGGATCTTACGATATCTACCTCAGCAATCGGCTTTTCTTTCGCCCGATAAAAATGGCCGTGAATAGCGATAAATTTCAAAACATTGATTATCGGGTCAACGCCTCGATGCAGATGGGTTACTTTATTATTACCCAGTCAGATTTAGAATGGGATGTCTCTCTTGGTCCTGGTTTTCAGACAACTCAATTTGATACCGTATTAGAAGGCCAAAGTACCACTGAAAATAGCCCTATTGTCGTATTCTCTTCGGATTTGGAGTACGAGCTAACCAAAGACATCGATGTGAGTTATGGCTACGATTTGAACTGGGCCAATGCGGCTTCGGGAGGTGTTCGTCATAGCAATGATATCAGTGTTGATGTTGAGTTGGTGGACGATCTTGATTTCAGCGTGAAATTTATCTGGGATCATAACTCAAACCCGAAAGTGGACTCTGACGGGGTGATCCCCAATAGGAATGACTATAAGTTGAATGTGGGCCTCACGTTTGATTTCTAATGTTATCTATTTGATTATTAATTGGAATTTATAACTTAAGCCTTCTATGGTTATAGCATTAAAATGATCGCGAAATGAGATGCTTAAACATTAAAGGACACAGCATGTTACATAAAGGAACTCTGCTAAAATCGGTTGGCTTTACTCTTGTTAGCTTGATGCTACTGATTCCCAACGCCTTTGCTTCCCAAGATGAACCCGATAAAGACAAACCCAATAAAAACGCATTCATTCAAGTGAATGTAAGCTTGGATCTGCAAGGTATAGAAGAATCGATTGATACCACAAGCCAGTCACTCAACTCTCTTGCTGATTCCTTAAATGCGATCGCTACCAGCCCTGATTTCACTCCCGAACAACAAAAAAATATTGAATTAACGGTTAATAATGTCAATCAACTTATCGATATTTCGACTCAATCACTTGAACAGCTGCCGGTTGCTTTTGCTCAATCTAAACAAGTGGTGGGCGACAAAACACAGCTTTTTCTGGACGATGTGAAGTTTAAACTGATCTTGATTGTATCGCTGACGGTATTGGCGTTACTTGCCATTATCGGCTGTATTTATTGGCTATTGTTAAGACCACTTCAATCAACGGTATTGTCTGCAACCACTAATGTGTCTCAAATGGCACAGGCGTTACAAGTAACGGCAAAAGCCGTAGAAGCGTGTACAGAAAAACAACAATCCATAGCCGATCAACTTGTTAAAAACGGCAATAGATCAATATGAAATCTGTGTATCTTAAACCAGTATAAACTTGGATCATTAAAAAGCTTGAACACTGTTCAATTAGATAATATAACGTAGTGATTAACGTTATAAAGAGGGCAAATGCATGGAATTAGTGTGTGGTAATCAAGATCAATTAGAATCTGAACAAGCGCTAGTCGCCACGTTTGAACTGGCTCAAAAAGCATACCATCAATCGCCTTATTCGAGTTATGAGGAGCGTGTTGGGTTACTTGCTAAGCTCAAGTTAGAGTTGTTAGCCACGCAAGCTGAGTTAGTTGAAGCGTTAAATCAAGATTATGGTTATCGAACGGAATTTGATAGCACTATTTGTGATGTGATGCCGACGGTTGGCCATATTAATTACACGCTAAAAAAGCTGAAGAAGTGGATGAAACCTAGCCATCGTTCTGCTGGATTATTACTTGCGCCCTCAAAAGCTCAGGTTCAGTTTCAACCCGTTGGTGTGGTTGGCGTTATGGTCCCTTGGAATTTTCCTATTTTTTTGAGTCTTGCCCCTATCGTCACTGCTATTGCAGCGGGCAACCGTGTGATGGTTAAACTGAGTGAAGCCACACCCCATACCAATGAAGTCCTAAATCGAGTCTTTGCCTGTTTGAGTGATCATATCTACTCGATAGAGGGCGGTGTTTCCATTGCTGCGCAATTTAGCTCACTCGCCTTTGATCATTTAGTTTTCACCGGTTCAACTGCCGTTGGTCGTAAAGTGGCCCAATCCGCCGCTAAAAATCTCACCCCTGTCACTTTAGAGCTTGGCGGAAAATCGCCAGTGATTGTGGGTAAAGATGCGGGTCTTCAAAAAGCGATTGACGCCATCATGCTTGGCAAGTCAATCAATAGCGGTCAAATCTGTGTCGCTCCCGATTATGTCTTTGTTCCAAAAGATAAAGTGTCGGAATTTGGTGCTCTTTATCTGAAGCGATTTGAAGATCTATTTCCCGTGAAGAAAGGCCAACGCCACTTAACTAGCATTATCAATCAAGCCCAATATTCACGATTGCAGAATTATATTGATGATGCAAAAGAGAAAGGGGCAAACATAGAGACGATTGACTGTGCGCAACTTGTCGAGCGTCAGATGTTGCCTCATATTCTGACGAATGTGACCGAAGATATGTTGGTCATGCAAGAAGAGATCTTTGGCCCACTGCTGCCTGTGATTGGGTATGATTCTATGGATGAGGTCATCGAACGGATTAACCAGCGTCCAAGGCCCCTTGCACTGTACATCATGAGTAATGATAGAGCATTACAAGCTCATGTTCTCCAAAACACTCACAGCGGTGGTGTTTGTATTAATGACACGCTCTTACATGTGGCGTTGGATGATGCACCGTTTGGCGGCAGTGGTGAGTCTGGGATAGGGCGTTATCACGGCATCGAAGGCTTTAAAGCACTCTCAAATTTAAAAACGGTACTCGTGACCCCAACTTGGTTGCCTCGAAGTAGAATGATGTTGAGATGGCGAAATGTTACTCAAAAGGTCATCAGTAGGCTGTTTATCCGCTAGTTTTATCGCTATTTCGTGTCTGTTTCGTGGTGTAGATTGTAGTTTTATGGTCGATAACACGTTAACATTGCCTCGCTTTATTTTGGGCGTTTAGCTCGAATTAGCTTCATTATTTTAATTTTTATTCTCAGGGCGGGGCGAAATTCCCCACCGGCGGTAAATCTTACCTTCGCATTATTTTGCATTACTTAGCTTTGCATTACTCAGCATTGCACGATTGTGCGTAAGATCAGCCCGCGAGCGCTCGATACGTCGAGGTCAGCAGATCTGGTGAAAACCCAGAGCCGACGGTTAAAGTCCGGATGAGAGAGAATGAAAACACATCAGCGAGTGGCACTCTATTATTGGTGCTTCTTACTGGTGCATTTCGTTTTGGATGTTATATCCCTCATACAGCCCTGATTCTGGTGATATTTAGGAGTTTAACCATGAATCAGTCTTCATTACTTGCCGAATTTGGCAACCCAATCACTCGTGTTGAAAACGCTCTCGAAGCTTTAAGAAAAGGCCAAGGTGTCATCTTGCTTGATGACGAAGATCGTGAAAACGAAGGTGACATCATCTATTCTGTTGAGCACTTAACCAACGCTCAGATGGCACTGATGATCCGAGAATGCAGTGGCATCGTCTGTCTTTGTTTGACCGATGCGCAAGCGACCAAGCTTGAGCTCCCACCGATGGTTGTAAACAACAACAGCGCGAATCAGACGGCGTTTACTGTCTCGATTGAAGCGAAAGTGGGTGTGACTACTGGTGTCTCTGCGCAAGATCGTGTGACGACAATCAAAACGGCAGCAAACCCAATGGCCAAACCGGATGATCTTGCTCGACCTGGACATGTCTTCCCACTGCGCGCACGAGCCGGGGGAGTGATGACTCGTCGAGGCCATACCGAAGGTACGGTTGATCTGATGCAAATGGCTGGGTTACAACCTGCGGGTGTGCTTTGTGAAGTGCAAAACGAAGACGGCACCATGGCGAAAACACCAGAGCTCGTGGAGTTTAGCCGTAAACACAATATGCCAATCCTGACGATTGAAGATATGGTGATGTACCGCACTCAATTCGATCTAAAGCTGGCGTAGTTAAAGCTAACGCAATCTCACACCTTGCTCGTAGAGACATACTCACAGCGAACGATTCATACACGTTAGAGTTATCCTAGTTTGGTGAACGCATCAAACTAGGATGTTCATTATTGGCTTTAACGTTCTAAATCCTTAAAACCGATGCCTCAAAATCTAATCCTAGAAATCTGTTACTAGAAATTGAATTCTAAAAACCGAGCGCTTTCGCGGTATTGTCTCGTTAGAATGCAGTAAATATCAAGATTGAAAGGTATTAAGAACCACTTGGTTCCGTCCAAGCCCTTTCGCTTGGTAGAGTGCCTTGTCGGCCCGACCAATACTTGCATGCTGACTGTCACTGACCGAGGTTACCCCGATACTGATGGTGTATTTTATCGTGCTATTTCCATCGTCTAGACTCGTTTGCTCTATTCTGTGACGCAGAATTTCGCACAAGTCATAGGCATGGTTTTCGTCATTCGCCTGAAAGAGTAAGCCAAACTCTTCTCCTCCAAAGCGAGCCAGGCTCAATGCCTTTGGCTTAGGAAAGCATATCTGCATCAATTTCGCTGTTTGCATGATGATGTTATCACCAGATTGGTACCCAAATCTGTCATTGAGGACGCGAAAATGGTCGATGTCGATCAGTGCTAGATAGACATGTTGCTGCCCCAATTGCTCATCAATCAAGCTGCGAATGGTGAGTTTATTGTCTAGATTCGTCATCACATCTTTGCTCTGCATCTTTTGATTTAGAAGCAAATTGTTTAAGGTGATTTCCGTATAATTTCTTATTATTTTCAATAAGCTACGGTTTGTTGGTATTCGCATTGGCATGTAGATGATAGCGATAAGACCTTGCGTATTGAAGAGCGGAATAGCGTAGTGGCGTGTATTGATACGCAGCTTTGTGGCAAGCATATCAGCGCTTTTTTTTCCAAAATAGTAAATATCACCAGGGGTGTAGGCAGTAGAGAATCGTTTATCAGTATGGATGAGCGTTTCATTGCCATGAAAATCGATGGTGGTTAGTTGCCCGGTTTCTTGTGCATAGAGACAAAATTGAACACCTTGATGGTGACAGAATCGGTCTAAAATGGAGCGCAACTGGTGCTTGAAATCGGCTAGATTATTTTTAGTGTTCAATAATGAAAGTGAACTATTTATTTGGTAGATCAAGTAATTAATCACAATAGTGAGTAAGAGAAGTGAAGCCAGAACCAGTGCTGATAGCGTGAATTGATGAGAGTTTGCAAGAATATCCGCTCTGTTCGTCCCTGCAACAAAGACGAAGTTGTTGTCATTATCTGCGTTAAATACGGACACTTTGAATTGATTATTATAGTAATACTCTAGCTGCCCATAACGACGCCCTTGATTAACTAAATCCTTGATGCCAGATTGATAACTAATAGATTCACTGCCGATACGTCTGGGGTTTGGGTGAAAGACAATTTTTCCTGTCAGTTTATCAACGACAAAGAGGTACCCTTCATTTAGCGTCCGCATCCCTTTTAGTAGGGTAGAACCATGTAAAAGATCGAGCTCTAGCCATATGGCTTCACGTTCATTTGGCTGGTATCGAACAGCAAAAACCCACCGATTATTGCTGGTTTGATAAATCGGCGACACTGAAAATTCAGAAGAAAGAGTGGGGGGCGATCGCCAACTTAAGAGATCAAGTGTATCTGCGTTAGTGTTTGTTCGTTCAATGGCTTGATAGCTACCTATGTAAGGGTCAACGAGCAAAATATCAGAGTAAAATAAGTTACCACGAAGTATGTTTTTTGCGAGTGTTTCAAATGAAGCATGGCTTTTCGCCTCTTTGAGCAAGTAGAGCTTACTGGCTGCCGCTTCAATATGAGAAGCCGCCAATAGAGAAGCGATATGGATATTGGCCTCAGATTGCAAATAAGCTTTGTGCTCTGATGATTTTAGCTGCTGATAAGCAAGGTATATCATTCCAATCGTTAATAGCATGATGCACGGTCTGAGGGTGCGTAAAAGAATTTTGGGTAAAGCCATGTCGTTAAGCCAGTTAGTGTCATAATTTTATTTTTATGACGCCATAGTAGAGTGAATGGCCATGCATATCAATGACTAATAATCTAGTGATTATGGTTAAAAGTGAGCGGTGAATGTAAATCACCGATCACACTTTTGTTATTTTTTTGTGAGATGGAAGATGGCAAGTGATGTAGGAGCGAGAAGGACTTGTTTTTCATCAATCGTTTTGTGCAATTCATGGGAATCGGTATTACAAATCATTTTCCATTGCTGATGGTGAGCGTTTGGTAAGCTAAATCGGGCCGGCGCATTAGTTTGATTGATGCAATACAGCATTTCATTACCGGATTTCCCTATTCCTAAGTGCAACGCTACTGAGCTTAAGTTGTTCCAATCGTCATGCTCCATATAAGAGCCATCAATACGACGCCAAAAAATACGGTTGTCGTTACGTGTTTCCCCGCTGAACGCATGAATAAAAGGAACCATATAGGTTTTCCTTGCTTTAACCATGTCAGCAACCCAAGACTGGAACCGTGCTTTGGTGTCTTGCTCTTGCCAATTTAACCAACTGATGTTGTTGTCTTGGCAATAAGCGTTATTGTTACCTTGTTGACTGTGAGAAAGCAGATCGGCGGTGAGTACATGCGGAATACCAAACGCGAACAATAAGCTCGCCATGAAGTTGCGTTTTTGCTTTGCACGCAGTTCGATGATTGCTTTATTCTCGGTTGGGCCTTCTGTCCCGTAGTTGTCCGAACGATTATCTCCGTGCCCGTCTCGGTTTTTTTCCCCATTGGCCTCGTTATGTTTGTGCTTATACGAGACTAGATCTTGCATGGTGAAGCCATCGTGGTAAGTGATGTAATTCACCGTCATATTCAATGGCCAATTTGATGCACTGTAGAGATCCCGTGAACCCATAAGACGAGTAGCAAATTCTTTTAAATAGCCTTTATCGCCACGCCAAAAGCTACGGGTTATATCACGCAGGCGATCATTACATTCATTCCAGCCTAATGGGAAGTTACCCACTTGATACCCGTTAGGGCCAATATCCCAAGGCTCTGCGATCAGTTTAACTTGCTTTAAAATGGGGTCTTGGGCAACCGCTTTAAAGAAGGCAGCTTGATTATTGAAATGTTCGCCTTCACGTCCAAGCGTTGCTGCTAAATCGAATCGGAACCCATCAATGTGGTATTCAGAAACCCAGTATCGCAATGTATCCATGACAAGGTTTAAAGATGCTTGATGATTCACATCGACCGTATTACCACAGCCTGTGTAGTTCGCAAAGTGTGGCCCATGCTTAAGATAATAATGGGAATCGAGAGCTTTTAAATTAAAGACAGGGCCGTCTTCTCCCGCTTCTGCGGTGTGGTTGTACACCACATCTAAAATGACTTCAATGCCCTCTTTATGCAGTTCCCTCACCATGGTCTTTAGTTCAGTGACTGCATCTACATCCCCATATCTAGGGTCTGGTGCCATGAACAAATAAGGGTTATATCCCCAGTAGTTGCTTTTGCCCATGTTCAGCAAGTGTGGCTCGTGCATGCATGCTGCAATAGGCAATAGCTGAATGGTGTTGATGGATTGTTTTCGATAAAAATCCAGCATCTCCTCTTGAACCAAACCTAAATATTTACCTTGTTTCTCTGCGGGCAAATGAGAGTTGAGCTTGGTGACGCCCTTAATATGCGTTTCAAAAATAACTGTTTCTTCTCGGGGGATTCTAGGCGGTGCAGTGCCTTGCCAGTCAAACTCATCATTAGTGACCAAACATTTTGGTAGTGAGAAACTTGTTGTCGAATCAAATGGGGGTTGATAGTGAAGTGGCCCATCAATGGCTTTTGCGTAGGGGTCAGAAAGTAGGTGAGGCGCGTTATCTACCTCTATGAGATACCCATATTTTTGTCTGGCCTGAATGCCTTCAATGAAGATATGTTTGATACCTGCATCGTTATTGTGAATCGGGTGAACCTGTTGATTGCCTGCATCATCAAAAAGAACCAAAGCTATGCTGTCTTGAGCAGGAGCATAAATTGAAAAGTTGCACCCACATTGGCTGAGTGTCGCCCCTAAAGGGTATGGCTGAGAGCTTGTGCCTATCATTATGGTAACTATATTTTTGTTTTTATTTAGGAGTCCTTAGTAAAAGACTTTGCTCTACATTGGTCAAGCGCCTTAGTAATAATATTTGAATGTAATTTTATTTCAGTTTTTTTGCGATACGATTAAAAAATTTGAGCTTGAACTCATTTTGATCTGTGAAAGTGGGTACTAATTGGTCGTGCTCCCCCTTAGTTATGTGATCCACCTCTGTTAAATCACTTATCACGTGTTTTCTCCTCCTTACTCATCCCCCCTAAATAAATCAAAGGTGGAGGACGCAGCCTTCCTACTCCCTAGGTAATCTAGCCACAGTTGAAACGAGAGGGGACTGACTCAGTCCCGCTTTACTTTTTCTTGGTGTCGCCCATTTCTGCCTTTATGAGCGTTGTTGAGAAAATGATAAAAATAAAAACCCTAAATGGAGTTAATAATGAAAAAAGTAAGTTTAATTGCTGCTGCAGTGGCTGCGTCTCTAAGTGCTGGTGCGTTTGCGGCGGCTGTTGATTTCCACGGTTATGCTCGTGGTGGTGTAGGCCTGAGTGGGGAAGGTTCACACGTAACATATGAAAAGAACAGAGTAGGCCGTTTAGGTAATGAAGATGATTTGTACGCAGAGATTGGTTTAAACGCTGAACTGTACAACCAAAACGATGTTACGTTCAAACTTGAGTCTTTGGTTGCTTACGGTCAAGCAGGTAATAACAACTGGGAAGGTAATGCTAACGCTCTACGTGTAATGAATGTTCAAGCACAAGGTTTATTCAGCGATAAAGAAGCGGTTCTTTGGGCTGGTCAGCGTTACTACCAACGTAAAGATATCCACATCACTGATTTCTACTTCCTAGATACATCTGGCGGTGCTGGTGGTGGTATCGAAAATATCTCTTTGGGTGGTGGTAAGCTTTCTCTTGCTGTTATGCACGATGATGGCTCTCAAAAAGTTGATGATGGTGTTGAAAGTGCTTTAACTAAAGCTGGTTCGACAGCTTGGAATGCATGTAACGGTGATAAAGCGTGTGAGCTAGGTGTTGAAGGTGATGCTACCAATTATGAAACTGTTTCAAAAACAAAAGATGAAACTGTTTCAGGTTACACATTCGATATGCGTTACGCTGGCATCGATCTTTGGGAAGGTGCTAACTTAGAGCTTGCGCTTGCTTACGATTTTGCTTCTGAAGCGAAAAACCAAACAGTTGCTGCCGATAACGGTGTGCTTCTAACTGCAGTTATAGGTCAAGGAATTGAGAACGGTTTCAATCAAACGGTTCTTCAATACGGTACAGCGGCTTATGGTCACCAGATGGCGACTTACGGTGGTGGCGGTTGGTATAACCGTGCTGATAACAATAATGATGCAGATGGTTTCCGTATCATCAACTGGGGCGTGAAAGGCTTCGGGGATTCTTGGGAAGTGGGTCACACTGTGATGTTTGCTCAAGCATCAGATACAAAAGATGGTGACATTACAGCGTACAATGCCGTTGTTCGCCCTGTGTATAAGTGGGATGACCATATGAAGACTGTTTTCGAAGCGGGTTACTTTGCTGATGAAACGAAGAAAGATGGCTCAACAACAGATGCGTCTGGTTCTAAATTAACCATCGCACAAGCTTGGTCTGCTGGTTCTAGCTTCTGGGCTCGCCCTGAAATCCGTGTATACGGTTCATACTTCATGGATCACGAAGCAGATAGCTTTGCAAACAAGACTGACGACACTGAATTCAGTGTTGGTATCCAAATGGAAGCTTGGTGGTAAGAATTACGAAGTCCTATTTAAATAGTCCATATTTAAGTAAGTAAAAAATCAAGCCGGCTTAAGTGTCGGCTTTCATCGTTGTAAAAAGAGGTTCAAATGAAACGACTCGTTCTAGGTTGCGCTATTAGCATGGCATTATTGGGATGTACGGCAACAGAAACAGTTGTGTTCGATGCCGAAAATGTACAGCAGGTAGCAGAAAGTTACGGCCAGGTAAATTGGGCGAACATTGAACCAACAAAGCGCATTAATTTTACAATTAAAGAATCTAATCAAAAATTTACTTTCTCAAACGGTCAGAGCTATATCGCTGCTTTTGATATTAATACTAAAGGGAAAGAGCTTGATTTAGAGCTTATTAGTCATTTTAAAAAAACCGTTTTCTATCCAAACGCTGTGTTATTGAATGAACAAAATCAAATTATTAAAACATTTGAAACCAGTGATTTTGAATATAAGCATGCTTACGGCATGCAGGGGGATCGTTTAGTCTCGAAAGTCACGATTCAGCCTGTTGGTAAGCAACGTGTTAAGTTACTTATTTACACAACACCTGAGTTAATTAAAGGCGAGACTGAAGTGCTTCACCCAGTTAAGCTTGATGCTATTGCTCGCGGTAATTATCCACCAGATGTTCCGAACCCAATGATCCCTCATTCAGCTTTTGGTGAGTTGAGCGTAATAGCTTCAGTGGATGATGCTTTAGTGCTTGAGGAACCGATTACGGTCGGAAGTTCGGATACTGCCCAAGAAAAATTTAAAGCTGATCTTGCTGAACAACAGAATCAAGCCGCTATTGCCGCAAGCGCGACCGCAACAACCGTCATTGTAAGTGAAAGCTCTAAGTCAACTGATACCCTGAATCCAGATCAGCAGAGCTTTTATATTGATAGCATTGAAAGAGCAGTCAATGCTGGAATGTTAGATAAAGCCCTCGCCCTACTAGAAGAAGCCAAAGCATTGAATGTTGAAGGGGCACAAGAAGCGTTTATTAAAGCAGTAAATTCAAAATAATCCTCCCTTGCCAGTAATGATGAGATAGGCTTCGAATATGGTTGCCTATCTCTATACCCCCATATTTCCTCTTTTCATATTTCATTCTTCTTAGACGTTAAAAATCACTGTCTATGTCTGTATCGCTTTGTTCACATATTGGTATTTCTTCCTAACCTTATCATTTAAATAAATAAAAACAAAAGTATCAATAATAAATGGCACCTGACCATAAATTAACCATACTTAGGTAAATAAGAACTAACACTTATGGAGCATCAAGGATGAACATTCGTCTTACTCACGCCCTCTACATGGGCTTTTCAGTCATCATATCAACCACTCTGGTGTTAGCTTTCGTGGTTTGGTCTCTGGTGAATAAATCGGCCATTATCTCAGCTGAAATTGAAGCGGATGATGTTCCCGGTGTTTTGGCTTATTTGAACGTATTAGATGAAATCGGTGATTTACAAACCAACGCTTTGGAGTATCTCAATGGTGAAGCCGATGAATATGAGAACTTTAAAGAAAACGCGAAGGAATTTCATTACTACTATTCTGTGCTTAGGCCTCTTGAATCAGGCAAGCCTTCGGATATCGAAAAAATGGACAAGATACTCAATCTTGCCAATGACTATATCGATACGATGGACAGAGAAGTGTTTAATAAATACGATCCTGCCGCCGAACAGCTTGCGATTAAGAAAATTAGCGAATTAACTAGAAATGTCGGTATTCCACTGGAAGAGCTTCTGGACAAACTGAAAGACGGCGAGTTCGCTGATGCGTACAAGACCACCGATTTAAGTGAATCACTCAATGACGATCTGCCTGGGGTTCGCTATTACTTAGAGCTGGTTGACGAAGGGGGAGATATGATCTCCTCACTCAATGCATACATTATGGGCGATCCGGATGCTCGAGAGGCGTTCAAAAAAGACGCGGCTTCATTCTCTGACTATTTAGAGAAGCTAAAACCTCTAGAGCAAAAACCGAATGAAGTGAAAGACATTAAACAAATAGAGCAATACTTTTCTGAAATCGTTCAGGTTGCTCAGCAAGTGTTTGATGGCTACAACCCGTACTATAAGAACTCTGCGATACGTACGGTCGATGAATTAGAACATTCTATTTTTACACCGATAGAAGACATACTGGATGCTTCAGCGCAAGAAGAGCGAGATGACTCAATTAATGCGCTGAAGGTATTGAATGACAATATGTCGACTATTGTGTTGTGGTTATCGGTTAATGTTGTGACGGTCATTGTGGTGGGGTTTGCGGTGGCGATACTGTTGTCTCGAATGCTGAGAAGACGACTTATGGTGATCTCCGATCGAGCTCAAGCCATTGCTAATGGTGATCTATCGGCTGAGCTGATCAATGAACAGAATAAAGATGAATTGGGTGAGCTTGCTCGCTCCATTGATGATATGCAAACTGCGTTGAAAGCGGTGATATCTAACATAACCAATGTGGCCTCTGAAGTGGCCTCATACACCAAAATGGTGGATGGAACGAGTCAGAATGTGGCTTCCGGCATTCAAGAACAAGCGGATAAAGCAACACTGATTGCCAGTGCCGTCGAGGAAATGACCGCCACTGTTAACCAAGTTGCCGAGCAGAGTAAAGATGCCGCGGAAAATGCCAAACAAGCCGGCGAAGAGGCGGTCAATGGTGGTGATTTAATGCAGGAAACGGTAAACGGTATGAACCGGATATCGGAAGTGGTTAATGAAACCGCGACCACGGTTGATAGCCTAGGTAAGCGAGGAGAAGAGATTGGTAACGTCATAAAAGTGATCAATGATATCGCAGAGCAAACCAATCTTCTTGCTCTCAACGCAGCCATAGAAGCGGCGCGCGCGGGGGATCTAGGCCGAGGCTTTGCTGTGGTGGCGGATGAAGTTCGTGGCCTTGCTGAGCGAACCTCAAAAGCGACGGAGGAAGTCGGAGGATTGATCACGTCCATCCAAAGTGAGACTCGCCAAGCGGTCACCAGAATGAGTGAAGGTACCCAAATGGTTGGAGAGGGTGTGGCACTTTCTAACTCAGCAGGAGACGCCTTGGTCCAAATAGTGGCCAGAGCAAAAGATGTCAATGGCATGATAGAGTTGATCGCTATTGCCGGTGATGAGCAATCCGTGGCTGCACAAGAGATGTCTCGAGATATTAACTCGATCAGTCAGATTGCGGACGAGTCGGTACGAAGCACGCAAGAGGGCGCTGAAGCGATTAGCCAGCTGTATGGTAAAGTCGAGGAACTGGAACAAATGGTATCGCGGTTTAAATTATAAAAAGCGAGAAGGTGCTAATTAAAAAGCCACGCATTTGCGTGGCTTTTTATCTCATACGAATCGTGCTAGCGAAACTTATGCTTTTGGTTTAATAACTATTAGAAGCCTTTGATGTTCTCAGCTTCTAGCTCAGAGAAGTATTTTACCGTTTTCACTTTCAGCTCTTGCGTTGATGCTTCATCACATACAATCACTGATTTAGGGTGAAGTTGTAGAGCAGACACTGTCCATAAGTGGTTTACAGAGCCTTCAACAGCCGCTTGTAGGGCTTGTGCTTTATTGTGGCCAGTCACTAGGATCATGATTTCTTGTGAATCTAACAAAGTACCCACACCGATAGTCAGTGCGTACTTAGGTACTTGATCGATATCGCCATCGAAGAAACGAGAGTTTGCAATACGAGTGTCTTCAGTCAGCGTTTTGATACGTGTGCGTGATGCGAGAGAAGATGCAGGCTCATTGAATGCAATGTGGCCGTCGTTGCCTACACCGCCCATGAATAAGTTAATCTTGCCGTAAGACTTAATTTTGTCTTCGTAACGTTGACATTCAACTTCATTGTCTGCGGCATTGCCATCAAGAAGGTTGATGTTTTCATCTTGAATATCAATGTGATTGAAGAAGTTTGAGTACATGAACGTGCGGTATGATTCAGCGTGGTCAGCAGGCAAACCAATGTACTCATCCATGTTAAAGGTGACAACGTTTTTGAAGCTAACTTCACCCGCTTTATGTAGCTCGATCAGTGCTTTATAAGTTGCAAGTGGCGTTCCACCAGTTGGTAGACCTAATACGAATGGGCGGTCTGCGGTTGGGTTGAAATCGTTGATGCGTTTTACGATGTGTGCCGCTGCCCACTTGCCTACTTGTGCTGCTTTGTTTAACGGGATAAGTCTCATTTTGTGCCTCTAATATTGGAATTTTGGATGCCTTGAAACATTAATTCGCATTATAAAATAAGTTTTTGCGATCTGCTATTGTTTTCGGTCAAGTTTTTGTGTTTTCTTTGACCACTGTGAATATCGAATGGCTTGAGTCTCACTATTGAGGCTGTCTTTTTACCAGCGCATTGATAGCTTCAAAATCGTTTACAATTTAATGGTAGCAGGCTGTGGTATTGTCCGGAGGCGATAGCTTTATCAATACGCGATATAGGTGAGAGAATCACATGGTTTCTTGTTTCATTCTTTTGCACCGAAGCACATTTGAATCCATACTCAGTAGGTCTTAATTCAGAATAGTGAGTCCAATGAAGAATGGCTTAAACCCGACACAAATATTGCAGGCCTACGAGACGGTTATGAAACAAGGGCGCATCACGCCGCAAGGCAGAGTACTCGACGGTATCGAAGCTTTGAATAAACATGATGGCTTCCCTATTCATTTGCGTGGAGAAGGGGTCGATCTTAAAGTCTGTTCGCTGAAACGTTTTCATCTTGATTACAACCAACTCAGTTGCCGAGATGCATTTTTAAAACAACTGGCCATACTTGCACAATAAGGTTTAAAGCCTTATTCATCGTTCGGTATAGCCTGTTATTCTTATCCGCATTTTCTCACTGGTTTATAGTGATTAGTTTATAGTGATTAGTTAATTGCGACTGGTTTATAAGCGCACAGTTTGTAAAGCATAATTTTGAATTAATGGATTTCAAAGAATGCTATACACTTAATGATGAGCGCTTTAATGGCGATCGTTTAAAGCTGCCTGATTATTGGATGTATGAGATACATTCGCATGGCTGAATTCGGCTTCTTCTAGTGACAACTCATCTAACGAAACATCGGCCTCATAGTTCGTCTCATCGTGCTCCATTTCTGAAGAACGAATCGTTTGATTGCGAGGTTCCATTCGCGGTTTGGTACTGCTGCTGAGCGAATGAAAACGCTTTTTCCCTGTTACGATTTGCGTATATTTGAGCCACACTTTTTCCAATTTTGATTTTGCCTTTTGTGGTGACTTCAATGTTTTTATGAAGTGTTTTTCTTCGGCATTCTCAGGATCGATTTCTCCTAGCTCAAGCGCTTTCATTGTATCGCCATAGAGAATCAAAAGCTCTTCTTCAGCAAGGGTGAAGTCGCCAGATTTGGCAAACCCGCGCGGGAACTTTTTGTTATCGTAATAACGCTTCTTCCCAAATCGAAATTCAGTTTCAGACATAACATCCTCTGTATATCACTAGTGTGTTCACGCCCGTTAAGGCCAATTTTAGAAAGCGAATACATGACTAGCATTCATTCCTTCACCCAAGCTAGGGTGACTTAGCCTAATTTTGCTGATTAATGTTTCATTGTTATTGCAACACGGAAGAAAGAAGAAAAAAATCTCGCGTGTTTGAATAAAAATAGAAACGACTAACAATGACTGCGGCTCATAATAGCTAATGTGCAGGGCGTGTTTATTTAAATAACCCCCCCCCCCTCAAATCGGTGAGAAGCGACAGGATACAAACTTCACAGTTACGTTGCTCCGTTGTGTTAAAGCATAAATCAATAGCTATATTGTTAATGAAGCCTGTTTCATAAAATTACGTCTTGTGTGCAAACGCCAAGGGAATGCTATGTCGGATATCGATAACAATCAGTTTGATTCTGCGTCTCATCTCAATGAGCTACTTGAGATTCAGCAAGGCGCGATTGAAAAAATTGCTCTGAGCGTTGACCTTAAAGAAGCGCTTGGCTACATATGCAATGGCATCGAACAGATCTTTTCCTCTACACAGGCAATGAGTTCTATTCTGCTGCTCAGAAACGACACTCTTTACCACGGTGCTGCGCCCAGCTTGCCCAAAGCGTATTGCCAAGCCATCGATGGTGTTGTGATTGGAGCCAGTGTTGGGTCATGTGGAACCGCAGCATTCAGCAAAGAGCGCTATATTGCGAAAGAGATTGGATCCGATTCTAAATGGCAGAACTTTAAAGATCTCGCCATGGGCTTTGGCTTACACGCCTGCTGGTCAACCCCGATATTGTCCACCGATTATCAAGTGCTGGGCACGTTCGCTGTGTATTATGCGCAACCGAGATCGCCCTCAGAAGCCGAGTTGCGCGTCATTGACCGATTCTCTCACTTAACGGGCTTGGCCATAGAAAAGCACCGAGCGTTTAAACGTGAAGTTGAACTCAACAAAAAATTGAGACTGAGCCACAGCAAAGTTGAGGCGATGACTAGCGTGTTGCCGGATCAAATTTTTATCTATGACCAAAAAGCGCAATGTATCGATTATTATGGCAGCAATATGGGCCCCCATTGTGCGCCGAAGAAAAGCCTTACTGGCAAGCTTATTCTTTCTGGGGAAAGCCAATCTGAGAACTGTTCTTGCCAGGAAGCAATAGAACGTACTATTGAAAGTGGCACCCTTAAAGTCTTCGAGTATCAAAGACAGAAAAGTGATGGCCTCCACTATTATGAAAGTCGAATCACCCCAATTGAGGGATATGGTAAAGAAGCTGAGGGGATATCCCACGCACTTTGGCTTGAACGCGATATAACAGAAAGAAAAGAAGCCGCAGAAAAAATAAAAGAACTGGCCTACCAGGATATACTGACCAACTTACCCAATCGACGGTATTTGCTTAACCACTTAAAAACCACCATTACAGCGCTCATCGAGACGAAGAAAATGACGGCGCTTTTGTACATTGACCTCAATAACTTTAAAAGTGTCAATGACACACTAGGCCATACCGTGGGGGATAACTTACTCAAAGATGTTTGTATTCGGTTATCAACCAGCCTCAACCCCAATGACACTTTCTCTCGGATAGGGGGAGATGAATTTGTCATTATACTTTCTGAGTTTTTTGATGAAGAGCAGCCGCTCACGGACTACGCGTCTCAAATTGCAGATCAGTTACTGAATGTACTAAATCAACCTTTTTCTTTGTGCGGAAGGAACATCACTGTTGAAGCGAGTGTTGGGATCACTTTGATGACTGACAAGGATAAGAATGCAGACGAGATATTAATGTGTGCGGATACCGCCATGTACTCAGCGAAGCGAAGCACGCACTCCGATTACTGTTTCTTTGATCCTTCAATTCACGAAAGCCTAAAGAGTCGTTTCACTTTCGAAAGTGAGCTTAAAGAATCGATAAAGCTCGGGCAAATTGTTACCTATTTCCAGCCTCAGATTGGCTCAAATGGTCGACTTAAAGGCGCTGAAGCCCTTGTTCGTTGGCTTCACCCTGAGCGGGGGCTTATTCCACCTCTCGAATTTATTGCAGTCGCAGAAGAAATTGGTGTAATAAACGATTTACAAAGAATAGTGATGGAAGACAGCTGTCAGTTGCTTCGTCATCTTAAAGAAAAGGGAATGATCGATCATTCCTTTAGCCTGTCTATAAACATCAGTGCAGCTCAAGGTAAAAATGTCGATTTATGCACTGAATTAGTCCAATTTTTTAATTCAGAGTCAATTTCTCCTTGCCATATCACTCTTGAGTTGACGGAAAGCATGCTAGTGGAAGATGTGGATAATGCCGTACGACAAATGCAGGGGTTAAAACAAGAGGGTTTTCGTGTATCTATTGATGACTTTGGGACTGGGTACTCGTCTCTTGCATATCTACAGGTATTTCCCATTAATGAACTAAAAATAGATAAGAGTTTTGTCGATAATATGAAAGTCAGCCAAGTAGGCACTGGCATTGTAGATACCATCATTACACTGGCTAATCATCTAAAGGTTGACGTGGTTGCCGAGGGGATTGAAGAGAAAAACCAAGCTGATTTCTTTCGTGCTGCTGGTATCACCATGCAGGGCTATTACTTTGCGCGCCCAATGCCCGCGAAAGAATTTTATAAGTGGGTATTCAATCAGCAGGATGTCGTTTCTCCAGCAATAGAGCAATAGCCTCCCCCTTCTCGCCCTTTTCAGTGTAAATAGCAACGGTTGTCAGCACGCTTAAAGATGGTGGTCCAATAGACAAGGTATTCTAATAGAACGAGTATGCATGTCACTGGATATGTCAGGGAGATGGAATGGTAGTCAACTGGACGAACTCTCATTCCGTTATGATCATTTCCGTTATGGTCATTGAGTTCCGAATGTGGCGAATTCAAGCGGCAATTGTTGCTACACTGGTGATTCGATGATTTTCATGAGGCAAGGAAAGTGGCGTTCACGGACTATTCAACTTTAACCACGAAACAATGCCAAAGTGCACGTTTAGCCAGAGATGCGCGTTTTGATGGTAAGTTCTTTATTGCGGTCAAAACAACAGGGATATTTTGTCGGACTATTTGCCCTGCTAATTCTCCTAAAGAAGAAAATGTCGAGTATTTTGTTGATAAAGCGCAAGCGTTGAACGCGGGGTATCGACCATGTTTACGTTGCCACCCTGATAGCGCGCCAAACTCTTGGGCGTGGAAAGGTGTGGAAACCACGTTTCTTCGAGCCATAAGCTTGATCGAGCAAGGTGCACTGCAAACAGGGGGTATTGAGTCACTTTCAGAGCGCTTAGGCATAAGTAGCCGTTATCTTCGTCGATTGTTTCGGAACTACCTAGGGCTATCCCCCAAGCAATACGCCCAGAATCATCAGTTGATGTTTGCTAAACAACTGCTTCATTCGAGTACTTTACCTATTTCAGAGATCGCATTTTCGAGTGGGTTTAACAGTGTTCGTCGCTTTAATGATGCGTTTAGAAAAACACTGCAATTGACACCGAGTCAGGTGCGAAAAACCGAAAAAACAACTCGAACTGAACATACCATTTATTTACCTTTTCGAGGGCACTTTGATTGGCAGCACATGCTTCAATTTTATCAAAAGCGCGCTATCCGAGGTGTTGAATTGGTGACAGATTCCACTTATGAACGACATGTATGCATTAATGGAACCAATGCGTGGTTTAAGGTGGAGATGCATCATAATAAAAATGCACTCAATGTTGAGTTCAAACTCGAAGACCTCAGCCAATTGAGGCACTTAGTTGCTCGAATCCGTACCATGTTTGACCTTGATGCGGATACCGACCTGATAGAAGCTCACCTGCGCAGTGTTGTTCCTGAACTTGTACATCATGAAGGTATTCGTATTCCCGGTGTCTGGAATGCGTGGGAGGCTGGTGTTAGGGCGATTCTGGGGCAACAGGTCTCTGTTAAAGCCGCTATTGGGCAGTTGAACTTATTGACATCGAAGCTTAGCGCTGGTCAGAGTGCTAGCAAGGGTGTCGAAGGTGTCAATTGCAGCCACGTGCATTTTCCCACGGCTCAAGAGGTTGCTGAGGCTGAATTGGATTTTCTTAAAATGCCTCAAAGCCGAAAAGAAACATTAAAGCGATTTGCACAGTTTTATCTCGATACGCCAGATAACAACCCACAAGATTGGTTATCAATTAAAGGAATCGGCCCGTGGACGGTTGATTACGCCCTGTTGCGAGGGGTTTCAGACCCCGACTGCTTCTTAGGTAGTGATCTTATAGTTAAAAAAGTACTGCAAAAATTGCCTCAACTTAATCATGCTTCTGTGTCACCCTGGGGCAGTTACGCGACGTTTCATTGCTGGGAGTATACATTATGACATCATTCACTTATTACCAGAGCCCACTAGGGCTATTGACTCTTCAAGCTAACGAGAAAGGATTGCTGGGTATCTGGCTACCCGTTAATACCACGCTACCTCAACAATTAGGAACAAAAGACGAAGGTCACCCTATACTTAAAGAAGCGATTCAGCAGCTTGAAGAGTACTTTGCCAAAAAGAGAACCCAGTTCAGTGTGCCTGTCGCGCCTAAAGGTACACCGTTTCAGCAGCAGGTTTGGCAAGCTCTAGAAGAGATTCCCTTTGGTGAAACACGAACATATCAGCAATTGGCTATCGATATTGATAACCCGAAAGCAGTCAGAGCCGTTGGCATGGCAAATGGGAAAAACCCGATATCAATAATCATTCCCTGCCACCGAGTTATCGGAAAAAACGGAAAATTAACGGGATATGCTGGCGGAATTGACGCAAAAAAAGCATTATTAGAGCTAGAAGTGAATTAGCACAAGGAATATAGCGACTATGGGAAGGTCTAGGTTTTTGAAATGTATGGTTATTGGGGTAGTTTTAGCCTCGATTCAGGGGTGTTTTCAAGAAAAGATAGAAAAGATCGCTAATCGTGAAACCCTATCTTTTGAAGGGGTCTATTCCAATCAATACAACAGTAATACACTGGTATTCAAAGCTGGCGTGATGACCTATCAAGCTGGTGATCAGACCATGACACGAGCGTTTGAAGTTGATGGCAGTGAGATTTATGTGATATTCCGCAACAGTTCTAAAGAAAAGCGAGACGATCTTGTCATGCGTATCCATGGTGACGGAGAAGTGCTGACGTGCAGCGCGTGCGCTCGACATAGCTTGATGAACTTTTGGGTAAAAGAAAACTTTGAGCCTAGTCAGCCTTAACTTTCAAGACAGAAACTTTCAAGACAGAAAATCACACACTTTCTCTTTTACCCATAGGTGATAAAATCAAGTTCACATCACCGAGTTACTATGTTGAATATGCGTTAATTAAATAAACGACTGTTAAGCAAATAGATGACCATTAAGCAATAGATGTATTGCAATACTCGCAGCATATCCCAGCATGATGACTGGCATCCACTTCAGGTGACCAAAAAAGGTGTATTTGCCATGCGCTGCTCCCATCAGAGCAACCCCAGCCGCCGACCCAATCGACAGTAAGCTCCCTCCGACACCCGCCGCAAGCGTCACCAATAACCAGTTACCCATGGACATAACCGGATCCATCGTCAGCACGGCAAACATCACCGGTATGTTATCGACGATCGCCGATAACATACCCACCATAATATTGGCCCAAACAGGATCCCACTGGGAATACATGATTTCCGACGCAAGGCCCAGGTAGCCAATTAAGCTTAACCCGCCGACACACATAACCACCCCATAAAAAAACAGCAGAGTGTCCCACTCGGCATGAGCAACGCGGCGGAAAACATCAAACGGTGCCACTGATCCTAAGCGCTTTAAGGCGTAGTCATCACCATTTGCGATTGCCAGTGCGGCTTTCTTTGACAGTGAAGAATGCAAAGTCCGGCGCAAGAAAAAGCCAAAAAACTGCAGGTATGCCAGCCCCATCATCATGCCAATTACCGGTGGAAAATGCAGTACTGCGTGGAAAGCAACGGCCGTGGCGATAGTCAGAATAAAAAGGCCTACAATGCGCCTAGCCCCACGTTTTAGCTCAACGTGCTGATGCACCACATTAGGCTTAGTCGCAGGGATGAAAAATGACATGATCGCAGCTGGAACAACATAGTTCACGACTGACGGAACAAATAGTGGCATAAATTCAGAGAATGAAACATGCCCTGCTTGCCACACCATTAAGGTGGTGATGTCACCAAATGGACTGAACGCGCCCCCTGCATTCGCAGCGATCACGATATTAATGCACGCTAGATTAACAAATCTGGGGTTATCACCTGCTACTTTTAGTACCACAGCGCACATCAAAAGCGCGGTGGTTAGGTTATCAGCAATAGGTGAGATGAAAAAAGCCAGTACGCCCGTAATCCAAAAGAGCGCTTTAAAATCAAAACCTTTACCGACCATCCATGCTTGTAAAGCGTCAAAGAGCTTACGTTCTTCCATCGCACTGATGTACGTCATCGCGACGAGTAAGAACAGCAGTAGTTCAGCGTATTCGAGTAAATTATGCTCAAGTGCCGCTTTGGCTATCTCTCCCATGCCATTTTGTTGGTAAACGTAACCAATCATTGCCCATATCAAACCCGCTGCGAGCAGTACCGGTTTGGACTTTCTGAGCTGAAGGTATTCTTCCAGCATGACTAATATATAAGCGACCGTAAATAACGCTAAAGCAGCAAAGCCGACAGTCGATTGGGTGAGTGACAGGTATTGTTCATTGTTGACAGATGCAAAGGACGGGGTAGAAAAAAAAGTGACGAGAGCACCGAGTAACAACCACAGCTTATTCATACATATTCGCTCCTTGAAATGATGATGGAAACCAGTGTATACACATTTGCTTACACTCGCTGTGAGGCGCATCGGATCTGTTTGAATCGTATTAATTTTAATCAAAAAGAGATAGGCTGGAATAAGGTTGCTCGGTGTCACGTCGCTGTGCTTTGCGTTTATCTTTGCGCTTTGATTATATCGATTTTGCATCAATAGAATGCCACACAAGGAATGAACATGGATTTTTCACTAAAAAGTTATTTGGAAGAACTCGAACTATTGGTCAACGTTGATTGTGGTACATACACGCTTGATGGCATTGAGGTCATTGCCTCTCAGTTTGAACAAAAATACTCTGCGATGAAAAGGTGGGATGTTAAACGCAGAGATTGTGGGCCAGCAGGTGTGGGGCTTGAAGTGCGCAATAAGCCGAATTCTGAATATATCGATATTATGCTGATTGGGCATATGGATACGGTGTTTGCTCCTGGAACGGTAGCAAAAAGGCCAATGAGCGTGGACGACCATAAAGCCTATGGGCCTGGCGTGTCTGATATGAAGTCAGGATTGCTGAATGTTGTTTATGCACTTCGCCACCTTGATACCAAAATATTAGACACCCTCTCGATATGCGTTTGCATGAACCCAGATGAAGAAACAGGATCGGCAGACTCGGTTGAATGGATACAATCGGTCGCAAAACATGCAAAGCAAGTGTTAGTGGTGGAAGCCGCTCGTGCCGATGGTGGTTTGGTGAAGTCTCGAAAAGGAATGGCTCGTTATAAGCTGATGTTTCATGGTCAGGCTGCTCACGCTGGCAATGAACCACAAAATGGATGCAGCGCCATTACTGAAATGGCGCAGTGGATCATCGCCATGAACAAGATGACGAACTTTGAATCGGGAAGTACGTTGAACGTGGGTGTTGTTTCTGGAGGCTCAGGGGCCAACATCGTTCCCGATTATGCCGAGGCGATAGTGGATGTGCGTTTTTGGAGCAACGATGAGTATGACGCGATTGATAGCCAACTGAATGGCTTGAGTCACAACCCCTTTCTGGATGGCATTCACGTGGCGTTAAAACGCGAAGCTTATAAACCGTCTATGTTAGCCAGTGAAGCGACAGCAACACTGATCAAGCTGGTGGAGCAAAGTGCCAAAGAGCTTAATATTGATATTAGCTGGAAAGAAGTAGGTGGCGGCTCAGATGCAAACAATACCGCAATTTTAGGGGTGCCAACATTGGATGGCTTAGGGCCAATTGGTGCTGATTTTCACAGTGACAAAGAATACTTATTGCTTGAATCTATTGAGCCGCGTATTCGCCTGTTGATGAGAATCATCGAAAAGCTAGCCCATTAATTTCCAACGCTTCCTGTCCATTTGTTGCCACGGGCCAATACGTTCAGTGCCGTAATTTCTTGTGCAGCCAGGTTGGTCACCCACTCGACAATATCATCAATCAGCGGGGATTTGGTTCGCTTGTGGCAATAGTATTGCCACGCACTGGGCTTTACTTCTGTGCCAATAGGGCAATACAAGAAGCGTTGTTGCAGTTCAGGAAGAATTAAAAGGAGATCGGTCACTGTGGCGCCCTGCCCTGAAAGACAAGCACTTAAGGCAAGATCGAGCGTAAAGAATGTCGTGCTTCGAACGTTTGAAGAGTGAGCCTGTGGGTGAGATGCCAGCCAATCTGTCCAATCATCGTGAGCGAGTGTCGAATGCAGCCGTGGCATCGCTAGCAAAGAAGCAAGATCTTCGCTCTCTGCTGTGCTTTTCGTCCGACAAACTGGAGCCATGTATTCATCACGCAAAAATGAAATGTCCGGCTGGTGATGATAATGGTCTTTTAAACGGGTGCTGAAAATCAATAAGTCATAGTCACTGTTATTGAGGCTGGCTTCTTCTTCTAACGATGGGATAACCACAATGTCATGTTCTGGATAACGTTCGCTGAGTTGATGAATCTTGGGAATAAGACAGCGAGTCGCATACGTTAAGGCGGCCTTAATGACGATTTTCTCTCTTTTTGGCGTTTGCCAAGACTCAAATAACGTCTGTAGGGATTGGTAGCTTTGCTGCAAGGTAAAATAAAGCTGTTGCCCTTCTTTGGTAAGCTCAATCGCCCGATGTTTTCGAATAACTAATGCCATATTCAACTCAGACTCCAGTTGCTTCACTTGGCGACTGACTGCGCTTTGAGTCACATACAATTCTTCTGCTGCCAGAGTAAAGCTTGACAGTCTCGCGACCGCTTCATAAGCCTTGAGTGCATTGTGAGAATAAGGAAGATTCAAATAAGGGGTGATGACGACTCTCCATTAACATGATCTGAGGTAATGTTAGTTTGGATTATATATCATTTGAAATCCATCACATTCCCTCTTAATGTTGCGAGAAATAATAGAGGTCACCATGAAAAACATACTATCACTCGCATTCCCATTAATCATATCTCAGCTGATTGCTATGGCATTAGTTTTGACGGATGTATGGATGATGTCGCGAATTAGCGTGATGGCAATAGCGGCGGGTGGCTTAGGCGCATCGATCTATTTCTTCATTTTCATTATTGCCAGTAGCACGGTGGGGTGTGTCGCAAACTTGATTGCGATTGCTTATGGTCAGCGAGTGGCAAGACCTGATTATGGTAACCAACAAATTCGTTACGCGGTAAAAGGGGCGGTGTTACTTTCCTTCATTTTGTCCGCTGTTTTATTCGCTCTCTTTCACTTTGCCCCTTGGGTGTTAACCATGGCGAAGCAACCAGAAGAGGTAGTGGCATTGGCAATGGTGTATGTCGATACATTAAAGTGGGCTATGCTCCCATCGCTGCTATTGCTTGTTTTACGAGGTCTTACGAGTGTACTAGGACATGTACGCTCTGTGATGGTGATGTCCGTCATTACCGTTATTATTAATATCCCAATCAGTTATATGTTGGCTTTTCCACTGGGGTTAGAGCTAGCTGGGCTCGGGTTAGGTACCGCGCTTTCTACTTTATTTGTCACCGTTGGTTATGGGATCTGGGTATTTCAACGCGAAGAGTTTGCTATATTTGCTCCGTGGAAACATCGAGAAGAATACTCTTTGTCATTGATAAACCCCTTACTGGCAATGGGCATCCCGATCGCTGTGGCTGCGCTTCTAGAGCATGGGCTTATTTACGGTGGCACCTTGATGGCGGGAACCATCAGTATTGCTGCGTTAGCACTTCATCAAATCTTACTTCAATGCCTGAGCCTGACGTGGAACATAAACTTTGGACTTTCTCAAGCTGCCGCGATTCTGGTAGGACGCGACTTTGGCGCAGGTAATCATCAAGAAATGAAGCGGACTTCTTGGAACAGTTTTGTATTGGTCACCGTCATTAGTGTTGCTTTGTCTGGGGCTTTTATCATGAATCCAGGGCTAGTCGCTCAATTTTTCCAACTCAACGACCCACAACTGGTCGCGATGCTGTCGGGGATTATTTGGGTGGTGGCGCTAAGTTTTATTGTTGACGCCTGGCAACTGCTGGCGATCAACCTGCTGCGAGGAATGAAAATAGTTATTGCTCCGACTTTTATTACTGCGATCGGTTACTGGCTATTTGGGCTTCCCGCTGCTTGGTGGCTTATGAAACGGTTCGAACTGGGTGGCATTTGGGCGGGGATCGGAATCGGTTTGGCTGTCACGGGGGGGCTTCTATTATGGGCATTGATTCGAGAATTAAAAAAGGCCAGTGCCGGCTGATTTAGCGAACTCAAGCCTTTTTATAAGAGGATAAAAGTGTGTAGATCCGAGATCATACCTCAGAGTATCTCCAAGGAAGTAACCACGCCCTAACTGTTCGCTGTTGCACCTTTCATATCAAGCGATGATTTACCCGTCAGGGTTCTGCCGAGATTGAGCATCATAATGCTTGCGATGAGCACGACAACCGCGGCGATAGCAAACCCCATTGAGATGTGTTGATAGTGACTAAGCAGTGCAATCATGACATAACTCAAGCTCTGGGCTAGGGTTGAAAACATGGCGAGCCCACCGTCTACTCGACCCCGTTGTTCTATTGCAATGGTATGGTGCATCCAGTTGGTTCTTGCAATGCGGTTGATGGCATTGAAAAAGCCAAACCCGAATGTGAACACCATCAGCAGTTCTGGTTCACTAGAAATACTCATGCCAAATAACATGAGAGCGACGAAAAACATCGCGTATTGGATGGTATTTTGTAGAGAAAATTTCGCCAATATTTGTTGTAGCAGGAACCCTGTTAGCAATGAACCCAGGCCAAAACTAATGTTATAGGCAGCGTACCATTGGCCTGACAAACCTTGCTCTGAAAAAGAGATCGGCACTAATTTTCCAAGGAAAGTCAGAATAGGGTACGACAAACATGAAATCATTAAAAAACCGTAGAATTTTGGCGACTGAGAAAATATCGATTTGCTCTCAATCAGCTGATTAAAAAATGGAACACGGCTCTTTGGGCGCAATTGTTGACGGTAAGGCGTCAATGTGTAACTGAACGCGGCAAGGGCAGACGCGACAGCTGCAAACAAAGCAAACTCAAACATGCCCCAAATCTGTAATAACATCACCCCTAACGCCCCAGCGCCTAATGTGGTGCCTTGCATCACAATTTCTTGGTAGCTCGAAATAGCCGCGTATTCGTCACGATCATAGTTTTCTTGAGTAAACGCATTGTTCGCCGCCCACGCAAAGTTACTTGAAACCCAAATGAACAGCTGTGCTCCGGCCAGCAACCAGTAAGAACTCCAATCATACCAATAGGCAAGCATCACCACCCCCGCGGTTAGCGATTGAATCCCCTGATTCAAGATCAACAGAAACTTGCGTGAATGCCTATCGATATAGGTTGAAAAGAGAGGGGTTAATAAAAACGACACCACAGTACAAGCTAACGCGACCAAAGCGACAAACGTTCCCATATTCGGGGTTTGTAACATGACCCAAGGGAGAGCCATCATAAATAGCCCGGAAGAGATGCCGTCGAAAAGTCTTCCTGTTAAATAAGGTATGGTTTTGTTTTTCATGTGTTCATCCGTGAAAGTAATATCATTTGTTGCTACTGTAAAACCTCAACTTAAGTTAAGGTAAAGTGATTTGTTTACTTATTTCCTAGTGAGTTTTTCTACTAGGAGCTTTCTGTATGAGTTGCTTTCTATAAAGAGCGAGGGAGGGGATATGGATATCAGCGTTGGTGAAGCGGCAAAGCGGTCTGGAGTCAAAGTGTCTGCGTTGCACTTCTATGAAAGAAAAGGGTTAATAAGCAGTTGGAGAAATGAGGGTAACCAGCGGCGGTATCACCGAAGTGTGTTAAGACGAGTCGCGGTAATAAAAGCAGCGCAACAAGTTGGATTAAGCCTAGAGGATATTGGCTGTGCCTTGTCATCCCTGCCGAAACATCAAGCACCAACCAAGCAGCAGTGGGAAGCGCTTGCTACTTCTTGGCACGATTTGCTAGAACAACGAATCACACAATTGAAAGCGTTACAGCAAGACTTAGGCGGATGCATAGGTTGTGGTTGCCTATCCTTAGAAAACTGCGCGTTACGTAACCCTCAAGATAAATTGGGCGTTGACCATGCGGGAGCGAATTTGTTGCTTGAGGCGAAAAATCACCAATTTGAGTGAATGATCAGATTGGACGTCTATAAGTCAAAGGGAATGGAGCCAAGTATGATAGGGCCAAGGAAGATAGAGTAATGGTGTGGCTCTAAGGGGGTGGCGTTGAGGGGCTAGTGCGTTTTAAGATCATTATCCAACAGGAAAGGACAAAGGGCAGAGTAAGAGTCACGACACCAAGCCAATCGCTAAAAACGCTCAGTAAAGTCGCAAAAATCACGCCTGCCATAATACGGCCCTTTGCCAATAGATTTGAGCGTGATAGGGCTCTTGACTGAGGTAGGTCATATCGTTGAGACAGTGCGATGGCCGTGAGCGAAGCACTAAAACCGCACAAACCTTGAAGAGACAATGAATTGGGAAGATTGATTGTAACCGCAACCATCATTCCACACGCAGAACCCACACAAGCCCAAAGAGCAGTTGAACGAGAAGAGCAAGCAATCCCTATGAGGATCAAAACACTGGGTAGCAAAGGTTGCACAAACATAATTTGACCGACGCCACTAAGCACTCCCTTGAGCCCATCTAATACTGTTATTGTGCGTTGAGTTGCATTATGCAATGAAGTCAAGGGTTCGAGCTTGCCAAATGGCAGATTGAAACTACCCTCAACAAGAGTAAACAACAAAGTAAACAGTAATGTAACCAGTAAAAATGGCACGGTAAAGATAGGCAAAGAAGATCGCCACCGAGATTGGATAACACTGCAAATTGCTGAGGCTACGAAGATGGAGAGTGTCATCCAAAAGAACGGTATGGATTGGAATAGGGTGTAGAAGGCGAGGCCAACTAGCGCCCCGTTATAACCGTATAATCCGCGAGTGACATCTTGTGTGTTGCTGCAGACTCTTTTTCCGACCCAAGTAGATACCCAAAGCCCAGCAAACATCGCAGAGAATAATGGCAGCGAATGAAAGCCAACAGCCATCGCAACAAAAATGCCAGTGGCAGCGTTCTCTTGAAACGTGACTTGCCCCATGCCTCGTAGTAACACTATAGCTTTCGCGTAGAGAGAAAGCGTGATTATGTGTCGGCTCATGAGCGTTTGTTATCTATCAACTAAGTTATCCATCCGTCAAGATATCTGTTAAATTGCTATTCTATTTAGAGTAAAAAATATATGTCAGTACCACATTTTACAAGCGGTAAAACTCATGAGTGATTGGAGCGGTATTTTGAAGAAAGAAGGGCTGTATGGATAGTTTTTCGCTAGACATAAGAACGCTTAACTTTATCATGATCTTGTTTTCGGTGATTTATTGTATTGGGTTGCTATTGTTTCAAGTCGCTCAAAAGCCGATTGAAGGGTTATCGCTGTTTTCACTATCTATATTTTTGATCGGGTTTGGCCCATTGCTATTGAGTTTAAGAGGCATTATTCCAGATTTTCTCAGTATTATTGGGGCGAATGTACTCATTGCACTCGGCTTTCATCTCACGCTATATAGTCTGTCTATTTTCCGAAACTATTCCTTGACGTTAACTTATCACAGTCGCGTGCTGTTGTTTGCCGTCTTAGTAGGCTTTGTTTATTTTACGTATTTTGTACCTTCGATAAACAATCGGATTATCGTTATTAGCTTATATTTAGCCTTTACTACCATTAGTACAGCCATCGCCGTGGTGAAAGGAACTCGCAAAGATTTGCCCCTCGCGACGAGAATGATGGCATTACCATTTCTCGCTTATGGTGGGTTTATGCTGATAAGGGCTTATGTCTCCCTATCAGAAGCTGAAATAGACAGCTTCATGAGCGCAAATACGATCCACCAGCTGACTTTTCTTTTTAGTGTCACTCTCATTGTGTCTATGAGCTTTTCGATGCTCTGGATGATTAACGCCAGGTTATTGCATTCAATCCATCGCTTATCCTATCAGGATCCGTTGACGGGTCTTAAGAATCGTCGTGCGTTAGATGAAGCAATGTCTGATTTTAAATATAACCCCAGCCATGCGCCAGTTTGCCTAGTGATGTCAGATATTGATCATTTTAAAGCGATCAATGATGGGCATGGGCACCTTGTGGGTGATGAGGTGATTAAAGCCATTGCGGATAGTATTACACAAACCTTGCCTGACAATGCAGCGGCGTTTCGGTTAGGGGGCGATGAAATTATCATCCTGTTACCCGAATACGACTTGAGCCATGCCCAGACGTTTATCGACGATTTACGACATGCTATTGCCGAGACTGTTATCGATGGAAAACCACGGTTAGCGTTCACCTCGAGCTTTGGTATTGCACAGTTACAGCTTACGGAAAGTTGGGAGGAGTGCGTAGATAGGGCTGATAAAGCACTGTATAAAGCTAAGCGAGGTGGTCGAAATCGCGTTTCGGTTATTGCTTAACACTTTGCTCGTGAACGTTCGGCATTATGGCAGCCATGCCGTTTACGATTATGCTCTTGTTAGGATGCGTGAGCCTGTTCAAAGGGTTACTTACAGAAATGGATAACCCTGAGTTATCAACTGACCCATCGCGTTCGTTTATTTATCTTCAGCATTGTTTCTAGTATAAAGCTCTCTAGTACGTTGTACTGGGGAGTTTTTTATGACTACGATCGCACCAAAGTTTGCCTATCTTCAAAAAGCTTCCTTTATAGTCTAAGTAATAACAGCGTATTAGACGAACCGCATATGAGTAGATCTACGAGTCGCTGTGTTATTATGTCTGGTTTCCCTTGCCCAAAACTTGTACTTATTGCTGATTCAAGAGAGGTGATATAGATAACATACTTAACATCTATTGATGTGGCTGCATGTTATTTTCAGTGGTAATCAATATAATGCTAAACTTCAACATTTTAACTACACCTGTGCTATATCGTGCGTTTGAATGTAAACAGAAAAGGAAATCACTATTCAGTCTATGCCTTTTATAGCTATGAACTGAACGTGGTCGTTAACTCTTAAGGAATAACATGCAAGCTTTTATACGCCTAGTTGCCGTTTTTGCTGGTGCTTTGGCCTTATTTACAACAACCAACTTGGTTTATGCTGAGTCAGATGCAAGTTTCCCTGAGGGGTGGGATCAATGGCCTATTGTTAAAGAGTCGGTAAACTTACCTGCTGATACTGTTTTGCCACCTGATACCTCTTTGTTCATACAAGAATCTGTTCGAGCTTATGCATGGATAAACAATGGACAAGGCTCGCCTCTTACGATTAGAGTCAACCCTGAAAAGTTGGAACAATACCAAACACATGGGCCATACACTGATGGACCTACGGTTGTGGCGGTATCTGAGGTGCAGGGAATTGTTTGGGTCACCGAACATATAGATGGTTTGGCATTATATGGAAGTTATGATAGAGAAGGTAAAGATATCACCTCAATGCACCCATCTTTACAGCCTAGTTTCTGTGAAAACTGCCATACAACATACAAAGATATCTGTATCAATGGCACATGTGCCGAACCGGTATTAAGCCCTTACACAGATAACAAAGACTAATACCTTGAGTAATAGACTGTTTGGCTGGTTGACTATAAACCAGATGCTGTTTATTTCGCATCTTACTCTTGTTCTATCTATCATTTTTGGTATGTCTTATTCTCGTTACCAAAACGATTGGATAAACAAAGTTGAGTACCTTGCAGATGTGTCGGCTAGCCAGCTTGAGGCGTATAACACTTTTTTTTCTGGTTCGGTTGCCGGTAGAAATTATGCCAACCTTCTCATGCAATCAACGTTGGATAACCTAAAAGCAATCCCTAAATTGAAGTTTGTTGGTGTTTCGGGTACGAGTGACTATTTGAACCGTCAGGTTGAAGTGAGATATTCAATAGAGAAAAGCAAAGGATGGCGGCTCGATGTTTCCACCGATGATGCAAAAAAACTGTCGGGAAAGTTAAACCAATTACAACGTAATCTATTAGATACACCCGCTGACAATACGGTTCATATAAAAAAGCTTAACCATCTGATCAATAAAGTTAAAGTTGATCTTGACGTTATTACTGAGAGCATTAATTTACAATCTCAACCCATCCCTCAGATCCCAGAAAAAATGCAAGAGGTCGGTTATTTCCTAGATGTTGATTCAGACTTACTTCATATTCAAATAACTCTAAGAAACATAAACGGTGGGTATCTCTGGGCGGTGCTTGACGCAACGGACTTAAAAGACATAAAAAGTAAACTGCTAGCTAATATTTTAAATGAAGCGTTCATAGCGTTGTTTATATCGTTTGTTCTTATTTATATTGTTACATATTGGTTAGTCAGCCCGCTAAAAGATCTTTCCACTTCAATGAAGCAAGATATTGAAAAAATCGACCAATCACAGATTCCAGAAATACAAAGAGCAGACGAAATTGGTGATCTTGCGCGTTCTTACTCGAGTTTGATCACCAAGATTAAAAACCAATTGCGTATTCTTCATAACCAGACAGAAACCGACCCTCTTACGGGGATCGGCTCACGATATAAATATCAAAAACACGCTGCTAAGATAGTTCAACATGCCTTGCTCAAGGGAAACTTAGTTTATGTCGTTATATGCGATATCGACAATTTTAAGCGCTTCAACGACTCTTATGGTCATACAGAAGGTGACAATGCCTTGACTGCCGTGGCTAGCGCCATGAATGACATTCTTGAGCCGCATGACTTAGGTTGCCGTCTCGGAGGAGAAGAGTTTGTTTATATATTATCGAGCAATAACAAAACAAGCTTAATACACAAAATTGACGCGTTGCGAATTGCTGTATTGGAATTGTCTATTCCTCATAAGAATAATTTGCCTCATCATGTCGTTACTGTATCTATCGGCGCGATTCCTATTGTATCAACACTCAACAATATCACGCTTAATCAGTTAGATTTGAACCTTAAAAAAGCACTAACGCTAGCTGATCAACAGTTATACGCTGGGAAAGAAGCGGGCAGAAATATCGTTATGCATAGCGATAGTTTTGAAATAGAGAGCCTCTAACCAATACCGTTCATGACACTGTTTCATTTCTTAGCCAATAAAGGAAAATATTATGCGCAGCTTAGAAACTAGTGAGTTCTTTAGGCAACCTCAAAAACGCGTTTGGGTAGATACCGATATTACGATCGGTCACGTTAACGGGTTTTCCCCCTGCGATGTTGACGACGGGTATGCGCTTGGCCTTTTGTTTAGAAGTCAGGAAATAGATATCGTTGGTTTGAGCTCAACATTAGGGAATACTAATGATATTGAGATTTCTACTAAAATTGCGACTCAATTTACTTCCTTATTTGGCCCGACAAGTCTAAGAGTGTCCAAGGGTAGCTCTGTATTTTTTTCTGAGTCGCAGGGTATAGATATTCCCGATTCTGTACGGGATCTAGCTGAAGAATTGAAACAAGGGCCTCTTACCATACTGGCAATCGGAGCATTAACCAATATTGCATTGCTGGTCGAGCATTTTCCTGATCAAGTCAAGAATATTCAAGAAGTAGTGTGCGTAGCAGGGCGAAGGAACAAAGAACAACACTTCATAGTGAGTCAACGTCAACCCCGGCCATTTAAGGACTTAAATTTCGAAGTTGATGAAGCTGCGTTTAAGGTGGTGCTTAATAGCGATATTAAAGTAACATTTATTCCGTTTGAAATATGTGATGATCTTTGGATCAACTTTCATGAACTTAAAGAGATGAAGCGTGGAAGTTCATTAGCCGAATATCTAGAAAAACATTCTCGAGTGTGGGCGCTAGAGTGGGCGTTCATATTTGGCTCCAAACAAGGATTTATTCCATTTGATTTAGTAGCCGCGGCTTATGTTATCAACCCTGACTGGTTCGCAATCAAGCATTGGAAGGTTCAGATTGAACCGGGGAAAAGTGATACACACAAGCATGAAACTAAAAATTATTTAGTCTGTAATGAAGACTTAACTTCAGGTAAAGAAGCTAAGTATGCTGTAGAGATTACCCCTAATGTGAAACCTGAAATAATGAAGCGTCTTGCCCAAAGAGACATCAGTAGTTTTGTGCTTGGCTTGTCTCACATTAATATAATTGTCGAAGATGTCGATAAGGCCGCTGATTACTATCATAGAGTACTAGGGTTTGAGCGAGCTTTAGATGCTCAGGGTGAAAAAATGGACTATCGAAATGTCGAAATGAATGAGTTTAATCAAGATGCAGGCTTAGCGAATCAAGACGTTAAGGTTGATGTCTTGTTTCTTAAGCACCCATACGCCTCCGTTTATCTTGAACTGATGCACTACCAAAGACCTGAAGGAAAGTCAGAGGTACCCCCTCAGCCAAAAACCTACGATCTCGGCGGGCCTAGACATATTGCCCTTGAAGTTTCTAACTGCACAGCAGTGTTCAACTACTTAAAGACTCAAGAGGGAATCACAATGATTGATACTTCTGAAGAGTATCACCCTGAGAAGCTGAATGGATTCCCGATTTCATTTTTCTATTGGCTAGATAAGTATGGGGTTCAGTGGGAAATGGAAGAGGGGCGAAGAGTTGGCGTTGCTCGAGGCATAATTTAGCTACCTCATAAGTTCAATTCCCTAAATTGCCATTGGGTGACAGAAAAATGGGTGACAGAAAAATTGGGCGGCTGGAGCACGCTATTTGATGGTATGTAGACGTGGAACCTATGGCAGTTGATACTCCCATCGATCCCTAAGGTATTAATTTTAGTTAAAATTGGCCTAGTTGTTAGCTAGGCCATTTTTTAGTTAGAAGATAATGTTTTACGGTAGAAACTGAAGAGACCAACGGTGCAGTATGATGGGCTTTAGCCACTTTCTAACTATTGCCCACTACACTAATACCCATCGCACTAACTCAATTTAAAGTTGGCAACCTGACGTTTTAGATCATCATTCGTATCATTGAGTAACTCTGTCGCTTGCACGGTTTGTTGCCCGCTGTTGACTAGGGACTCTACAATATCGCGGATAGAGAGCATATTGCGACTTAGCTCTTCAGCAACGGTACTTTGCTCTTCTGTCGCTGCTGCAATCTGAGTGCTTACATCGTCGATTTCTTTGACTGATGTGCTCATCACGGTCAAACTTTCCGACACTTCGCCCGTCTTGTCGGCGGTTTCTTGGCATTGTCTTTTGGTCGAATCCATCGCTTTAACAACACTTTCTGTCCCGCCCAGCAACTGACTTAGCATTTCTGAAATTTCCATTGTGCTATTTTGTGTTCGGCCTGCAAGCGCCCGAACCTCATCAGCCACTACCGCGAAACCGCGCCCTTGTTCACCTGCACGCGCTGCTTCAATCGCGGCATTGAGTGCCAGTAAGTTAGTTTGTTCAGAGATTTCACCGATGACATTGAGCACATTACTGATTTTATTCGCGTCTTGATTCATACGAAGAATGCTGTTGGACATATCCTCCACTTCTGTCACCAATGCACTGACGGTACTAACTGCATTGTTAACAATAAGCAACGATGATTCTGCTTCTTTGCTTGCCTCTTCTGTAATACGATTCGATTGATTGACATTCTCGGCAACCGTTCTGGCGCTTTCACTCATTTCAGTAATGGCCGTCACCACTTGTTCTGTTTCACTAGAGTGAGTCACGAGCATTCCTTTGTTTTCTCGCGCTGTTGCCCCTAGCTGCTTGGCGCTGACTGAGATATTTTGACTTGCTTGTGATATCTGTAGCATCATTTCTTGTAGATTCTCTACAAATCGATTAAAGCCCTGGCTTATTTGAGCCAAATCGTCTTCGCCTTCTATTTTGAGTCGCTGGGTCAGATCGCCAGTCCCATTTGAGAGATCCAACACCGCTCTTTTTAATTTGAGTAGCGGACGATACGCGTATTGTAAAATGATAAAAATAGCCCCGAAACTGACAAGCAGCAGTAAGGTACCAGTCATCAGTGACTTATACATAGCGTCGTACACGGTAGTCAGTGCGCTTTCCTTGTCCACAAATACCATTAGAGTCCAATACATATCAGGACTAAGGTTGACGCGCTCAAAGTAGCCATCAAATTGAATACCAAGGTAAGGAAAGCTAAGATTTCCCGATTGCTGAGAGAAAAAAGCGCGCTCCATGTCTGTGAAATTGGGGCTAATTTGTGAGGGGGTTTTTCCTATATCATTCGGGTCATCACTGGCAAAAAAGACCGCTTTGTTGTCGGTTAACGTTGCCGCACCACCCGCAAAACGCATATTACTGACGGCGCTTACCACATCTCCTAGCTGTACATCCCCAAGAAGAACACCAATAAATTGCCCGTCTTGGATAACGGGTGTCGTGACACTCACTACTTTTTGCTGGGTGACTTGATCTTGATACACACCAGTAATCATTGCGTCACGAGCATTTTTTGCATTTTGATACCAATCACGCTGACGAAAATCATACTTTTCGCCTTCTAAGGACATGAATGCCCGGCCGTCTTCATAGGTCATGATAACGTTAGAAAGCGATGAACTCTGAGCCAGAAGTTCAACTAAACGTTGATTGTCTTCACTGCTAAGTTGACGATTAAAGCTTTTAGCCCCATTCTTAATCGACCGAGTTTTGAACTGCATCATCTGTTCCAGTTCTGAAACATGGAAACTGAGTTTATCCGATGTTTTTTCCACCAAACCTTCAACCATGTTGTCGCGCATAGCCAGTATATTCAGTGTTCCCAGCACGATGAGTGACGCAGCGACAAGCGCCCCGACACCGAAGTAAATTCTTGATTTAAAGCCTAATTTCATCTTATACCTCACTATATTCGAACATAGTTAGAGCGATATTATGATGACGCCGATCTTTTATTTTTATTTCATGTCACCGAACAATCAGTCCATGAAGTATTCGATCAGTCTATCACCTAGCCATGGCAGCTTATTTGCTTTCTAAATGGACCAATATGCAACTAAGCTGACACTAGACTTTAGTTGTTGAATGTCAAACTATCAATATTTGTAATGTGTTTATTTTTGCAACTAAGCACTCAAAATATAAGGATCATCATGTTGAAGTTAATATGATATTTTTTAATTTATTGATAAGTAACTGAACTCATACTCAATAATGTGCCTATAGTTAGCGATACACGAATTTTTCGTGGTTGGCTAAGTAGCGAAAAAACTCGCGCTACTTGTTCCGAATAAATCAATCTTAAAAACTTGGAGCAACACAATGAGTGATCAGACAAGGATAAAATACGGCCCTGGGCGCAAGCCATGGATAGAGCAAGTACCCGAGTTCGCGCTTGGGAAAGTGTCACCCCCCTCCGCCGATCCAACGAAGGTTTATGCTGAAAGAAATTATGATTTTCATTACACCGAACAGGCTGTCGATAGCTTTGATGTTGAACTGCCACCCATAGGACAAACGGTGACGGAGCAAGATCAAGTGTATAGCCAGTTACTTGCTTATGTGGATGTTCAAAAGCAGCACTTTCTTGGCTATCAAACCGAAGAAAACATTAACTACCAAAAGCGGCTCTCTCCGTTTCTTGACGCGAGCCTAAATAATGTGGGTGACCCTTTCGTCAATGGAAACTACACAATTAACTCAAAATGTGTAGAGCGATCAGTGCTGGATTATTTTGCTTGTTTGTGGAATGCAAGTTGGCCTTCACAAGGGCCGTATATTGATAAAAACGACCAATTTCACCCCGGTGATCCTGACAGTTATTGGGGCTATGTTCTCACCATGGGAAGCACAGAAGGTAACTTGTATGCCATGCTTAATGCTCGTGACTATTTAAGCGGTGTGATGTTACTAGAAGAGGAGATAAAATCTGAAACGGTGAGTGGTGCCACCTTGGTCAATAACGAAGTTTACGCTCACTACCCTTGTACACCGCGTGCAAAAGCTAATGCTTACACGCCTGTGGCTTTTTTTTCACAAGACACCCATTACTCTATTGTAAAGGCGATGGCGGTTGAAAAAATCGACACGTTTGGGGCGCTCGGTAACCGACTTTATCCAAAGGAGAACCCTGTTACTCTAGGTAAGCCTTGGCCTAGTGAGGTTGAGTCAGAACAACCTACGGCTGAACTTCCAGCCGGTTCTGGCGCTATCGACGTGGAAAAGCTGGTCGCATATGTCAGATTTTTTGCTGAAAAAGGGCACCCTATTTTATTGGTTTTAAACTGCGGGACAACCTTCAAAGGGGCCTATGATGATGTTGACCACATAACGTCTCGTTTGGCGCCTATCTTAAAAAAGAATGGTCTATGGCAAAGAAAGGTGCCCATCGATCCACAAGATCCAAAGAGCGATTATGAGATGCGAAGCGGCTATTGGGTGCATGTGGATGGCGCGCTTGGCGCAAGCTATCTCCCTTTTATAAAGATGGCGAAAGATTGTCCAGAGTACCAACGTTTCTTTGCCGAACAGGGGAGCGATACCGGACCTAACTTCGATTTTAGTAACCCGATGATTAACTCTATTGTGACGAGTGGACATAAGTGGCCGGGTGCACCGTGGCCCACCGGTGTTTATATGACGAAACAAAAATTCATGGTATCCCCTCCCGATAACCCAGAATACATTGGCTCACCCGACACCACATTTGCCGGTTCGCGAAACGGACTTTCTCCACTAATACTTTGGGAGTACTTTGCGCGTAACAGCTATCAGAAACAGATCGATCTTGCGATGCAAGCACAGAAAATGGCGCAATATACCTATGAGCAGTTATCTTTGGTCGCTGAATATTGGCGTGGCAAAGATGCTGACTTGCCGAAGGATTTGTGGCTGCAAAGAACCCCTTTATCCCTTTCGTTGATATTCTGCCAGCCCAATGAGGAGATTATTTTCCGTTACTCGCTTGCCAAAGAGAGCATGAGTTTTGGTGGCCAAGATACACAACAGCGGCACTATGTTCACCTGTTCACGATGTGGGGCGTAGACAAATCACTGATCGACAACTTGTGCCACGACCTTAAACAGCCTGGAGCATTCGATCCTGCTTTGTTTGAATCCATCAAGCGCTCTGAGGTGAGTAAGCCAAGAGTCGCAAACACCCTCAAGCAAATTCGATTACCGCTTAAAGGTCGCTCATTTCGTTGATGAAATAGAGTGCTATTGAGTCTTAACATCGCCTCGTATTCATCACTAGGATGTGAGGCGATGTCTTTTTGACATTCACGTTATTCAGGTGTGGTCTAAAAAGGAAATAACCCTGCTTGTCTCTGGGTGTGAGTCCTAATATACGGTTTGGAATAGACAAATGACTGACTTTAAAAGTCAGTCATTGATTACTTCTTGGGCCCATTGCGAACCAGGTCCTTACCTGTCTCGAAGACTTCTTGAGTAATCCAACGAGCCAAAAGCAGTTTTTGGTTGCCATCAAATACCGCAACAAAATGGCGACCGTCACTGTTGTTGGTTGCCATCCCGACGCCAGAAACACCTTGTAAACCTAATCCACCATTTTCTACTGAAATCAGGAATTTTTCGAGTTCTTCAAGGTTATCGATTACATCAAGTTCGTTGTTCATTGTTCTATTCTCTTGTTCACGTTGTATTTGCCCGTGATTATTTTATTCGTGCTGAACATTAATGCTCATTAATGGCGTTAAATCCATCGGTGCTCGCTAATGGTGCTCGCTAATAAGGTTAGGCACTAGGCTTTGAAATGCTTTCCAGCTGTAAAACAGGTGCGGCGTCGATATCTTCTGCATTCATCATTGAAGAGACACGCTGCATTGACGATAACAATAGGCTCTGCTCCCACGCTTCCATATTTTGGAATTTATTGACGAAGCTATCTTGCAGGGGCTTTGGCGCTTTACTGAGTAACTCTTCGCCTTTTTCGGTTAGGTTAGCATGTACTTTACGACGATCTGATTCGCTACGGACACGTTGTACATAGCCGTTGAGCTCTAATCGATCGATGATCGTGGTTGTCGTTGCTTGGCTAACATTGGTGTGATTCGACAATTCTTTGATGGTCACGTTATGCATTTCTTGGATAGCACGCATCAAAATGAGTTGAGGCCCGGTTAATCCGTACTCTTTGCTCAATTTTTTTGAATGTAAGTCGATCGCACGAATGATTTGGCGGATAGCGACGAGAATTTCATCATGTTTTTCCAAGTGACGGACCTTTGTCTAAATGCAGTATCTAAATGCAGTGTTGAAATGGAAGAATTACTTCTCTATTTTTCGCATTGTACTGATGTTCGCACCATTCTCAATCTTTTCTAATGTGAAAGGGGAATCTCACGCCTTTCACATTCAGATTGATGCTCATTCTGGTGATTTACGCGGCAGACTTGGTTTGCAAATTACCGATGAGTGCGTTGTAAAAAGCGTTATCATCCAGAATGCCAACCAACTGGTTCTTTTCGACCAACAGAATTGGGTAATTGCTTAACTGTTTCAGTTTGATTGCATCACGCATACTAATGTCTGGGCTAGCCATCACCACCGTTGTCGCATCAATATTGCTTAAATCATCCTTAGAATCTTGCCCGTTGACCAAGCTCACCTCTGATTCACCGTGAATAGCCACTTCACCTTGATGGTGTTTGATCCAGACATCTTTGGTCTCGCAGATTTGCCAGCGTTCGTTATCTTGCTTTAGCGATTCTAAAGGCTGCATTAATGAGCGACCTTTTAAGACGTTCAACGGGTTGGTATGTGCCACAAAGTCTTTCACGTATTCTGTTTTTGGCGCTAGGACGATCTCTTCCGGTTTGCCGTGTTGAATGAGCTTACCTGATTCCATGATTGCGATGTTATTACCAATTTTAAGCGCTTCATCGAGATCGTGGCTGACAAAGAGAATCGTTTTATTGAGTTTACTTTGCAGCAGTAACAGCTCATCTTGCAGTTGCGCTCGAATCAAGGGATCAAGCGCCGAAAAAGGTTCATCCATGAGCAGTATGTCGGTATCCATCGCGAAAGCGCGAGCAAGACCAACACGTTGCTGCATACCGCCAGAAAGTTCATGCGGGTATTTCGTTTCCCATTCAGAAAGGCCCACCATTTCTATTTGTTCTCTGGCTTTAGCGCGACGTTCAGATTTCGCCACACCTTGCATCTCAAGGCCAAACGCCACGTTATCCAAAACTGACAGCCAGGGCATCAACGCAAACTTTTGAAACACCATTGAAACACGGTGAGTGCGCAGATGGCGCAGGGTTGATTCGTCACACTGGGCAACATCCACCTGATGGTTTCCGTCTTTGATGTCGAGAGTGCCACGGCTGACGTCGTTTAAGCCGTTAACCGCGCGCAGTAGGCTTGATTTCCCAGAGCCAGATAACCCCATCAAAACACAGATCTCGCCTTCTTTGACTGAGAGGGATACATTGTCGACCCCTACCACTTGGCCGGTTTCATCAATGATTTCTTGGCGTGTTTTCCCATCGTCCAATAGTTCGAGCGCTTTTGCTGTTTTGTCACCAAACACAACGTCTAGATTTTTAATGGTGATCGCATCTGCAACATTCATGTTCATGATTAGGCATCCTTTTGGTTGGGTGTTTTACATAGGCGGTCAAGAATCATTGCGACAAGCACAATCGCCAGTCCGGCTTCAAAACCTTGTGAAATGTTCACGGTATTGAGTGCTCGCACAACCGGCTTTCCTAATCCATCCGCACCTACCAGTGCTGCTATCACCACCATTGACAAGGACAACATGATGCACTGAGTTACCCCCGCCATAATGCTGGGTAACGCGGCAGGCAGTTCTACTTTCATCAGAAGCTTCATTTTGCTTGCGCCGAATGCCTTGCCTGCTTCAATCAGTTCTTCTGGGACTTTGATGATACCTAGGTAAGTCAGGCGAATAGGCGCGGCAATGGCGAAAATAATGGTCGAAATGAGCCCCGGTACGATACCCAGACCAAATAAAACCAAGGTAGGGATAAGGTAGACGAACGTAGGCACCGTCTGCATTAAGTCGAGAATGGGCCTCAGTGCGGTATAAAGCCAAGGTCTATGCGCTGCCATGATGCCAACAGGGACACCGATCAACACGGAAATAGACGTCGCTGCAAACACGAGTACGAAGGTTTCCAGCATTTCTTGCCAGTAACCTAGGTTGAGAATGGTCAATAACGCAGCAACAACAAAGATAACCAGCGACGGTTTACGGTGTAAAAACCAAGCAAGAGCGGCGGTTATTACGATTGGCAGAGCAGGGGGCATCCATTTGAATACATCGACCAAAAATAGGATGACCGTCTCTAAGAAGATTGAAATCGCGTCAAAAAATCCGGCCGCATTGATGGTTAACCAGTCGACACCTGTTTCCATCCATTGACCAAAAGGGATTTTGTTTTCCGTAATAAAATTCACGTCATTGCCTTTAATTATTTATTTCTGTGATTTGTTGCATTGAGTTGTGTTACTTGTGTCTGCGAACAATCGATGGACCGAAGCCCATCGATTGCTCGAAACAGTGATTACGCTTTCACTTGTTTTAGGTATGCAGCTACGGCTTTCGTAGCGGCTTCACCTTGTTGAGTCGTTACGTTTTCTAGCCAAGCTTCTACTTGCTCAGGGTTGCTGATTAACCACTGTTGAGCGGCTTTTTCTGGTTGAATATCTTGGTTCAAAATCGCTTCCATCAACGCATTTTCCATTTCTAATGAAAACTCGAGGTTTTGCAGGAGTTGGCCGACGTTTTTACATTCTGACAGGTAGTTTGCGCGAACATTGGTGTAGACATTTGCGCCGCCGTAATTCGCACCGAAATAGTCATCGCCGCCTGAAAGATATTCCATGTCAACGTTGCTGTTCATTGGGTGTGGTGCCCAACCAAGGTAGGCAATCCATTGATTACGACGCACCGCACGAGTTACTTGAGACACCATGCCTGCTTCGCTTGATTCAACCAGGCTGAAGTCTTTTAGACCAAAGGCATCTGAGTCGATCATTGACTGAATGAGTCGGTTTCCATCGTTACCCGGTTCGATACCGTAGATACGACCTTTGAATTTGTCGGCGTGTTTTACCAGATCAGCAAAGCTTGTTACGCCAGCATCGTAAACATATTTAGGCACAGCAAGCGTGTACTTCGCGCCTTCTAGATTGGCACGAACGGTTTCTACCGTGCCTGCTTCACGGTATTTGGCAATGTCACCTTCCATGGTGGGCATCCAGTTGCCAAGAAAAACATCAATATCGCTGTTTGCCATTGAAGAATAGGTCACCGGAACAGAGAGCAGATCGGTTTTTGTGGTGTAGCCTAGGCCTTTTAACAGCTCTGAGGTCACTGCCGTAGTCGCTGTAATGTCGGTCCAGCCTACGTCTGCAAAGCGTACGGTTGAACATTGTTGCGCTTCCATAGACGCGTTGGCATATGCGTTAAACGCAAGTGAGCTGATGGCGAGTGCGGTAAGTGTCTTTTTAATGGTTGGCATAATGATTCCTTTTTTTCATACCTTGAAACTGCTTTCTCTCAGTTTCCTAAATGTGATGACTGACTTTTTAGTTTATGTTCTGTGTATCTAATAATTATCTATGGGTTTTGCGAGCGATTAAGTGAAGCTATCGATCGCTCTTAGTGGTGCATTGATGCGTTGTTTTTCTTCCCATTCTGGTGCAATCCAAACCGGCACATTTTGTGGTTCGAGCATGACATGACCCAGGATCATATCCGCGGCGCGTTCAGCCACCATGATGGTTGGGGCATTTAAGTTGCCGTTAGGAATGGTTGGAAAAATGGATGAATCTACGACGCGAAGGTGGTGAATTCCGCGTACACGACACTGAGCGTCTAAAACCGCCATTTCGTCGGTATCTGCGCCCATTTTGCAGCCGCAAGAAGGGTGGTAGGCGCTTTCTACGTTTTCCTTAACCCATCGGTCTATGTCTTCATCTGAGGTCAGTTCAGCACCTGGTTGAATTTCTTCACCACGGTAGCTGTCCATCGCAGGCTGAGATAAAATTTCACGAGTTAAGCGAATACAGTCGCGCCAGTCTTGGCGGTCTTGCTCGGTAGAGATGTAGTTGAATCTGATCTCGGGTTCCACATGTGGATCCGCAGAGGTAATAGAAACGGTGCCACGGCTTTCCGGTTTATTTGGCCCGACATGCACTTGAAAACCGTGTCCATCAAAGGCCGCTTGTCCGTCGTAGCGCATCGCTGCTGGTAGAAAGTGGTATTGAATATTCGGCCACTTAAGCCCTTTACGTGAACGGATAAACGCACAAGATTCAAAGTGGTTGGTGGCACCAAGCCCTTTGCGCGTTAATAGCCATTCTGCGCCAATCAAGCCCTTACTGACCAAATCGAGTTTGCCATTTAGGGTGATAGGCTGTTTACAGTGATACTGGAAATACACTTCAAGGTGATCTTGAAGGTTTTCACCCACGCCCGGTAACTCGTGTTTTAGGTCAACCCCTGCTTTTTCTAATACTGTTTTTGGGCCAATGCCTGATAACTGAAGAAGCTGAACCGATCCAATCGAACCTGCGCTAGAAATGACTTCTTTAGTTGCTAGTACGGTTTGTGTTTTGCCAGATTTATCAAATTCAACGCCCACCGCTGTTAACCCGTTCTCTTGCTCTTCAAGGAGCACTCTACGAGTGACCACGCCTTTCATGAGCGTCAGGTTTGGGCGTTTGAGAGCACGACGTAGATAGGCGTTAGCCGTTGATGCTCGAACACCTTTGTCGACGGTCATGTGCATTGGGCCGAAACCTTCTTGCTGATAGCCGTTGTAGTCAGCGGTTTGAGGGTAACCCGCGTCTTTTCCAGCATCGATAAAGGCTTGGTAGAGTGGGTTGAGTTCCATCTCGTTTCCGCCGCATGTACCTAATGGGCCATTGCCACCACGGTATTGGTCTTCGCCTGAAATCCACGTTTCTGCACGTTTGAAATAAGGCAGACACGCTTGGTAGTTCCAACCTGCTGCGCCTTGTTCTTCCCATTCGTCAAAATCGCAAGCGTGGCCACGCACATAGACCATGCCGTTAATGGACGAGCTGCCACCGAGTACTTTCCCGCGGGGGCAGTGCAACTGTCGGCCATCCAGCCCCGATTCTTGCTGTGTTTCAAACTGCCACGTGTATTTATCGGTATTCATCGGATAAGAAAGTGCAGTGGGCATTTGAATGAAAATACTTTTATCAGAGCCACCGGCTTCTAGCAGCAATACGTTGTGTTTGCCGCTCTCGGTGAGTCGGTCAGCCAATACACAGCCGGCCGAACCTGCACCGACGATAATATAATCGTAGTGTTGTTGTATGTGTTGCATCTGTTGTCTCCGTGTCGCCCTGCACCGATTTGTCTGCTTACTTACTTTGTTACTTTGTTACTTTGTTACCTAGTTACCTAGTTGCAAGTCGGTAGGGCTAAACTGATTATTCGTTAGACGGGTTAATTAAGCATAGGGGCTGGCGTAATCGCCTAACTCGATAAGAATGCTCTTTGTCTGCGTGTAATGGAGTAGGGTTTCAGGCCCGTTTTCTCGGCCTATCCCAGACAGTTTGTACCCACCGACCGGCATTTCTGCGGGTGAGTCTCCCCATGTATTCACCCAGCAGATCCCCGCTTGCATTTGGTGAATAACGCGATGAGCGCGGGAGAGATTCTGCGTGAAAATACCCGCAGCAAGACCGTATTTTGTGTCGTTGGCTCGGCGAATAACATCGTCTTCATCGCTGAACTTGAGAATCGACATCACTGGGCCAAAGATCTCTTTTTGCACATGTGGCATATCGTCTTGGCAATCAACAAACACGGTAGGGACAACAAAATTGCCATTGTCTAAACCGTTGTCAGTGGCTTGATGGCCCCCAGTCAGTAGGGTGGCACCGGATCCCTTTGCCTGTTCAATCGCATCGAGTACTTTCGAGAGATGATCTTTTGAAATCAGTGCGCCGATCTGAGTGTCGATGTTCATCGGATCGCCAATGATCAGTTTCTCAGTGCGCGTTTTCAGTTGGTTGATGAACGCGTCATAAACATTTTCGTGAACAAATACGCGTGTTCCATTAGTACACACTTCGCCTTGAGTGTAGAAGTTAGCGACCATCGATGCAGAGACAGCATCATCGATCTTGGCGTCATCAAACACGATCATCGGTGACTTACCACCAAGCTCCATCGTGACGCTTTTGAGTGTTTTTGCGCTGTCAGCCATGACGGCTTTGCCGGTGCCTGTTTCACCAGTGAATGAGATTTTGGCGATATCAGGATGAGCGGTCAGCATTTGACCCACGCGATAATCCCCTTGAACCACGTTAAATACACCATCAGGCAACCCTGCTTCCGTGAAAATTTCCGCCAACTTCAAGGCGGTTAACGGGGTTTCTTCTGAAGGCTTGAATATCATGGCATTGCCTGCCGCGAGTGCAGGCGCAGATTTCCACATCGCAATTTGAATCGGATAGTTCCATGCACCAATGCCTGCACAGATACCAAGAGGCTCTCGGCGTGTGTAGAAAAACTGCGTATCACTGAGCGGTTGTTGATCGCCCTGCATTCCTGGAACCAGCCCCGCAAAGTATTCAATCACGTCGGCACCAGAAGCAATATCAACCTCAATGGCTTCTTGTAATGGCTTGCCAGTATCGGCCACTTCCAGCGCTGCCAGTTCATTGTTTCGAGCTCTAAGTATTTCTACCGCTTTGAGTAAAATACGGCTGCGCTCGATGGCTGACATGGCTGACCAAACGGCAAAGCCACGCTGCGCCGATTCAACCGCACTTTGTACATCTTGCTCAGATGCCTGGCCTAGCGTCGCGATGACCTTGCCATTGGCTGGGTTAATGCTTGTGAATGTTTCGCCAGAGGTTGCAGGCGTGCTCTTTCCATTGATATATAAGGAATCGATGTATAACGAATTCATTTCCATTTGAAGCTCAAACTCAGTCATTAGTAGTGTTAGGACGTGTCGAATAAAACGCGAGTTGTTTATCCAAGTAGTCGTTGATAATAAAGCGGGCTTTATCAGCGTTGATCCCATCAGGGTTCAATGTGCCTCGTAGCCAAATCCCATCAATGAGGGAGGCAATACCTTGTGCAACAAGCGCTGCCTGTTCGTGAGTCAATAGGGCTTTTAACTCAATGAGTAGATGAGACAACAATCGTTTTTCATTCACACGCTGCAATCGCTTGAGTTGTGCGTCGTGCATTGAATACGACCAAAACGCGAGCCAAGTCTTAGCAACCCTATTCTCTGCCTGATAGCCCTCAAAGTTGCCCTTGATAATGGCATTGATTCTCTGCTGGTGAGCATCCGTGGGCAGTGCTTTAAGTAAGGAGCCTATGGTGCTTGAGTGTTGGCGAAGGATTGCTCGCATGGTTTCTTCAAGAAGGCCCTGCTTGCCGCCAAAGTAGTGATTAATGATCCCGGTTGATACTCCCGCTTCTTTGCTGATCAAAGCGATGCTTGCTGCGTGTAAGCCAACACGATCGATGACCGTCATGGTTGCGTTAACAAGCTGTGGTTTTCGGATATCGGGCATCCCGACCTTGGGCATGTTGAGGTCCTTTTTATTTTATATTGAACGTTCAATTAATTATAAAATGACAGATAAATCATTAGAGTTCAAACCATTATTTTGAGGTGTGCAGTGTAATAACTGGAAAGGAGTGGTAATAAATATAATAATAACAGTGGGTTGAGAGTGTATTGAATGCTTAAGATTAGAGGTGTAATTATTTGAGTTGTGATCTATATGGTTGGTTTTAGGACGGCACTTATAGATGGGATGTGATGGTTTCTGAAGGCTAAAATAGATAAACCGGAGCATTTTACTGGCCGGTTGTTTTCCTTACTCTGTTTTTCTTCATCAGCGTTTCAGCTTTTTCCTATTTCTGCTTATTTCGCCATTGTTGGGCACGCTCACCAGGGGAAATGGCTGGCGTGCCACTTATTGCGGTTAGTTTTAATGGTTGCTAATTTTAGATGACACCCAGCTCACGCAGACGTTCCATTAGGTAGCTGTCTGCGGTGTAGCGGTCTGACAGAACAACCTCGGGTTTCGGGTGTAAAAACAGGGGTAGTGAGATTCTAGAGTGCTCTTGACGACCACCATCAGGGTTCACTACGCGATGCGTGGTGCTAGGAAAGTAGCCCCCAGACGCTTCTTGAAGCATGTCGCCAATATTGATAATCAAGTTACCAAAGTCGCAAGGCACATCGATCCAATCCCCTTCCTGACTTTTTACCTGTAAGCCTGGTTCATTGGCGGCAGGAAGAACGGTGAGTAAGTTGATGTCTTCATGGGCGGCAGCTCGAATTGCACCGGGCTCTTCTTCCCCAGTCATCGGTGGGTAGTGAAGCACGCGCAGCAAGGTTTTGTCGCTCCCGTTGATCATTTCTGAGAGAGCAATGGAGAAGCGTTCTTGAACCTCTTTTGGTGCATGAGCTTCAACCCAACCGAGCAGCTCTTCTGCAAATTGGCTGGTCCGTTGGTAGTAATCTAATATTTGCGCTTTCAATTCCTCTGGGATTTGCCCCCAAGGGTAGATATGAAAATACTCTTTGATGTCTTTTACGCTATGGCCTTTGGCAACTTCTGATACACTGGGAGGAAAATACCCATCTTGTGTTTCTACGTTAAATTGAAATTCGTTTTTTCGTTCAGTAGAGAAAAACTGGTACCAATTCTCGTAGATAGATTCAACCAGCTCTTTAGGGATTGGGTGATTCTTTAATACCCCAAATCCGGTTTCTTTTAGTGACTTTACAAACTGCTCAGCGGCATCTTCAGCAAGGTAATCGACGGTCTCTAATTTCATGACGGCTCTTTTTATTGTTGTTTGGTGAGCTAAGGAGTCTAAAAGTGACCAAAATGTAAATCAAACTTTAATGAATTGCGGTGAGATATGTTGCTTACAAATGTGCCCTAAGCACGTTTTCAAACAGGTTTGGTTACATAAAATGCGTTGTATAAACCGCGTTGATGAATACAAGGACTCAAATGTGACACGTAAACCAAACCATTTTGTCTGCCATCGTTCTTGTTGATGGGTTATTGGGTGATGGGCTGCTTCATCATAACTGAATTAGCGTTTGAGTCGATAAAGATTGCCACTATCGGTACTGAAAAAGACGTCGCCCTGAGGAGAAATCTCGATATCTCGGATCCGCTCACCTAAATGGGATAAAATCCTTTCCTCTTCGATGGCTTGCCCCTGACGATTAACCGTAACGATGTTGATATGAGTGAGCTTTAGCGCCCCTGAAAGAAGTTTTCCTTTTAATTCAGGGAATTTTTCACCGCGATACACAACCAAGCTGCTTGGCGCGATAGAGGGGATATAGACTTTAACGGGCGCTTCTATTCCTTCTTTTTCTGTCGCTTCACCGACATCGATTGGCCCCCAGTATTCTTTGCCAAAAGACACCATTGGCCAGCCATAGTTCGCGCCTTTTTTGATGAGATTGATTTCATCCCCCCCGCGAGGCCCGTGTTCGATTGACCAGAGGTTTTGGGTTTCGATATCGAAAAATAACCCCTGTGGATTTCTATGACCAAAGCTCCATATCTCATCTAGAACACTGTCATCATTGACGAATGGGTTATTGGCAGGGGCTTTACCATCAGGGGACAAACGTAAGATAGCCCCCGCATGAGTCAGTGTGTTTTGTCCATTCTCGCGTTCGCCACGATCGCCAATGGAAAAATAAAGGCTGTCGTTATCAAAGGTGATTCGACTACCAAAGTGTCGGCCTGTATCGGTTTGAGATTGAGAAACAAACACATCCTTCCAACCGGAGATGGTGTTGTTGTTGAATTGCGCCGAAGCGAGTGCTGTGACGCCATCGCCATCGATATTTTTGCTGTAAGTGGCATAGATAGTTTTGTTGTCAAAAGGGGAGAGAGCAATATCCAGCAGGCCGCCTTGCCCTTTTGCCCATACGTCAGGGACAGTTGCGAGAACATGGTGATCGCCTGTCATTAGGTCGACGCGCTTTAGTGTGCCGTTTTTTTCAGTCACGAGCATGGTACGTTCGTCAACGTAGGCAAGCCCCCAAGGTATCGAGAGCCCACTGGCGACTTTTTCTGCTTGCCAAGCATGTGCGGTTGCTGTGATGAACAAAGAAAACATCAAGATGTTCAGTTGTTGAATGACTTTCATTGGCTTACTTACCTTCATAGCTAGGACATCATAGTTAGGAAATCTAAAGTGTATAGGTTAGGAGAGCTAATTGTTAACCTTGGTTAAAATCACGTCACTAAAGCTTAGCGCTTTGATTGGGGTGTTGCCGTAGATAATGTTTTGCAAAAAGTAACGAGGAGAACTTATCGATTGCTTGTTCAAACGCATGAGCCTTTCTGCGGTAATGCAAATCAGAGACATGAATCAGCCGATGAAACTCTGTTGGTTTGGTGATTTGGCTTGTGTCGTCGAATATTCAAGTTTGAAAACTCGACAATAAAGACGAGAGCTGGCAATAAAGTTCGAAACTTTTCAATGCTGTTTGCGTTGTGCTCTGACAAGGTTTTGCCCCATTCCGAGCTTGCGCAACATAACGCTGATAATCCCCGCCAGGAATTAGCCCGACTTTTACTAATGGCAGGCCGCGCATCACTTATGCGCGGAATCTCCCATTTTCGTTCAAAAGCGGGGATACCTAACCAGTAAATCTAGGTTGAATTTTTATGCGAACCTTCTGAAAGATCTAGCTCGAACTGAACATAATGTACTAGAGGGGCCAGGCTCTATATCAATGCGATAAGCACTCACCTTCTTTGCATTGGCTTTTAATACTCTAAGCTCTACACATTTGACAATCAACTTGACAAATTGACAATCTATTTCTACATTGACAATCAGGTTGTCATAATATGTATGTGTTCCTGTGGAGAAGCAACGATAATGGATAATACAAAAGCCTTATACGAAATAATAGAAAGCTCTCGTGCTTTTATGAATCAAATGAATACGTTAGTAGATCAAATTCACAAAGAAAAAGGGGTCAATAGCTGCACCCGTGGTGTAATGTTGATCTTGAAATCAGAGGGTTTCCAGACAATTCCACAGTTAGCTCGAAAGACTCAACGTTCAAGACAATATCTGCAAAAAACGATCTCCAATATGCAAAGCAAAGGCTTAATTTCCTTAACCTCGAATCCAGACCACAAGACTTCGAGTTTAATAGAACTTACCGAACGTGGAACGCATGTACTTACAGGAATACTTGACATAGAAGCAGCGCTAATAAACACAGTAGATATTCCTCTTGATAGCGAACAATTGAAATGTCTTTCTAGCTCTCTAAAGCAACTCACACTCGCATTTCAGAACAAATGAGATGTATAGGGATCTCTTTGTCACTTCTAGTTGTAGCTAGTTGTGCCGTTCTACAGACAAGTGGGGAGAATGAAATGGAACCAGGTTATCAATACGTAATAGGTGATAAGGACAAGTTGCTAGTTTCATCCTCACCAGGGTTGGCAGATGTAAACAGCAAGGAACCGTTAACTCGTCAACACTTAATGGCAACATTTTCTATGACTAAGACAGTCACTGCAATAGCCATTTTACAGCTATTGGAACGTGGCCAGTTAGAGTTGGAGGATAGTATAAACACTTTACTAGATACTCCATATCCAGATGAAATCAATATTAGACACCTGATAACTCACACTTCGGGAATAGCTAATCCGATACCTTTAAAGTGGGTATACCTTCCTGAAATGAAAGCGTTATTTGACGAAGATAATGAGTTGAACGCACTCATGTTGACAAACAACAAAATCAAGTCGCCACCAGGCTTTAAGTATCGATACTCAAACATAGGGTATTGGTTAGCAGGTAAAGTGATAGAAAAAGTTAGCGGAAAAAGATATCAGACTTACATAGAAGAAAATGTGCTTACTCCTCTGAACTTAAAGAACGATCAAGTTAGTTTTACTATTAATGAATCAAAGTTAGCAAAAGGACACCTAAAGCGCTTCAGCCCTATGGGAATGATCGCACCATTAATGTTGGATAGAGATTTGTTCACCAACATAGACATGTCTTGGACAGAGATTAAAGCGGTACATGTTTATGGCCCGTCATATGGCGGTGTTTTTGCTACAGCCGAAGGAATGTTTAGTATTCTACAAGACATATTAAAAGAACAGTCCGTGTTATTAAGTGGTAGTTCTAAAGAACTTCTTTTAACTAAACAGATAGATAGCAACGGTCGAGATATAAAAATGACTTTAGGCTGGCACACATCTACTAGCCATGGAAGGCCCTATTTCTATAAAGAAGGTGGCGGTGCTGGTTACCATTCAGAGATGCGAATCTACCCAAACGAACGGCTTGCCAGCGTAATTATTGCAAATAGAACCTCATATGATGTTGCTGGTAAACTCAATCTGCTTGATAAGCGAATATTAGCGGAGATACGCCCCAATTATTGAATTAGTGTTTCAGAAAATTAAAAGGGACACACACTCTAAAGTAAGCAAAGTATGGTTTGGCGATAGACTCGTTGGAAGTCTGGATGATTGGTATTGCTGTTGTTGTTTGGTCTTGTATTCTGAGTGAGTTAAACACCACTTAAGGA
>NZ_AJYQ02000137.1:17874-60479 GCF_000287055.2 Vibrio genomosp. F10 str. ZF-129 | reverse complement strand
GTGGAATCAACAAAAGTTGGGGAATATTGACGAAATTGCTGAAGCAGGGTTAAGCTTTGTGTCTCAGAAAGACCTAATGACTCCAACCCTTCGGTATCCAATTGTGTTGATGCGATAATCGCACGGCCATCTCTAGAAATACTTCCAGATGCCGTCAAACTTGAGCCCGATGTTCCACCTGCGGCAGTCGCAAATTCTTCACCAAGCTGAGTAGGATCTTGACCTTCTTCTAAGGCTGCAAAGATATCTTCAATTTCAGCCGTGATATCTTGGTTATCTCCGTCTTCTCCAACAATCTCAACCTGCAGAGGCTGTTCTGCTTGGGTATCTAACGAGCCATCACTTTTTACGATGACTTCACCCGGAAGTACTTGATCTCCTTCGTTCAATACCTTTAGATTTCCATTAATGTCAATAACCACTATTTGCCCAGCAGCTAAATTGCTACCATTAATAAAAGTACCGATACCCATATGACGCCTCTGCTATTTCAAACTGCCAATCCAATAAGTCAAAATAATGACCCATGGAATTACATTCATTATTGCTATAATTTAACATTAATAGGTTGTAAACAAAACCAATAAACTAACATTTCAGTAACCCAGTCGAACGCATAATACGACCCACCTCTCATATTGATAATGAATCGATATCACTATATTGATTTGATCTTAGTTCAATATATTCAATGCAACAATGACACGTTACAATGTTGCAAAACGTCTTAACTTTACAAATTGATTACATATATGGACAAAAACATTAGGCTTTATAACGATTCGTGTTATTTTATTGACGCGTCAAATAACAAAGACAGAGTTGTCCAAGGAGAAACATCGTGAACTGGAATAGAATTAGTGCTGTTAGTGTTCTAATCGCCGCAAGTTTTCCGGGCTATAGCCAAACATTAGAGCAAGCGGTTGCTAATACGTTAAAAACCAACCCAGAGATAGCGGCTTCATACAATGAATTCATCAGTAAACGCTATCTAGCCGATGCATCAGGCGGAGCCTATCTTCCGAGTATCGATCTAGATGCGGGGATTGGGTACGAAGCGATCGATCCTGCGCAGAATAACCCTGATACCGAATTAACCCGAAAAGAAGCAACGTTAACATTGACCCAGCTGTTATGGGATGGCTCTGCGACCTTGAATGATATGGACAGGACATCAGCCGATGCTGAATCTATCCGCTATCAACTTCTTGCTGACGCACAAGATATCGCGCTTGAAGTTACAAAGATTTACCTAGATGCAACAAAAGCGTTTGATGTACTAAGCCTGTCTGAAAGTAACCTTGCAACCCATAAGAAAATCTATATCGATATTAAAAAGCGTGTGGAGTCAGGAATTGGTTCAACCGCTGACATGTCACAAGTAGAAGCTCGTATAGCTAAAGCGCACGGTAATTTACTTGCGGCGCAAAATAATCTCTTTGATGTGCATACTCAGTTTAAGCGTATTGTTGGTGAAGCTCCCGCGGGTTTGATTTTCCCGATGGCCGACCAAATAGCCATTCCATTTACTATTGACGAGGCGCTTAACTCGGCTTTTGAAAAACACCCGGTCATTAAAGTGGCTCAAGCTGATGTCGATGCGGCAAAGTTTCAGTACAAACAATCTAAGGGCGTGAATTACCCAACCCTATCAATTGAAGCGACTCAAACTTGGTACGATGACGCTGGCGGTACTGAAGGAAGCAGTGATGAATTTTCAGCCATGCTTCGTTTGCGTTACAACCTATTTAATGGTGGCTCAGATTCTGATCGTATTGACAGCTTTGCGTATCAATTGAATAAGTCTAAAGACTTTCGAGACCGCACTTACCGTACTGTCGAAGAAGGGCTCAGACTCTCTTGGAGCGCTTTAGATCTCACGGTACAACAAAAAGATTTTTTATCTGACCATGTTGACTCGGCTTCTGAAACCGTTATTTCCTACCAAAAGCAATACCGCATTGGACAGCGAACCTTACTTGACTTATTGAACACCGAAAATGAGCTTTTCGAAGCGAGAAAAGGATACCTTGACGCCAAATATGATGAGCAATATGCCAAGTACCGAGTGATGAACGCAACCGGTAATTTGTTATCAGCGCTACGAGTGTCAACGCCAGACGAATGGCATCAAGAGGTGGATTACTAATATGAACAAGCATCTTATCCCTTTACTTGTGACGGCATCATTCTTCTCTACACATACACTCGCAGAAGAAGAATATAGCTACATAGCCACACCAGTCGCCACGCAATTAGATGATTTACTCGATGACGACCGTGATGGCGTTATTAATGCGAGAGATCTGTGTGTAGAGACACCTCTTGCTTCTGAGATCGATAATGATGGGTGTGAAACCTACATCGACTCCAAGCAAGAGATGAAACTTAATATCCTTTTTGCCAACGACTCTTATGAATTGAATTCAGTCTTTCTGAATCAAATACGAGTGATGACCGAGTTTATGACCAGCTATCCATCAACCTCGATCGAACTTCAAGGTTACGCCAGTAAAGTAGGCAACCCTGAATACAATTTGAAGCTATCTGAACAACGTGCTGAGACGATTAGAAAGGAACTTATTTCCAATGGATTAAGCCATACTCGTATAGATATTGTCGGTCACGGGGCTACCTCTTTAGCGGCTTATGGTGACGATGAACAAAGTCATGCACTCAACCGGAAAGTAGAAGCCACCGTTATTGGTTTCAAAGGCTCGGTGAAGGAAGCGTGGACTATCTTCGACAAGATCGAAAAGTAGTTACAATCGAAGATATATTACGGGTTTAATACTTGAAGGGTGCTAACGCGCCCTTTTTTATTTTGTTCCTATTTTCTAATGAGTTTCATTGATGAAAATGGTAATCTACCGCGGTCTAACCTATTGAGAGCACTAACATGACTAAATTGACCGCCGATATCCAAGCTAATCTAGAGCTATTTGTAACAGAAACTTGTCAAAACAAATTGGTTTGGGGCTTACGAAACGAAGAAGGTTGGTTAGCGTGTGACTCTAGTGAGTTCGAGCAAAGTGAAGTAATGCCTTTTTGGTCTTCAAAAGAAGATGCAGAACACCATAATGTTGAAGAATGGTCTGACTTCGAAATACTAGAAATCCCACTCGATATTTTTGTAGAAGATTGGCTACTGACTCTAGCTGAAGATGGCGTTTTGATTGGCACTAACTGGAATGAATCTTTAGAAGGTAAAGAAATAGAGCCTTCCGATTTAGCGAAACTCTATTTAGAGAAAGTCGTCAACTAAATCCATTTTCAAAAAACGTCGCCATTGCGACGTTTTTATTTTTAACTTAACAACAGGGAAGAGAGATTACCTCGAAGCCTTACTTAGATAGTGCTTCATTACTTCTTCTTTGTTTTGTAGGTACTCATCAAGCCCTGATTTTCTCAAATCACAAGATGGGCAATCACCGCATCCATCACCTATTACCCCGTTGTAACACGTTAGCGTCTTATTTCGCACCAATTCTAAGGCGTCATATCGGTCTGCCATCGCCCAGGTTTCGGCCTTGTTGAGCCACATTAGGGGGGTTGATATTTCAAACGTTCTGTCCATGCCAAGAACGAGTGCAGTATTCATTGATTTTACGAACTCATCACGACAATCCGGGTAACCAGAAAAGTCGGTTTCACAGACGCCTGTAATCACCGTGTCCGCGCCAATTTGATACGCATAAATACCAGCGAGGGTGAGAAACAAAATATTCCGTCCAGGCACAAATGAGTTAGGTAAACCATTATCCTGTAACTCATGAGAGACAGGAATATCGTCTCGGGTTAATGAACTGATTGCGAGTTCATTCAGTAGAGTCACATCCATGACTTTATGTGCCGTTGCGCCGAGCTCTTTAGCAAGGTCTTGAGCAATATCGATCTCTAACCGATGCCTTTGACCATAGTCAAAGGTAATGGCATGGACTTCATCAAACTCTTGTAACGCTTTGACCAGACATGTGGTGGAGTCTTGGCCTCCGCTGAATACTACTACCGCTTTTTTCATCATCTCTTCCAATAAACCCTAGGCAATACTTAAATATTTGTGCGTTTGCACCGACAATCGCCAGTTCCGTTTTATGCACGTTTCTATACACAGTTCGGTTGATCGTGTTTTCTGGCTAATTGGCTGCAAAGCAATAACCGTCTTTTGATCGATTGTCACTCTACTTAACAGTTCATCTAAGTGATCAATATCTTTTTGTGTTCCAACCGGGTGTTTAATTTCATCAGCACGTTCCAGTGCAGAATCAATGATAGGAAGCTTCCCTTTCATTGTCACTTTTGGTGACACTGTCACCCAGGTGCTTCCGGTTGCTTTTACTTCAAAAGTTCCGCTGGTCTCAATCTGGCAGCGACATCCTATTTGTTCAAACGCCTCGGTTAAGGGGCGTAAGTCATAGATGCAGGGCTCACCACCAGTAATCACGACATGCTTTGCAGTATAGCCTTGATGCTGGTACTGCTCGACAATGCCTTCAGCAGAAATCGCGCACCATAATGGGTTATCTTCAGTTTTGACTAAGATTTCATTGATTGTGCGCTTATCGCTTTCAAGCGCGTCCCATGTTTGTTTCGTATCGCACCAAGCGCATCCCACTGGGCACTCTTGAAGCCGAACAAAAACTGAAGGCACACCGGTGAAATAGCCTTCGCCCTGAATCGTTTCAAACATTTCGTTTATCTTATACAACTTACTTAACCCGAGGTGTCTCTAAATTAGGTCCGAGACCTTAAATGAGTCTTACGTTAAGGTCAAATAAAATGCCTATCGATAAAGGAACGAATAGAGCGTGAGATAACTAACACTGGCTGAAATCGTCAAAATTAATTATCCTGCCCTTTTGCTGTAGATTTTAGGTAAGTTATGTACAAACTCATCGCGCTCGATATGGATGGCACGCTACTCAATAGCAACAAACAAATTTCGGACAAAACTAAACTCGCCATCTCGGCTGCCAGAAAAAAAGGCGTAAAAGTTGTTTTGGCTTCAGGTCGACCACTCGACGGTATGGTCGATAAATTGGACGAGTTAGGCATCAATGGCGATAACGAATTCGTTTTATACTATAACGGGTCTATGGTCAAAGAACTCGGAAACCAAGGCATCATTCGTAAGCAAATCATCGACGGAAAGGCAGCAAAAGAAGTGGCTGCAATGGCTAAGGAATTTGATCTAAATGTCCATGCATTTAGCGAGGAGCACGGTCTAATCACGCCCCAAAATAGTGAGTACACGCAGCTAGAGGCAACCATTAACGGGCTCAGCCTGACAGAAATGGATTTTTCAACATTAGAAGATGAACACCCGATCATCAAAGCAATGATTGTTGGTGAACCGGGTAAATTGACTCAAGCGATTGCGCTGCTACCAAAAGAGTTGCACCAACGCTATACCATCGTTCAGAGTGCCCCGTTCTTTCTTGAATTCTTAAGCTTAGGCAGCAACAAGGGCTTAGGGATCGAATCGATTGCCAACTATCTAGGCCTAGATTCAAGTGAGGTTATTTGTGTGGGTGATGCTGAAAACGACAACCATATGCTAACTTACGCAGGTATGGGGGTAGCGATGGGTAATGCAATGACCGAAACGAAAGCATTGGCTAATTATATTGCCCCCAGCAACGATGAAGATGGCGTAGCAGATGTGATCGAAAAGTTTATCCTGTCCAGTTAATAGCGGGGATTTGATGACTGCTTATTAAATATACCCCACGTAGTTTATTAAAAACGCCTAACACTGTGTCAGGCGTTTTTTGTTTTCGAAACATAAGGTCTTCAATACACAAAGACCATTACGAAAAGACTATTATTGAAAGACTCTAGCTAAAAGACTATCGCTGACCATCTATTGGCTGAATTTACGTACCAGTCCGGCATAACATATGATCAAAATAGGAAAACGGATTGATTCCATCATCAGTGATAATATGCTGCTGTAAGAAACGAAAGATGCAATAAATAGAAGTAACTGATTCGCCGAAAGAAGAAATGCTATTATGATTAGAAGCTGCTTGAACAAAATCGTTTTCTTATCGCGTTCAAGTGAAAGCACTAAACCAAGCATTGTGATCGTAATGGCGATCCAGGAAGTAAATACCGGTAATGGCCAAATGACGGTCAGTGCAACCGCCCCCACGCTTACCGCAACCCAAAGCCCTCGAGAGCAGATCACCGACATTAAATCGACATCTGGCTTGCTTTCCAATCGGATGATATGCCACGCAACAAGAATTCCCAGTAGCGCTCCAATCAGCATGTCCCAAATAAACGCACTTCCGCTGTAGAACTGAGATAAGCCCACTACCAGAACCAACGATAGGAACCCAATAACAAAGCGTTGTTTTAACTCATCATCAATCTGTTTGTACACCAACCCCGCAATACAAAACCAAATAGCAATCGGTAAGCTCGGAAAACCAAAGCCATAGCTATGGTACATATCGATAGCCGGAATATAGGCATGTGGTCTAGGAATCGCAAAGCCTTGCTGTGCAACCAAGCACAGCAATGAAGTGGCCGTGATTGCAAAGAAAACTTTGTAGTTAAATTCTTTTCCAAATCGCCAATACAAAATAGGCAAAATGATCAGTAGCAACCAAGGTTTGGTTAGTTGGTTTAATAACCCATTACCCAGTTCAATTGCAGCTAATATTACGCTCGGCAATGAGGCGACGGATTGTTGCATACTCACAATCCAGTGCAGTTGAGACTGGTTCAGCTCAGGTGCCGCCTTTATGAGTTCACTGACAAAGGTAACGGATTGATCCGTTGCATGTTGGTGCATCGCTTTGATGTCATTCCATTGCTCTGGGTAGCGGTATCTTTCATTAGGTAACAACTCTGGTAGCAATAACATGGCACTTGATACTTCAATCCCGTAATGTGGTGCGAACCAAATTGGCATCGTATTACCGTCGAGCTCGTTATTGTATTCATAAGCGATGATTTCTGAATCTGAGATACAATCATAAATAACCGCTGTATTGGTATAACCCAGTACATCACCGACCGTTACGACCAGACCTGTTTCTTCCCAGGTTTCTCTTTGAGCCGTTAAGCTTGGTGGTTCTCCTGGATCGATGGTTCCGCCAGGTAAAGAAATCTGTTGGGTTAATATTTCATTAACTAGAACAACCTTCTCGTTCGCTTTGACCATACAAAGAGCACCACGAATTGAGTCTGGCATTTCTTGAGTCACTGATTTCTGAATTATTGATTCTTGAGCAAAAGACTCTTGAGCTATTAATAGCGTTGAAAAAAATAGTGCAAAACTGCTTAAGACAAGCAACAGTATCCGCTTAATCACGTTAAAAACCTTCCATATAAAATATTGTGAGACCATTCATATTGCTTTACGTAACCAATGAATATGGTGCTCGAACCCAAGCTTGTTATAAAACTCTAATGCCGTCGCGTTAAAATCCCAAACTTCAACAAATATCTGAACCACTCCATATTCTTTAAAGCGTTGATTCAGTGTTTCACAAAGTTGATGAGCAATCTTTCTCTGCCTATATTGGGGCAGAACATAAAGCTCATCCACACTGCCCATCTGAATAGGTTTACTGACACTCGACACCAGTTCGCAAAAATGCCCGGTAATAAAGCCGACGACATCCTGCTTATCTTTAGCCACAAATACCAGGCATTCTGGGTCATCTAAGTAGCGAGCTATGCTTTTTTCCTGTTCGATTTCACGGGCTGTTTTAAAAAAATCAGGGCACGATTGATGGTGTTCATGGTGTAGCCCAAACATCAACCGATTCAATTGTTCTAGGTCTGATGATTTGGCTGCAGAGAACAAAATTGGAGTCATGTTATTTTCGCGACACAAATAAAGTATGAATAATTGAGATTGTATAGAAACTTACACGAAAAAGCCCCTTATTATCGGGGCTTAATTTGGATTACTGTGTTTATCACACACCTGATCTTTAAACAAAATTCAGAGTAGCTGTATTTATCTAAGTTTATCTAAGTTTCACTCAGCACTCGTTCGATTTCAGCGAGGCTACCCGGATCATCGATCGTTGATGGCACCGTATATTGCTCTCCGTCTGCAATCTGCCTAATGACTCGACGTAAAATTTTACCTGAACGCGTTTTTGGTAATCGCTCAACCACTAACGCGTGTTTGAAACATGCAACCGCACCAATTTCGTTACGAACTTTACCAACGAGCTCTCCTTCCAATGCGAGATCATCGATTTTCACACCGTCTTTCAATACCACTAAACCAAGGGGTAACTGACCTTTAAGCTCATCATGAATGCCAACAACGGCACACTCAGCAATCGCTGGATGGCCTCCAACAATCTCTTCCATTTCTCCGGTTGATAGGCGATGCCCCGCGACATTAATGACATCATCTATCCGGCCCATAATGTATAAGTAGCCCTCTTCATCCAAATAGCCACCGTCACCAGACACATAGTAGCCAGGGAACTGACTCAAATAGCCACTTTCAAAACGATCATGGTTGCGCCATACCGTCGGCAAACAGCCTGGTGGTAATGGGCGCTTCAATGCGACAAAGCCTTGCTGGTTTTCTGGTAGTGACTCGCCGACTTCATTGAGTATTTCTACCTGATAGCCTGGCACCGCTTTTGTCGCAGACCCTGCTTTAATCGGCATTCTTTCAATGCCTGTCGGGTTACTCGCTATCGCCCACCCAGTTTCTGTTTGCCACCAGTGATCGATCACCGGTTTATTTGTTTTAGATTGCACCCACTCAAGTGTTGGCGGGTCTAAACGCTCACCAGCCATAAACACCGCTTTCAAGTTAGAGAGATCAAACTGTGTCAGTAATGCGCCTTCCGAATCTTCCTTTTTTATTGCACGAAACGCTGTCGGTGCTGAAAACAATACATCCACTTTATATTGTTCGCACACTCGCCAAAACGCGCCGGGGTCAGGGGTTCTTACCGGCTTCCCTTCAAATAGAATGCTGGTACACCCGTGAATAAGCGGTGCATACACAATGTATGAGTGACCAACCACCCAACCTACGTCAGAGGCCGCCCAAAAAACGCCATCTTGGGGCATGTCATAAATCGTACTCATGGAATACTTCATTGCGACAGCGTGCCCACCGTTATCGCGAACAACGCCTTTCGGTTTGCCCGTGGTTCCTGAGGTATAAAGAATGTAAAGAGGATCGGTTGCCAAAACAGGCACGCACGCTTGAGGGAGCGCTTGATCTACACTGTTGGCCCAATCAATGTCTCGTTCTGAGTTCAATTCCGCGAGACATTGCTCTCGTTGAACGACCACAACTTTTTCAGGTTTCCAGCGACTGTCCATAATCGCCCGGTCTACAAGAGGCTTATAAGGCAGCACTTTGTTGATCTCGATTCCGCAAGAAGCCGTGATCACCACCTTAGGTTCCGCATCTTCTATTCGAACCGCTAACTCGCTCGGTGCAAACCCGCCAAACACAACCGAGTGAATCGCCCCAAGTCTTGCGCAGGCGAGCATTGCCATTGCTGCTTCTGGAATCATAGGCATATAAATAACCACACGATCGCCCTTCGACACTCCTTGCTCAGCTAACATGCCCGCAACTTTTGCAACTTGGTTACGCATTTCTAAATACGTATATTCTCGCTGTGTTCCCGTCACTGGGGAATCATAAATTAACGCGGCTTTCTCGCCTCGTCCATTCTCGCAGTGATAATCAAGCGCTAGCCAGCAGGTGTTCAATATTCCATCAGGAAACCATCGTTCGATACCATTTTCATCGGATTCAAGCACCGTTTTAGGTGGCTCAAACCAGTCGATATTTTTCGCCTGAGTTCCCCAAAACGATGTTGGGTCCGTTTGTGACCATTGATACTCTTCTTGATAGGCCGATTTTATATGTTGAGTTTTATCATTCTTAGACATGCCCTGTTTCCTCCATGAAAAACAGTGTTAATGTGAGGTGCTAAAAGGGACACACACTTTCCCTTCCATCAATACGCGGGCACTTCGACTCATGGTCGCCCTATCAACCCTCCACCCTTGTCGCCCATGGCTTGCTTTCGCGCCTACCTTTAATACGCCAGATGGGTGACCAAATGTAACGGATTCTCTCTTGTTTCCTCCAGCCGCAAGATTAACCAACGTACCTTGCACACAAGCAGCCGAAGCGATGGCCACCGCTGCTGTTCCCATCATAGCGTGATGGAGTTTTCCCATAGAAAGCGCACGCACAACCACATCAATATCATCGCAATCGACGGTTTTTCCGCTCGAACTGAGGTAGGTTTTGGCTGGGCTGACAAACGCCACTTTGGGAGTGTGTTGTCTTGATTTCGCTTCTTCAATATCGTGAATCAACCCCATTCTTAGTGCACCATGCGCTCTTATGGATTCAAACATCGCCAATGCCTTTTCATCGCCATTGATCACTTCTTGGCTTTCTGTTCCGGTGTAACCGAGTGATTCTGCATCAACAAAAATTGTCGGGATACCCGCGTTTATGAACGTCGCATTAAATGTCCCAACGTCGGGCACGACAAGTTCATCAATTAGGTTTCCGGTTGGAAACATCGATCCACTCCCGTCTGATGGATTCAAAAAATCCACCCGAATTTCGGCGGCTGGGAAAGTCACCCCATCGAGTTCGAAGTCCCCAAATTCTTGCACTTCTCCATCAACAATCGGTACATGAGCAACAATGGTTTTAGCAATATTGACCTGCCATATTTTGACTTCCACGACACCGTTTTGAGGAATACGTGATGGATCAATGAGCCCTCTTTCCACTGCAAATGGCCCTACCGCGGCAGATAAGTTTCCGCAATTGCCACTCCAATCAACAAAGGGTTTGTCTATCGCGACTTGTCCAAAGAGGTAATCAACGTCGTGATCACCTTGGTGACTTTTCGATACAATAACGGCTTTACTTGTGCTTGACGTCGCCCCGCCCATGCCATCCGTTTGTTTGCCATAAGGATCAGGACTGCCGATGACTCGAAGTAGCAATTCATCTCGCGACTTTCCAGGTACTTGAGCCGATGCAGGTAAATCCTCTAATTTGAAGAAAACACCTTTGCTGGTGCCGCCGCGCATGTAGGTGGCAACAATTTTACTCTGTTTCATACCGGCCCCGCTTGAGAGTGAGAATGAAAGTTATATTGAGACTGCAAAGGCAACTGAGACAGAGACTGAGACAAAAAGTCTTGAGCAAAACGTTGTAACACGCCGCCAGCGTTATACACATTTACCTCATCTTCAGTATCTAAACGGCAAGTAACGTCTACGTTAAACTGCTCACCATCGGTTCGAGTTATCGATAGCACTAAATCCCCCCCCGGTCTTATATCACCGAGCACATCGTAAATTTCCGAGCCATCAAGGTTGAAGGTATGACGATTTTGACCCGATTTAAACTCAAGCGGCAGCACACCCATACCCACTAAATTAGTTCGGTGAATGCGTTCAAACCCTTCTGCGACGATCACTTCTACCCCCGCTAATCGAACGCCTTTTGCTGCCCAGTCTCGTGACGAACCTTGCCCATAATCCCCACCAGCAACGATGATCAGTGGTTGTTTGCGGTCCATATAGGTTTCAATAGCTTCCCACATTCGCATAACCTTTCCTTCTGGCTCTACTCGTGCAAGCGATCCCTGCACCACTTCACCATTCTCTTTCACCATTTCATTAAACAGCTTTGGGTTTGCGAATGTGGCACGCTGAGCGGTTAAGTGATCGCCCCGATGGGTCGCATAGGAATTAAAGTCTTCTTCTGGAACGTCCATCTTAGTGAGATATTCACCCGCCGCACTTGATGCCAAAATAGCGTTTGAAGGCGAGAGGTGATCGGTGGTGATGTTGTCACCAAGCAACGCCAACGGGCGCATATTTTTGAGGCTTCGTTCACCCGCAAGCGCTCCTTCCCAATAAGGTGGTTTGCGAATATAAGTGCTTTTTTCACGCCAATCGTACAAAGGGTTGAGGTTGGTTTCGCTTTCATCCAGTTTGAACATTTTTATGTAAATTTGATTGAACTGCTCTGGTTTAACATGGCGATTTACGACAGAATCAATTTCCTCGTCACTCGGCCATAAGTCATTGAGGTAGATAGGATTGCCACTGCTGTCGAATCCTAAGCTGTCCTTTTCGATATCAAAACGAATGGTTCCTGCTATGGCGTAAACAACAACAAGCGGTGGCGATGCCAAAAATGCCTGTTTTGCGTAAGGGTGAATTCGACCATCAAAATTACGATTACCCGACAGAACTGCGGTGGTGTAGAGGTCACGCTCAATGATTTCATTTTGAATGTCTGGTGAAAGCGCGCCACTCATGCCGTTACACGTTGTGCAAGCATATCCCACGATACCAAAACCGAGTTTTTCCATTTCTGGCAATAACCCAGCCTCTTCCAGATACAATTTGGCGACTTTAGAACCAGGAGCAAACGACGTCTTCACCCATGGTTTACGCACTAAGCCAAGCTCATTGGCTTTTTTCGCAACCAGCGCTGCCGCCACGACATTTCTTGGATTACTGGTGTTAGTGCACGAGGTTATAGCTGCAATGATCACTGCGCCATCAGGCATTTGATTGCCATTATCAGTCCATTTTCCGGCGATGCCTCGCTCGGTAAGTTCCGCTGTCGGTAAACGTCGGTGCGGGTTAGAAGGACCAGCAAGGTTCCGTTGCACCGTCGATAAATCAAACTCGATGACACGTTCATAAACCGCACTCTCTAGGTCATCGGCCCACAAACCGGTTTGCTTCGCATAGCGTTCAACCAGCTCAACTTGGTCAGCTTCTCTGCCTGTGAGTGTAAGGTAATTGATGGTCTGCTCATCGATGTAAAACATCCCAGCGGTTGCGCCGTACTCTGGTGTCATATTGGCGATGGTGGCACGATCACCTATCGTCAGGTCTCGTACCCCCTCCCCAAAGAATTCTAAGTAGCTGGAAACGACTCGTTCGTTTCTCAAAAGCTCTGTAATGGCTAAAACAATATCGGTTGCTGTAATACCGGCTTGGCGCTTTCCTACAAGCTTAACACCGACAATATCTGGCAAGCGCATCATTGATGGACGACCGAGCATCACCGTCTCTGCTTCCAATCCTCCCACTCCAATGGCTAACACGCCCAGAGCATCAACATGGGGCGTATGGCTGTCGGTGCCCACACACGTATCAGGAAAGGCAATTCCGTTCTGCGATTGAACGACTGGAGACATTTTTTCCAGATTAATCTGGTGCATGATCCCATTACCAGCGGGAATCACGCTGACGTTTTTAAACGCGGTTTTACACCACTCAATAAAATGAAAGCGATCTTCATTTCGGCGTTCTTCAATCGCTCTATTTTTATCAAACGCGTCCTTTTGAAAACCTGCATGTTCAACAGCTAATGAGTGGTCAACGATCAGCTGTGTTTCAACAACAGGATTCACACTGGCAGGGTCGCCGCCTTCTTTTGCTATGGCATCTCGAAGCCCGGCTAGGTCAACCAGAGCGGTTTGGCCAAGGATATCGTGACAGACCACACGAGCTGGATACCATGGAAAATCAAGGTCGCTTTTTCTATCGATAATTTGTTTTAGGCTATCGGTCAGCTGGCTAGGGTCACATCGCCTAACAAGCTGCTCTGCCAATATTCTTGACGTATAGGGCAGTGTTTCATACGAACCCGGTGAAATACGGTTGATCGCTTCACGCGCATCAAAATAGTCTAATTGTGTCTCTGGCAGCGATTTTCGGTATCGCTGATTTACGCTGAAATTTGGCATAGCATCCGTCCATGAATCGGTTCATCTTGGTCAAGCAAGGCATCGTTCGCCCTGCTTTTTAAATCATTACCTACTGTACTGGATCGGCTTGTTCTGCTTGATCTGCACAGTTTGCTTGGTTTTGTTGCGCTATTGAAAGGCAATGTCTTTGACTCGTTTGTTTGACTATTTCGTTGGCCTATTGCCTTTTATCAATCGGTAACCAATCTTGATGCTCAGGCCCATCGTAGTCAGCACTTGGACGGATAATTCGATTGTTGGCACGCTGCTCATAAATATGCGCCGCCCACCCCGTTAAACGGCTCATAACGAAGATAGGCGTAAACAGTTTGGTTGGGATATCCATAAAGTGATACGCGGATGCATGGAAGAAATCGGCGTTACAGAATAGGTCTTTTTCACGCTTCATCACCGATTCCACTCGCTCCGAAACGGCATACAATTGTGTGTCCCCTACCGCTAGTGACAACTCTTTTGACCAGCGTTTTATCAATGCATTACGAGGATCGCTTTCTCGGTATACCGCATGACCAAAGCCCATGATTTTGTCTTTGTTTGCCAGCATTGCCATGATGTTCTCTTCTGCTTCATCAGCGGTTTGCCAATCTTGGATCATGTCCATCGCAGCTTCGTTTGCACCGCCATGCAAAGGCCCACGTAATGTGCCAATCGCAGCAGTGATACAAGAATGAATGTCTGACAACGTTGAAGCGCACACTCGGCCTGCAAATGTGGATGCATTAAACTCGTGCTCGGCGTATAAGATAAGCGAGCAATGCATGACTTTTTTATGCAGTTCACTGGGAGATTTGTCCGTCAGCATTTTCAGAAAATACCCACCGATGCATGACTCTGACGTGTCTTGAGTATCGATTCGCACGCCATCGTGGCTAAACCGATACCAGTAACAAATGATCGCAGGAAAGAGTGCCAACATTCGCTCTGTTGCTTGCTGTTGCTGTGCAAAATCCATTTCTTGCTCTAGATTGCCCAGAACAGAACAGCCCGTTCTCATGACATCCATTGGATGAGCTGTTGAGGGTATTAATTCTAGTGCTTGCTTAAGCGCGGATGGTAGGCCTCGCAATCCGATCAACCGCGTTTTGTATTCATCCAATTGAGCCCGGTTGGGAAGATGCCCCTGTAACAGCAAATAAGCGACTTCTTCAAACTCGGCGTTGTTCGCTAAGTCGGTAATGTCATAACCTCGGTAAGTCAGGCCCGTTCCTGTTTGGCCTACAGTGCACAGTGAGGTTGTGCCAGCACTTTGTCCGCGTAAGCCCGCGCCGCCAATTACGTTTTTCTTTGCTACCTTTTCGCTTTCTGATGAAACTGATGAAGACATAATGAACTCCTTTTCTGTGCTAACTTATGTGACTGTATTCTTCGTCGTTGCTCTTCGGCACTTTTATAAGTTAACGATTTCACGTTATTGGATTAAGTTAATGTGGTCTATTTTCCAGAAAATAGCTGATCCAGCTTATCTTCGTAATCATGGTAATTGAGGTGTTCATAGAGCTCTTTGCGCGTTTGCATCGATTCAACTACCGCTTCCTGATTGCCTTCCACCAGCAAGTGTCGATAGACATTTTCAGCGGCTTTATTCATCGCTCTAAATGCACTCAATGGATAAAGCACCATATCCACACTCGATTTGGCTAAATCTTCACAGCTATAGAGAGGGGTTTGACCAAATTCGGTGATATTGGCAAGAATCGGGACATGCTTACCCGTCGCAGATTGTAAGGCGGCCGAGAATTTCACATACTGATCCAGTTGATTCATCGCTTCTGGGAAAATCATATCCGCCCCAGCTTCAACACAGGCGATCGCTCGTTCAATCGCGCTATCAATCCCTTCTACCGCCAATGCATCGGTTCGCGCCATGATGACAAAGTTTTCATCGTTTCGTGCATCCACTGCGGCTTTGATTCGGTCAACCATTTCTTGCGCACTGACAATGGCCTTGTTTGGTCGATGACCACACCGTTTTTGTGCAACCTGATCTTCCATATGCACCGCCGCCGCGCCTGCTTTTTCAATCGACTTGATCGTTCTGGCAATGTTAAACGCACCACCAAATCCTGTGTCGATGTCCACCAACAATGGTAAATCGCAAGCGTTGGTGACTCGCTCAACATCCACGAGCACATCATTGAGTGTTGTAATCCCTAAATCGGGTAGCCCATACGACGCATTCGCGATGCCCCCGCCCGATAAATAAATTGCTTGGTGGCCGATGTTTTTCGCCATCATTGCGCAGTATGGGTTGACCGTACCAACAATTTGCAGTGGATTATTGTGTTCGACAGCAAGCCTAAATTTGGCCCCCGGTGATATTTTCATGGTTAAACTCCCTTTAACTCAGTCGATAGTTGTTATTCATTTTTATTACTATGCATTTTTATTACTATTCATTTTCATTGTTCTGTCTTGTATTACTTGCTAGACCTACAGTGGCTAGAACGTCGCTGACCAGACCAAGAAAACAACTAGGTGTCATCTTGTTGAATCTGTTTTTCTATGAGTCTTCGGCTACCAGAAATATGTCGTCTCATGAGCATTTCAGCCAACTCTTCATCACGATTGCGTATCGCTTGTAGAATAAATTTGTGCTCCTCCAGCGCTTCTGTTGGCCTTGATTGCGCCCGAGGCGATTGATAACGATACATACGCAGCAAGTGGTAAAGCTCTCCACATAATAGGGAGACCAATTTGCTATTTCGGCTGGCTTTAATGATTCGATAATGGAAATCAAAATCGCCATGTTGATGAAAGTAAGACGCCCCCTCAACTTGATCGATATGTTTAGAATGGGTTGCCAATACTTGTTCTAACTTGATTAACTCGTCTGGTGTAATGTGTCTTGCCGCAAGTCGGGCGGCCATCCCTTCTAACGCTTCCCTAACGGAATACAGCTCTATGAGTTTTTCTTGGGAAAAGGTAATCACCCTTGCGCCAACATGTGGGATGCGCTCGATTAAACCCAGCCCTTCAACGCGCATAATCGCTTCTCTAAGCGGCCCACGACTGACTTCAAATCGTTTCGCCAGTTCAGGCTCAGATATTTTGCTTCCCGGTGGGATATCACCGCCAACAATCGCCTCAATCAGATATTCCGTTAAGCTTTCTGATTTGGTGTTTTCTTTTTCAGGCGCACGAGTTTTGGCTTCGTAAGAGAGACTCAATTCTGAAATGGTACTGTTCATGTTCATGCACTCACATTATCTTGGTTGACCTGTTACTGGGATGAATAAGTTACTGGGATGAATAAATTACTGGGGTTAATAAGTTACTTGAGCTAACCCGATTCGTGTCAACAATCTGCTGCTGTGTTTATAAAATAGACCATTAAAGTGTCGACAATCAAGTAAATTGTCGACACTTTAGACTAAGGTATAGGTGTTTGATTTTAGATAAGATGCGAGATATTGGTTCGAAATATTGAACATTAAGCCTGATTTTCAATGAATTAAGATTAAAATACAGATAACGACAAGAATGATAAGAGATGTGAGACCGATGACATTGTGTCGACAATATTCTCTATTTAGGGGAAGAGGCGCAACAGAGAGTGTTTGACTCTCTATTGCGTGATTTTCACTCAAAAACGGCTAGCTTTACGAGCGAAACTTTTCAATATCGACTTCATCGACCTGGGCTTCAGGTAAAAAGCGAGTCGCGTATTCTTTGTACACACCGCTTTCTAAGAAAAGCATAAACAAGTCGATATCTAAATGATCATCCAACGCCATTTTATGCATGATATCAATAGCGACACTGACGGGTTTGGCCTTCTTGTAAGGTCTGTCGGCGGCAGTTAATGCTTCAAAAATGTCAGCAATCACGAGTATTCGCTCTGGAATCGAAAGATCATCACGAGTAAGTTTACGAGGGTAACCCGTTCCTTTTAATGTTTCATGATGCGTTGAAGCGTAACGAGGCACACGACTTAGCTCTGGCGGGAATGGCAGATTATTGAGCATTTTAATTCCGCTGATCATATGCTCATTGATTTTAAAACGGTCTTCTTTGGTTAACGTTCCACTTCTAATGGATAGATTATAAAGTTCACCCAGATTGTATTGATGTTCCGGTACCTCAATATTAATACCAAATTTAGGATCAAACTCTAACGGCCGTATTCTTTTAATAATATGCTCTGGTTTATTGCTCAGCAGCGTTTCAGTCACCGGCAATGGTTGGTCACTGCGTTTTTTGGAGAGTTCTTCAAACGGTGAAAGCCCCAAAGCATCATCAAAATAGCGTTGCCAGGTTTGTTGCCCTATCTGATGGATTCGTTTCACTTGCTCTTCGCCCATGAATTCACTGCCTACATTGGATGTCGAGATAAATTCGAAATCACTTTTTAACTGCTCCTGGCGAGCCAGCCATTCTTCCATCAATGCTTGTTCTGTCTGTTTGTCGGTTTGCTCGCTATTTGTAGTTTGCTTGTTGTCCTCTCCATCGCGTAATTGCTTGAGGTAGTGAATTTCAGCATCACGCCATAGCACTTCAAAGCGTGTTCTAATTTCATGGATTCGATTATAATTGGCTTCCAGTTTACTGCCCTTGTCTACGATGTGCTCTGGGGTCGTTATCTTTCCACAATCGTGAAGCCAAGCTGCGATCTGAAACTCCTTTCTCTCTTTATCATTAGCAAACTTAAAATCTTTAAACTTACCCTCTTGCACACTTTCCACAGCATCCGCCAGCAACATCCCTATTTCAGGCACTCGGTTACAATGCCCAGCAGTATAAGGGGATTTTTCATCGATCGCTTGAGCAATTAAACGAATAAACGACTCGACAAATTCTTCTTGCGACTTTTGATAGCGCTTAATCTCTTCCACCATATCCATCATAGAATCAGACAGCTCAGACACTTCTTTAATACGTGATTGAACATGATGAACATCGTCAAACTGACGCAGAGAAATTTTATACGTTTCTTTTGTCAGTAGATCCACGGGTCTGACGATCGGGTTACCAAATACCCAGGCAACAGGCAACAAGAGAAACAAAATCATGAAGCTCAATCCCATCGATGTTAGTACCTTGGGGATCACCTTATCAATCACAACTTGATGAGGGACAATAACGGCAAAGTACTCGGTTGCACTCGTAGGATCGCCCATCGGTGCTAGGTAGAGATAATGGGCTGATCCGTTGATGTCTTGCTCTATCATTTGATTTTGAAGAGCCGGCTGTTCAGTTAACGCCATCAGTTCTGCATACGGTACCAAGGCTTCGTGCTTCAACTTTTGGTTTAGCCATTTTTTATTCAGTGCTTGCCATTGCTTATCAGTCACGTTAGCTATCGCTAAAGCTATCGCATCCATTAACCTTTGGTCATCCGTCTTCATTGATAAGTAATATTCGACGGGTTTATTGCGCTGTAAGGGGCTAATATTAAGGTCACTGGAATAGGTGGTATCTCTATAACTGTTTAATACTGGTAATGCATCAACCACCGACGTGACTTTCCCAGTACTGAGCCATTGCATCGCTTCATCAATGCTGTTTGCAAATAGGAGCGTTCTTTCTTTTCCTTTTTCTAGCAGCGTCTCCGTTAAACGGCCTTTAACTAAAGCAATAGGAAGGGACATCAGCTGGTCTTGCGTTTTGTCAGCATCGCTCAAGTGTGTTGCGATGCCGAGGGGCATAGAATACAAAGCGACACTATCGACCGTGTCTACCTCACTAGACGATTCAGGGCCTACGCTGGATTGCAAGAGATCTAATTCACCTCGATTGAATTTATCGGACAGCTCTTGCCAGGTGAATCCATTAACAAACTCAAACTTTAACCCCGTCATTTCACTCACGATGGAAAGAAGATCGACGGAATAACCTCTTGGTTCGCCTGCCAATGAATAGTCTAAAGGGCCCCAATCATTTTGGTTAGAAACCAGTAATGATCTTGAGTCTTCTAAAAACCGTTTTTGCTCTGCATTAAAGGTCAGCACGTTAGATGGAGGAATAATTGTTCGTTGGATCTCTTTTTGTTGGCTATGGCTAGACGCAATAATTTCGCCTCTGTTATTAAAAATGAAAGACTCAACGCCTAACTCCCCACCTAACCCCAAAGCTTTTGGCGAGATCAGAGAGCTGACTGAAGACAGGACAATATCTATCCCTATCACTTCATGATTGGTTCTCACTGCGTACGTTTGCCCAGTTATTTTAAGATGTTGAAATAAATAGGGGTCCGTTTTGAGCACGTGTTCTTTTGTTGCTTGAGCATACCAAGGCCGCTGAGTTGGGTAGAAGTTACTCTCTTCCGTCGTTTTTTTGGTCAGCGTATAATTTTCGGTATAATAGTGTGTCTCTCTTACCCTGTTCTCTTTAGGCCCATTAACCTGTATCACGACCCATCGATCATTAACCGCAGCGTTAAGTTTCTCTCGGACAATCGGCGATGAATCAAGGTTAATTATTTGGTAAAAATCTTCATTGTTATTGCCCCAATAAATACTATAAAACATGGGGTTATCTAACAGTGTCTGAGTAAAAATAGTCTTCACTTCACGTTGACTAAATTGATACTCGGTTACCACAGAAATATGCTTCAATAACCTTGCAACATTCGAAGCATTGGCCTCTATATCCTCTATATGCTCACTGACTTTAGTTGAGGTAAACGACAGTTTAGACAGCACCAAATCTTCTGACATCTCTCTTGAAAAGTGATATTGGATAGAAATGGTAAAAAGAGAAGTGAGCATTGTAGCGAGGATGAATAAACTCCCGACAGTAAAACGGATCGAGTACTTTCTAGTCTTCCTTTTTGAATCTTTCATTCCCACCCTCCATAGTGTGACCGAATGACATTGGCGTTTTTACGCTCTATTTAACTCAATTTTTTATTCAATTGTCAGCATAGCAAGCTAACTGGCACCTTGATGTTCATACCGTGAACTTTATGAACTAAATCTCCTAAATGACCAATATTCTTTTTATCCACACATTAAAGACAAAAAATTAACATCCACGTAACCTCAAATGACTCTGCATAGTCGGTTCGCTTGTCTATGCAGACAAACATAATGATAAGCACTCGTCTATTCAGATCGTGCACCTACATAAGGAACGTGAAACATGTTTAAGGTATTAAAACCAACACTTGCAGCGTCTATTATCGCAGCATCATTTTCTTTCAGCGCTTTTGCAGCGGATCTAGAGAAAATCCACTTTATTATTCCAGGTGGCGCTGGTGGTGGTTGGGATATGACCGCTCGTGGTACAGGGGATGTTCTGGTTAAATCTGATATTGTTGAAAATGTGTCATTCCAAAACCTTTCTGGTGGCGGCGGCGGTAAAGCCATTGCACACCTTATAGAAACGGCTGAGCGTCAAGAAGACACCCTAATGGTAAACTCAACACCGATTGTTGTTCGCTCACTAACCGGTATTTTCCCTCAATCTTTCCGTGATTTAACGCCTGTTGCAGCAACTATCGCGGACTACGGTGCAATCGTTGCCTCTGCTGATTCTCCTTACAATACATGGGAAGACGTGGTTAAAGAGTTCGAATCGAACCCTCGTAAAGTAAAAATTGCTGGCGGATCGGCGCGTGGCAGTATGGACCACCTTGTTGTTGCGGCAGCGTTTAAAGGTGAAGGGTTTGATGCGAAGAAAGTTCGCTATATTGCCTACGATGCGGGTGGTAAAGCAATGGCAGCATTGCTATCAGGCGAAACACAACTTCTATCAACGGGTTTAGGCGAAGTGTTAGAAATGTCTAAATCAGGTCAAGTAAAAGTTATTGCCATCACGGCACCTGAGCGTCTTGAAGCGGCTCCAAACATTCCAACACTGGTTGAGTATGGCAATGAGACCGTCTTTGCTAACTGGCGCGGTTTCTTTGCAGCACCAGGCGTTAGCCAAGAAAAAGTGGACTCATGGAACCAAGCACTGACGAAGATGTACAAAACAGAGCAGTGGGAAGTGGTTCGTGACCGTAACGGTTGGATCGACAACTACAAAGCAGACAAAGACTTCTATTCATTCCTTGAAGATCAAGAAAAGCAAATGGGCGATCTAATGCGTGAGCTTGGTTTCCTTAAGTAACACCATTAGTAACACATCAATATAGGGCTTCTGGGCAGTTATATGCCGTTGAAGCCCTAGATATAAACCGTTTTGCCGTATACGAGTTTACCCTCAAAACTCCTTTGTTTATTGCATATTTTATGTACTTAAGCAGGTAAGCCCAATTGACTAGCAGTAATTTAGCTTACTTTTTGGTTAGCGCTTAGCTCTTCACAATAGAAGATAGCGGCTCATTAACTCGCTCGTATACGGCCTTTTATTTCCTCAGCAATTGGAGTTGGATATGTCGGATTCGCCAACCAATTTTTTCACTAAAGAAAACTTACTGTGTCGCGATAGAGTCGGGGCGTTTATCTTCCTTTTAGTCTGTTTATGTTATGGCTACCAAAGCACTCTTATTCCTTTGTTCCCTGGCGATGAATATGAACCGTTTACGGCAAGAACCTTGCCTACCCTACTCACCTTTGCTGGTATCGGCCTTTCCCTTCTTTTATTAGTGACTGGCAAAAAAGATGTAGACAGTGGTGCCGTTACTGACTTTGACTGGAAGTTGCTTATCGCATTTTTGTGCTTGATGGCATTGTACGGACTTGGATTAACCTACTTAGGTTTCGTGATAGCAACCAGTCTGTTTCTTCTTGCTGGCTTCTACTTACTCGGAGAACGCAGAAGATCCGTACTGCTGGGCGCGTCATTCCCTTTTGTTATCATTTTTTATTTGCTCCTGACACAAGGTTTAGATATTTATCTTGAGCCTGGTCTGATCTTCACTCTCTGGTAATTAGGACTCACAATATGTTAGACGGAATTTTACAAGGACTCTCTACCGCAGTGATGCCAATGAACATCATGATGGTAGTTGTTGGTTGTTTTGTGGGGACTTTTATCGGCATGCTGCCTGGCCTAGGGCCAATTTCAGCGATTGCTTTGATGATCCCAATCACTTATGGATTAGACCCTTCTTCTGGCCTTATCTTGATGGCGGGTGTTTATTACGGCGCGGTATTTGGCGGTTCGACCTCGTCAATTTTGATTAACGCACCAGGCTGTTCTTCGACGGTGGTGACAGCATTTGATGGTTACCCAATGGCACAAAAAGGCCAAGCGGGTAAAGCCCTTGCGCTGGCGGCCTACTCATCGTTCACTGGCGGTACCTTATCTGCAATTATGCTACTTATCGCAGCGCCCGCACTTGCTAGCGTTTCGTTGAGCTTCCAATCTTCTGACTACTTTGCGCTCATGATCTTAGGCCTATCAGCCGTTGCGGCCTTTGCCGGCCCAGGGCAAGTCGTGAAAGCATGGATGATGACGATTCTAGGCTTAATGCTGTCTACCGTGGGAATAGACAAAGGTGTCGGTGTTGAACGTTTTACTTTTGGCCTAACTGACCTTATGGATGGCTTTAGCTTCTTACTGCTTGCTATGGCGACATTTGCGCTTGGCGAAACGCTGATGGGAATATTGAAGCCAGAGAAAGACACCAGTGGCGAAGAAAATCAAATTATGGCCAATATTGGTAGCATGAAGGTCACAAAGGAAGAATTCAAAGAAGTGGCTCCGGTCTCGATTCGATCGTCTATTCTTGGTTTCTTTACTGGCGTTCTTCCTGGCGCTGGCGCAACTATTGCCGCGTTTCTTAGCTACGGAATGGAACGAAGCCTGGCGCCAAAAGACAAGAAAAAAGAGTTTGGTAAGGGCAGCATTCGTGGTTTGGTTGCCCCAGAATCAGCAAACAACGCAGCATCAAGCGGATCCTTTGTTCCTCTTTTGACATTGGGAATCCCCGGTTCGGGTACAACAGCCATCATGCTTGGTGCTTTGATAGCTTACGGTATTCAACCTGGTCCACGTTTGTTTGTAGAGCACCCAGATGTATTTTGGTCGGTCATCATTTCTATGTACTTTGGTAACATCGTACTGGTTATTCTTAACCTCCCATTAATCCCTTACATTTCAAAGTTATTGGCCGTGCCAAGGACAGTACTTCTTCCGATGATTTTGTTCTTCTCAATTACGGGGGTGTATCTCGTTTCATTTAACACCATGGATGTGTTCATCATGTTGATTGTGGCCATGGCTGCGATAGCTTTGCGGCTTGCTAACTTCCCACTAGCCCCACTCTTGCTTGGGTTCATCCTTGGTGGATTAATGGAAGAGAACTTACGCCGAGCATTGATGATCAGTGATGGAGAACTGAGCTTCTTATGGGAACGTCCGATTACGCTGACCTTTACTGTCATCGCGGCCTTGGTATTGATTAGCCCAATAGTGATTGGATTCATTAATAAGTTAAGAACCAAACCCGACGCGGCTGTTCAGTAATTCATAACGCATTGTTTACATCAATAAAAACAGGCGCCTTTACGGCTCCTGTTTTTTGTCTTTTTGATAAACAGTTACCTTGAAAAACACCGGAGACGTCAACGTAACGGTTAAAAGCCTCGGTGCTTCCAAAATTGCTGCTCATTCTTTCCAATTAAATGGAAGGTTTTTTCAGCGACAACGCGACCCTGTAACTCAATGGTCATTGTCCATTTACCCAACTTATCTTCTACCGGCTCCCACACTGTGTCACCTAAGTAGAAATCAAAGTCGTTACTGTTTATATACTCTTCACCGGTGAATGGTTCTAAGGGCTCACCTTTTTTACTCAATATACCAGGATGGTCAATGCAAAAAGTAAACTTCTCGCCTTTGGCTTTTTTAATGTTGATGATAAGACCAAACTCTACATCGACCTCTGCCGGAACATTAGTCGTAAACTCTTGAATTTTGGGTAAGTCTTTCGCTCGTGAATCCCATGTTGTGTATATACCGTATGACGATATATCTATGACTGGCGATCGTTTTGCCATTGCTGCCACCGTTTCTTCATTTTAGTGATTGTTTTTTTGTCAACGTCATGAATATTGGCATAACTGCCCGTGCACTCTATGACGTCCAGTGTTAAGCCAAACTGACGCGCAAGATGGTAATACGGCAGGATCTCCCAACGACGCACAAAGGTATTGGACACAACAACACTCTCACCGTTAAAGAGTGCCTGTTCCGTCTGCTTATAACACCACTCATGGGCACACTGGATTAAGCCAGCATCGTAATGGTATTCCCCTTGAGCAGTAATAAAATACATATCGGCTTCAAAATGAGCCGCATTCATCGTCTGTGCAAGTGTCGATTTTCCTGACCCAGGCAGGCCACGAATCAAGGTGAACGTTTGTGTCATAACGGTTTGCTCATACTTTGTTCATTACTATAGGATTACTTATAGAAGTCATTATAGAAGTTGCATAGTAACGCGATTTAGATTCATTTTCCTATCGACATCTTATACTGATTACGTTAAGTTTGGATGTATAGACGTCCAAAATAAATAGCTTAGGGAGAAGAGCTGTGCCAATTAAGATCCCCGATCAACTGCCTGCATCCGATGTGTTGCGCGAAGAAAACATATTTATCATGCCCGAGTCTCGCGCCTCAACTCAGGAGATTCGTCCGCTCAAGGTGTTGATCTTAAATCTTATGCCAAAAAAAATTGAGACGGAAACTCAATTCTTACGATTGCTTTCTAACAGCCCACTACAGGTGGATGTTGAATTGCTGCGCATTGATGATCGCCCAAGTAAGAATACCCCTACAGAGCATCTTGATAATTTTTATCGTCAATTTGAAATGGTGAAAAACCGCAACTTCGATGGCTTGATTATTACCGGCGCCCCTCTTGGTCTTGTGCAGTTTGAAGATGTGATTTACTGGGATCATCTACAAAGCATCATGAACTGGGCCAAAAGTCATGTGACATCGACATTGTACGTATGCTGGGCGGCTCAGGCGGGGTTGAAACTCCTTTACGACCTGCCAAAACGCACTCGAAAAGAAAAGCTCTCTGGCGTGTACCATCATAAAATTCACCAACCGTTCCACCCCGTTTTACGAGGTTTTGACGATACGTTTTTGGCCCCCCATTCTCGCTATGCAGATTTTTCTACTGAATTCCTAGAAGCGCATACTGAGCTGGATATTTTAGCCAGTTCAGATGTCGCTGGCGTTTACCTAGCAGCAACGAAAGACAAACGAAACGTTTTTGTAACAGGCCACCCTGAGTACGACGCGCTCACATTGCATCATGAATACATTCGTGATTTAGGCGAAGGCATGGAGCCAGCAATGCCGATTAATTACTACCCAAATAACAACGCGGATAACAAACCGTGTGCCAGTTGGCGTAGTCACGGACACTTGCTGTTCTCTAACTGGCTCAATTACTGCGTTTATCAACAAACCCCTTACGACCTTGATAAGTTCAGTGAAGCCCACTTTACGAAAGATGATTAATAATCAACACCTTATTTACTCTTTAGTTAATAATAAACAAGAAAAACGGTCATTAATATGACCGTTTTTTTATGATTGCTAACTTGCTCGCATTGTTCCTTGCTCGGTATCTCTAACCGTAACATTCAGAATATGATGAATCTGCTAACAAGGAGCCCTTATGAAAAAGACACTTTTTGCTATGTCGTCACCGATCTCAGTTATGCCATCAAAGACTATAGCGATAAACATCGCTATGAGCGTAGTGATCAGCACAGTAATGAGCATAACAGGTTGTGTGACGGTAACAGACGGCGACGAGACACCAACAAAAGCATCGTCCATCGATATGGCGGAAACTCGTTTAGCACTAGGGCTTGGGTACCTTGAAAAAGGCAACATGATCAGAGCAAGAGAGAATTTGGAAAAAGCACTCAAACATGCCCCTAACTACTATCGAACTCAGCTTAGCATGGCCCATTATTATGAGGCGGTAGGCGAGCCTAAATCGGCTGAAAACATCTACAAGACGGCGCTTCGTCAACACCCTAAAAACGGCAATGTGCTCAACAACTACGGTACATTTCTGTGTAAGCAAGGAAACGTCAAGCAAGCGGATGATTTCTTCAATCGCGCAGTCAATCAACCCTATTACTATCTCATTTCAGGCAGCTACGAGAACGCGGCTTTATGTGCCTTAAAAGCTGGCAATACCGTTCAGGCAAAAACGTATTTCAAACGAGCATTGGATCATGACCCTAATCGCGCCCGTTCAATCTTACAATTAGCGAAAATCGAAATAGAACAGCAAGAGTTTACCGATGCAAGAATACGTCTAATGCATTTCCATCAACGTTTTGGACTGCGGGCATCATCGTTAACCTTGTTGGTCGAGCTAGAAAAACAAGCTGGCAATACCGCGTTAGAAAAAAAATACCAGCGCCAACTTAATGACCTGATAGCGCAACAGTCTTAAGTGAACTAACTTTTCAGCTTTAGCCACTTTTGTCGCTGTGGTGCCGTTTTAAACGTCCATGCGACAAAACGGCTGATCTTTTGCCCTTGGCTCATTTCTACGATTTTCATTTCCACTGCGCCTATCTTTTCTAACGTTTTTTGCATCCACTTAACGTTCTCTTTTTTAGAGATCAGCGTGGTAAACCATAACACCTGATTGCCAAACTGTTTGCTTTCAAGGGCCATGTTTTTGATAAATTCAGCTTCGCCACCGTCACACCAAAGTTCCGCTTTTTGGCCACCAAAATTGAGGGTTGGAGCGCTGGTTTTTGACGGTTCTGCTGCTCGATTTAACGTATTTTTTAACGTACCCTTTTTCGCTTTATTTGCATTCAGGTTGTTGATTTTTCGCTGACTGCCCTGCTCTGCCTCTTGCAACGACTTATGAAAAGGCGGGTTACAGGTGGTAATGTCATAAAATTCTCCGGCCTTTATTACCCCTTCAAAAAAGTGCCGACCATTGTGTTGAAGACGACACTCGATATGACGCTGTAGCCGTTCATTATTCGCTGCGATCTTATTAGCGTTTTCCACAGACACTTCATCAATGTCACTCGCCACATATTGCCAGCCGTAGTCGCACACGCCAATAATTGGGTAGATACAATTTGCCCCAACACCAATATCAAGCGCTCTGACCAACGTGTGCTTGATTGATTTACTCTCGTTCGATAACAGCTCGGCAGCGCGATGAATGTAGTCCGCTCGGCCGGGAATCGGTGGGCAAAGATACCCTTTAGGAATGTCCCACTCTGTCACTTTATAGTGATGCGCTAGTAACGCTTTATTCAACAGTTTGACCGCCAACGGATCTGAAAAATTAATGCTTTTCTCACCACGTGGGTTGTTAATTACGCATGGCTTCAATTCAGGTAGAGCAACCATCAAGGCTACAAAATCATAGCGACCATGGTGCTTATTTTTGTTATGTAGACCGGCTTGGTTAGTCACGGTGTGCACATTCATTGCTGATGACTGAGCCATCGTTTTTGACTGAACCATCGTTTTTAAATGACCGATCGCTCTATTGTTTTTTTTGCTTGGTTTCATATCGACATTACTTATCTTTAAGGTCTTGATAAATCATAAATAGACGTGCATCCAGTTCAAGCTGATGATAGTCCGCTTCCATATGACAGCACAGCTGATAAAAGGCCTTATCGTGGTTCTTTTCTTTAATATGAGCAAGCTCATGAACCACTAACATACGCAGTAACGGTTCTGGCGCCGTTCTAAAAATACTCGCAATTCGAATTTCATTCTTGGACTTTATCTTGCTGCCATGCACTTTACTGACATAGGTATGAAGACCAAGTGCATTGTTGATAAGGTGTATCTTACTGTCGTAAATGACTTTGCTCAGCGGCGCGGTTTTCTTCATATAACGATTTTTAATCGCCATCGTATAATCAAAAAGGGCTTTCTCGCTCTTAATCGTATGGTTTTGTGGGTAGCGTGATTCAAACCAAGTGACCAGTTTATTGGCTGAAACCAATTGTTCGACCTGGGAAACTATATGATCTGGATAGCCCTGAACATAACGAAGTGATGGATGCATAGTTAAGATAACGACCGTGGCTGTTGGCCGCTAAGTTTATCGGATTTGGCTTAACGATTCATTGATTTTGTCAGTGTGACTTTTCTCAGTGTGTAATTTCAGCTAAACTCCGCGCTTGAATTTTCGCCCTTAGTGGTCACTAATTAAGAGTCTTATATGAAACGTTTAGTCCTGTATGTCGCCGATAAATGCCCTCATTGCAAAGATGCTCAACGTTATCTTGATTCAAAAGGTCTCAAATATCGCCTCACCAATGCCAAAATGCAAAGAGGCAGAAAAGAGCTACAGGCGATGGGAGCGCGCTCGATCCCTGTGCTTAAAATTGGTGATCAGGTGATGGTAGGTTGGGACCAAAAAACGTTTGATAGAATGTACCGCTCGTAATCAAATACACGTCTTTCTCTAGACATACTGCTTAACAAAGTCGATGAATGTTCTATCGGCTTTAGACTGATACCCGTCTTTTCGCCATGCCAAAGCCAGATCTAGCTTTACCGGCTCCTCAAATGGAATCCCCACCACACCCTGTTCATTATCGGTGACGAGCTTCAATAACGCAGTAATGGCAAATTCTCGTTTTACAATCGTCAGTATCATTGGGATCAAGTTGGTTTCAAAAGAGAACTGCGGAGTAAACTGATTTTCGATAGACACACGATCAATAAACTCTCGGTGAAAATAGCCCGGCTTAAACATCACCAATTCATGTTCAAAAAACTCGGAATATTTTACTGATCTATTTTGTGCCAAAGGATGAGTTTCAGACACCACGGCAACCATCTCGCCGGTCACTAGGTAATCGGTATCAAGATCTTCCGGTATATCGTTATTCACAATAACGCCAATATCCAGTTCTCCATCCAATAGCATTTTCCGAATCGACTGCGTTCCCGCATCGACCAGTGTCAGTTTCAAATTTGGGTAATGGGATTTAAAAGCCATCAAGATTTCAGGAAAAAAGTAAGACCCCATCATACTAGGAGCCCCTAAGCGGACTTCTCCTTTTTCCAATCCAATCAGTTCATCCATGGCAAGCTTGGCATCATCTAACTGTTGCAAAATACGTTTTGCATGTTCGAGTAACACTTTCCCTTCATGGGTTAGCTCTACTTTTCTGTCTTGCCTTTTAAAGAGCACCACGCCAAGTTGCTGTTCAAATTTTTTTATCGAGATACTTAAGGCGGGTTGAGCAATATGTAACGCCTTCGCTGCCATAGTAAAATGACCAAGCTCAGCGACTTTGACGAAGTGTTTTAGATGACGAGTTTCCATGGCATTAACTTAATATATCGAGTTGATAGTTTTAATATATTTTATTAATCACAATTTCACTGCTAATTTCATCACATTACCTCGCAATTTATTGACGTTCAGGACAACAAAATGGCTGAGTTTGGCAGCACCCGTTATAAAAAAATCACGTTAAGCTTGGCACTGGGCTCATTTTTGGTGTTCTGCAACCTTTACCTATTTCAGCCAATCCTTCCATTGCTCGCCAAAGAATTTGCGGTATCAGAAACTCAGATTAACGGTCTGTTTGCTGCGTCGACGTTTGCGCTTTCTATTTTCCTCGTACCTTGGGCCATTTGCTCGGAATCCTTTGGCCGCAAAAAAGTCATGCTAGGAGGCATTTTTTCTATGCCTTTGATTGGCTTATTGATGCTTCTTAGCGACAGCTTTTGGCTGCTGCTCCTGACCCGAGGATTAATGGGGGTGGCGTTGGCCGCGTTTGCTTCCGTGGCCGTTGCCTACATGGTTGAAGAGCTAAGCCCTAAGGCATTCGGCCAGGCGATTGGGGGATACATTGCCGCCAATTCTCTCGGTGGCATTAGTGGCCGCATACTCGGCGGTACGCTTACCGAAATGTTCAGCTGGCAAGCTGCCGTTGCAACCATGGCCATCTTGACGTTCATAGGCGCTGTGATTGTTGGGTTGCTTCTACCAAACCAGGACAACTTTACGCCCCAGCGTGGTCTTTTTTTCCACCATAATCGAGCGTTGGTTAAACATATCAAAAACAAGACGTTGTGGTTTGCCATGCTCATTGGTGGCATTAATTTCGCGCTTTTTGTGAATCTGTATTCCGTCATGGGCTTTCGCTTAGTCAGTGCCCCACATTACCTACCGATTGGCGCTGCCTCTTTGATTTTTCTGTGTTACTTGGCCGGAACTCTTAGCTCGAAATTAACCGGGAAATGGGCTCAACATAAACAGCCTATTTCTGGGATGGTAACAGGAAGCATCATCAGCATGCTGGGGATGTGGGTGGCACTGGTTGATCGCTTACCCATGATGGTCATTGGGTTATTGCTGGTGAGTTTTGGTGCTTTTTTTACCCATACCTTAGCGTATTCATGGATTAGCCAAAAGGCCGTACGCGCGAAAGCAACGGCAACCGCACTGTACCTTGTTCACTACTATGTGGGTGGAAGTCTAGGGGGTTTCTTTCTAATCTATTGCTGGCAACACGGGGGATGGTTGAGTGTCACCATGGGTGGCATGGTTCTCTATATTGGTTTGTTTGCTCTTTGCTATGCACTCTATCGACAAACGGTACCGTCTCGGACGTTAGCTGACCCTCACCCAACTCACAGATAAACGCTACTTAATCTGCCAGTCGAACAGCCGTTAAATGAGTAATGGAAGAAGCGATTTTGAGAAATAAAACAATCACCAATTTTACTCATTCAAAGCGTCATTTCTGGTATTCTACTCGTTCTATTATCTGGAGAGGCACTGTGCTGACTCCCGCAGAAACGGTTTAAGTAAAGATAACCCTATGGACAACTATCAACTCGCAGAAAAACAGACTCAGCAATGGTTAGAAGACGTCATCGTTGGTCTTAACCTGTGTCCTTTCGCACACAAGCCGAACAAGAATAAGCAGATTAAAATTGCAGTCACCGACGCCACGACGGAAGAAGCACTGCTAGAATGTATCTTGGAAGAATTTCAGATTCTCGACAGTAAAGATGCCAAAGAGCTTGAAACAACCTTGGTTGTAATTCCAGATATGCTTCAGGATTTCATGGATTACAACTTTTTTCTCGACTGGGTTGATGGGCTAATCAAACAGCAAGACTATGAAGGAATTTACCAAGTCGCGACATTTCATCCAGACTATTACTTTCACGGGACCCAACCCGACGATACCGAGAATCTGACTAATCGCTCTCCTTACCCAACCATTCATTTAATCCGTGAAGAGTCGATGGAAAAGGTGCTCAAACACTATCCAGATCCTGAAGCCATACCCGATAACAATATTGCTCGTGTTGAGTCTTTATCGCAGGAAGAAAAACAGCAACTGTTCCCGTACCTTTTCCGCTAATCGATTTAAAGAATCACAATGTATAAACGTTCACGCTTGAATGATGCTATAAGCGAAAAAAAGAAGATAAGAAGATAAGAAGAGAGAAAAAGCCAAAAGACTTGAAAGTTCAACGAGCATGAGTGCTTGCAACTTCATCGATTGATGGAGCCTAAAGGATCTTTGTTCGTTGCCGTAAGCCAGATATAAAAAGACCACGCTAGGCGTGGTCTCAATCGATCAGCTATTTGTCAACTTTGATATTCTCTACGCGGGCTTTTAGTTTTTGTCCCGGGCGGAATGTAACAACACGTCGAGCAGAGATAGGAATGTCTTCGCCAGTTTTAGGGTTTCGACCTGGGCGTTCGCTTTTCTCTCGAAGGTCAAAGTTACCAAAACCAGACAGCTTTACCTGCTCGCCACTTTCAAGTGATTTTCGAATTTCTTCGAAAAATACTTCAACCGTTTCCTTGGCATCCCGTTTACTGTATCCAAGTTTTTCAAACAGGTTCTCAGCCAGATCGGCCTTTGTGAGCGCCATAAAACTCCCCTTAAAGCTATGTTTAACATTACTGCCAGATGGCAGCGCCAAAGCATTTTGCCTAGCCAATCAACAACATATCGGCTTTACCTTGGAAAGTGTATGCCAAGCTTCTGATTTTCGCCAACTTTTTTCTAAGTGTATGGAACTATCAATAAATATAAATAGAATCAATAAACACATCATTCAAAATAAAAACCCAAAAAATAAAACAAAAACAAACTTTAAAGCAGAAACAACCAAAATATGGATAAACAAGAACATTAATGACCATTATGTTTGGGTGGGATTTTTTTGAAGTTTGTTCAGAGAATTCTCAAATTAAGGACAAAACAACCCAAACACTAGGGCACTTATTTCATTACTAACCCTTTAATAATCAACAAGTTTCAGATTGTAAAAAGCCCCCCAATGCTACACAAACCTATCTCACCTTCTGCAACGCTTTAACCAGAGTTGTCGAGAGTTTTGTGTCTTTAGAAATTCGCCTTCTACTGAGCCCCCCCCTACTTAACGGGCTTAACTGCTTGAGTTGAACCGTTCAGCCTCCTTCTCTAGATCCCACTCAAATGAAGTAGGACGATTTCTTTAGATTGAAGAATCAGTGCGATGACATAAACTGACTTTTTGCCGATGAACATAACTTACCGCATTGAGTAATTTGGCTTTCTAAGAAGTAAATGTTACGGCTGCTTTTGACCCATTGAGCACGGATCTCTAACTCTTGACCGATCAAAATTGGATGGTGGAAACGAGACGTTATGCTGACCGTCATGGCAGTGATATTATTTTGGAACAAACAATGCAGCATGGTTGCATCATGTAACGCGGTAACAATGCCGCCCTGCATAATGCCATCATAGCCCTCAGCTTTATCTGTTGGTACAATCTTAGCTAAGGCTTCATGCTTAGTTAAGGCTTCATGCTTGACTAAGGTCTCGTGCTCGCTAACAGCTTCAAAACAAATCGGGCTGTCTGAAAAGAAGCCTTGGCTGCATACTTTGCAGCGCCTATGGTTGTGAGGAATGAAAACTTTCATACTTACCCTTATCCCTTTTACCCTTAGATTCCTAGAGATTGATATGGCTCGACCTAAAAAACACCGACAGTTGTGTACCCGTGCTGCTTACTCTTGTTTCAAGCCTAATGGCGTTCCTATGGACGAGCTTCATCAAGAAGATCTGCTATTAGAAGAGTTGGAAGCTCTGCGCTTGGCTGATCAAGAAGGCCTAAGCCAGCTTGAAGCCGCCGAGCAGATGCAGGTGTCTCGCCAAACGTTCGGTAACATCATTAAACGTGCACGAGCCAAGGTTGCTAAATGCATCGTCAACGGCCACGCGTTAGTCATTCAAAACTCTTAACTGACACCCTAGCCTTAACTCTAGAGATCACTCTCACTGCTAGATACCGAGCTAGCCATTGAGAGATTGAACTATCTGATTTAGCTATTTATCTACTTAGTTATTTATTTAGTTAGTTATTTAGTTATTTAGCTATTCACTTCGCTATATGGCGGCTTGTTTGAGATCTCTAGCTTGAGGGTTCTGAGATCTGATACAGCTTACGGCTATGTTCCTCACACACATCTTTGCAATTGCATTCACGCTCAATATCTATCTGCGCTAGCCCGCCGCAGCTGCCTATGATTGGCTGGCGTGAAAAAATCACACCGATCGCCATCAACGCAACGATTCCAACAAAGCCCAATAATGTTAGTAGGAATGTCATTTACGGAACCCTCGAATAGCCCCTAACTTATTGGGCTGTGACATGAAAATCGCGCCGTCTCTCCTACGCTCTTTCTTACCGCACCCATGATTGCGAGGCTCTCGACCGTAATCCAAATCGGTCACTTCTTGTAGGTGATCAAAATCTAATGCTCCAATTTCAACCTTTCCTGTCGAGGCTAACACTTTAATATCGTTTTTAAACAAGTGCGCCAGCATCCTTTTTCCTATGTGGCGGACGACAACGGTTTGCACGCCGTAAGAGTGGATCACTGAAATCCATTGCTTCTTTTTATTACAAGACGAGTCGGATTCAACCAAAGGAACAACCTGCTTTATTTGTCGTTGGTCATCCACAATCGCTATTTGTGGTGAACGAGCAAAATGGTTGCCGACATGAAGATTAAGACAAGGTACTGCGTATAACATGGTAACTCCGTGTTATTGGTGATCAGGCATTCAGTATATTCCTTATTATTGGCATATGCCAATAACTATAGTGTGAAAAATTAGATTTACAGATTAGAGAAATAGCACTTTCAGCAAAAACTATAGAGTGGAGGGAGCGACAAGGTATCTTGGAAAGCAATGAAAAACATCTACAGCACAATGCGTAAAACTAAGGCGAAAGTTAAGACCGTTTCCGCATCCGCAACAGATGCGCCTTCACCTATAACCGTTCGTTCGCCCATCTCACTCCAATCGCCAATAGCGTTTGGCTAATCAGTATTTGCTGGATCAGCAATGTTGAACCCGACTTGCTCATTACCATCGTCAAATCACTTTCATACTGACTGTGGATGCCGCCACCAGCACGTCGCTGATACAGACGCGATAAAAAAGCTTCAACGCTCCGTGAATATACAGGGATCATTGTCATCATTGGCCTAAATCAAGCGGAGATTAGTTGGGGATTATTGAGCTTTTATCTGGAAATTACGTAGAAAGCCATTCGTGCAGCACCGCGATAAACTTAGGGTGAGTCAGGTACCCAATTGTCCGTTTTTACCGCGCAAATCTCCTATAGCCACAACACTGCCCATCACTTTCTCCCACATACAAAAAGCCCCGCAAACGCGAGGCCCTGTTCATTCTTACGCCAATTTCAACTTACTGAATAGTTCAGTCCATTCGGGTAATAACGGTGTGATCGTCATCCACAAAAGCCACATAGTCGCCATGATAGATAAACACCCGACCACGCCCTTCAACGATACACGCAAGCTGTGGGTTCAAATCTTCTTCAAGATCTTTACTTTGATACGTGCCGGTATCAGTGATCACACCGCGGAATGTAGGCAAAAATCCATAGCTGCGCTTGGCTTGATCAATCAGGCTCAATTCGCTGGCGGTAGAGAAGTAAGATGGGATTGGACCAGCATCTTCGATAAACATCGTTTTCAGTTCTTCAAAAGCGGTAATCACCAGCCAGTCGATGCCGTTAACGTGATGGATAAACATTGTTTATAAATACCTAGTTTCTCGATAATTCTGATGCGCAGATTCTAACACTATCAGGAGGCTGAACGTAGCAGAAATTGAGTGGCTAAAGGCGGTAGTTCTGTGCCATTTCCAAACAGTTACTCGCTCAACTTGAAACATTTTTTATCCTAAAATGCGTACGCCCCAAAATCTGAATTGAAATTATCACTTCTCGTTTGCATGACAAAAATAGTGTTTGGCAAAGCAAGATCTGCTCCTGTTTATCCAAGAAAAGTGTTCATCCAAGAAAAGAGTGTAACGCTGATGACTGGGATATTTATGAGAGGTACAAAGAAAGTAAAGGAAAGGAAAGGAATACATTAAGCCAGTAACCCAATTAGGACTACTGGCTTTTTTATGAGTATTGTTACCGCTATGTCACTTGATTTAAAGGTGATTCAGTAACTCCGCTAAACATGCTCATCATTTCCAATTAGAGTGTTAGCTAGGCCTGAAAAAATCAAACCTACAGTGCGGCTTTCTTCGCTTCTGCAATCCAAGCATCAAACGTGTTTTGGTTTGCTTTAATCCAACCATTAACGTGTGCTTCGATATCAGCAGAGCTGTTTTTCCCTTTGCTCATCATCATGTTCTGAGCACTAACATCGTTGATGTTAAGTTTGATGATTTCGAAAAGCTTAGCTGCTGCAGGATTGTTCTTAGCAAACTCTTTGTTGGCAATAATACGCATTGAGTTCATTTCAAAGCCGTAGTTTTTACCATTAGACAAAGTAGTATCTACGTCCGAACGCTCACCTGGAAGTGAAGAAAATGGCACTTCTAGCCATACTACATCTTCGTTAGGAACCAAGACACCACTCACCCAGTAAGGCGTCCAAGTGTAGTAAAGGATTGATTCACCCTTCTTATAACGTGAAATAGTATCTGCGATGATCGCTGCATAATTACCTTGATTATGAGTCACCGTATCGTCCAATTTGAATGCCGAAATTTGGTGTTCGATGACCATCTCACAACCCCAACCAGGGTTACAGCCCGTCAGATCTGCTTTGCCATCGCCGTCAGCATCAAACAGCTTAGCGATTTTTGGATCAGTCAGTTGACCAATGTTAGTGATGTTGTATTTTTCAGCCGTTTTCTTATCGATAAGGTAACCTTGAGCGGCACCACTGACATATTGGCCTTCACGGTAGAATTTGTCATCGCCGCCCGCCATTGTGTATTTATCAGCATGAAGCGGGAACCAACCTACTGTTAGGAAGGTCGCGTCACCTTTTGCGATAGAGGTGTAACCTACGTTATAGTCCACTTCTTGGGTTGATTTCACATCGTAGCCTAGCGCCTCTAGAGCACGATTGACAATCAACGTTTGGAATGTTTCTTCCGCTACAGACGATTGAACGGGCTGAACAGATACACCTTCACCCGGTAAGCTTGCTGCCCACACGTTAGTCGATACTGCTAATGTAGAAACGATGCTAACTGCAAGTTTGCTCTTCCATGAATTATTCATTGGTGTTTTTCCTCAATTGTAGTTCTGATTTTTTACCGCGATTAATCGCATTAAGCACAAGAGAAACAGGCCCCATGCGATACCACCGTAATTTTGTATTACCTGCATTTACCCCTAGCACTTGGGTAATGCGGTCAAGCAAGATTGCTAGAATAACGATACCTAAACCACCCACAGCGGCCAGTCCCATATCTAAACGGCCGATACCTCTCAGGACCATTTGACCTAAACCACCCACTGCGATCATTGATGCGATAACCACCATAGACAGCGACAACATCAGTGTTTGATTCACACCTGCCATTATGGTTGGTAGTGCAAGTGGTAACTGGATTCGGTATAGCATCTGCTTTTTGTTTGCACCGAATGAATGACCCGCTTCGATCAACTCTTCCGGGACTTGCTGAATACCTAAGATGGTTAAACGTACCACTGGCGGAAGTGCGAATATGATGGTAACTACCACACCCGGTACGTTACCAATACCAAACAACATAACGATTGGTACGAGATAAACAAAAGCAGGCGTAGTTTGCATGGCATCCAGAATTGGACGCACAAATTTGGCGGCAGTATGACTTCGGGCGAGCCAGATCCCCATAGGTAAACCTATCAATAAACAGAAGAATACCGATGTCATAACCAGCGAAAGTGTGGTCATCGCTTCAGACCAAGCGCCAATTAAGCCGATGAAAGTCATGGAAACGGCTGTAACCACACCCAACTTGAGGTTTGAAAACTGCCATGCGACCAAAAATAAAATGATCAACATGAACGGGGCTGGCGTAGACACTAAGGCAGTTTCAAATGAACTTAAAATTAAATCTATAGGGATGCGAATTGCCTGAAACAACGGTCGCCCGTGTTCAACTAACCAATTCAAACCAGATTCAACCCATGTGTCGACGGGCAGCACTGCTTCAGCAAAAGGGTTAAGTGGATCGAAAGGTGTAGCTTCTACCGTTTCACTGCTTAGCCAACCCGCTGATGAAGAGGTATCAGCCGCTTGCCCCCAAGGATCACTTGATGGCTGAGCGGCAGGTGCAGACTGCGACCATGGATCATTGTTTGTTTGTTCAGACGACATGATCTACCCCTTATCCAATGTTTGTAACAGTCGTGACTTAGTTACCACGCCAAAGTAATTACCTTGCTCATCCACAACAGGAACTGAGTAAGGAACACCACCAACTAAACCAAGCACATCATTGATTGGTAAATCAGGGTTGAGAGTCAATCCATCATCGAGCTGCGCGCTGACGAGTGATTTGTTCTCTTTGTGAGCTTTGCGAAGGGAGTCGATAGAAACAATGCCGGAATAAAGACTGCTCTTATCAACAACGATGCCGTATTCACGGTCGTTATCCATCAAAATTTGTAGAGCAGACGCTGGGCCGTCGTGTTCTGATTTTTTAAATACCGCAGCGGGTTTCTTACGCGCAATGTCTTTCACAGTAAGAACACTGGCTACATTAACACTGCGGAAGAAAGCTTCGACATAATCGTTCGCTGGGTTGTTAAGAATTTCGTCTGGGGTACCGACTTGAACCACTTCACCATTTTGCATGATGGCAATACGGTCACCGATTCTCATCGCTTCATCCAAATCATGTGAGATAAAAACAACCGTTCGTTTGTCGTCATTTTGAAGACGAATGAGTTCGTCTTGCATTTCAGTACGAATCAAAGGATCAAGCGCAGAAAAGGCTTCATCCATCAGCAATATATCTGGGTCACAAGCTAGAGCACGAGCCAAACCAACACGTTGCTTCATACCACCAGACAGTTCATCAGGGTAAGATTCTGCATACGGGCCAAGACCGACTCGCTCCAACGCTTCAAACGCTGATTGCTTCCGTTCTTCAACTTCGACACCGGCGAGCTCAAGACCGAACGCTGCGTTCTCGATAACCGTCATGTGTGGCATTAAAGCGAAGTTTTGAAAAACCATGGAGATGTTGTTGCGGCGAACTTCGCGGAGTTCCTCTTCTGAGATGTGGGCAATGTCTTTTCCTCGAAGAAGCACATTACCTTGGGTAGGTTCAATCAAGCGGTTAAGAAGGCGTACTAGGGTTGATTTGCCAGATCCTGACAGTCCCATTATGACGAAAATCTCGCCTTCTTTGATGCTAAGAGAAACATCGTTAACGCCGATCGTTAGACCTGTTTCTTCGAAAACTTTATCTTTGTCCGCGCCTTCATTAATCATTGTAAAAGCACGGTCGGTGTCTTCACCAAACACCTTGTACAGTCCCTTAACTTCTAGTATGGGATCCATGTAATCTAATCCTTTCTTAGTTATCTAACTATTATTTACGCTTACAAATGGTCACCTAAGCCAAAACAGTTAGTACTCTAAGCAATCAACGGGTGGAAATCAAGGGCTTGCGTTCGGTAAAAAAGAGAGATAATCCATAAGCAGCTAACAAAAAAAATATTCGCCACCAAACAAAAGCGAAATAAATCAATCTCTTAAATTAAAGTGGAATAAAACACACCCCAAAACAGTATTTTCCTTAGCGAATATATTAATAAGTATTTAAACTCATTAGAGTGTTTAATGAACTAAATAGACCGAAAATGCCAGAAATTGATTTGTACACGAATCATTTGATTCCACATTAACAATACACAAGTTAATGCTGCAGACGAAGTCTTGCCTTTTCGTACTCGCCACAAAATTTGATTAGCAACCTGTTCACCTTACCTCTCTAAACAAATGTGGCCTAGCTAAAAACTAGACCACCTTTTTACTAGGTAACAGGCAAGCCCTCCCCCCCTGTTTATCGCCAGTCATCGTACTCTACGACTAATGTCTAACTGCCTGAGACTATTTGTTTTTTTGGGTTTGATATAAGGTACTAGCAACTAAATGTTAATGAATTTTTAATTATAAGTTGACGCATTGTTTGCGCTTCTGCGTGAGTCAATAACGTTTGTTGGAATAACACGCCTTAGAGTGTGAACGAAAGGAATCAAAATGAGCAGTACTTTAGAGTCCGTACATATACAAACAGATAAGCCTCAAGCCAATGAGGATGAACTCACTTATGAACAGCAACATAAACCAAGATCGGAATTTGATTCCCGCGAACAGTATTTAGAACACGAATTACAAATCATGTCGCCTAAACGCTGGCGTCCCAATTTGCCGTTTAAAGATTATCGATTCGAAATAGAAGATACCATCCCAGCGATGGCGGCGACCATTGGTAAGATTGTGATGGTGGGTGCCATTGCAGCCACCTTTGCCGGGGCGCTAGGGTTAAATGAAGGCTTCATTTTAGAAAATGTCCGTTATGAACTACTCATCGCCTCTGTTTTCATCATTCTTTTCTCTGGCTTTTTATTGCCGACCGCGAACCTCGCAGGTACACACGGCCCACTCATTCCTTTAATTCCGATTGTCGTTGCAGCAGGCGGACACCCTATGGCCTTTGGGTTGTTGATTGGCGCTTTTGGCTTAATTTTAGCCATCAGTAAAGGTGGCAGCATGTTGGCCAACCTCACCAGTAAAGGCGTATGTGGCGGTTTACTGCTCTACCTCGGCTTTGTTGGAACCGCTTCACAAGTTAAGAAGCTGTTCGCGTGGGCCGAGGGAATAGGCATGAGCCATATTGCTTTTGTCGTGATCTTTTGCACCATTATTTTATACGCTTTATTGGAACATTTTCGTAAGCGTTGGCTAGCCGTACCGCTTAGTTGCCTGCTGGGTGGTACGTTAGCATTTGCCATGGGTGCCCCGTTTTCTTTTCAAACCGAGCCAGGTTTACCCAACATGAACCCTATGTATTGGTGGGGAGAAAACACAGGCTGGATGCTAGGCTTACCGACAATTGAACATTTCATGGTGGTATTGCCGTTTGCTATTTTAGCCGTGGCTATGTGGTCGCCAGATTTCTTAGGGCACCAAGTGTTTCAAAAAATCAGCTACCCAGAACGTACCGAAAAAGTACACATGAACATTGACGACACCATGACCACGGCTTCAATTCGTCAAACGTTCGGTTCTCTGCTCGGTGGTACTAACTTTACGTCTTCATGGGGTACTTATATCGTACCGGCGGCGATTGCTAAACGCCCTATTCCTGCTGGCGCTTTGCTGACGGCTCTGTTTTGTATCATCGCCGCAGTTTGGGGTTACCCAATGGATTTAGCTATCTGGCAACCGGTACTGTGTGTTGCGCTCATTGTTGGGGTATTTGTGCCATTACTAGAAGCTGGCATGGAAATGACGCGTGAAGGGAAAACCACACAGTCTGCCGCGATTGTCGTATTTTCTTCAGCGCTCGTTAACCCTGCATTTGGCTGGGCTCTCACCATGCTGTTGGATAACTTAGGGTTAGTCGGTTGTAAAGAACGCAGCAGTGAACTGAGTAAAATGAGCCGTTGGGTGTTGCCTGGCATTATGTTTATTGTGCTAAGTGGTGTGATGGCATTGGTTGGCCTTCTACCGGGGATTCCGGCGATTATCCCAAGCTTTCGCTAGGCTCGATTAATATCTAGTTTTAGTCGGAACACAAAAAGGCCTCGCAATCGCGAGGCCTTGTTTTATCTATCGAACGGTTACAGCTGCCCTACTTCACTGACTTTAATCGCTTTCATCACTAATATTCCGCTAGACTAAATTCGATATTGGTGGCATCTGCCCATGAAACTCACCCTGCGCTCCCATAAAACCAAATCTATAGGGCTTCACCTCATCGTAACTTCGACCATCAAACGCTTGTCTTTCACGTAGTTTGTTAAACAGCCAGTTATCTAACATGTTATTGATCTCGATAAACTCATCTTTCGTTAACTCAGCTTTGAAGCTGGTGAGAAAGGCATCATCATCAGACTCAGGCAAGTTAATGACTCGTTCTTGCGATTTAAAAGGGACACACACTCTAAGTAAGCAAAGTATGGTTTGGCGATAGACTCGTTGGAAGTCTGGGTGATTGGTGTTGCTGTTGTTGTTTGGTCTTATATTCTGAGTGGGTTAACCACCACTTCAGGTCGATGATGACGACAGCCAGAAAACAACAGATATCCGTGGACGCCACACCGTATTATCACTGTGTTTCACGTTGTGTTAGGCGCAGCTTCTTATGTGGAATTGACCCGCTAACACAGCAAAGCTTTGAGCATCGCCGCGAGTGGATAAAGAACAAAATATACGCACTTTCTCAAGTCTACTGTATCGATATTTGTGCTTACGCAATTATGAGTAACCATTATCATCTGGTGGTGCATATCAATCGCGACAAAGCACAAGCGCTTTCCAATCATGAAGTTGTCGAACGCTGGCAACAAGAGCACAAACTCCCCAGCCTAGTCTCGCGCTGGTTATCTGGGCCGTTAACCAGTGAAGTGGAAACGGAAGCT
>NZ_AJYQ02000137.1:17636-17864 GCF_000287055.2 Vibrio genomosp. F10 str. ZF-129 | reverse complement strand
AGAGCACAAACTCCCCAGTCTAGTCTCGCGTTGGTTATCTGGGCCGTTAACCAGTGACGTGGAAACGGAGGCCTGTCTGACAATCATAGACGCTTGGCGCTCTCGGCTATGGAGCCTCAGTTGGTTTATGAAAGAACTCAATTTTGATATTGCTTGCCAAGCTAATAGAGAAGAGGGGTGCAAAGGACATTTTGGGAAAGCCGCTTTAAAAGTCAGGCTTTGCTCGAT
>NZ_AJYQ02000137.1:0-17626 GCF_000287055.2 Vibrio genomosp. F10 str. ZF-129 | reverse complement strand
CCAAGCTAATAGAGAAGAGGGGTGCAAAGGGCACTTTTGGGAAAGCCGCTTTAAAAGTCAGGCGTTGCTAGACGAGCCAGCGTTGGCAGCAGCCATGGCATATGTCGATTTAAACCCGTTAAGGGCAGGTATTGCCAGCACACCAGAGACTTCAGAGTTTACCTCGATTCAAGCCAGACTAGAGGCACTAAACAACCAGCAAGAAACCGCCCCTTGCCTGCATCCATTTATCGGTAATCCAGCCAATGAAAAGTCAGAGGGTATTCCGTTTCGGCTTATGGATTACATTGAACTGGTGGATTGGACTGCGCGCCAGTTTCGAGAGAGCAAGGCTAGTTTAGAATCAAGCATGCCGCCGATACTGCAACGGCTCAATGTAAACCAACGCCATTGGCTAAAAGCGTGTACGGAACTGGAACGTCATCGCAATACCGCGGTAGGTTGTAGCTGCATGATAGAGCCCGCCAGAAGCAACTTAAACAAAAAGCGAATACATCTATTCCGGTTAGATGGTTGAATGACAGTTATTTTTTCTTTTCATATGATAACCAAGCCCAAATGAATAACCCTATTCGTCAATTCCTGATGGTGAAAGGCTCACTTTAGCCTGACAACAATTGAATGCGATGAGCCATAACTAATTTTCCACCAGACAAACCCTAAAACGAACACCGAATTTACAAAGTGACTAGAATCTTGAGGTTGCGCAAAATCTTGATGTTGTTTTCTTCTTTACAGTGTGTGTCCTTTTAATACCTTTAGTAAAAATTGAGTAGCTAAAGGCAAGCTCGGCAGGAGAGTAAATATGCTTTGAGTGGCTAATTAGAAGTTACTTGAGCCATTTTGGCTTCAATGGCTTGAGTCGCTATGTTGATTGCTATCGGTGCATGTGCTTGATAAGGATGCAGTACATAAACTGAATTAATGGGTAACGGCACCGCACTTTCGACAGGATAAACTAACTCGGTACTATCTAACAAGAACTCAGGGATAACTCCAACCCCCAAACCAAGCTCAATCATACTTAGCACGTTATAGACATTGTTCGCACGGTGCTTAATCACAAATTCAATATCATGAACTGTTTCATTCTTCCTAAAAGAGTGAACGACTGCGTCAGCTTGCCAATGTTGAGCGATATAGGGAGATGACTCTGGGCTGCCCACCAATTTGCTAGACTGACACAAACGGTCTTGAAACTGTCCCACCCTTCTCTGTTTTAAATTCGAACTTTTTGATTCATTAACACGAACCGCTAAATCGATGTTTTGCTGAATAATGTCAACATGCTTGTCATCACTAATGAAATTAAGGCTAACCTGAGAGTGTTGTGCAAAGACCTCTGTCAAAGCTGGGAGCACGATAGATTGCATCAGAGCATGAGGTGCAGTTACTGTCAGATCACCCGCAGGAACTTGCTTAAACTCTGACGCTTCCAACCACGCCATTTCAGCTTGCTTAGCCATTTGCGCACATTGCAGATAAAAACGTTCACCAGCTGGAGTTAAAGTTTGTTTTCGTGTCGTTCTTTTCAACAAACACACCTCTAGCTCTTTTTCCAACTGCTTTAACGCGGTGCTGACTACTGATTTGGACAGCTTTAATTTCTCTGCGGCTTTAGAGATAGAACCACACTCCACTACCTGCACAAACATAGACATTAGGCGTAATCGGTAATTCATCTTCACCTCGTATTGTTCTCTTTAAAAGAACATTCATTTCTTTTAGTTTTGTTTTTCTTTACTAATTGTACTCTTAGAATAGAGATATAAACAAACATCATTATTAGGAAACGTACTATGACACAACAAAACCTTGAACGAGCACAAGCTGGTATCGCTGCATGGCAAAAGGCATTCAATCGTCAAGATGCCGCAGGTTGCGCCGAGCAATACGCAGAGAACGCAATTATGGTAGCAAAACCATTTGGAACATTTGAAGGTAGAGAAGCAATCCAAGCATTTTGGCAAAACCTTATGACTCAAGGCTTTCATAGCGTCGATTACACCAATACTCTATGGAAAAAAGAGAGCGATATTGGCTACATCCTAACCACAGACTGGACCATGAACAAAGCATTTGGTGTTGTTCATAAAGAGTTGTGGGAGGTTCAAGAGGACGGCCTTTCTCGACTTACTTATGATGAGTTTGAAGTGTTAGGTGAGCGATAACCTGAGATATTCCAGGCTTTATAAACCAAACGATGGGGTTAGCTCTTGCGTTTTGCCTTTTTGATAGAGGCGGTCTAGTTAATAGCTAGGCCGTTTTTGTTTGGCAAAGAAGATGAGCAATTCACTATTTTAAACTTACTGGCTGTAAGCAAAAGGCAAGACCTGACACTGCCATGCTACTATCTAAGCTCCAACAGTGAATGAAGATCAGCGCCGTATTCCCACTGCCACTTTTGCCATACGCAATTTGCTCACCATGGTGAGATATCGCAATACCGTACTTAACCAATGAATCATGAGCTATGGTATTCATGGTGCTAAGTGCCATGAATACCAAAAGTGTGATGTTGTAGACAGGTCAATAGTCATTTAGATAAAGACCTCTCCCTTGCTGGTGACTTATCTAACTCATTTTTGCCCCAAAACGTGTTGCGCTCGATAGAACCACATTTCCCTTTGACCCATAATCGCATAAGCAAAATTGATACGGGGGGGAGACACAAGATGAAGTTGGAATCATTGAAACAAGTACTTTTGTCTATTGAACAAGAAATTGTTCGTAGGAACCCAGATACGCCTGTTCACTTTCATCAACAAGAAAAAAAACCGACTAATATGGCGCTGAGGGGGCTTAAAGGTGAGACGCTTTGGGTTACTCCGCGCTCAAATGGATTTTCAATTGGGTTATCTGGTAAGTCCTTAGAAAGGCGAATGGGTAGTTACATGTCAGGCTTGGTTGGCAGACAACAAGATGGATTCTCCCAACTAAACAAGAATAAAGGCAAACAAGATTTACCATTTTGGATCGTTTCTGACGTGAAAATGTTGCGTGCTGCGGTATTTGAATATGTCGGAATACCAACCAATCAGCTCTTGTCTGATTTCCCTGATGAAGAAAAGCTAGAAGGTTTCTTTTATGAGGGAGCAGTAAAAACAATAACAGTAAATGCGTATGAGAGAAATGCCAAAGCACGTAAAGCTTGCATCGAACATCATGGAATGATTTGCAAAGTCTGCTCTTTTGATTTTTATTCAGCCTATGGTGAAATTGGTACTGGCTATATTCAAGTTCATCATTTGGTGCCAATTTCACAGATAGGAGTAGAGTATCAGGTTGATCCGATAAATGACCTTGTACCCGTTTGCGCCAATTGCCATGCAATGATCCACAGGACGAAAAAGGCCATGGATATAAGTGAACTAGCCAAGATCGTAGACCAAAGAAGCTAAGATTTCTCTACATCACGTTTGCCCCATTCCTTGCTGCGATTGATTGATCACGCTCTTCATCAAAGTGTCGTTTGGCTTACTTTTCCTCATCTATCTGTGTGGCCCAATTACTGAACCGCTACAATGAGTAAAAGTCAATTGTAAAATGGGAATAAGCAATATTCTGATTTTACGATTACAAAACGTTTAAAATTCGCGTTCATTTTTTGATTCTTAGAGCACCAAATGAACACGAAAACACTTTCTACATGTATCTTATGTTTTGCTATGTTTGGCTGTGGTAGTGGAAGTTCATCACCTGATGAAACCCCGCCTAACGTCCCTACAACCGGCGATGTTGTATATAAAAGTTTAGATCTAAAAGAGTTTAAGTCACTGGGTAGAGTTAAAATTGATAATGAGATAGCCTCTTCGAAAATGTCTGTTGGTATTACCTTCCATGATCATGTAGAGCCTGTAAACCCAGACTTCGGAGTCATCATAGATACTATGCCAGAGGGTGATATTCAGCCACCTTTAGAGTGTTTAAATCTGCCGCCAGTAGATATTTTGAGTATTGATGCAATAAGTGATGATTGGGATTTGGTTGCATTAAGTGCCCCCACTAGATTTTCTGACTGTGAATACGTTCAAACTGAAACTTTGTATTTTTTGAAGTCAGGTAATGAGCTTCATGCGTTTCCGGATGGCGTTATCCCACAAAGAGGCTCTGCCTTGAATCAACAGCCACTAATGGTTGTAAAGGCAAAATCTCAATATAACGATACAGAGAGCCCTATTTTAAGTGTTTCTATCGACGGTGAGAACGGAGTATATAAGCTCAATCTACCAACTAGAGATATCCCAGCAAATATTGAGTTACTATTTCCAAATTCACAGCCTAGTTGGTGGAAGCCACATAACTTTGTTCGACTAGAAGGTAATACCTTATATATAAACCCAGAAGCCTATGGAAACGTTTTATATATGGTTGATATTTCTAATGGTGAAATCAAAGATAGCTGGTCGCATAGTTATATTGACACCCCATTTAGATACAACGGAGTATTATACATGGCAACGACAGGTGATACTCACTTGGAGCTTCTTACGGGAGGAGAGTTTGGAGATAAACTCGAGTTGCCAACTGACGGAAACAATTTTAGTAATAGCTACAATGTTTTCGACGTTGTTGATAACCGATTTATCATAGGTGATAGGTGCGTAGTGTGGGATATGAGTAGTCAAACTACAACTAGGCTTCAGCGTTCAGGTGGTCACGATAGTAAAATTGTTAAAGATAACCATGTCTACTGTGTTGGCGTAACCTATAATGATGATAGTTCAAGTCAGTATGGTGGAAGCTCTTTGGAGCTAGGGGCAACACAAGTTACGCATCAAGTTACGCTACCTTCAACTCAGCAAATAGGGGATTCATTATCCCTATCTGCGCCATTCATGACTTATTGGGATAAGATAAACAATGTTTTTGATGATGACTTTGTAACTATCAACCTTTTAACTGGGGAAGAAACTGTTGAAGTACATCACTATCAGGGTGAAAAAGTTATTGATTTGATACCATTAACGGAATAACTGACCTGTATTGTAAGTATAAAAACCCATACAAGGCTAGCTTGAGCCTTGTATGGTAAAGCCTCACCAAATAGCTTTTTATCTGCTCCAGTCAGACCGGACGCCGCATTAAGAGACTTTCCATACTTAAAGTTATTCATCAATTACTAAATTAGAGTTATATGTATCACGTTTATGTCCAATAGTGAGCTAGCCCCTACTCCTTTGGAACCTACTCCTTTGGAACAAAAACAAAAAGGCCTCGCAATGCGAGGCCTTTGGTTTTTCTATCTATCAGAAGAGATTAGTCGCGAAGTGCTGCGCCGAATTTCTCTGAGATTGAAGCTACGATAGCATCTACTGAACCAGCGATGTCTGCATCTTCAAGTGTGCGCTCTACAGACTGTAGGCTAAGTGCGATAGCTAGGCTCTTCTTACCTTCTTCAACGCCTTGACCAACGTATACGTCGAACAGTTTAGCGCCTGTTAGGAATTCGCCACCCGCTGCGATACACGCTGCTACGATGTCGCCAGAAGCGACTGCTTCGTCAACAACAACGGCGATATCACGACGGTTTGCAGGGAACTTAGATACGGCTACTGCTTCTGGAAGCACGCGAGTGTTGATAGCTGCCCATTCGATTTCGAATACGATAGTACGGCCGTTAAGACCAAACTTACGCTCTAGCTCTGGGTGAACAGTACCAATGATACCCACTTCCCTTTCTGTTTCTAAACCAGCGTCAACCATAATCACTGCTGACTGACCTGGGTGAAGTGCTGGGTTGCGCTCTTTTGCTTCAGAAGAAAGGGCCTTGAAGCTGTATGCGATTTCGTTTGCAGAAAGCTCTAGAACGGCTTCTAGGTCACCTTTAAGATCGAAGAAATCGACAGTGTTCGTTGCAATGTCCCAGTGCTCTTCGCCACGAGTACCAGAGATAACGCCCGCAAGCATCATTTCTTGGCGCATGCCGTTTTCAGCCGTTGCTTCAGGGATGAAACGTAGGCCTGATTCGAATAGACGAACGCGAGACTGTTGACGCTTCTGGTTGTGAACAACGGTGTTTAGTAGACCTTGGATTAGGCCAAGACGCATTGCTGACATGTCCGCAGAGATTGGGAATGGCAGGATTAGCGGCTCAACACCAGGTACAACCAATTTTTGCTGCTCTGGTTCTACGAAGCTGTATGTGATTGCTTCGTGGTAGCCACGGTCTACAAGAAGGTCACGAACGCGCTTAAGCGGTTGGTCAGCTTCTTTGTGGTCATTCATTTTAAGTGCCGCTTTAGGCGCTTGGTTTGGAATGTTATCGTAACCGTAGATACGACCTACTTCTTCAATTAGGTCTTGCTCGATTGCGATATCAAAACGCCAAGATGGAGACGTTGCCGTCCAACCAGCATCAGTGCTTTCAACTTCACAACCTAGGCGAGTAAGAATCTCCACTACGTCTGTAGATGGGATTTCGTGACCTAGTAGGCTATCTAGCTTAGCGCGACGTAGAGCAACTACGTTTGCTTTAGGAAGTGAGGCTTCAGATTCGCTGCCGTTTACTGGCGCAACTTCACCACCACAGATTTCAACTAGAAGCTGTGTTGCACGCTCCATAGCGGCTAGCTGAAGCGTTGAATCAACACCACGTTCGAAACGTAGAGAAGAATCAGTGTGAAGGCCGTAAGCACGTGCGCGACCACGGATGTGATCCGGTGCGAAGAATGCTGCTTCTAGAAGAACATCTGTAGTTTCAGTTGTTACACCAGACTCTTCACCACCAAAGATACCCGCGATGGCTAGTGCTTTGTTGTGGTCAGCGATAACAAGCGTGTTGCTGTTTAGTTCAGCTTCGTTGCCATCTAGAAGTGTTAGTTTTTCGCCCTGCTCTGCTAGACGAACCACGATACCGCCTTCGATCTTAGCAAGATCAAATGCGTGCATTGGTTGGCCTTGCTCTAGCATCACGTAGTTTGTGATGTCTACAACTGGGTCGATTGAACGGATACCACAACGGCGCAGTTTTTCTTGCATCCAGATTGGAGATTCCGCTTTCACGTTTACGTTCTTAACCACACGGCCAAGGTAACGTGGACAAGCATCAGTTGCTTTGATTTCAACAGATACTGTGTCTTCAATGCTTGTTGCAACAGCTTCAACTGTTGGCTCTGTAACGTCTGCGCGGTTTAGTACGCCAACTTCACGAGCAAGGCCACGGATGCTGAAGCAGTCTGCGCGGTTTGCTGTTAGGTCTACGTCGATAGTTACGTCGTTAAGCTCAAGAAGCTCACGTACGTCCAACCCTAGCGTTGTGCCTTCTGGCAGCTCAAGAATGCCGTCTGACTCTACGTCGATACCTAGCTCAGAGAAAGAACAAAGCATGCCGTGCGATGGAACGCCACGTAGTTTTGCTTTCTTGATTTTGAAGTCACCAGGCAGTACTGCGCCAACGGTTGCTACTGCTACAGTTAGGCCAAGACGACAGTTAGATGCACCACAAACGATATCTAGCAGCTCTTCTTCGCCGATATCAATTTTAGTTACTTGTAGTTTGTCTGCGTCTGGGTGCTGACCGCACTCAACCACTTTACCTACTTTAACGCCGGTGAATTCACCTGCAACAGGTTCTACATCGTCAACTTCCAAACCAGCCATAGTGATTTGGTGAGCTAGCTCTTCGCTGTTAATTGCAGGTTTAACCCACTCGCGTAGCCAAGATTCACTGAATTTCATAGTTTTGACTGCCCCGGATTACTTGAATTGTTTAAGGAAACGAAGGTCGTTCTCGAAGAACGCACGAAGGTCATTTACGCCGTAACGAAGCATCGTTAGACGCTCTACACCCATACCGAATGCAAAACCAGAGTATTTCTCAGGGTCGATGCCAACAGAGCGAAGTACGTTAGGGTGAACCATGCCACAGCCTAGAACTTCGAGCCATTTGCCATCTTTACGTTTCACGTCAACTTCAGCTGAAGGCTCTGTGAACGGGAAGAATGAAGGACGGAAACGCACTTCAACTTCTTCTTCAAAGAAGTTACAAAGGAAATCGTTAAGAATGCCTTTAAGTTGTGCGAAGTTTACGTTCTCATCAACTAACATACCTTCCACTTGGTGGAACATTGGCGTGTGAGTTTGATCGTAGTCGTTACGGTAAACACGACCCGGAGCAATGAAGCGGAAAGGCGGTTTGCCGTTTTCCATCGTACGGATTTGAACACCAGAAGTGTGCGTACGTAGCATTAGATCAGGGTTGAAGAAGAAAGTATCGTGATCAGTACGAGCTGGGTGATCGTCTGCGATGTTCAATGCATCAAAGTTGTGGAATGCATCTTCAATCTCAGGGCCAGACTCAGTGCTAAAGCCAAGCTCACCAAAGAACTGTTCGATACGCTCAACTGTGCGTGTAACTGGGTGAAGACCACCGTTCTCAATGCGACGACCTGGTAGGCTCACATCAATGGTTTCTGCAGCCAGTTTCGCTTCAAGCTCCGCACGTTGTAGTGCGTCTTTACGAGCGACGATCGCTTGTTGAACAGCACCTTTCGCTTTGTTGATCTCTTGACCAGCAGTGCGACGCTCTTCAGGTGGAAGTTTACCTAGGCTTTGTAGTTGAAGAGTGAGTTCACCCTTCTTACCTAAATACTGAACTCGCACTTCATCGAGTGCAACTAACGATTCAGCAGCGTTAATCGCGGCCGTAGCATTAGCAATAATCTCTTCTAGATGTTGCATCGTTTCCTCATCTACCTATGGCTATCTGTAAAAGAAGGCATAAGTGGTAGTGTCCATAAGGTTCCCAGCAAGGGATTCTTGGGCATTTTCAAATAGCTGTACATAGTAGCGAAAGCGGCATCTAAAGCCAAATCGATTTGTGCTTATCTTCATGTAATGTAGAAAAAATCGACGACTCAGATTGAAAATGCACGCCTTCAGCCTCATTGAATCCATATGATACCTATTTGAAACAGAAAACCCATGTTGACTATTAGAAAAATACGCCCCGAAGATGACACTGAAATTTCACAGATCATAGCCAAAGTCGGTCGGGAATATGGCGCGGTAGGTGAAGGTTACGGACCTGGTGATGCAGAAGTTGCCAATATGAGCGCTTATTATACTGAAGATAGGCACAGCCAATACTTAGTCGCTTGTGTTGATGACACAATTGTCGGAGGTGGCGGAGTTGCGCCCTTTGGCGATTCTAAAACAACATGTGAACTTAAGAAGCTGTTCTTGCTGTCCAATGGCCGCGGACTCGGTGTGGGTAAAAAGCTCACCCTTGAGTGTTTGCAATTCGCAAAATCATTGGGCTACACTCACTGCTATTTAGATACGTTGTCAAATATGACTCAAGCTATCTCTTTATATGAGAAGCTGGGATTCAAACATTTAGACGCCCCTTTGGATGGAACCATTCACAGCAAATGCGATGTGTGGATGACAAAAGAACTATAAAAATTGTCGTTCATTAAAAATGACAGAGCATTCATCAAATGCTCTGTCTAAAATACACATACGTTTAGAAATAATACTCTAGAGAAACTTCAACGAAATCATCGTTTCTCGCAAAATACAGCAAGTCCGTTGGTGTTTCATTTTCAAAGACCCACGCATCTAATCGCCATTTCAATTGGTTGGTGATTCGACTCGACGCTTCCAGCTTAGCGCTATAGACATCGCTATTATCCAGATCCTGAGTAATGCCTGTGAGCAATTCCGTGCCATCCTCATCATTTAACGCGAATCTGACTCCGGCAAAAAGATCATTTTGTCCTGGGGTTTGTGCATTGTTTCCGCGGCTATCATAAAGATACTCAGCAATTAACCCCACATCCCAATAAGAATCAAATGGGCCAACCACGGTGTACTCTAACCCGGTGACTAAGCCGGTATGATGGTCAAAACTATCTCGATAAATGGACTCTAGTTTTAATAACCAGTCTCCGACAATGCCCTGTACATCCAAGCCAACCTGATTCATTTGAGCATAATAAGGCTGTACCTTGATTTGGCTGACTTGTCCTTGATTAAACTGATAATAAGGATCTCGGTTTGTGCCATTAAAATAACTTAATCCAAGATCCCAGTTCCCTAGCATTTTGCTGTAACGCAACGCCACATCGATATGTTTTTCTTCTCTCGATGACTCGTAAATGGCGTCACTAGAAACAGGAACGGTAGGTCTGATTCTGCCATCAACTCCAGCAAATGTTCGTTCTCTAAAATAGGGCAGTATCAAGGTGTCTACTGTGCCCCACTCTTTTATCGAACTAAAATGAATCATTGGCTGACCTAACTTATCTTCTCTATCCAGTGATTCAATCGCATCGGTCTGGTTGACCACATCAACCAGTTGAGTCGATTCAGTCACACCCCAAAACACCTTGCCAACCCCAAGTCTTAACTCATAGTCGTCCCAATAGGTCAGATAAAGCGCTTCACGTATGTCACCATGAGTTCTTTCTTCATCCATGCTGTCTAGGCGATAGAAAGGGGTAAAGCTGAAACTGCTTCCTCCATCAAACTCCCAATAAAGATCGGGCGCAACCACTAAAGACGTTTGTCCTTTATCTTGTCCTTGCGCTCCATCTGACATGTATTGGCGGTGCTCGATATTGACCTGACCACCCAGCTCCACTGCGTGACACTGTAGCGAGACAACAATGCTCGTCACCATACCCATAGTCAAACCTAATTGGCGTAGCGATGTGTTCATCCTTTTCATGTCATGGCTACCTTATGCGTTTCAGTGTGTTCTTTTGAAAGTCACTCTCATTCAATCCCGTTTGGAATGTCATCTCACTGGTCGTCAGTATGGTGCTTTTTCCTGTTTGATGATTTTGCATAGCCATCGTATGTGCGCGCCAATATTGGTCTAGATACTGTTTGTAGTCGGTAAACGTCAGTGTTTTTAGTAGCGCATCTTTGCGATCGTAGAATTCAACTTTCAAAGGGCGGTACTCTTGCTTTGAAAGCCACACTATCTGCTTGGTGTAGCCAGAGTTTTTATCGGTTGGAATCTGCTCTAATACGAACGTTTCTTCTCCTGATATCGTGTCATCTTTCAAATAATTGAACGTGTATTTTTCTAGCTCAAACGAACTAAGGTCTTCATAAGCGAACTCACTGCCCATGAATGGCCCCGATTTATTACGCGACGAGATTCGTTTTACTCGCTTTAACGCCGGTAAGTAAAGCCATTGATCATCGGCACCCACGGTATGCGAATGGTTTAAAAACGCCGTGCCTTTTACATCTCGTGGCTCTTCAAAAATCGTCAGCCCTTTATCTCCATCGTCTTTCACTTCTAAAGATTTAAGCTGCATTAAGCGTGTGCTGCTTTCGCCCTGTGCATTTTTTAGTAGCATTTCCATCGTTGAAACAGAATCGCCCCAACCCTCATCTCGGTGTTTTCTCTCGGTTGCTATCTCTAGTCCTTGTTCTTCACTCGCGGTCACAGGCATTGAAGCGCCTAAAACAAGTGAGAGTGCGACTGCCGTGTTAATGCCTAGTGTTTTTATGTTGTTTAACGCTTTCATTGTTCGTTCCTTCGTATCGTTCTAATTCAGGTTTACCTGTGGCTAAATTTCGTCAACGTCTAGCGTATTTAGCCACGGTATTAAGAGGGTTTAGCTCGTTGTCACTTGCTTATTAGTGATTCGTATTTCTTTCCTTTCCGACAGTACGTCTTGGCTTGGGTAGTCTTTTTTGTCGAACAGCATCAACAAGGTTGGTAAAAATAGGAAATCCACCACCAATGCGATAAACACCACCATCGCGCTCAGTAACCCCATGTCAGAATTCAATCTAAATGAAGACATTGCCAGTACGGAGAACCCAGCGACAAGGACAACGGTTGTAATCCAAAGCGCTCTGCCTACGGTATGGAAAGCGTATCTCACCGCTTCTTCCGCGTTTTTTCCTTGCTTACGTGCACGCTGATATTTCGATAAGAAATGGACCGCGTCATCCACGACAATGCCAAGTGTTAACGTGACAACAACAGATAGCCCTAAGTTGATTTCACCAGAGACGAGAGCCCACAAACCAAAGCCAATCGCCGCTGGTGCCATGTTGGGAATGATGCTGATGATGCCTAAGCGGAATGATCGCAATGCAAAGATCATTAGGGCTGAAATCAAAATCAGAGTAATGGGTAGTGTCGATAACATGCTCGCCATATTGGTCTCGCCGATATGGGCGAACATCAATGATGGACTTGAAGCGACCACTTGGTATTGAGGCGCGTTTTGACGAAACCAGTCGTAGATTCGGCTTTCTATTTCAACAAGCTCTACGCTTCCCAAGTTATCGAGTGTCAGCATCATTTTGATCGATGATTTGTCGACATTGATTTGGTTATTTAAGTCTAAACCATAGGGAAGTGACATTTCGTAGAGTAATAGGTATTGAGCCGCCAGCTCTCTGTCGAGCGGCAGTTTATAGTAGCGGCTATCATCGTTATGCATGTTCTGATTCAAGCGCTTGTAAACATCAGATAGTGCCGCTACGTGATCGGTTTCCGGTTGCTCGCGTAGCCAATCGGTAAAGTCACCCACGGTTTGTAAAAAGACGGGATCGGCAATGCCCTGAGATTCATCGGTTTTGATCGCAATGCTGATATTGGTCATTCCGCTGATGCGCTGTTCCATAAAATCCGCAGCTCGACGAAATTCGCTTCGAGAGTCAAAATATTTTACCGACTCATCATTGACCTGATTTAACGGAATCAATGCAGCAGTGACGGCAATGAATACCACCGAGATCGGCAGCAGAGGCTTACGGTGCTTCACAACGAAATCACCCAGTTTATCCATGAATCGATTAGACGCTGTTGCCTGGTTTTCTTTCACTTTCATCGGAAGCCACTTAAGCATGGCGGGTAGCAGTGTCATCGACAAGAAACACGCAATCATCACGCCTAGGGCCGCTAGATTGCCAAAATCTCTGAGTACTGGCGAATCCGACATATTCATCATCAAAAAGCCGATTGCAGTGGTGACTGATGTGATCAAAATAGGCATGAAGTTAACCGCAACGCTTTGCTCAATAGCGTATCGTTTTGAGTAACCGCTCTGCATGTTATGACGCATTGTCGCAATGACATGGACACAATCGGCAACGGCGAGTGTCATAACCAGTGTGGGTATATTTACGGTGGCCGTACTGATAAACATTCCCGCCCACCCAGAGAGCCCCATCGTTGCTGCAACAGAACCAATAATGACGACAAGCGTTGCCAGAACACCGAATACAGAACGAAGCATCACGGTTAAAAAGACCAAAATGACCATCAGCATGGCAGGCACTAAGGTAGCCGTGTCTGACTGAGCAGATTGCATAAACGCGTTATTCATCGCGATGATGCCAGCCTTGTGGAACTCAACATTGGGATAGAGTGCTTGGTAGCGTTCCACCATTTGGTTGATGCTCACAATGACTTCTTGCACTTCAGACGTTTTGTCCACTTCTGGCAGTTGAACCGTCACATTAACAACCGTGACATCGCCTTTTTTCGATATGAGTGAGTCCACTAGAGCGGGCTCTGTTAATGCAACACGCCTAATTTTTTGTATACGTTGATCGGTAAGCGCGTAACCTTCATAAATAAGGTCTTCAACGATCAGGTCATCTGCATCTGCTTCTGTATGTTGGTAGTTTGCTAACGAATCGACACGGCTAGAGTAAGGAACTTGCCATGCATCATTGGTTAAATCTTGGACCAGGGTTAGTATTTCGGGGGTGAATACCGATCCTTGCTCAGGTGCGATAACGATGGCGAGATTGTCTGATTTGGTAAACGTTGTTTGTATTTCTTCAAACGCCAATAACTGCTTATTGGAGCCTTCGAAGAAGATATTGTAGTCGCCTCTAAAATAGAGGTTCTTTGCCCCTAAAGCCGCAAAGACAACAAGTGATAACGTGGTGAGTATCACCCAAAAAGTAAACTTGGTTGGTAGTGTAAACCAAGCGTTGATGTTGTTAGGCGGTGGATTCGATGGTTTCATCACAGTCTCCGTTTGTGACGTTTCGTCATTTATTGCCATTAAAAAACCAGATCAATCTGGCTTAAGCACCGAAGTTATAAAAACTCCGAAAATAGCAACACTAATGCATCAATAAGAGCATGGGGTAACCCCAACCTTATGTGACGAATCGTCATAAATGGTGATTTAAAAGCCCACTATTACATGGGCTTTAATCGATACGTATGAATTTAACGACCAACAGAGTTTAAGTACTCGACTTCTTCACTGAATAATTCACTTTCTACTCGACGCCAAGTTTTACGGTAATCCCATTCCGAAGAAAGAGGCTTCCAACCTAAACCATCAAGTAACATGTTTGCATTGTGCAGCACTGAAAACGGGTCTTGTAAGCGATTGATACAATGACTATTAGACGCATTTTGCGTCAATGCATTGGAACCAAAAGCAATGGACCAGTTTGCAAATACTATCGCGTCAGAGCCGATTCCTGAAGAAAATTTGAGATCACCCACATCAGCGGCTAAACCGACTAATTCATCGGCCTGGCTGATCACCATCTCTTCGAGCGCGTTTAATCCGGCGACTCTCTCGGGTGATGCTTTCTCTAATACCCAGGGGCTTTTAGCCATGATGGCGCACGTTGAGAGTACCGGCTCCATACGAGCATAAATACGATACGCAACATGCAGTGCAATCACTCGTTCCCGAGTATTCCCTTCAAAATCACCAATTCGGTCAAACAGCAGCGCTTCACTTTTTAACGAATGAATACACAGGGCCAAAATTACATCTTCTTTACTGCAAAAATGATTGTAGATAGTCCCCTTTGAGTACGGGCTAGCCGACGTCAATTTGTCCATTGTTAAATTACTAAATCCTTGTTCTTGAACAAGAGATTTAGCCAACAGAGTTAACTCGACTTCTCTATCCGCTATCGCTTTCTGTTTTTTGGACAAACCAAAAGAACAGCCTTGCGACTCTTTCTTACCATCTTTTTTACAGTTAAAGCCAAACATGTTATTTCAATCCGTTTTCGTCAAACCACTTAACGCTGCAATTGTAACACGAATGCAAAATCTATGTACCTTACCTTTATGACGATACGTCATTTTTGACGCATCGTCATAATATCTAATTCATTGAGCAGATCAAGAGATTTGTTGAGATTTATTTAGAAAACTTATGGGTCGTATCGAAATGCGGTGTTTGAACAATGAATAGACAAAAAAAATAGAGAGTAAATACTCTCTATTTTTCATGTACATATGCGTATTGAGTTATGAATTACTCAAGTGTAATGGCATTGATATCAACGCCATCACCGTCATATGGGTCTAAAGCTCCACTCCAATAGACATTCAATGCATCTTCAATTTTTATTTGAGAAATTGCACATCCTTCAAAGCCTTCACCAAAGCTAAACGAGAAAGGTTGTTCGGCATTAAAAATCTTCGCCCCGCTATCTAAATCGTTAGTCAGCAGTATTTGTCCTGAATTCAGTTCCTTGTTTTCACAACGTGTTAACGTTACTCGCACTAAGCCGACTTCGTTAAACTGGGTTGAAGAAACCTCATTAAAGGAAAGCGCCTTACCAAATACTGGACACGCTGATATGTGGCCCTGTTCACGCAAACGCAGCTCTACATTCCCAGCCTTACCCAAAGACAAAAACTTATCGTTGTCACTGTGCAGAATATTCTCTTTGGTACTGCGGTTTGGATCGCCATGGTTAGTATCACTGACGCCTTTACTCCAAGCGATAACGGCTTGGCTCAAATCACAGCCAAAAAGCTCTGGAGCTTTGTCTCCGGTTAAACAAAATGTCTGAGCATCTCCTTTAATTGGGTAGACTTCTTCGCACTGTGCTTGTCTTGGGTTGCTGGCAAACTCGGTAACGGCGATTGAACGTAACAGAACTTCATTACTGTTGTGTAGATGTTCCTTGTTAACCGTCAGTGATGTGTAATATTTGCTTGCTTTAACAAATAAGGTTTCCGTTTTGAACCCTTGATCCAGCGTTTCATCCGGTTCAACTTCTGTTGTCAGATAGTTAAGTGACCAATCTATATTGACGAACAAATTAGGGGCTTCTGATGCTTTATCTGAAAATGTAATCGCCCTTACTGTTAAATCGCTGTTATCACCACGCCAGTATGGATTCCCATTATTCGAGGCTTTTATGACGATTCTATCAAAGCCATTTTCCACAACATCGAAGGCCTTTTTATATTGACCGCCAGCGCTGTTTGAAGCAAACGGCTGAGATGAGACTTTGATACCGTTGCGATAAAATTCTGCAATCCCTTTCTCTTGCTCTTGAGCATAAAAGTGGGAGAATTCAATTTCTGCTTGGTACGAAATATTTTCAAGTAAATCAAAGCTCAAGCGCTCCGACACCCCTCGCTGTCTCGCAAAGCGATAATCCACTTCGTTAGATAAGAAGTAGCCATTACTCGCACGGCTTCTTACTCCAAGGCCCGAGTAGGAGCGATTCACATAACCCCAGCCTAAATGGGCAGAGCCTGGCCAGACAAAACCTTTTGCCTTAACAAGGACATTATCTTGATAAAGACGGTAAAAGTTACGTCCATAACCCGAAAAATCAATCCGCCCTGTTAGTACATCGTTGTCACTGCTACTAGAGTTATCATCGTCATTTTTACACCAAGGTTTATTCCATCCATTAGTGTCCCAGTGACGGTTCAGCCCAGAAAAATAATTGTAAAGATTGTGGTATAAGCCGTAACCATGGGAAGCGTGATATTGTTGACATAAACCAGCAGAGCCAGAATCGTCAATTGGCGTTACTTGTCGATATTTGAATTCGAAAGCATAGGTTGCGCCGGGAGTCGTTGGGATATATGTCCGCATACGGTAGTTCTTTAAACTACCATCTTGAAGACAAGATTCCATTTCTAGGTTAGCAACTTCTCCATCAGCGTCTGAATCAGCATAATCAGCCGCTTGCGTCGCTTTGAATGCGGTTTGGCAAGCAACGTTGTTTCGAATATCATAGAGCGCTTCTTGTCGCCCTTTTTCGGTGTCGGTATTTGGATAAGCATCCCACACGTCTGGATACATGCCATAGATAGAACTGAACGTCCATCGCGTATCAAAGCTTATCTTGTTATCTTTTGTATAAAGAACTTTGATATAGTCTGGAAGCATATCCGGGTAAAGTTCTACTTGCTCATCAAACTCTAACCCTTCGATAATTCCCCAATGTCCCTGTGTGTCAGAACCTTGATACCCATAATGATACTCTTGCGACGACGTATCGCTCGCATAGGTATTCAATGTACTCGTGATCAGTGCGGCGCAGACCATCATTTTTAATTTCATTATTATCCCTTACTCGTAGTGCACCAGTGAATAGACAAGCTAAAAAAGTAGAGCCAGAGGCTCAAAGACTTGTAAGACACGGATTCTGGAAGCAAACTCACACAAATAAAACCTTTCTACGCCCAAAGTCGTGAATATCAGTGAAATTACAGTGCTTACAAGTGGGAAATCGTCAGGGATCAGTCAGTCCATGAATCGAAGCATTAGAAAAGAATGAGAGCAGATGAAAGCTTATCATCTTTCATTTTTACGTGGGATTGGTCGATATTACTGAGAGTTTTAAAATGAAAAAAGCCCTAGCATTTCTGCTAGGGCTTTAAATTTGGAGCGATACATCGGGTTCG
>NZ_AJYQ02000136.1:184-40432 GCF_000287055.2 Vibrio genomosp. F10 str. ZF-129 | reverse complement strand
CTCAAACTATGAGGCGGTTTTGCTTTGTCACCCTCATACAGTTTCTCAATTATCTGCCATACTTTGGCTTAAGAAAGAAAAATTTGATTTTAAAAAAGAGCATGTGGGTATGATAATTAAAGTTCTAACCGTGTTTTTGGGCGTGCTTGTATCGCTGCCATCTCTCGCCCTTGAGCGTTTTGAACAGTTAACATGGCTAGAGCCACAATCATCGACTTATCAATTGATTCAATACCCTGAATTGTTGAGTGACATTTATCAAGAAAACGATGACCAATTGATTTGGTTTGATGTAGAGCAAAGTAAAAAACTCGAACTCCAGTTGGAAATGATCGATAAGGCAGGGTTTAGCCCACTGTTTTCAGAGCGATTACAGCAACTACAGCTGTTTAGAACTCAAAATCGCTGGTTTGAGTATGATCTGCTAGCGACCGACACGTTACTCCTTTACATCAGCTACGCTGAGCAAGCTCCTCTGATGGGCAAATCTTGGTTTTTTAATCAACCTCTAACGGGTTCACTGCCGGCGCCAACCAAAGAGGCGACAAACTCATTATTGGTTTCCATTGAGCTTAATCAGCTTAGTGAATTTATTGATGATTATACGCCGTCCAATGAAGATTATCGTCAGATCAGTGGTTCTTACCAACATCTAAAACAATTTGAACACACAGAGCTGCCGAGATACCACCAGAATAGATTAAAGAAAGTCGGCGATAAGCTATCACATCGTGACGAACTCATTTTGCGTCTTAATGTCGTCAATATTGATACCAAATCTATTAGAAAGGATGTCAGTTGGTACGATGCATCATTGATCTGGCCTATCAAAGAGTTTCAGCGTATCCATGGGTTAAAACAGGATGGGATGATTGGCCATCAAACAATGAAGTGGCTGAATATGGATCCTTCACTTCGATTATCAATGCTCGCATTAAATGCTGAGCGATCTAGGCTTTGGCCAATGCAACGAGATACGGTTATTTTGGTCAATGTCCCCAGTTTTGATATGAGCTATTGGTATCAAGGTGAAGAGGTCTTTCAGTCAAAAGTGGTGGTCGGAAAAACCTCTCGGAAAACACCGGTTATGCATACCAAGCTCGATTCTCTGATCTTAAATCCAACATGGAATGTACCGTGGAAAATTATGGTTGAGGATATTTTGCCTCAGGTAAAGCGTGATAAGACGTACCTCACTAATCATAATATAGAGATCATTGAACGATGGAATGCGGTGTCGACGGTTAATCCCTCTGAGATAAATTGGTCAGAGGTCACCCCAGAAACTTTCCCGTATAAAATGCGTCAGCAATCGGGAAAAAGAAATGCGTTAGGGTTGTATAAATTTAATACTCCTAATCGGCGAGCTATATTTTTGCATGATACTCCAAGTAAACACCTATTTTCCAAGGATGTCAGGGCCTTTAGTTCAGGTTGTGTAAGAGTGGAACATGCGGACAAATTTGCGTATACCTTACTGGCAACACAAGGCATGGATATGGCTGATGCGGGGAAAAATGATCAGTCAACGACTCATGCCATTCCCCTAAAAAAGCGAATTCCGGTTCATATTATCTATCAAACAGTTTGGGTTGAGTCTGGCCAAGTTCAGTATCGGGATGACATTTATCAATACGACACGTTGAGCCAAAATCGGCAACCACAGACCGAAGGGTAATCTTTACCATTTTTTTACAATTTAGTGCCCGCTTACAAAATCTGTATATTGGTCAGAGAGTAAACGAAAATAGAGAGCCATTTAAGCGCTTCTAGCATGATTTATGCATTTGAACTTCATATTCTAGTTAGGTAATGTCCACGTTCGAATCATTGGGCAGTGTATGTGAAGGTTAATATTTTGAGTTTATCTCGTCGTCGTTTTATCCAATTGGCAGGGAGCAGTATTGTTGTTGCGAGTGGCATTCCTTCTTTAGCTCAGGCCTCGTATCCCGATCAGCCAAGGCATCTTGTTATGAATAACCTACATACTGGAGAAAGTCTGGAATCGAGTTATTTTAATGGGATTGACTACGTGGAAGGGGAGCTGGACCGCTTGAGTCATTTGTGTCGAGATTTTAGACGTAACGAAGTTCATCCAATGGATCGACGTTTGTTTGATCAAATTACACAGATTCAATCTCTGCTTGGTTCTCAAGCGGAAGTTCAGATCATTTCAGGTTATCGTTCCCCTGCAACGAATAGTGCTTTGCGTACTAATTCTAAAGGCGTCGCAAAAAAGAGCTACCATATGCTAGGTCAAGCCATGGATTTTAGGCTCCATGGTGTCAATTTGAAAGATGTCCGTGAAGCGGCAATGAGTCTCAAAGCCGGCGGTGTTGGGTATTATCCTAAAAGTAATTTCATTCACATCGATACCGGACCGGTCAGAAGTTGGGTTTAGTGTGTTCTCTTTGCTCAGTGGATTTGAGCCGTTCAAGCATTGAAAATCTCGAGTGGTAGTGTCATAGTTCGAGCAATTTCGATAGTTCCAAGGTAGATATATGTCTCTTCAGTACCAAGTTGTTCCGGTGACTTCTTTTGCACAAAATTGTTCTATTGTCTGGTGTGACGATACGATGGAAGCCGTAGTGATTGATCCCGGCGGCGATGTAAAACAACTCGTTATGATGATCAAAGAACTCGGTGTGAATGTTGTTCGCCTGGTTCTTACTCACGGTCATTTAGATCACGTAGGTGGAACCGAGCCATTAGCAAAAGAGTTGGGTGGTATAGAAGTGATTGGGCCACACAAAGGCGATCGTTTTTGGCTTGATGGCTTAGTCGGGCAGAGCCAAATGTTTGGCTTTGAAAAAACAGAACCTTTTACACCAAATCAGTGGCTAGATGAAGGTGACACGGTCACTGTGGGTCATCAAACATTAAGCGTGTTGCACACGCCAGGTCATACTCCGGGGCATGTGGTTTTATTTAGTGAGGCGGCCAAGTTGGCGTTTGTGGGGGATGTTCTTTTTGCGGGTGGAATCGGCCGCACTGATTTTCCTCAAGGTGATCATGCCACGCTGATTGCTTCGATTAAGCAAAAATTATGGCCTCTAGGTAATGATGTTACCTTCATCCCAGGTCATGGCCCCTCATCGACATTTGGCAAAGAGCGAGTCTCTAATCCGTTTGTTGCCGATGAAATGCCACTGTACTGATTCTATCGTTAAATCAGTCAAGTATATTGGGCTCGGCGGCTGCTAAGTACCGTCGAGTTAATCCCACAAAACTCCCTTCATCTCTATCCAAGTCATTAGTCGAGATAAAAATATCAAACCCAAGTGCAGCTCTTTGATGAGCCATTCGGTTACCCAGCATCGCCCTTAATCCATCATACTGTTTTCCTGATTGGGTCGTATGGGGTGAGGAGTCTAAAACAAGATCCTCAAAGGGCTTGTTTCCAATTGAGGAATCGCGCTTATCTTGCATATTACGGAGCCCGGTATACAGCAGTGCTCGTTGGCTCAAGAGTATCTCGCTCGCGATTCTAGGGCATATACTGTCGAGGTAAGGGGAATAGTGCCTCAATTTTATCCCTATCCAGGGGAGCGGTATTTGAAGGCCACTTTTTTCGATATGACACAGATCTATTTTTTCTATGTCGCTCCATCTAACCACCCAACCTCCTTTGTGCAAATGTTGTTGAAAGTGAGTGGCTGTGAGTGTATAGGAGACCTTAGAGCGTTGAATAAGTGCATAGCTTGTAATAGCAATGATTAAGGTGGTGATAACCATGATCGTCGCGATTTTTACACTCAAAAACCAGTAAATTAAGATCAAATATACCATCGTCACGACGATGAATGCGGGCCTAAAAGAAGCCAATGTGTTATCGAGGTTATGATTGGAAAGGTGCTGGCTCTGCATTTTCATCGCTGGTTATTGACCTATGTATAGATAATCAGTGGTTCTTTTAAGTGGGCAATGTGACTGTTTAAATTATAGCCATAGTTGGGTTTGAGCGCATTTTTCAACGACAATATCGCTAATTCCCTACAAATAGGTGCGTTTTTTTGGTATAAATCGCGCTTCAAATTTTCACCACTGTATCGTTGCAGTGAAATGGAGAAATACTCGATGAGACTTGCTCATAAGCGTAAAGTGCAGATGAAACTGCAAAAGCGCATTAAAACGACAGTTGCCACTGTTAAAGCAGCCCCAAAAGCGAAGCCTGTTGCTGAAGAAGCAGTAAAAGCACCAGTGAAAGCGGTTGTTGCGAAAACAGTGGAGGTTGCATTAACACCTAAACAGCAACAAGTATTAGACATCGTTGTTAGCAATGCCGAAGGTATTAACCCGAAAGGTATCGGCCTTGCCGCTGGTCAAGAAGAAGCAAAAGCGGCTTCTTGGGCGACAGGCGCACTAAAAAAACTACTGGAAGAAAACCTTGTAGAAAAAGAACAGTTAGCGGGTAACAAAGTTATCTATAAATCTGTTTAATCGGTTTGTTTCTAAAGTTTAAGCCTCGCTTTTGCGAGGCTTTTTTCTATCTGTTTATCATCATCTTATTGTGTCTGTCATTTTTCACTATCTTTGGCCGAATCTTCCCCTTTACACCCCGATTCCCCACGGATTCTCTTTAGTGCATATACACATGTCACAACTTATGAACAAATGTATAACTATTCGATTCGGTATCTACCTACGTAATCTCTCATTATTGTCATGTGGGTTAAAAATCAAGTTATTGAATTTTAGGGATTTTAAATTTTATCCTACGTAGTTATACGTACCACCAAAGTTTAACGCCCGCTTTCCTCTCAATTCTTATTGCGTGTTCTCGCTGATTCTATTTTTTCCTGTTTGGTTAATGCTAAATAACGACATAAGCCTAGATGGCTACCACTAAACAAAGGACGTAGATATGAGTCTTATTACTTGCTCTCTAAAGAGAGTACTGAAAAACAGTACAGTGATTGCCACTGCCTGCTTAGCAATGATGGCAACTTCAGCCACTGCAGCAGAAAAAGTTTACCGCCTCAAGCTCGCAGAGACGTGGGGTGCAAACTTCCCAATTTTCGGTGATGCAACGAAAAACATGGCAAAAATGGCAGAAGAGATGTCAAACGGTCGTTTACAGATCCGTATAGACTCTGCGAATAAACACAAAGCGCCTCTGGGCGTGTTTGATATGGTGAAATCGGGTCAATATGACATGGGGCATTCCGCGTCATACTACTGGAAAGGCAAAGTACCGAATACTTTGTATTTCACGTCAATGCCATTCGGTATGCTTCCTACTGAGCAGTACGCTTGGTTCTACCACGGTGGCGGTATGGAGTTGATGGAGAAGGTGTACTCTCCACATAACTTGATGTCGTTCCCTGGTGGTAATACCGATACTCAAATGGGTGGTTGGTTCCAAAAAGAAATTAACTCGGTTGAAGATCTTCAAGGTCTGAAAATGCGTATTCCGGGTTTCGCCGGTGAAATATTGGCAGAGCTAGGTGCAAAACCAACGAACATCGCACCGGGTGAACTGTACACGTCTCTTGAGCGTCGTACGATTGATGCTCTTGAGTGGGTTGGACCTTCACTAGACCTTCGTATGGGCTTCCACAAAATTGCACCTTACTACTACACAGGTTGGCATGAGCCAGGAACGGAACTTCAATTCCTAGTGAACAAGCGTACATGGGAAAAATTACCTGCAGATCTTCAAGCTATCTTAACAGTGGCAATGAAAACAGCAGCCTACGACATGTACACCCAATCTAAGCATGAAAGTGGCAAAAACTGGGCATCGATTAAATCAGAGTACCCGAACGTACAGGTAAAAGATTTCCCAGAAGAAGTTATCTCAGCTTTGGAAGAGGCGAACACTCGTCTACTAAAAGAGCATGCGGATAAAGATGCACTTGCAAAAGAAATCCAAGAGTCACAAGCGGCGTATATTGATCAGGTTCGTCCATGGTCAGATATTTCACACCGAGCTTACTTGAACAGCCAAGCTGCAAAATAAAACCCAAATAGATGCGATGGAAACACCATCGCATCGAAGAAGCCCAAGAAACACTTATTATTAAGCGCCACTCATAGGTAACCTTGTTACGGATGAAGTGGCGCACTTTTCAAAATTCCATGGAGTTCGGAATGAGAAGCCTAATTTATATCGAACGAATATTTAATCGAATTGGAGATATGCTTGGATGGTTATCGAGCATGTTATTCATTTTACTCGTCATCAATGTCGTCTATGACGTAGTCATGCGATATGTCTTCAATGACGTGTCGATTGCGTTTCAAGAGATGGAGTGGCATTTATTTTCTGCTGTGTTCCTGCTTGGCGTGCCTTATGCGATTAAAGCAGGGGGGCACGTTCGCGTTGACATATTCTATGAACGTTTATCCCACAAAGCTCAGGCCATCATTGATTTAGCTGGTTGCTTTCTGTTTCTCTTTCCTTTTTGTCTTTTGGTTACCTGGTACGGCGTGGACTTCGCTAAAGAGAGTTATGCACTCGGAGAAACCTCTGGGGATCCCGGTGGTTTACCCTACCGATGGATCATTAAAAGTATTATTCCATTGTCATTTTTCTTTATGGCAGTGAGCGGAGTGGGTCTTGTTTTGCACTCGCTTAATAAGATATTCAACCCTCATCTAATCCACTCTACTAAATAAAGGATATTGTTATGATCGGAATAGTAATGTTCTTTGTTGCACTGTTTGCACTGTTGCTGGGATTCCCTGTTGCCTTCACATTTGGCGGTATTGCACTGATCTTTGGTGTTTGGGCGGAAGGCATTGAAATGTTTGCTTTCATGCCTTATCGAATCCAATCAATCATGGAGAACACCGTTTTAATGGCCGTCCCCCTGTTTGTTTTCATGGGTTTAGTGCTACAAAAAACGCGTTTAGCTGAGCAGTTGCTCGAATCGATGGGCCGACTCTTTGGTGGTATTAAAGGCGGTATTGCAATATCTACCGTCTTAGTCGGCGCATTATTGGCCGCGTCTACCGGTGTGGTCGGAGCGTCAGTCGTGGCGATGGGGCTTATCTCACTCCCTGTCATGCTTAAATACAATTACGATAAAGGTCTTGCGTGTGGAACCATCTGTGCCTCGGGTACGCTTGGTCAAATCATTCCGCCTTCGATAGTGCTGATTTTACTTGGTGATGTATTGGGTGTCCCTGTTGGTGACTTATTCAGTGCTGCGATTGGCCCTGGTTTTGTTCTTGTTGGCGCTTACATTGTTTACATTCTTATTTACGCCAAACTCAACCCTGAATCTGCGCAATCGATGGAGCGAGATGAGTCGATTAGCCGTAAAGATGAAGTGATCACGGCGTTAAAAGCGGTCATCCCTCCATTGGCTTTGATCATCGTTGTACTAGGGTCAATTTTTGCGGGTATTGCTACACCCACTGAATCGGCTGCTTTAGGCGGTGCTGGTGCAATAGTGTTAGCAATTCTGTACAGACAATTTAGCTTTTCAATGGTTTATGAGGCAGCGAAAGAGACCGTTAAAGTGACGGCAATGGTCTTTGCTATTTTGCTAGGTGCAACGGCATTCTCTATGGCCTTCACTTACACTGGCGGAGATTACTTAGTCGAAGAGTGGATGCTTCAGTTACCTGGCGAAAAATGGGGCTTCTTAATCATCACAATGGTTGTGATTTTAATCCTCGGTTTCTTTATCGACTTTGTGGAAATCTGTTTCATTATTGTTCCTATTATCGCACCTGTCGCTGAGATAATGGGCATTAATATGACGTGGTTTGCTATCCTAGTCGCGATGAACTTACAAACCTCCTTCTTAACGCCACCATTTGGTTTCAGTTTATTCTATTTGAAAGGGGTTGCACCTAAAGGAGTAACCACCATGGATATTTATCGAGGGGTGATGCCATTTATTGCAATCCAAATTGTCGTACTGATGTCATTGTTACTATTCCCTGGTTTCTATGGCATGTCTTAATAGCAGGTTAATTTGTGTCAGTGAAGAGTTCGCTGGCGGATTCATCCGTGAGTTTAATGATTAGATGAAATAGTGTGATCGCTTAAATTCAACCTGACGTGACAAACTGTTACAGTAGAACGGCTTATCAAGTTTTGATAAGCCGTTTTTCTATGAGGAAAAGGAATGCCTCTAAAAGCTAAATTAATATTATTAACGCTTATCCCGCTGCTACTGGTTACCGTAAGCATTAGCTGGATCTCTATTTATCAAGCCCAGAAACTCGGCGAAAAAGAAGTCGAAATTTTTTATGACCGTCTGATCGCGGCGAAAGAGAGTGCGCTAAAGGACAGTTTGGATCTTGCCTTCGACGCAATTTCTTATGTCTACAATAACCCTGACCTCTATGAAGCCGAAGCAAAAGCAGAGGTTAAAGCGATACTCACTCGACTTCGATACGGCACCGACGGGTACTTTTTTGCGTATGATGAAAATGGCATTAACCTGGTTCACCCTATCCAGCCAGACCTGATCGGTAAAGACTTACTGCATATTCAAGACAGCGATGGAGACTTCCTTATTGAAGCCCTCATTTCTCAAGCGAGGAGAGGGGGAGGATTCCACCAATATTTGTGGCAAAAGCCTTCGACAGGGGAAATAGTACCCAAACTGAGCTACGCAAAATGGCTAGAGAAATGGGACTGGATGATTGGCACTGGCCTTTATATTGAGGACATCAGTCAAGAAGTCGCGACGATGCAATCGGCCGTCCGGAACAATATAGAAACGACGTTTTTCACGGTTATGGTGATTCTAGCGGTGACGGTTGCGGTGATCATCGTGCTGACACTTGCGATTAATTTGCATGAGCACCGGTTAGCGGATAAAAACCTGAAAGAACTTGTTTATCAGACGGTGATGTTTCAAGAGGATGAAAAGAAACATCTTGCTAGAGAGCTACACGATGGTATTAATCAGCTGTTAGTATCGAGTAAATGTCATCTAGAGTTACTTGGGCATAAACTTCAAGATCAGTCACTTAAAACGCATGTTGAGAAATCTCAGCAATCGTTGATGTCGGCAATTAATGAAGTGCGTCATATTTCTCATCAGTTACGACCAAGCGCTCTTGATGATATTGGTCTTGAGGCTGCTCTGTCCGCGTTGTTACAAGACTTTCGATCTCATTCGGGTGTGGAGATTGAAACCGTGTTTGATATGCAGAAAGGGAAGCTGAAATCAGAGGCGGCAACAACACTGTATCGAGTCACTCAAGAATCGTTAAACAATATTGAGAAACATGCCAACGCAACTAAGGTAACGGTTGTACTCCAACAAATGGGCAGTATGCTCCAACTCATGATTCGAGATGACGGCGTAGGATTTCTGGTTAATGGTATCCTAAAGACACGTGGCATTGGTTTAAGGAATATGCGGGAACGAGTCGAGTTTATGGGCGGAGATTTTGAAATGATGAGCGAACCCGGTTTTGGGACGGAAATAATCGTATTGCTGGATTTAGATGGATTAGTTTATGAATGAAATTATTAGAGTCGTCATCGTTGATGATCACCAGGTCGTATTAGATGGATTCATCGCTCGATTGGAATTAGAAAAAGATATCGAGGTGATAGGCACAGCGAGTAACGGAATTGAAGCCATTGATAAGGTCAGAGATCTAAAGCCCGATGTCGTTCTAATGGATGTGAGCATGCCTTTAATGAATGGCATTGACGCAACACGTCTGATTAGAGAAGAGTTCCCTGACGCCAAGATCTTGATGCTGACGATGCACGATCAGCGTGAATACATTATGAAGGTGATGCAAGCCGGAGCGGTGGGTTATATGCTAAAAGAGATCACGGCAGAAAAGATGGTACAAGCAATCAAGACTGTTAATCAGGGGTCGACTTACTTCTGTGAAACCGCTACTCAAACTCTATTTTCTGAAAATGTGATTCCGTCAAGCAGCACCGTCAGCCCATTGAGTCGCCGAGAAGAGGCGGTATTAAAGCTCGTTGCTCAAGGAAACAGTAGCAAAAAAGTCGCGCTTTTGCTCGATATTAGCTGTCGTACGGTGGAGACTCACAGGCAAAATATTAAGCATAAATTGGGTCTCAACTCGACCGTAGAGCTTGCTAAATACGCAATAGAAAATGGCATCATAGAGTAACCGAGAGTCATGTTTACGGTCAGTATGTTTGGTTCTACTTTAAAGGATATTCAGTTCACTCGTGTTAACTTCAATGGGTGCTTATTTCAAAGAGCATAGCTCGATTCACCATTCTTTCTTCGCCCTAAACCTTTACCAGTGACTATAAACGGGTCAATCAAAGGGGCGTTTGTGCCTCTTTTTTGGCACATTTACCTCCTGTATTCATTCGCCTTTGCGGACATATCGTCATTTCATTGTCATCTTATGTTCATCACTCGCCTGATACGTTGAGATCGACAGATTTCATTTACAGACGTCATTCAAAGATAGCCTGCTGGTGAGTGTCATACATATTAATGCTGATTTTATATACAGTATTTTATTGTAAAATCTCAATCAGCTTCTATACTGTTTATAGGTACAGTGTTAATTGAGGTGAGATATGTTGTGGGAAACCTTAGAGCGAGTGAATCGCTTACGACAAGAAGCTTTAAGCAACCAAGAGTTCATCGATTCAGCAAAAGAGCATGAACATGCTTTGCGAGAGCAAGAGTGCACCGATAAAAAAAAGCGCTCTAAGAAGCAAGCACGCAGTAAATCACTAGCACAGGTCTATCAGCAAACCGAGTTTAGTTTTAACCCATCGGGGATTGAACATTAGTTGCTTTTTATTTAAGCGCCATCAGTTAAGTACAATCCGCCAGGCACTATTTAGTCGGAGTCTAATAGGTTAGGGCGTGATCTCTATGGTATCCTTTGTTCCCCGTTTACTGGATAGCAATAACGATATTGCTATCGCATTTGCCAAAGAGTACCAACATGAGAGCATTTGTTGTTCGAGCGCGAGCCGCTTCAACTGATAAAAACACATTCCTAGCCTCTGTAGGAGAAGAAGCACATACCGAAATTTTGGCTCATGTGTTGATGAATGCTATTTTTACCGCTCAATCACACCGAGATGATGTTGAGGTGTATTTAGTTCTCGAAAGTACTCAAGACTTTTCTCGAACAGTTCGTTTTCAATCCAGTGAACTTCACAATATTGGTGGATTTCACGAACAAGCGTTGATCAATATGATCGCCCGTGCGCTTGATGCTTCGGTTGGCATGACAAAAGAGCAATTGCGCCAAGTTGAATCAGGTATTAGTGTTGAAACCGTCAGTTTTGAGCGTTTAATCCAGCGCTTAGCCGAGTCTTATCAACTCTACCTACTTGATAAAAAAGGTGACTCTGTACGAGATATTGAACTTGCTCACAATGCGTGTTTTTTGCTGACCGATCATATTCCCATGCCAAAGAAATCTTGGAATAGCCTGAAGCGCTTAAACACGCAAAAAATAAGCTTAGGGCCCAAAATGCTGTTTGCTTCCCAGTGCATTGTCTTGATCCAAAATGAATTGGATATCCAACTCGGCTAAACGTCTATACCGTTAAAGAGCCATCAATGTATTTATAGGCACTACACGTTAACCGAGGTAGTGCTTTTTTGTGATGATCCTAGCCAAATGAGCAGATACCTACTATTTGCGCCAGCGAGGACCGCAGTATCTACTATATTTATCCTATCCAATAATGAGAATTTTCGTTGGCGTAGGTTTTAAATTAATGAAGATAAAAATAGGCCTCGGCTTTATGTTTATTCTACTGACTGCTCTTGTATTTTTTATCCAAGACAGCAGTTCTCGTGTGGTGCCCAATTCTAGTCCGATTAAAATTGCCGTTTCCCAAACGCCTTTATCCTCTCCTTTTATTATTGCTCAGCATCTCAAGCTATTTGATCAAAAACACATCAATGTAGAGTTTGTCCCTTGTTCAGGAGGGGTCGCTTGCGCCAAAGCTCTATTTAATAATGAAGTCGATTTTGCCACGGCTTCCGAATCCGTGGTTATGTTTGAGAGTTTTAAACACGATGATCTTTCTGTACTGACGAGCTTTGCTGAGTCGGGTAATGATTTGAAGTTGTTGGCATTAGGCGAAGGTAAAATAACGTCTATTAATGAATTGGAAGGGAAGAAAGTGGGCGTTGTAAAAGCGAGTGCCAGTGAATTCTATTTTGATTCATTGCTTATTGCTCACAATCTAAAGCGCGCTCAGGTTCAACGTGTTTATTTAGCGCCGAATGAACTTAACAATGCACTGATCACAGGAGGGGTAGACGCTATATCTGTTTGGGAACCTTATGGATATGCCGTTATGTTAGAGTCGCCCGATATTATTAACTTGGGTTTAGAAGGCGTGTACAACTTAACATTTAACCTTTTGACTCGGTCCTCGTCAGAAGAACAGCATATGACCAATTCTGTCATTATTTTGGAACAGCTGAACACAGCCATACAGTGGATGCACGCCCAGCCAGAGCAAGCAAAAAGTATTGTGGCGAAAGCATTGAATATCCCTAGAACACAACTCGATTGGTCTTGGCAAGATTACACATTTCGACTTTCTATTGGCAATGCACTGTTATCAAACTTGCAGCTTCAAGCTCGGTGGGCGATAGAGACCGAGTTAGTAGAGCGGGCGTTACCAAACTATCGACGCGTACTTTCACCTAAGGCTTTGGAGCATGTCATGAATAGAACAGTGAGTTATGAATGATGAATTCTATTCTCCACAAGTTAAGTTTTTTGGCGGTTAGCGCATTCTTACTGGTGGCGCTGGTGAGTGCATCATTACTGAATATTAGAGATAAACACCAATTGGGCGATAGCCAAATGAAAACGATTCTTGAAATACAGTTGCGTGTTGATATGTTGAGAAGCCAGCTTTGGGTTTTCTTGCAACGTGGTGATCAAGAAAGCTTAGAGGAAGTGTATATAGCCCAGCAGAACCTTGCTAAAAACTTAAGCCAGCAAATGGATTTCCCAGCATCGATTGGTAACTTGAAACGGATGAACCACAGCCTAGCGGTTTTGTTACGCCAAGAGATAAACTTATATTCATTGTCAACGTCATTGAGCAACACGACAAACTCAAGCCCAAGTCCTAATGAGGAAGCTATTCTCCTTTTACACTCTCGATATAATATGATTGTTCAAACGATGGAAGAAGAACTGTTTCATCTTCAAACGAATGTGCTTAGCAAACAGAGTATCCACAATGAAACGTCGATTGTAAAAACCGCGCTAATATTATTGTTCTTCTCAATAATGGTTGCGGTTTTAGCGCTGCTCATTTTAAAGCAGTTTAGGATCGGGTCGAATGTGATTAAGTCGGGAATTTATAAGCTATCAACCGGCGATTTTTCAAGCCGTATAGTCCACCCTAAATTAGATGAAGAGTTTGCTATCATTGTGAACTTTTTTAATGAGATGAAAGGGTCACTTCAAGAGCACACCGTGACAAAAGACCAGTTAGAGAAAGAAATTCAACTAAAAACCTCAACCTTACGAAAACAGACCGAACAATTGCAGTATTTGTCTGAGCGTGACTCACTGACAGGGGTTCTCAATCGAAGGGCATTCCATGTCAGCTTGGGAAAAGCGATGGGTGCAGCGTCGAACTCAGACAATAAAATCGCTATCATCTTTATTGATTTGGATAAATTTAAACTGGTGAATGATACCAAAGGCCATCTAGCAGGAGACAAGGTACTTTTGACGTATGCTACTCGATTGAAGCAAGCAAGCAGACCGACAGATATCATCGGTCGCCTAGGCGGCGATGAATTTGCTATGTGCTTAACGTCACTGAACAGTACAGATCGGATTGAGTCAATACTACAAGGGTTACTGACCGAGTTGGATAAGCCGATTGCACTCGATGATGAGGATGTATCTGTCACTAGCAGTATTGGTGTGAGCATTTATCCCACAGAGTCTGAGAGCCTAGATGAACTATTGGATTTGGCGGATAAAGCGATGTACCAAGCTAAACAACAGAGTAGTAGTGCCTATCATGGACAGTTTGTGAAGAACGTAAAAGCGGGATAAGGTTGATTGATACAGTGACGAATGCTTGACGTTTAGCAGCAAGGAATATTCATAATAAACGGTGAAAATGCTCACCGTCTATTATTCGATAGTTTCTTAACGCATTGTTTAATCGCTACCGTCACAAAACCGATTAGCGATGAGTAGAGTTTTGCTCAGGTTTTTTAAATTGGCGACGACGTTTAGGTTTATTGGTCGCACTTTCGGTGCTGTTACCACCAACATGGCGCTTATTTTTTCCTGCTGGCTTATGACCACGAGCGTTGTCCCCCGAGCGTTGACCATCGGCATGGTTGCTTTTCGGTTTCTTTGGCTTTTTCGGTTTAATCGGTCGAGTGTCCAATTTCGATTCAGGTAGCGTATTCGTTGGTTTAAATCCTTCTAGCTCATGACGGGTAAGAACTTGTTTAATCAAACGTTCGATACCAAATAAATCAATGGCTTCATCAGCACACACTAACGAAATGGCTTTTCCTACCTCACCGGCTCTTCCTGTACGGCCGATACGGTGAACGTAATCTTCAGAAATATTGGGTAAATCGAAGTTTACAACTTGAGGAAGTTGAGGGATATCAATACCGCGAGCAGCAATATCAGTGGCAACGAGAACGCGAATCTCACCGGATTTAAAGTTGGCCAATGCTTTGGTTCTTGCACCCTGGCTCTTGTTACCATGAATAGGAGCAGACGTAATGCCTTGGTCGTTGAGGTAATGGGATAGTTTGTTTGCCCCATGTTTTGTGCGGCTAAACACCAAGACTTGCTGCCAGTCTCCGTCTTTAATCAGTTTAACCAGCATCGGTGCTTTTTGGCGTTTATCCGCCGGGTAGATACATTGCTCAACCGTTCTTGCGGTAGAATTTGCCGGGCTAACTGAAATTTCTACAGGGTTATTCACTAGGCCTTTCGCCAGCTCTTTGATTTCATCAGAGAAAGTCGCAGAGAACAGCAAATTTTGACGCTGTTTAGGCAGTAGATTCAAAATTTTACGAATATCGCGGATAAAGCCCATATCAAGCATACGGTCTGCTTCATCAAGAACAAGCACTTCAAGTTGGCTGAATTTAATCGCGTTTTGATTGAATAAGTCAAGTAAGCGACCTGGTGTTGCAACAAGCACATCGCAGCCTTGACGTAATCTCATAAGTTGAGGGTTAATCTTAACTCCGCCAAAAACCACAGAAGAGCTAAGCGGCAGGTGGCTGCTATAACGAACAACGTTTTCATTGATTTGAGCTGCAAGCTCACGCGTTGGTGTCAAAATGAGTGCGCGAACATGGTTACTTTTTACTTTCGGGCCGTTAATAAGGCCTTCTAAAATTGGAAGTGTAAAGCCTGCTGTTTTACCTGTACCCGTTTGAGCTGCTGCCATTACATCTTTTCCCTCAAGCACGGCCGGAATAGCTTGTGCTTGGATTGGGGAAGGCGTGTCATAGCCTTGTTCTTTAATTGCTTTTAAAATTGGAGCAGAAAGACCGAGTGAGGTAAAACCCATATATATGATTCTCAATTAACAATGAAATGAATAGTGGCTTGCAAGTCGCATGTGTTCTTATTGTGAATAAGAAATAGAAAGCAAGATTTGCTAGGAATAACTTACTAGGTGCGACAAAAAGTGCGCCATTTTGAGGCTTTTGGTCGTTAACATCAACCGATATTTCACGATCTCGAAAAACAACGGGTAATTCAATGAAAAGGCGTTGAATTCCTAACATACCGACGTCCTGATCAAGCATCAAAGCATCAAAGCATCAAAGCATCGAAACGAATCCATTCAAATATGACAAACAAAAAAAAGCAGGCCTAGGCCTGCTTTTTCAATAATCTGTCAAAATCGACAAGCTTATAGACAAACAACGTTTGCAGCTTGAGGACCTTTTTGACCTTGTTCAACGTCAAAAGAAACTTTTTGACCTTCAGCAAGAGTCTTGAAACCGTCAGAAACGATTGCACGGAAGTGAACGAATACGTCAGCGCCGCCGTCGTCTTGAGAAATAAAACCGAAACCTTTAGTTTCGTTAAACCATTTTACGTTACCAGTTGCTTTAGACATGATGTCTCCTTAATTTTCAAAATAATTCGCATATAAATGCAGTTGTAGCCAATAGAATCATTTATGTGGTGTTGCGATATATGGAAGGAAAGACTCCATGAACAAGCTGGTAAGCTGATGCTCGAGGATTTTCAAATACATAACACGTCATTCATATAAATAGGTCTGATATCAGGCCGAAACGAATACTAGCACACTCGAAGAGAATGTGGAGTGTTTCTTTGAAATAATTAGCAAATCGAACACTCTCAGAGCAATGGTCACGGCCATTGAGCAATTTTTGTTTAGTTAATGAGTCGCAGCCCATGAGGGAGTGCATCACCAAAGATTTTCTTTGTTTCTGTCTCTGATAATTCGGTCACTTCCTGCACCAAACTTAGCCATGATTCCGGCACTTTACTCTTCTTTAGTTTAGCGATGACATCGGTTCTATAGTCGTCGGAAATATCAAATAAACGGTCCCCAGTTTTTCGACAGATCATCACGCAAGCAAAAGCAATCATGGGCTCTTTTTGCCAATTTTGTTCGAGTAATGTTGGTAACCACTGTTCGGCTTGTTCACGAGGTATTACCGTATGCTGGCTACCATATAACGGTGTTCTGGACGCTAATCTTCCTACTGCCCACCAATGAGCCTGTTCAAACTGGCCGTGATTAATGGCCTTGCTCATAAACCAACTGGTCAGCAGAACCTTATCTTCTACGTCTAAGTGCTCTAGCGACGCAGCGAGCCGTACCATCGATTCATAACCGTGTTCTTGAGCCGTCGTGGCAGTTTTAGGGTTCTTCATCGCGCCGGGATGCAAGAATTTAGCAATGTCTGCCAAAATAGTTTCTTGCTGCTCTTGGTTTAGTCCTCCGGCTATCCGACGCCAGAATACCCACCAATCGGTCCAACCTTGGTGGTTTTGAAATTGAATACCTTGTTGATAGATAGGCCAGATTTGGTCCATGCGCCAACTGTCGGTTGCATCGCCAAACCCTGGGCGCATTGCAAAACCGGCCAGTCGAAGCCAGTTTTTTTCATGGGGCTCAGAGCGGCGGCGACGTTTTCTACCCTGGGCCAAGCTATCAAAAAGGTGGCGTAATGTTGAGAATTCCCACCGGTCTCGTTTACCGAGTGACTTTTCAAGTGTTTTTGTCAGCGTTTTGATCTCTTTATTGTCGGCACTTTTTTTATTGCCGCTGTACAATCGGGTGATCAGCGCCTTGGATTCGATAAGCTTTGAGCTCAGTGGTGAGGCGTCGGGGTCATCGACGGCTTGATTGCGCACTTCAAATTCCAAACGCCAGCGTTTGTCGTCGCTCATACCGACACATTCAAGTTGCAAGGTTCCGACTTCGGTAAGTTGACAAGCCAGTTGAACTTCAACACGTTCTTTTTGGTTTTCATGAAGTGTCGTGCTGTCTTCACTTTCAAGGGTTGTAACATAAGGCGGAAGAGGGGAAAACAGGTCGGCATCCACGTCCACGAGCACGCCATTTTGTACTTGTGTATTTTGGGCCACCGTATCGTGGGTCGACGTTAGGAGATTAAATCGGACTGGCTCCCCAAGTGTTAATGAGAACTTGCGGCCGCTTAAACGAATCTCTTGCCCTTCTTCTGTGCCTTTTGCCAAAAGACACAAAGCCTGGTGCTGTTTGTTCTTTTGCTCTAAATGCAAAAAGTAGGAGCGAGCAGAACCGCCGCCAATTTTAAGCTGTGCGCCTCGTTTTGATTTGGCAAAAGCAACGGCTCCTAATGCAACCGAAAGATCTGGGTGAGGATTATCAAGCAGCGTGATCGGACCCCCACGCCACTGTTCAAGCAGTGTTGTTACACGTGTCGTGATTAATTCGCTGTTAAATACGCCCCCGTTTAGCAGCAATGCGACAGGAATGGCGGGTGCAGAATCAGAAAGCGGCTCTAATCCTGCGTTTACACCGGAACGAGAAAGCGCCGAATGAGAAACCTGCTGATGTTGAGATAAGAACTCAGCTAAATGCTTGCTGATCGCAGGGTCTGAAACATAGGGTAAACCAAACTCTACTACTGCCCCGCGACGTTTATCGGGGGTTTGATCGAAGTCGCTGAGTGGAAAAAAACCATCCAATGCAATGTTATGGACTTCTTGCCTAGTTAAACTCACACTCCGTGTACCGCCCAGTAGCTTAGAACCGCTGCCCAGCATGGTGATTTTTATTTCTTCAGCCGCGTCATTTGATAGCAATACTTCTTTTGCTCGGCGCGTCTGTTGAATGAGTTTCGTCAACCCTGCCGCTGTTAATTTCTTGGTTTGATTGAAACGCTGTTCGGCCAAATGAGCGAGGGCTAAATCGAGGTTGTCACCACCAAGCATTAAGTGATCGCCAACCCCGATACGATTCAGGGCCAAAGAGGATTGTGTCGATTGATCCGCTTCAATTAAGCTAAGGTCGGTCGTGCCTCCACCCACATCACAAACCAGAATCAACGGCAGATTTTCCAACTCTTGATCTGCGGTTTTATTGTGGCGAGAGTGCCAGTCATAACAAACTGCTTGAGGTTCTTCTAGCAAAAATATCGTGCCTAAACCTGCAAGTTTGGCCGCTTCGATAGTGAGTTTTCGTGCCGCTTCATCAAAGGAGGCTGGAACCGTCACAACCACATCCTGATTTTCAAGCGGATTACTTGGATTACGATGATTCCATGCCAAACGGATATGATTCAAATAGCTGGCACTGGCAACGACGGGCGAGATTTTTTCAACATCACTTGCACCCGCCCAAGGTAAGATGTCTGAACGTCGATCTACCGCCTGGTGTGATAGCCAGCTTTTTGCACTGGATACCTGTCTGCCTTCGACTTTCGCCCCCAGTTCTCTAGCCCATTCACCAATGATCAGGTGGTCGATGTCGCCTTTGACTCGTTGGTCATCCCAAGGAAGAGTGATGTCAGAGGGAGAGATTTGCCCAGGTGCGGGGTGATACCGAAATGAGGGGAGCAAAGGGCGTCGCGCCACTTCACCCGGGCCAACAAGCTGGTCGATTTCAAACAAGGATACAGGTGCTTGTTCTAATGGATCGGTATTTTCACAGAAAGCGACAACGGTATTGGTTGTGCCCAAATCAATACCAACAAGAAAACGAGAGGATGCCATATGCCAACCTTTGATTGAAAAACGGCATCCAATAATAGATGCCGTTGATGATTACTGTGTCAGCGGTTCTGAAGCTGAATCTTCTCGCACATCAAACTCGACATGCCATTTTTGTCCGTTATCTGCCGCTATTGCTTCTAGGCATAAGGTGCCAAGTTCAGTAACGCGCGACACTAAGGTCACAGGAACCACTTCACCTTCACGTCGGCCTTCAGAAATAGGCAGAGTCACTTGAATTTCTGGAAGTTCATCGAGTTCATCGGGTGCCCAATGATCGAGGTGTGTACCTGCCACATCATCACGGCGGGTGGTCGAACCAAAGAATTGAAAGTGGACAGGTTGCCCAATCACAAGACCAAACTCTTGACTAGGAACTTGAGCTACGGAACCTTCTTCCATTCCAAACGGAGCAATACATAATGCTTCAAGTGGGGGCGCCATACCAGGGATGGCTGGCATCGCGCTTTCAATACCTACATAATAGCTAGAAGCGATACCGCCTCGGATACGAACCCCTTGACCGTGACGAACACAACCATAGTAGGCAGCGCCACTGGCTACGGCTAGGTCTAGATCAAGACCAGACAGAGACTTTGTGGGTGGTTGTTCCGCGGTTGTGAGCCATGAGTTTATTGTGTCGCGTAGGCGGTTAGACAGTAGTTTAGATTTCAATACACCACCGTTAAACAAGATAGCGGTAGGTTTAATGAAGTCGGCTGCAGTTTGAGCGTCAGGCATTCCGGGGATCCCAGCCATGTTGGCAAATGGATCATAAGTTGGCTCTTCGTTACCTGCTTCTCTGTTTACAGCATTCGCTTGCTTGGTTAGAAATGCTGCGATGTGACGAGTAATACCCGCATCTTGTGCATACGGTAAGCCCATTTGTGTCAGTGCGCCACGCGGCTTTTGGACTGGGTGCTCTGAAACATCAATACTTGGAAAAAATCCATCAACCAGTGTTTGTTGCACTTCATCCTGGGTTAATTCAGTTTTTAACGTCGCGCCAAGAAGTTTAGAGCCTCGACTGGGCACGACGATAGGAACCGAATGCAGCTCAGCATCATTAAGTAAGGCTTCTTTTGCATCACGACACGCGTGTGTCATCGCTTGAATCTGCCACGGAGCCAACTCTTTACCTTGCTGCGCCAGTTTGACTTTTAGGCGATAAGCTAGAGCAAGATCCATGTTGTCACCACCGAGCAAAATATGTTCACCGACAGCAATGCGGTTGAGCGATAAATTCCCTTGGTCTTCAGTCACTTCAACTAACGATAAATCGGTCGTACCGCCACCCACATCGACGACAAGAACAATATCGCCGACCGACACCTGCTCACGCCATGCATCACCATTATTGTTGATCCATGAATACAACGCGGCTTGAGGTTCTTCAAGCAGTGTTAAGTTATTCAAGCCGACATTACGAGCCGCTTCAGCGGTTAAATCTCTGGCTGCTGGATCGAACGAAGCAGGAACAGTGATGGTAACATCTTGTTCTGACAACGGCGCATCAGCATGGGTATGATTCCACGCCTGTTTTAAATGCTCAAGATAAAGCTCCGTCGCTCTAAGAGGAGAGACCTTCTCGACATCTTCAGGGCTACCCGCAGGTAGAAAAGCATCGCGTCTGTTTACACCACCGTGGCATAACCAAGATTTGGCACTAGCAATCAGTCTAATAGGGGTCTTTGCTCCCAAGTTGCGTGCAATAGCACCCACAAGTGCGGTTGGCTCTGTTGACCAAGGTAACACTCTTGAGGCTGGGTTCATCTCATGTTCGTGAGGCTGATACAAAAATGAGCCAAGTTGATCTTTGCTTTCAACCTTTCCCGGTGCCGTTAGTTGGTCAATAGACAGCACATGAACGTCAGGCTGCACGCTAGGATCTGATTCCGTGGCATTTTCCGTGTAAGAGAGGACACAGTGAGTCGTACCCAAATCGATACCAACACTGAATCGAGCGATGTGTGTATTGTCCATTACAGCTCAACCTCAGCAGGGGCAATAATAGAAGCGTCGTAGTTCTTCGCCAGTTTAGGCAAGTTCATGCTTGTTGCTTTCCAACCTTTATGCACGAGAGTTCCGGTAAAGGGCGCCGCACCGGTTACGTTGCCTGTCAAACGAACTTGCTGTGCGTTAAAACCTTCTTCAATCGTAATACGAGTCTCTTCCTCTTCACTGCGGATAGCGGTCAATGAAACATAATCGTTCAATACTTTTTGTCCGCCAGTGTGAATAACTCGGGCGGCTGCGCCAACTTCTTCATCAGAAAACGAGGTAAGATCTTCTTTTAGGAAGTCAATTAACCGAGCTTCTTGTTGCATAAGAGAAAGGAACTGCATTGCAGAGTCCGTTGAAGCGGTCGCAAGTTTGGATTCCACTTCTACGACCTTTTCGATGATTTTTTCTACTTCGACAATTTTTTCGATCTCAACAATCTTCTCTACGGGCTTTTCTACTTCGACAATTTTTTCAACCGGTTTCTCTACCACTTTTTCAATGACGGTTGATTTGCGTGACACCGCAATAAGTAGCAGTAGAAAGCTCGATGCTGCTAAACCCATGTGAAGCATATCGATTGTCTGAGGAACCATATTAATATCAAAGTTCATGATGAATTCTCTTTGGAGTTGATAGTTAAGGTGAGATTGCACCTTTGACGATGACGCACTAGGAAAATGACTCGCATCATGTCGAATATAAATAGTTTATGGTGGCGGATATTATCACATTCAAGGTTCTTGGCTTGACAAAACGCCGGAACAATCAGTGATTCAAGCTCAGTTGGTGGTTTTTTGTTCATTGAAGGGGCGGTTTTTAATATATCTCGTTTATTATGGCTATTTATCCTGCCATAGTCAGCAATCAATACTTCCATGGCACCGCGTCGACCAGAGCTTGGGTTACCAATGTTAACCCGTTTACCTTTTAGGTCTTCAAATTTTTTGCTGCCGCTGTACGCGCGATATTGCCAATCTGACTGGGCAATACCTAAATCAGGTTCACACGCACGAGTGGTGTTGATGTTATAAATTGAGCCGCCGGTACTTCACATTTACAGGCGAAGCTGCCTATATATTGAAAGCTACCTATATATTGAAGCTTGCGTATAAATTGAAAGCAGCATAGAGAGAGAAACCAGTTCGATAGACAACCCCGCTAGTGGTACAGATCAGAAAGGAACGCACCCAAGAGTGCGTCTCATCAGCGCCAAAAGCAAAAGCAAAAATAAAAGCAAAAACGTTATCGAGTTACGGGCTCAATAACGCTAGGGCAGCTGTTCAAATTTATCATGAAGAAAGTTAAGCAGCTCTTTCGTTTTTCTTGGCATAAACTGTTTTGATGGATAGACACCGTAAATGGGGCCTGGCGTTTCTACTTGATAGGAAGGTAATAGTTTGACTAGATGGCCTTTTTTTACAAACTCATCGCCATAGAGAGTGGGTAGGGCGCTAATAACGGGATTGTGCATTAGACCTTGTGTCAATGGCCCAAAATCGTTCGCATAGATTCGATAATTAGTGTTAATCGTGTACGAATTCTTACCTCTGAAGAGGGTCCAACCTTTGGCTAAGTAAGGCAAGGTGAACGCATTGGCGTGATCGAGGTCTTCTGGTTTTTTTGGCAGCGGGTTTTGATGAACCCAAGACTGACTGGCGTAGATATTCATCTTCGTATCGTAGAGCTTTCTTGCGATGGTTCAGTAGTCATTTTGTCGGCTTACGGCCATTCACCAGGTCACCAAGTTTTGTATGTCGATATACCAAATTATGGGCCAGTTGTATTGTCTGGAGACCTGTACCACACACGGAAAAATCGACGTATACGAGCCATTCCAGTCTTCAATCAGCCGATGCAAAGTAAAAAAGCGTTTGAAAAGATAGAGAAGATCATCGCGGAGGCAGGGGCTGAATTATGGATAGGCCACGATCTCGACGAGTTTAATCAACGTAAACTGCTCCCGTATATTTACCGCTAACCGGGGGGCACTCGTGAAATAGAAAAGCGTTTCTAGACTGGTCGATATGATATAGGCGCTCAGAGGAGTGCCTTTATGTCGTCAATGGAATGGTGCTCCTTGATTGGTCAACCGTTCCAAGTCTCAATGAAACGACAAATGTTTATGCCGAACTTTGATATAACTATTAAACGGTAGGAAGTTAAACAAAGGCAAGGGAAACTATGTTTAAAGAAACGCTGTTAACGTTAGGTATCGCTCTTACGGCTTATTCGGCTCAGGCCAATACTCAAATTGGCGATGTCGCCGATAGTGTTGCGCCAGAGTTTACCAGTAAAGTCTCTGATAAACAGAGCGTTATTGCTCACCAATATATGGTTGCGGCCGCTCACCCTCTTGCTGTCGAAGCTGGGTATGAAGTGCTTAAAAAGGGCGGTTCTGCGGCTGATGCGCTGGTGGCTGTTCAGACGGTACTTGGGCTAGTGGAGCCTCAGTCGTCGGGGCTTGGTGGAGGGGCATTCCTTGTCTACTACGACGCGACCTCTAAAAAGATAACCACATTTGATGGCAGAGAAACCGCACCATTAGCGGCAAGGCCAGAGTTGTTTCAAGATGACAATGGCAAACCCCTCAAGTTCTTTGATGCCGTTGTCGGAGGTCGATCTGTAGGTACTCCGGGAACCGTTAAATTGCTTTCTACAATGCATGAAAAATACGGCAGTAAAGCTTGGTCTGAATTGCTTCAACCTGCAAAAAGACTGGCAACCAATGGCTTCTCTGTGTCTGAACGAATGGCGTCTTCGATTGCGAGAGATAAAGAACGATTGAGTCGTTACCCCGATACGAAAGCGTACTTCTTTACTTCGGACGGCGAGCCACTGAAAGAAGGCCATAAACTGGTCAATAACGCGTACGCTAAAACGCTCGATATCCTCGATAAAGAAGGGGGGAGCGCGTTCTATTCAGGACAAATCGCGAAGGATATCGTTGAGAGAGTGACAAGCATTGACGATAACCCAGGCGTATTAGCCATGGACGATTTCGCGACTTATAAGATCATTGAAAGAGACGCGACCTGCGTTGGTTATCAGCAATATGATGTATGTGGCATGGGCCCCCCAAGTTCCGGTGCGCTTACCGTCGGGCAGATACTGGGTATTTCAAGCCATTTTGATTTGAAAGAAATGGGGCCCAACGATCCTAAATCGTGGCAAATCATTGGCGATGCCTCTCGACTAGCGTTTGCTGATCGTGGCCGGTATATCGCCGACACCGATTTTGTGCCAATGCCTGAAGGTTTGCTTGATCCAGACTATTTGAAAAGTCGTGCTATGTTGATCACTGAAGGCAAGGCTTTGGCGGAAGTGTCCGCGGGGAGTCCACCGTGGCAACGAAAAATAGCCCTTGCTGACGATCAATCCATTGAACTTCCGTCAACGACTCATATTGTGATTGCCGATGCCAAGGGCAATATTATTTCAATGACCAGTACGGTTGAGAATGGCTTTGGCTCTCGAGTGATGAGCAATGGTTTTATTCTAAACAATGAATTGACTGACTTCTCTTTCGCTTCGCACAAGAATGGTGCCCCTATTGCCAATCGTGTTGAGCCAGGTAAGCGCCCGCGATCTTCAATGGCACCAACCATTGTTCTTGAAGATGGAAAGCCTTACATGGCGTTGGGCTCCCCAGGTGGCTCTCGTATTATTGGCTACGTAGCAAAGACATTGATAGCGCATTTTGACTGGGGTATGGATATTCAAGACGCCATTAATATGCCTAATTTGGTGAACCGTTTTGGAACCTATGATTTAGAAGAAGGAACAGATGCTGAGCGTTTTAAAGAGCCTCTGGAGAAAATGGGTTTTAACGTTGAAATTCGTGATCTAAATTCTGGGCTTCACGGCGTGGTGTTTACCGATGGAAAATTGATGGGTGGAGCCGATCCACGACGTGAAGGCATTGCTATGGGCGACTAAGTAACAGCGTTTGGAGAACAAGGATATGTTGCGCTCTCGGTGGCCTCTTATTTCATGAGAGGCCATCGAGCTAATTGCCCAAATATATGGATTTCTGTTGGTAGTGAATCAGATGAGAAGATTTCTAGAGTAATCTTGCCGAGTGAGATGAATTTTTCCTTTCCGTTTTTGACAACAACTCTACTTTTAAAAGCAAATGAGGTAGAATCCTTCGCCTTTGAGAGGTTAGGTGGGCAATAAAGGTTGGCAATGAACTATAACCGAGTCGTGTGTTTCGATTTAGAGATGTGTTGTTGGAATGTAGATGGCGTTGGCACTACAGGTGAAATCATTGAAATTGGCCTCGCAGAAATCGATATTGCGTCAGGTGAAATCGTCAAACGAGCTCAATACTATGTCAAACCTGAGCGTGACGAAGTGTCACTGTTTTGTGTGGAATTGACGGGTATTACACCTCGAAAAATTGAAAAGCAAGGCCGTCCATTAAAGGATGTATTACAGTCAGTACTCAAGAATTTTGGCGGACCTAAAAAGATATTTGCGTCATGGGGGCGTGATGATCAAATTCTGTTTAATGAGTGCCGTGAAAAAGGCATCGATTTACCTTTCAAAGAGTTCATTAACCTAGCCACGTTATATCGAATTCAAAATCGACTAAAAGATAAAAGAATTGGACACCGAGCGGCACAAGAAGCCAAAGACATTGAATGGGAAGGACGACAGCATTCCGGTTATGTCGATGCATATAACCTAGCAAAGCTCGCCCTTACAATGCTTTAGGCTCTATTTAGAGCCTATGATCGGATTCTGCTTACTGGTATCAGTCGCTTATTTTAGTGACTATTGTAAATCGCATACGCCACTCGGTTATTCGCCGATAACAGACAGTTTGGCGCGAATAAATTCGCTGTGATCCACATACAAAAGTTCCGCGGTTTTTCTAATCACGGCTTCCTCAATGGGGTCGATTTCTCCGTCCGCGTGTGCAACTTCCCACATCGCCTTGATGAGTTCGAAACGAGTCGGCCTAGAAAGCTCTCTAAGTTGTGATGTAAACTCATACAGTGATGCCGCGTCTTTCACTTGTTCTTCGGCTTGGGTCAGCAATTGATCGGCTTCTGACTCGGTTAATTCCAGTAAGCGTTCAAGCAAATGATGTTTTGCCTTTTTCTCTGCCTGGTCAATTTGGTGATCGGCTCCAGCCACTTCACACAATAAGCATGCAATGGCGAGATTGGGATTATCATTTTTACTTCCGGCTAAATCTTCACCTTCGATTAGCTGTTTGAATAGGGCGGTGATCGCATTAAACATGGCGGCTCCTTTCTAGCTCGTTATGCTACTCACTCTTTGTTTGGTGATTGTTTGGTGAATAGGCCAATGATTAAGTAATAGGGGTGAGAGAACCAATTCACAAGTCAGGATTGTGTCAAACTATTACACGGCTCGGCATTTTAGGGTGAAATCAAAGGAAAGACCGTTGATAATCCGTGTTGTTGTTAGCGAATAATTTTGGCCTTTATGGGTTGTGGATGCGGATGGTTTTTCACGTTGATACCGCTTGAAATTAGCACTCAGTAAAACATGAGTGGGACGAGCGCGGCAGGAGGATACTAGTGAGTTGGATTATCAGGAACGTCAGGATCTTCTAAAATTTCAATGATTTCAGAGCTTGAGGACTCATGACCCATCAAAAAAAGCGCCACCATGGCATCGGCTTTGGTTTTTGTATCTGAGGCATCGTTGATGATTTGTTCAAATCGATGCCTAATCATGGTGATTTCATGCTCAACAAACCCACGCGCTTCTTCATCACCTTGTGATTCTTCGGGCGCATTATCGAACTTTAAAAACAGCAGTTCTTCGTTTAACTGTGTATCTATAAGGCGTTCAGGCAGCCATTCTTCGCCCATCACAATGTCTGGATCTTGGCTTTCAGGTAGATTGTTGAGAATATTTTTTAAATCAGATGCTTTCACATTTCTGTCATTTAGAAGAACATATATTACCATTGTAACGGTGATTGAACTCGAAACATAAAATTTCCTTCTAAAATTGTCTTTTTTTGGTGATATTGAGCAAGGAACACGAGAAATAAAACGATGATAAAACAAAAAAGGCTCATTCAAGCGACCTTCTGTTCTTTTGCAGCCTGCTCTTTTGCGCTGAGTGCTTCGACACAAGCGGAAACCGACTTAAATTCAGTGACAACCGAACATCCAGTGATCACTGAAGATGTGAAAAAGCCAACCACAAAGACGGTGGTTTCTGAGCAAGAGTGGGGCATCGCCGCCATGACAAGGCTTGCCTCTATTCCCTATTACAACGATATCGGTGACCGTTCTGTCGGTACTTTTATCCCTATGCTGTTCTTTAAAAATGATTATGTATTCATTGAGGGCACAGAATTTGGTGCGTATCTCTATAAGCCAGACGATGCGCGTTTTGAGCTCAATATACTGGCTCGAATGCGCTTTGTTGATATTCCTGCGAGTACTCAAAATCGTTATGAAGGGGATACCGGAGATATCGGTTTTCAGCTCGGGTACCGATTAGACGACACATGGACGACTGATTTTGAATTTATGTCCGATAGCCATTTTAATTGGCACAGTAACGCGACCATTAAAGGGGAGTTTGAATCTGGCGATTGGGAGTTTAAACCCAGGGTAACATTACGCTATAAAAGTAAGGATTTTAATAGCACTTACTATGGTTTCTCTAATTACCCCGAAGGACAAATTGTTGATGCAGGCATAGATGCCACCATAGGTATTGAAGCTCGCTATCATGTCATTTCCAACCTTTATTTACTGGGCTCAACCGCGGTCACTCGACTTGATAGCAATGCTTATGCCAGTGATGTGGTTAAAGATCTTTATCAAGGTGAGCTCTACCTTGGTTTTGGCTTCTTTAACGATAAAACCAAAGCGCCTAAAACAGAGCTGAACAACAAGCGTTATGTACGGGTCGCACATGGTTGGGGAACGCCATCAAATATTGGCGACATTATGAAATTTAATGTCGAGAAAGATGAATTTAATAATCAATTAAGCTCTGTATTTTATGGCCATCCACTCACTGACGAATTGTTTGGTCTGCCGCTTGATATCTATTTAACGCCAGGTTTAGTGCATCATTGGTCGTCAGATGTTCAGTCATCAAGCACGGAATATGTTGCAGCGATCAAAGCGTACTACACATTGAATTGGCCGACAAAGTGGCGCTTTGGTGTGGCAGAAGGTTTGTCTTATATTGATAATGTCACTTATCTCGAAGGCAAAGAGATGGTTGAAAAAGATAAAGTTCCGAGTAATTTATTGAATTATTTGGATTTCTCCTTTGATGTAAATGTGGGTGATCTGTTTAATCAAACAGACTTGAACAATATGTGGGTAGGCTACTCGCTTCATCATCGATCTGCGATTTTTGAAAAATCCTCTCAGTATGGTCGAATTAAAGGTGGCAGCAACTACAATACGGTTTATGTTCAGTTTGATTTCTAAATCGTAAAATCAGAAAAGCGCCCATTGGTTTCAGTGCTAGTGGGCGTTTTTTGATTTGTTTTTTCTCGAAACCGGAAAGTGCTACAATCCGCACAGTTTTTCTGTCTAGCTAAATAGGAATTGCTTTGACCTCGTCTCAGCCTAAAAAAGAAGCCCCAGTTCAGTCGGCGAATAGCGCTCAATCACTACGTAAAGCATTGAGTGAATGCATGTTGCGCGATAGATTTCGTCTCAGCAAACGTATTAGTGGCGCAAGTAAAATTAAAAAAGAAGCGGCACGGAATAGTGTATTTGACGAAATCGCGTTAGATATCGCCCAATCGATGATGACGGCGCAGCAGCGCTTCGATTATAAAACCACCATAGAATACCCAGATATTTTACCCGTAAGCCAACGACGTGATGATATTGCCAAAGCGATAGAAAACCATCAGGTGGTCATCGTTGCTGGTGAAACAGGCTCAGGAAAAACAACGCAGATACCGAAAATCTGTGCCGAGTTGGGTCGTGGGAAATACGGTTTAATTGGCCATACCCAACCAAGGCGACTCGCCGCACGTTCTGTGGCTAACCGCATAGCGGAGGAAATGAAGACTCCGCTGGGTGAGTTTGTTGGTTATAAAGTTCGATTCAATGATCAGATTTCCGATAATACCCAGATCAAATTGATGACCGACGGTATTTTATTGGCTGAAATTAGCCACGATCGTTATTTGAACCAATATGACACCATCATTATTGATGAAGCGCACGAACGCAGCCTGAACATTGACTTCATTCTTGGTTATTTGAAAGAGCTGTTACCGCGCCGCCCTGATCTGAAGATAATTATTACCTCGGCAACCATCGATCCTGAACGTTTTTCAAAGCACTTTAATGATGCCCCAATCATTGAAGTATCAGGTAGAACCTACCCAGTAGATACACGTTACCGCCCATTAAGTGGGGAAGACGATACCGACAGAGATCAGCTAGAAGGCATTTTTGAAGCGGTCGATGAGCTGTGTTGTGAAGGCCTTGGCGATATTCTTATCTTCATGAATGGTGAGCGAGAAATACGAGACACCGCTGATGCGCTCGGAAAACGAAATCTGCGTGATACTGAGATCGTGCCGTTATACGCAAGGTTGTCATCGAGCGAGCAAAACAAGATATTCCAGCCACACAATGGCCGACGTATTGTCCTAGCGACCAACGTAGCAGAAACCTCGCTTACGGTTCCGGGTATCGAGTACGTGATTGACCCAGGTACCGCTCGAATCAGCCGTTACAGTTACCGAACCAAAGTGCAAAGACTGCCTATTGAGCCAATTTCTCAAGCTAGCGCCAACCAGCGTAAAGGGCGTTGTGGTCGTGTTAGCGAAGGTGTTTGTATTCGTCTGTATTCAGAAGAAGATTTTGAATCGCGCCCAGAGTTCACCGATCCAGAAATTCTGCGTACCAACTTAGCGTCGGTTATCTTACAAATGACGTCACTGGGCCTTGGAGATATTCAAGCCTTCCCATTCGTTGAAGCGCCAGATAAGCGCAACATTCAAGATGGTGTCCGTCTTTTAGAAGAATTGGGCGCGATTGCCAGTGACAACAAACCGCGTAAAGACGCCGGTAGCGATAAAAAACGCTTAACACCAATGGGTCGTAAACTGGCTCGATTGCCGATTGATCCGCGTCTGGCTCGCATGGTACTTGAAGCGAGTCGTAACGGTTGCTTGAAAGAGTTGATGATCATTACCTCGGCACTTTCTATCCAAGATCCTAGGGAAAGACCATCAGAGAAAAAACAAGCGTCAGATGAAAAGCATAAGCGTTTCTTCCATGAAGAGTCTGATTTCCTCACGTTTGTCAATTTATGGAATTACATAAAAGAGCAACAAAAAGAGCTGAACGGCAATCAATTCCGTAAGCAGTGTAAGAAAGACTTTTTGAATTATCTCAGAGTCCGTGAATGGCAAGATGTTTACTTCCAGATTCATCAGTCAATGCGAGAAATGGACTTCAAACTCAATGATGAAGAAGCGTCTTACGAAAAAGTGCATAGCTCTATTTTGGCAGGTTTGCTCTCTCACATCGGTTTTAAAGACCCTGAGAAAAATGAATATCAAGGGGCAAGAAACGCGCGTTTTAGCATTTTCCCTGCGTCTGGCCTATTTAAGAAACAGCCCAAATGGATCATGTCAGCCGAGCTTGTTGAAACCTCGAAACTTTGGGGGCGCATCATCGCTAAGATCCAACCTGAATGGATTGAGCCGTTAGCTGGGCACTTAATTAAGCGTAGCTACAGCGAACCTCATTGGTCGAAAAAACGCGCCGCCGTCATGGCCGATGAAAAAGTGATGCTTTATGGCATTGCGATTGTACCGAAACGATTGGTCAACTACAGCCAAATTGATGCCACGGTCAGCCGAGAAATCTTCATTCGCAGCGCCCTTGTCGAGGGTGAGTGGGAAAATAAACATCCATTCTTTAAGCAAAATAGAAAGCTTTTAGAGGAAGTCGAAGAGTTAGAGCACAAATCTCGCCGTCGTGACATATTAGTCGATGACGATGAGCTGTTTGATTTTTATGATCAACGCGTGGGGACAGAAGTCGTCTCTGGACGTCATTTTGACACCTGGTGGAAAAAAGCAGCCAAAGAGAATAAAGAGCTCCTAAACTTTGAAAAAGAAATGCTGTTCAGAGGTGATGCGAGCCATGTTACCGATTTGGATTACCCGAACTTCTGGCACCAAGGCGGAATCAAGCTCAAGTTGAGTTATCAGTTCGAACCGGGCGAGGATAGTGACGGCGTCACGGTTCATGTGCCACTGCCTATTTTAAATCAGATTGAGCCTGCAGGTTTTGATTGGCAAATTCCAGGGCTGCGTCATGAGTTGATTGTCAGCATGATCAAAGCGTTGCCAAAAACGTTGCGTAAGAATTTTGTTCCCGCTCCAAACTACGCCGATGCGTTCCTAGGGCGCGTCACCGCGATGGAAATGCCTTTACTTGATGCTCTTGAGAAAGAGTTGCGTCGAATGACAGGGGTAGAGGTATTGCGTGATGATTGGAATCTAAACCAGATTCCAGAGCATTTGAAAGTCACGTTCAGAGCGGTGGATCACCGCAACCGTAAACTCAAAGAGAACAAAGATCTTTATACGCTTAAAGAAAGCTTGAAAGAGAAGGTTCAAGAAACACTGTCGAAAGTCGCAGATGACGACATTGAACAGCAAGGTTTGCACACTTGGAGCTTTGGCGAACTGCCAAAAGTGTATCAACAGAAACGCGGTGGTTTTGAAGTTAAAGCTTACCCAGCCTTGGTAGACACTAAAGACAGTGTTGAAATTAAGCTGTTTGAAACAGAGCAAGAGCAGATCTCCGCCATGCGTGCAGGTCAACGCAGGCTTTTGCTTTTAAATGTACCGTCACCGATAAAATATTTGCATTCAAACTTGCCAAATAAATCGAAGTTGGGACTTTACTTCAACCCTTATGGCAAAGTGCTGGATCTGATCGATGATTGCATTGCGTGTGGCATTGATAAGTTAATCGAAGAAAAAGGTGGCTTGGTCTGGGAGCCGACACAATTTGAAACGTTGAAAGAACATATTCGAGCTGAACTTGGCGACACGGTTGTAGACATAGCAAAGCAAGTTGAAACGATTTTAACCACCGCCTTTAACATCAATAAAAAGCTTAAGGGCAAGGTTGATTTCACGATGGCGTTTGCGCTATCTGACATCAAAGCACAAGTAGAAAGCCTGATTTTTAAAGGGTTCGCGACAGAGTGTGGTTGGAAGCGGCTTCCAGATATCTTGCGCTACATGAAAGCCATTGAAAAGAGAATGGAAAAGCTGCCTATCGATCCCAATAAAGATCGTTTACACATGCTGAAAGTGGAATCAGCCACAAAAGATTACAAAGAATTACTCAATAAAATACCCAAAGGCGTGGCGATACCTGATAACGTCAAAGAAGTACGCTGGATGCTTGAAGAGCTTAGGGTTAGCTTCTTTGCACAGCAGCTTGGGACACCGTATCCAGTATCGGATAAACGGGTTAAAAACGCCATTGATGCTTGCTAATGGACGCCTGTTAATTGGCGGCATAGACCTTGCATACTGTAAACATAACTCTATAATTTGGCAAAATTACGGCAATGGCCTGCCATTAAAGCGCCATTGCTCATAACAACACGTATTAGTTAGCGTCATCGTTAGCTATAACAAATAAGGTTTATTATGAAAAAGACTCTTTTAGCGCTTGCTCTTATTGGTGCATCTTCGACGGCTATGGCTGACTCTTGGGTATATGGTGGTGCGTCTGCTGGTCAATCTAGCTTAGGAAGTGAAGATGCAACGTCTTACAACATCCATGCGGGTACAGGCATTTTACCATTCATCGGCCTAGAAGCCGGTTATACGGACCACGGTAAATTTGAGTTTGCTACTGGCGACGTAAAAGCCTCTTCTGTTTACTTTGCGGTTAAACCAAGCATTAACTTTGGCCCACTTCAAGTGTACGCCAAAGGCGGAGTCCACTCTTGGGATCTAACCGGCCCTAATGGCACTAAATTCAGTGACGATGATGGCTACGACATGATGTACGGTGTTGGTGCAGATTACGCTGTATTTGGTCCTATTTCACTGGGTGCAAACTACATGACGTATGTGATGGACAAAGAAGACGTGAATACGTTTTCTCTAACGGCGTCTTTTAACTTCTTATAAAACGTCGCTTAACAAGTCAACGCCAGCCTTCAATGCTGGCGTTTTTGTTTTCTGAACTCATATCTTTTACTGCCGATAGACGTCTTATCATTGACTCATTTTGGATCTTGGCTGTTATTCGCTTTTCTCTCACCTCGTTGTATCCATGTTTACTTCATTCTTGTGCGATAAATCTAATTTAAATCAGCTTGTTACCTTGCTTAACGGGACTGTGTGTACCAATCTTATTCCATAAGCGTGAATAAGGACGGTGTATGCGAGACAACTCTGTAGAAAAAGGGGCAGCAGTAGGTAAAGTTCTGCTGCCTTCGCTGCTGATCAACCTATTGTCATTGGCGGTTCCGTTAACGGTACTTCAAATTTATGACCGAATTTTACCCAATCAAAGTTATGGCACCGCAACGCTTTTGTTAGCGGGTGCGTTGCTCGCTGTAGTGATGGAATCTTTCATTCGTTTTGTGCGAAGTTGGATACTGTCGGCGGCCGCGAGTAATACCGAAAAAGCAACGTATCAGGATATTATCGGTAAGATCACCACCGCTTCCCCAAGCCAAATTCGCCATGTGGGTATTGGTGGCATTGAGGAAGGGCTTGGTGCGGTGTCTAAAGTCAAAGATTGGTATTCAGGTGGCATTATCTCGGGTTTTATCGATCTGCCATTTGCACTCATTTTCTTAGCTCTAGTCGGATATATAGGGGGCGAACTCGTTGTCATCCCGATCGTGGTTTGGTGTTTGACGCTCTGCGTGGTATGGCTTTCGTCTCAAAAAGTAAAAGTGCTCAGTGAACACGCTTCGCAAAACGAAAAACAAAGGAAAGCCTTTCTTATTCTGTTAGGGCAGACGATACAAGGAATCAAGCGTCAAGCGGTTGAATCGAGAATTTTCAGCCAATTTAAATCCATCAATCACGCTCGATCTCAATCTAAAGCCAAAGAGGAAGAACAAAACGCTTTTGCCCAAGAGTGCATTCAACTCGCGGCGTTAGCCACTTCTGTTTTGTTAGTGATCAGCGGAAGTTTGTGGGTATTGGATGGCGACTTAACCACAGGCGGATTGGCGGCATGTTCAATATTAGCTGGTCGCGCTGTCGCCCCGTTGAGCGCATTAGTCGGTGTCAGAATTAAAATGAATGGCATTCATAGTGCTACACAAGCGATTGAAAAACTGGATGCTTTGTCGGTGTCTGATGCTGCAAAGCAAGAGGGAATGTCCTTCACAAATTTGGAGTTACGAGAAGTGACGGTTGAGCGCTATGGCTTGAGTCATCAATTAGCATTGAAAGCAGAGGTCGGTCAGATAATACTCATCGAGAGCGATGTTCGCCACCTAGCTAGCTTTATGCTGTCATCACTTGCGGGTGTAGACCAACCCAGTGGAGGAGATGTTCTTGCTGATGGGGAGTCAATTGGTGTCTCGACATTGAGCGCAATGTCGGGATTTTGCGGCGCCAAAGCGCAATTAGTGTCGGGAACCATTTTAGACAACCTGTGTGGGTTCAATCCAGCCCAAACGGATAAAGCGACACACTATGCCCGAAGGTTGGGATTAACCAAAGAAATTACGCGTCTGCCTGATGGGTTAGAGACAAAGATAGGTCATACCAGCGCTTCACCTCTTAGTATGGGCAACGTCAAGCTACTCAATATCGCTGCACAACTGGCCAGCTCGAAGCCTATTTTGCTGCTCGATCGACCAGACGCATCTCTGGATCTTGATGGCTTAGAACGACTAGTGGCCGTACTTAAACAAGAAGTAGTCGATGGGAGAACCATTTTTTTGGTGACCTATCATCCCATGTTGCGCACACTGGCCCATCAAAGTGCCAAGGTTAACGATGTTGTTGCCATCAATGGAAAGGGGGAGGCTGCATGACGAACTTAGAGGTGCTGAGTTTATCCATCCTTAAAGAGATTGAAGTCAATGCTAATGTACAATTGTTCGCGGATCAGTGGGTGGATGAAAATGGCATTGAGACTTTAGACGATGTGTTCGCTTTATTTGACCGACTCTCTCTGCCATACAAGCTGCTCCCTAATCTGAATAATGTGGGTGATCATCAACTCATTTTGGCTGTTGATAGTAGTAAGGAAGTCACCATCGGACGGATGGTCTCTGGGCAATGGGAGTCGCTACAAGGAGAAAAAGGGCTCACATCAAACCTTCAGTTTTGTATTGTGATAGAAGGGGTGCCATTAGAGAAGCCCGCCAGTGATTGGGTTGGGGAGCGCTTGCACGCTTTTCGACCTATTATTCCAAAACTATTATTGATCAGCTTTGTAACGAACCTTTTTGCTCTCGCGGTCCCTTTTATCACTATGTCTATTTATGATCATGTGATCGGCGGCGATGCAGGGCATGAACTACAAGGCATCGCGATCGGGGCGGCGTTGTTATTTATTATGATGGGTTGGTTACGAACGCTGCGAAGTCGCGTATTTGCTACGGTATCAAATCGAGTGAGCAGAGAAATCTCACAAGCGTTGGTTCATAAGCTGCTTTTAAACAGCTATTCACAAAACCAGCAAGTCACCACCTCGAGTCAGCAAAACCAAGTACTCTTATCAGAACGAGTTTCAGGCGTGTTGTCTGGTCCTTTGGGGAACGCTCTGTTTGATCTTCCCTTTATTCTCTTATTTGTTGTGGCAATTGGTGTGTTGGGTGGCTGGCTAGTGTTAGTGCCAATCCTGTCTTTAACGCTCTATTACGTTTTAGCGAAACGTTCAATTTACTCAAGCAGTAAACGCTCAATGCAATCGACCGTTGCAGGGACAAACCGACAAAATATGACCAACGAACTGTCGTCTAAACTCACATTTATACGCAGTTCGGGAATGGCTCAGCATTGGATGCAACGCTTTGATAAGGCAAATTTACTCGCCTCTAAAGTCAATTTTTCTCAATCGGTTTTACAAAGTCGGTATACCTCCGCTTATTACTTAATAGGGGTAGGCTCTACGCTTGCAATCATGGGGCTTGGGATTGGCTTGATTTTCGAACAAGTCATGACGCCAGGGGGCTTAATTGCCTCGATGATGTTGATTTCTAAAGTAACCGGCCCTGCTCAAATGCTCGCGAACAGTGCATTACGTTTTAGTGGTTTTAATCAATCCAAGCAACAGGTGAATCGGATACTTTCTCAGCCTTCTGAGCGAGAATTCCGCTATCAGCACCATCCTTTACCAAAACTTGCGCCAACGTTGAAAGTCGAGCAGGTCACCTTGCGTTATCCTAAACAAAGCCGTCCAGCATTAAATGGGGTGAGTTTTGACATTCAGGCGGGGGAAGTGGTTGCTATCACTGGCCCGTCAGGCAGCGGTAAATCCTCTTTGCTCGAAGTGATGTCTGGGTTGCAGTCAGTTCAAAATGGGATGGTAGAGATTGAAGGTGTGAATCTGGCGCAATACGATTCTCAGCTTTACCGCCATTGGTGTTTTATCCGTACTGCTTACCCCGATCTGCTCACATTGAGCATTCGAGAATGGCTTAATGATGGGCACGACATACCCGAAGAAAAAATGCGCCACTCAATTGAAACTGTGGGTGGAGGCGATTGGCTGCGCTCTTTAGCAGACGATCTGGATACCCCAATAAGCAGCGTTATGCCAGACAGCCTTTTTGATATCTTATCGGGAAGTGTGGCTCAGATATTGATAGATGCCAAGGCTCTGGTTTATGACTACAAATTGTATTTTCTTGATAATCCGGTTCCCGATTACCACCCAAATTCAAAAAAAATATTCGGTGAATTTCTTCAATCAAAAAGCGGCAACGCCACGGTGGTGTTTACCTCTCATGACCCTGAACTTATAAAGCTGGCCGATAAAGTGGTGGTGCTTAATGAAGGAGTGGTTGTTTATGCTGGGCCTCTAGCCCAAGAGAGTAACGAAATAGAACAGGAGACAGTGAATGAGCGATAAATTATACGGTGAATTAGTTGAATCACAGAACACGGCTCGATCACTTTCCATTGCGACATGGTCTGTTGCATTGTGTGTTATCGCATTTGTCACTTGGTCTTTGGTCACTCAAGTGGATGAAATTGCTAAAGCAAAAGGTGCAGTGATACCTGAAGGAGAGAAGCAGGTACTGCAAAGCGACATCGGCGGAAAATTGAAACGTATTCTTGTGAAAGAGGGGCAGTTGGTGGAGGTTGGTCAGCCGTTGGTGGAGTTTGATGCAACGTTCCAACAAACGGCGCTCGAAGAGTTGCAGTCACAACAAGTCACGCTTCAGATGAGTGTTGAGCGAATGAATGCGCTGCTTGAGCAACGAGAGCCAAACTTTGCTGAGTTTGAAGTGGATTTCCCCGAGATTGTCAGCCAACAAAAAGCCCAACTGAATGCCCAGAAAGCGTTGTATTTACAAAAAAGAATCGTACTGGAAAAAGAGAGCGAGCAAATATCAGAGCAGCTAAGAAGTGTTGAAAAGACGTTGCCCAGTTATGAAAAAGAACTCACCGCCACTAAGCAAGAATTAGTGATACTTGAAAAAGGCTTCAAAGCGGGAAATATATCCCGTTTGCGAGTGCTCGAAATGCGTCAGAAACTGGCCACCATCGAACAAAAGATAGAAGAAGCACGAGGCAAAAAATCCGTGTTGATTCGTCAAGGTGAAAGCAATGATCAAAAAATAGAGCAGTTACTCGCTGAGGCTAAAGTGGAAGTGAGTGATCAACGTTCCAAAGCGGTTTCAGACTTGTCTGCCTTGAACGCAAGAGTGCGATCCAGTCAAGCTAAGTTAGTCAATACGGTTATGGAATCCCCAGTACAAGGCTTGGTTCAAAGTATTCCTAGCACAAGAAATGGTGGTGTGATTCAACCAGGAGGAACTGTTGTTGAAATTGTCCCTGTTGGTGGAAAAGCCGCCTTCAAAGCGCGTTTATCTCCACGAGATATCGGCTTTGTGAGTGTTGGTCAGCCAACCCGTATCAAGGTAGATGCCTTTGACTACAGCCGATTTGGTGCATTGAAGGGGTTAGTTGAAAGTATCTCGCCAACGACGAGCCAAAGTGAAAGAGGCGAGATTTTCTACGAGGTGATCGTGTCGGTAGACAAGCCGTATTTTAGAGATAACCCTGAACAGTTTGTTATCTTACCGGGTATGACCGGTGAAGTTGACATTACAACGGGTGAGAAATCGGTTTTTCAGTACCTATGGAAACCGATTTATACCAATGTGAGTGTCGCGTTTGGTGAACGATAAAGTCCCCGATCTGGCTGACTAGAGTAATGAAAGGGGCACATGTCGTGCTCCTTTTTTGTTTACCGAAGGGGTGATGTTCTAGGGTCTGTTGACCTTTCGTGGTTAAATTTTGTTCGAGATAGAATCGTTTTAGGCGCGGCAAGGAGTATGTAGCCTAGTCATTCTAAGTTAATACTTCTTAACAAAGCATAAAACGATTCTAGCCGAACCCTTCGGGCAGTCTTTGTGGTTCATTTCTACTGCGTTATCAGCTTCTCATGTAGGCTAGCTACACTTCAAAGCCTCTGCCTTGTAGAAATTTCCCACAAAGTGCTGCAAAAAACAGCTCGAAAGATCAACAGACCCTAGTTATTTGGGTCTATGTCAGGCAATCCGTCAATATCATTATGATGGTGTAAAGAATCATCAAAAGATGGGCTTTCGGTATGGTGAGACAGTGCGTCACTCATACTGTCGTCAGTTTGCTCAGCCCCATAAGCACTCTCGGCATCACTGAAAATGATATCGATATCCTGTGCCACTGGTACATTGTGTGACGGTGAATCTATAGACGGCGAGTCAGCATTAATACCCAGAGCGTCTAGGTAAGCATGGGCACCAGAACGCTGTTCGTGTTCGCCTATCGCTGTATGTTCTAGGTTTGCCGTCACCTCATCAAAATTAAGAGTAACTTCATCAGGGGTGCTGAAAGAGGCATCCGGTTCATCCGCTTGGCTCATGCCGGGTGCTGGAGGAGGTGGTGGAGCGATTGGCGATAAATCCATGCCAGTTAGTGTGGTTTGGTCAATGTGATGTCCGCTGTTTCCATGGACGGATTGCGAATGTAAATGTAGGTGCACAGCGACTTGTGAGTTTTGATCGCCTCCTAGGGTTAAAACAAACGAGTCGGTTTCGTCTGTACCACTACCGTAAGAGCCTCCTGTATGTGTCTTAACGACGCCTGATGAAGGTTGTTGGTAATCGTAACTCAACTCTCCGGTTGCAGGATTGACATGCAAAGTACCAAATTGACCGTGTAATGCAGTGAGAGAGTGTCCGTGGTGATCTGATATTCCCCAGCCTGTCATCGGCGTAGGCGTTCCTTGGTGAATAATCGGAGGGAAACCGATTGAGGCATGTAAATCTTGATGTCCAGCACTACCCGATATTTGTGCTGGTGCAACCAAAGTCGGCATAGGGGGAATATCGCTGTGACCATTAATACTCATTTCGATCTCTTGTTGGGTGACACCTCCATGGCCATCATCCACTAATATTGAAAATTTATCCGTTAACTTATCACCATCATTTAATGCATTTACTTTGGCATTATTATTATTGAGGGTGTAAACCCAAGTTTGGCTATTGTTGTTATAACTGACAGAGCCATATTGTGGTGGATGCTGTGAGTCAATGCTTACAGCATGTTGATCGCTATGATCAACATCACTGATAATAATTTGCCCAGAGGTCGCATTTGCAGCATCTTCATCAATGTTATGTGCACCTGCGATAACTTCAGAAATTATTGGTTTATCATTAGTACCATGGACATAGAGGGTAATAACCTGCTTATCACCGCCAGCAGTCGTTACTTCATATTGAACCTGCTCGACTTGCCCTGCCGCTAAGTGTTGAATATTGGCATTGGGAACCGAATAAGCCCAATCACCGGCTTTTCCAATGGTCAGGTGACCGCCATAGGGATCACTGATCGCATGGGCATTACGAGTGTCGTAAAAATGATCTTCACCGGCA
>NZ_AJYQ02000136.1:0-174 GCF_000287055.2 Vibrio genomosp. F10 str. ZF-129 | reverse complement strand
AGCCCAATCACCGGCTTTTCCAATGGTCAGATGACCGCCATAGGGATCACTGACCGCATGGGCATTACGAGTGGCGTAAAAATGATCTTCACCGACGTCAGGATCGATAACATTCAACACGCCAGTGACAAATATCGTGTGTTGGGCATCACCTTGTACATGGCGATCTTCTGT
>NZ_AJYQ02000135.1 GCF_000287055.2 Vibrio genomosp. F10 str. ZF-129 | reverse complement strand
TATTTGCCGCTTAGCAGAGCGTTATGTGCACAGGAGGTGCAATATGATTAAGTACATTTCAGTAGCTCTAGTTAGTTTTCTTATCGGTGTTGGTGGGATGTATTATCTAGCTTCCATGACTCTAAATGATTTAGATGAAAAGCATAACAAACGCTTAAAGGAAGAATATGAGCTATTTAGATACCATAATACGAATGCCGCTGAAACTCTTATTAAAGTCTCAAATGCATCTATAAATCACACGTTATGCAAACTGAAAGGTGAAGATAAAAAAGAGGTAATTCATGCTCTAATTTTGAACGCAATGTTCGCTAGCGATGTTTCGAAGCAGTCAATAGAGACTTTAGAGGAGGTGTTTACGACATCGCTTCTCGCACATAAAGAGCTTAGTAGAACATCACCAAATAAAGCTAATGAATACTTATTACCTTTGATTCGAAATCATTGTAGCAATCACTTACCAGAATTGAATTGTGACAAAATAGATAGCTTAATTGATAGTTTGTCGAAAGAGCCAAGTGTGTGCACATAACAAGGCGTTTAAGAGTGACTCCAAACGCGTGCCGTTTTCGCTTCACTCAAGTATGGCACACTTGTTTGTCGCACCTTAACGCGGCGTTATACAAATACAGGGATGAAAATGGAAATTACAGTTAAGAAAATATCGAAAAGGTCTCTTTTCAAAATGCTCTTTATCGGCTTTAGCCTAAGCTTCTTTGTTTTCTTTTTAATGTGTGGCATCGCATCCATATTCGGTGCGGAGACTGTAAAGTGGGAAGAAACACCAGTAACAGGGGTGTCAGGTCTGTTACTAGCATTAGCGATGTGGCCAATATTTAGTTTTTTCCTAGCATTGTTTATGTGGTGCTTTGTAGCATTTGGTTTGTGGATTTACTCTTTAGCTAAACCGCTTAATCTAGTCTTTAAAGAGACAGCACAATCCAATTAACCATTTGTATAACAAAGCATTTAAGAGTGATTCGCAACGCTTGGCGCTTTCGCTTCGCTCAAGTATAGCCAAGCGCTGCTCACACCTTAATGCGGCGTTATGTTCTAAGGTGAAAAATGAGAAATCAAGGAATGATATTAGTTGCTTTCATCGCTTCATCTGTTCAAGCTTCTTTGGCATATTCTCTTCATAATGACATGATTTCAATAGAAATATTTCAATGGATAGTCTCGGTAATATATATCCCTTTGTATTTCGTTCTTCTGTTGATTGGTGGGTTGTTGGAAGTAGTCTTTGGGCTGAATCTGCTAAAAGGTGGAGTTGCTTTACCTTATCTGCATGATGCTTTATGGGCAGTTGGTGGCGTCCTATTACTTCCTCTGAATCTGTGGCTTTTGAAGTTAGGCTCACGCTGTAAATTACGAACATAACAAAGCGTTTAAGACGGATTCCCAACGCTCGGCGGCTTCAGCTCAAAGATATGCATCAGTGTTTATGGCATAATGTCTTGAGTGCAGTGGTAGCGTTGCTCACCACTTAACGCGGCGTTATGTACTAAGGAGGTAGGATGTCAAAAACGTATTCCGGTTCATGTCACTGTGGTCTCATTAAATTCGAAGTTTTAGCCGATATTGACCATCTTCGAGAGTGTAATTGTTCCATCTGTATCCGTAGAGGTGCGCTAAATTTTAGAGTGCCAGCAGAGAATTTGACGGTTCTAACTCCCCTAGAAAATGCAGTTTTATACCAATGGGGTAGTGAGACCGCAGAAGACTACTTTTGCCCTAAATGCGGTATTCTGCCGTTTCGTAAACCTAGCCAATTGACCAAAGCTGAAATCGAGGCAGGCAAAATCCCATTTACTGGTTGGGCTGTAAATGCTCGTTGTCTTAGTGGATTAAATATCAGTCAAATTCCAATCGTTAAAATAGATGGAGCATCCCTTTGAGTACGTACATAACAAGCAATTTAAGAGGGATTCTCAACGCTTGGCACTTTTGCTTCTACTTCAA
>NZ_AJYQ02000134.1 GCF_000287055.2 Vibrio genomosp. F10 str. ZF-129 | reverse complement strand
GCGTCGCTCACACCTTAATGCGGCGTTATATTTACGAGGGATATAGTGAAAACAATCGATTTAGGAAAGTACCAACAATGGGTTGCTGTAGTTGTTACAGGCATGATTACTACACCAGTAGTTCCCTTAGGACTTGGTCCTGACATGTATATTTGTAAAGTTAGTGATCTTCCAGAGTCAATGAAAAGTCCCTTCTCATCATCTTTAAAATCTTCGTTTGAAAGTTTTGGACTAGAAGCATCTGAAAAACTAACGCTAAATAACCCCAAATTGCTAATCGTACCAACAGTAAACATTGATGAAGATACAGTTAAAAATGCGCTTATTGTAGCGGATATGGCTTTGGCTCTATTTAACAAAAAGTACTTCTCGGCTAAAGCTCGATTTATTAATTGGGATCGCAGTCAAGGAAAGGCTATTGGAGTTGTTTGCAACGAAGGAAACTTTGAACCTATAACAAGCTCTAATTCTCCATTTGGTCCGGGTATTGTTAAGGCCTTAGAAACTGACGTTTGGGATTGGTTACTAGGTCATTTTCTAAGAGGGACATTAAATGATCTAGGTAAACGGATTTATAAATGCCTAGAGTGGGAACGTGAAGCACAGTTTTCCTCGCACATTACGCATAAGTTTGCATTTAACTGGATAGGTCTTGAAGCTATGTTGCCTGATAAAGAGTGCACGGACAGTGCTTTTGTTCGTAGGTATTGTATGGTTATCGGCGCACCAAGAGGTGCAGATTCCAAAGCAATCATGGATACTCTTGTCGACAATGAAAAATTCAAGTCAAATATCAATCCAATGGGGAAAGTGTGGGTTAAAGAAATTAAGGAAATGTATCAATATCGCTGTGCAATATTCCATGAGGGCTCTAGTGAACTTAACTCTGAAGACATAGATCCCAAGAGGGTTGAGTGGTATTACCATCTTACAAATACTTTAACTATGCGTGTCATAGGCTATGCAGTGCAGGCTTTAATTGATGGAGTTGAAACCATTGAAGACTTCTGGGCAAATTTTATGGTTAACCATCTTTTCAGTGATCAAAATCACTGGTTAAAAAATGGCACATTTCACCTTAATGATATTTTGCAACATGATTGGGAGAATGGTCAAAAATACTTCGAAATGTAAATATAACAAATTGCTGAAGAGTGACGGCTAACCTTTGGCGATTTTGGTTCGGTTGGGTTTAGTGATTGCGGTGGCTTTGCTCGGGTTTCGTGGTGGTTAGCCGCACCTTAGCAAGGCGTTAGGTGAATTGGGGGAATAATGCAGCAAGTTTTAGAAACAGAACGTTTAATCCTTAGGCCATTTGAACACTCTGATGCAGAGCAAGTATCTGTGTTGGCCGGTGATAAACGAATCGCTGAGATGACGGCAAACATACCGCATCCATATAAAGTTTCAGATGCAATTTCATGGATCGAAACACATGAAGTTGGCTTTGCCAGCGGAGAGAGCATTGTTTATGCGATTGTCCGTAAAGAATCGTTAGAGCTTATTGGAGCCGTGAGTTTGCCGAGCTTAAAAGATGGCCAAGGAATCTTGGGTTATTGGTTGGGCGTTGATTTTTGGGGGCAAGGTTATGCGACAGAAGCATCAAAGGCATTAATTGAGTACGCAAAAGAAAGTCATGGATTGCGAGAGTTAAAGGTCATGCATCTTGTTGGTAATGACCGTTCAAAGTCAGTTATCGATAAACTTGGTGTTACTTACGTAGAAAATCAAACACTTCGTATGCAAGGTGGTGAGAGAGAAGTTTGCATTTATCTTTCAGCGGTATAAATTCACCTAACAATCTGTTTAAGAGTGATTCGCAACGCGTGGCATTTTCACAATGCGTTGCTTTTAGTGTTTAAGGTGGTATGCGGGAGCTTCGGTATTGCGTTGCTCACACCTTAA
>NZ_AJYQ02000133.1 GCF_000287055.2 Vibrio genomosp. F10 str. ZF-129 | reverse complement strand
CGCCACTTAGTAAGGCGTTATGTTTACTTGAAATTCAAAGGCTTAAAATTCTTAGGCACTAGTTCTTTGTCCCTTTGGCAATTCGTCCCTAGTAGACTCAGCAAATCCGCATTGTCGGTCAAAGTTCTTGAATCTCTCAACCCGTAAAACATGCCAATGTTCGCGTGTTGCTTCATTGTCAGGTCGTGGCGGTTGGCTTCTGGTTTAACTGGCTCAAAGTCGCTTCTAGGTTCTTAGCCAATTAGCATTTAGGCTTGGCAGTTGCCTCGGCAATTTGCCATTGTTTGATGCTTTGGTTGGAAAGACAGGGCGCTTGTTGGAGCATAGTCGGGTTGCCTCATTGGGCAGGGAAGTGGACTTGCTAGTTTTAGGCTGGTCGCTTTTGGCGGCCAAGTTGGTTCTAGCCTTGTGGTTTGCTTCAGAAAACTAGTTAGAAATAGCAGTTCTTTCTCAAGTAAATCATGTATTTGTGGTAAAACATAACAAACAATTCAACAGTGATTCGCAACGCTTGGCGCTCTCACTTCGGGTTGAATTTTGTGTTTACGGTGCAGTGGTTTAGTTCAGTGTCTGCGCTGCTCACACGTTAATTGGGCGTTATGTTTACTTGTATTTCAAAGGCTTAAAGGTCTTAGGCTTTAGTTCTTTGTCCCTCGAGCAATTCGTCCCTAGTAGACTCAGCAAATCCGCATTGTCGGTCTAAGCTCTTGAATCTTTCAGCCCGTAAAACATGTCAATGTTCGTGGGTTGCTTCATTGTCAGGTCGTGGCGGTTTGCTTCTGGTTTAACTGGCTCAAAGTCGCTTTTAGGTTCTTAGCCAATTAGCACTTCGGCTTGGCAGTTGCCTCGGCAATTCAACATTGTTTTGCACTTTGGTTGGAAAGACAGGGCGCTTGTTGGTGCTTAGTCGGGTTGCCTCATTGGGCAGGGAAGTGGAATTACTGATTTTGGGTTAGTCGCCTTTGGTGGTCAAGTCGGTTCCAGCCTTGTGGTTTACTTCAGAAAACTAGTCGGAAGTAGCAGTTCTTTCTCAAGTAAATCATGTGTTTGTGGTAAAACATAACAAACAATTCAAGCTGATTCGTAACGCTTGGCACTTTTGGTTTGAATCAGTTTCAGTGTTTAGGGTGCAAAATTCAGGTTTGGCGGTAGCGTTACTCACAACTTAATTGGGCGTTATGTTTACAAGGAGTATATATGAATACTTGGATTTTCAGTGCAGGAATAATCGGTTTGTTTACATCCTGCGTTCATATCTTTGCAGGGCAAATGGATCCGGTTAGACCTTTTCTTAAATCAGATTTGGCAGACATTCCTAAAGCGACATTGCTAGCCTGTTGGCATATGGTATCAGCTATTCTTGTCCTTTGTGGGTTTGTATTAACTTATGTTGGTTGGTTTAACTTAGACTCATTTCAAAATGTGGTCATCGGAATATCTGTATCTTTCATCACTTTTTCATTTGTGTTTATTGGTGTCGGTTGGTACTTTTTTAAAATTAAAACGTTCATAAAGTTACCTCAGTGGGTGTTACTTTTACCTATTGGGATTTTAGGCTTAATCGGGGTGATGTAAACATAACAAAGCGTTTAAGACGGATTCACAACGCTCGGTATTTTCGGTTTGGTTTAGTTTTAGTGTTTACGGCACAATGGCTTAGGCTGGGTGGTAGTGTTGTTCACCACTTAACACGGCGTTAAGACTCGCTGTGATTTTTTGGC
>NZ_AJYQ02000132.1 GCF_000287055.2 Vibrio genomosp. F10 str. ZF-129 | reverse complement strand
CGCGTTAAGTAGTGAGCAACGCCACCACCCGACCTAAATCATTGTGCCGTAAACACTAAAGTTGAATCAAACCGAAAATGCCAAGCGTTGGGAATCTGCCTTAAACGCTTTGTTATGGCGCTTACTCGTAGTTTTGCTTACACCAATTTTCCCAACTCTTTTCACCCAATTTTTTTCGAGCCTTGACGATTCTGAATACATTGATTAATCCCATCACAATACCGAACATAGCAGATGAAATAACGTAAGTTTTCCAACGCTCAGGCTCTGTATTCCAAGTAATTATCCACATCAAAGAGCCCCAAACTAGCCCCATTAATAACCCATGAATTAGGAGCACTTTCATAGGAGATTGGAATACCAAAGGCTTTTTAGATACGTCTTTGTATTTTGACCAAATAAACGGGGTTGGCCTAGTCAAGTCTGCTGGAACACCCTTTTCAATTAGGTGCTGTTGAATGAATTTTGCCTTGTCCATTTTAGTCTCGATCTATGTACGTCACCTGAATTCTAAGACTATGCGCCGATTTATTGAGGATGGTTATCAAGGTGTTGCGACTGACTTCAAATCTAGATTGCGCCATAACGCCTTACTAAGTGGCGCTG
>NZ_AJYQ02000131.1 GCF_000287055.2 Vibrio genomosp. F10 str. ZF-129 | reverse complement strand
AGTCGAAAGACTTGGGCTTTTTTACGTTTAGAGAAAACGACCTAATCCTTTCCCCTATAAAGGGCTATGTATTTTTATGAAAAAGACTAGTAGCCCTTATTCAAGTCGACGACATTTTCGAGGTTAAACCCAGAAATCCATCGCATATAGTTATTTTTAAACTGTTCAATAACCTGCTCAGGAAAACTCACCGCTGCAATATGAGGCGTTACTGTTATTTGTGGGTGATTCCAGTAAGGATGTTTAACATCCAGTGGTTCTTGAATAAACACATCAAGATAAGCATGGCTTAAGAAGCCTTTAGACAACGAGTTCAAAAGTCCCTTCTCATCAATAATGGTTCCTCTACCAACGTTAAACAACAACGCATTTTTACAATAGCTCAAGGAGCTTTCGTTCAACAAATATTGAGTGCCCAGTGTGTTCGGTAGTGTAGAAACTATTATATCGGCTTTGGATAATGAAACAGTAAGCTCTTGTATATGATAGGTTTCATCGAAATTAGAATCTTTAGGGGGGATACCACTTCGATTGACACCAATAACGTTTAAACCCAATACTTTCGCTGTTTTTGCTACATGGTTACCGATAGACCCTGTGCCTAAAACCAACATGCACTTATTGTCTAACGTTGTATAGGGGATAGGTGACCATTCATTTGAGTTCTGCTGCTCTTTATACTGTAAAAAATGTCGATGATATTCCAGAGAGTAACCGATCACATACTCAGATATCTGTTGCCCAAATATTCCTTTTACATTCGTAACCGTAAAGTCGATCTCAGTGGAGTGGTTTGACAATGCATCAACACCTGCATAAACGGATTGTGCCCACTCCAGCTTGGCAAACTGACTTATCTTAGTTGATAACAAAGGAGGAGAAACCAAAGCAATGTTCGCAAGTAAGGGATCATCGACTATTGATAAGTCGGGCAACTTTAGCTGAGCGATAAGCTCGATATATTTCGTATTATTGTCGGTATCGATATAGAGCGCGTTATTAAAATTGTTCATAGGCTTTGCTGTTTTCCCAGAGAGTAATCAAGTACACTTCTGATGTATTTTTCTTCTGCAATAATGAGTGACTATGCTACAGAATCCTATCCAGGTCCGTCTTGAAAAATTTGAACCTTGGCAACAAATTACATTTATGGCTTGTCTTTGCGAGCGTATGTATCCCAACTATGCCATATTTTGTCAGAATACAAAATTTTCTGAGAGTCGAGTGTATCGTGACATTCTTGATAGTGTATGGGAGTTGTTGACAGTTAAGAGTGCAAAAATAAATTTTGAACGCCAGTTAGAGAAACTGGAAGAGATTATCCCAAGTTCAGAAGATTTCGATTTTTATGGTGTATACCCAGCTATCGACGCGTGTATAGGCTTGTCGACTTTGTTACACGGCCTCCTCGACCGTGATGATCTTTATGACAATATGCAAAAGCTCAGTCAGATTTCTGTTGTGACTGTTGCTCAATTAGAAGAAGCTCAAACTCAGATTGAGATCACAAACGATAATCAAAAAGAAAATGAAGCGGTTTGCGCCGAATGGGACGTTCAATGGGCTATATTTAGACCACTAAGAGAATCCCAAGAGCGAGACATAGAGCTGATTAAGGATTTGCGCCAAGAATTAAAAGACGAAGCTCTAAGCAACATTGGAATATCTCTTTAGTGAGCAGGCGATAGTAAGACTTCAAGGTTACTATCGCTCGCCATCCGCTTGGCTTTCAATTAATCCATGCTGTTTCTTCCAAGTTTCCCATCGTTCAAAAGCGAGTTGCTGCATATCTACAGAGTGATCAGCCTCATCAATGATCTCTTCGCCAATTAAGTGCTCAAAAATGTCTTCTAGTGTGACAATGCCTTGAACCGTACCATATTCATCGACAATCATAGCGATCTGAAGGCGTAGTGCCATGATTTGTTCGAAGGCTGCAGGTACCGATTTTGTGTTCAAGACGACATGAATTGGTCTCATAACTGACCCTAGTTGTCGATTTTCTTCACCAATTTGCTTGTGTTTGAATAGGTCTAACCGGTGGACAAACCCGAGGATATTGTCCTTAGAACCACTGTATATCAAAGGACGAGAGAAAGGAGTTCCTGCGTGTTCTGCGAGAAACTCTTCGATGGTCAGCTCAGCACTTGCTCTAAATACCACTGGACGTGGTGTCATGACCTGGGTGATTGGCACATTACTCAGGTTAAGTAGGTTATGTAATATCTTAGACTCACCTTCCGCAAACTCTCCACTTTCTTTTGCGAGTGTCGCCATCGCTGATAACTCATCTCTTACTTTTGGTGCCTGAACTCCTTTAGCTAGTCGTTTAGTGATTTGTTCTGAACACCAAACGAACGGCGTAAGAGCCCAAACCATCCAATATAGAATAACAGCAGATACGGGTGATAATTGACGCCAATATGTTGCTCCGATTGTTTTAGGTACAATTTCGGACAATACGAGTATCCCCAATGTCAGTATGGCTGAAAAAACGCCTAGCCACTGGCTACCAAAAACAGCGGCTGCCTGAGCACCGGCACTTGCTGCTCCTATGGTGTGGGCAATAGTATTCAACGTTAAAATGGACGCGAGTGGTCGATCAATATTCTGTTTTAATGCAGCAAGCCTCGGCGCCGATGGGTGATTACTCTGTTTTAGTTGGGCGATATAGCTTGGGGTAATGCTGAGTAATACAGCTTCCAGTATTGAACAAATGAAAGAGACGCCTATAGCAACAAAGACATAAATGAAAAGTAACAGCATAGAGTTCCTATTTGGGTTTTTAATAAAAGATACTGCCATAAGACACGCATTATCATCTAAAAATTCAAAACCTCAAATTAAATAATACGCTGGTTTCTACAGTATTTTCCGCAGCGGAAGTCGCTTGAATTTGAAGCGTATGTTTAGATAGTGTGCATGCTTACAGTGGTAAGGAAGATACGAATGCTTGGGTTATGGCGCTCAAATTGTGAGTTAATGCTCATAATACGGTTAAAAGTACGTCATTAAAGCGAAAGAACGCCGACAAACCTTTGCCAGACGGGGGCTTTATGCATTAGAGTGAGTTGAATTCGATAACCTATAAAGAAGGGAAACCCAATGAACAAGACCCAATTAATCGACTTTATTGCTGAAAAAGCAGATCTATCAAAAGCTCAAGCGAAAGCGGCTCTAGAAGCCACTCTTGGTAGCGTGACTGAAGCACTTAAAGACGGTGACCAGGTTCAACTAATTGGTTTTGGTACATTCAAAGTAAATCACCGTGCAGCGCGTACTGGCCGTAATCCAAAGACTGGTGCAGAAATCCAAATTGCTGCAGCTAACGTTCCGGCGTTTGTGGCAGGTAAAGCACTGAAAGATTCAGTAAAGTAATTTACAATACGCCAAGGTAATCTATCTTGGCGTTATTTCCTATCTATGAAAAAAATCCTTTTATCTTCATTAATCAGCTTTTCTCTATTAGGTTGCTCTTCATCAGTATCCACTTCGAATCTTGATCAGTTTTCTGACTACACGGGTGGTAAGACAATGGGGGATGCCGCCACATTCTATTGGTATACCGAGCGTTTAAGTCAGCCCTATAATGCTGGGAATTACGTGTTTTCCGGTGATTATGGATGGTACAAATCGGATTATCGATGGAGTGAAGGAGCGGTGCGAGAGTTTATTCGTGAAGGTGAACAAGTCCAAGGCTCAGATCTGGTCCCATACCGAGTTCATGTTCGTTTTAATGTTAATGGTGAAGCAGTTTATCAGCAGTATCGCATTGATGATAAGGTGCTGCCGTTAAATGCAGAGCAATTGCAACGTTATCAGCTTGAAGCCAACTCTATCGCGGACGTGACGAAGGGGCTCGTTCGAGAGGGTAATACGCTAATTCAAGGCTACTGGGATGGTTCAAATTTTGAAACCTGCTCCGGTCAATCGTATGATGAAATAGAGTTTAACCATACGTTGCCTACGTTTGTAGTTAACCGTTTATCCGCGTTTAATAGTTATATTGCAGTCCTGGGTAAGACCAGCGCTAATAAAATTGTAATAGAAGAGTTATTGATGCTCGATGATAATAGCCATGATTGTATTGAGCGCCCAAGCCTTATCGATAAAGAGTAGTCAATTAGGCCCAGATGTAAAAAGAGGCGCTTGGTAGCGCCTCTTTTTGTTTCCCGGATATCGGTCATTTATTTTGCTTCATTTTCACGAGCAATCGCGCGGTAACCTATGTCATTGCGGTGGAACATACCATTCCAGCTAACCTGTTTAGTTAACGCGTATGCGTGCTCCTGAGCCTCAGAAACCGTATTACCAAGTGCCGTTGCACAAAGTACGCGACCGCCGTTTGTCACAACGTCGCCAGCTTCGTTATTTGTCGTACCTGCATGGAAAATCTTTTGGCCTTCAACTTCGCTTGTTGGTAGTGAAATAACGTCACCTTTTGCGTAGTCAGCAGGGTAACCGCCAGCCGCAAGAACAACACCAATAGACGCGCGTGGATCCCACTTCGATTCTGCTTCGTCGAGTTTCTCGTCGATAGCCATTAGGCAAAGCTCAACAAGATCCGATTCCATACGCATCATGATAGGTTGCGTCTCTGGGTCGCCGAAGCGGCAGTTGTATTCGATAACCTTAGGTGTGCCGTCAGCATCGATCATTAGGCCAGCGTAAAGGAAACCCGTGTAAGGTGCGCCTTCCGCGTCCATACCACGTACTGTTGGGTAGATAACTTCCTCAAGGATACGGTTGTGGATTTCAGGCGTTACCACTGGGGCTGGAGAGTAAGCACCCATACCACCTGTGTTAGGGCCTGTGTCTTTGTCGCCAACACGTTTATGGTCTTGACTGGTAGCCATAGGGAGCACGCTAGAGCCATCGACCATTACGATGAAGCTTGCTTCTTCGCCTTCAAGGAACTCTTCGATAACCACACGGCTGCCTGCTTCGCCAAATGCGTTGCCTGCTAGCATGTCTTTGATTGCGTCTTCAGCTTCTTCAAGGGTCATTGCAACGATAACGCCTTTGCCTGCAGCTAAGCCATCCGCTTTGACTACGATTGGAGCACCTTGCTCACGAACGTAAGCGAGAGCTGGCTCAATCTCAGTGAAGTTCGCGTAAGAACCTGTTGGGATATCGTGACGAGCTAGGAAGTCTTTGGTGAATGCTTTAGAACCTTCAAGCTGCGCTGCCGCTTGAGTTGGGCCAAAGATTGGTAGGCCAACTTCGCGGAATGCATCAACCACACCGATAACCAATGGCGCTTCAGGGCCAACGATAGTCAGTTCGATTTTTTTCTCTTGAGCAAACGCGACTAAGCCAGCGATGTCTTCAACGCCGATGTTTACGTTCTCAAGTTTAGGCTCAAGTGCAGTACCTGCGTTACCTGGAGCGATGAATACCGTTTCAACATTTGGGTTTTGTGCCGCTTTCCAACCCAAAGCATGTTCTCTACCGCCAGCACCGATAATAAGTACATTCATTTTATTTATCCTTTGATAGCTGCGCCATATTGTTAATCTCTGCGTCGAGCTTGCTCATTTATAGTTATAAACTCCGCGAGCTCTCCTTGACCTTATCAATATGGCTTTGCTCTAAAATGAAAAATTTCTAAAACTAAGAGTATTTCAAATTAGCTAAATTAAATAAGTCTTGCTCAAAGTAGTTGGTGATGTGGCTAGGCAGCAATTGAGCCCATCCCCAGGAGCATAGTCCGCTATGTGACCGGGGTGGGCGAAAGCAGCTAACGACGCCACAGTGCCAAATACGAAGAGGAAATTAGTGGCGGAAGTGACGCATGCCCGTAAAGATCATCGCCATGCCGTGTTCGTCTGCTGCTGCGATAACTTCGTCATCACGCATAGAGCCGCCCGGTTGGATAACACACTTGATGCCAGCTTCTGCTGCTGCGTCGATACCGTCACGGAATGGGAAGAATGCATCTGATGCCATTACACAACCTTCAACCTGTAGACCTTCGTCTGCCGCTTTGATGCCTGCGATTTTCGCAGAGTAAACGCGGCTCATTTGGCCTGCGCCCACACCAATCGTCATGTCGCCTTTCGAGTAAACAATCGCGTTAGATTTAACGTACTTCGCTACTTTCCAGCAGAACAATGCATCTTTCATCTCTTCAGCAGTAGGTTGGCGCTTAGAAACCACTTTCAGGTCATCTTCAGACACCATGCCTTGGTCGCGGTCTTGAACTAGCAAACCACCGTTAACGCGTTTAACGTCAAAGCCAGTTGTCTTAGTTGTCCACTCGCCACACTCAAGTAGACGAAGGTTTTTCTTAGCCGCTACGATTTCTACTGCTTCAGCAGAAACTGATGGTGCAATGATAACTTCAACGAATTGACGCTCAGTGATAGCCGTTGCTGTTGCAGCGTCTAGCTCACGGTTGAAAGCAATGATGCCGCCAAATGCAGACGTTGGGTCTGTTTTGAATGCACGGTCGTAAGCTTCTAGAATGTCTTCACCTAGTGCAACACCACATGGGTTAGCGTGCTTAACGATCACACAGGCTGGCTGGTCGAACTCTTTCACACACTCAAGTGCTGCGTCAGTGTCAGCGATGTTGTTGTAAGAAAGGGCTTTCCCTTGAATTTGGCGAGCAGTAGAAACAGATGCTTCTTCAGGGTTTGCTTCAACGTAGAATGCGGCTGCCTGGTGGCTGTTCTCACCGTAGCGCATGTCTTGCTTTTTCTCGAACTGTTGGTTGAACGTGCGAGGGAATTTGCTCTCTTCGTCAGCCTTCTTACCTTCTTCATCAAGTAAAGAGGCACCGTAAGATGGAACCATAGTGCCGAAGTAGTTTGCGATCATGCCGTCATAAGAAGCGGTGTGTTCGAATGCTGCGATAGCGAGGTCGAAGCGAGTCTCTAGTGTTAGAGATTTATCGTTCGCGTCCATTTCAGTGACAACGCGCTTGTAGTCGTGTGCGTTAACAACAATAGTGACGTCTTTGTGGTTTTTAGCAGCAGAGCGAACCATTGTTGGACCGCCGATGTCGATGTTCTCAACAGCGTCAGCAAGGGTACAACCTTCTTTAGCAACGGTTTCTGCGAATGGGTAGAGGTTTACAACAACCATATCGATAGGGTTGATACCGTGAGTTTCCATCACGTCATCATCTTGGCCACGACGACCTAGAACACCACCATGAACTTTTGGGTGCAGAGTCTTAACACGGCCATCCATCATTTCTGGGAAACCAGTGTAGTCAGATACTTCTGTAACAGAGATGCCTTTTTCAGCAAGCAGGCGAGCAGTGCCACCGGTAGATAAGATATCTACACCACGGTTAGCAAGAGCTTGTGCAAATTCAACGATACCAGTTTTGTCTGATACGCTGATGAGAGCGCGGCGAATTGGACGAGCGTTAGTCATGCTTCCATCTTCCTCAAATTCATGGGGTTAAAATAAAGATATTTGCCAAAAAAGAACTTGTTTCTATCTTCTTAGCGTGGATTATCTTAGATACCAGTAAGAGATAAAATATTGGCCAGTTTTGGTAAAGACCTTTTGGGGTCGTCTTATGATTAAGCAATAAGATAACCAACTCCAAATTTGATGGCGCAGATTCTAACTAATTTATTACAAAAAAGCTCGCGCAATCGTTTGGCATCTCAAAATTAATTATGAAAAGTGCTATTTCAGCCTGAAAAGTAACGATAAGGTTAATTGTGGAACGGACAAAGGAGTAGGGGGAAACATGTTTAAGATCGGTGAATTAGCTAAAAAATGCCAAGTAAGTACAGATACCTTGCGTTTCTATGAGAAAAATAGGCTCATAAAACCCGCGGGGAGAAGCGAGGCTGGTTATCGTCTATATAACGAAAATAACCAGCAACAGGTGAACTTTATTCTAAAGGCAAAGGAGTTAGGGCTCAGTTTGGATGAAATTAAAGAACTCCTAGACATTAAATTAGAGCCAACCGTGCACAGTTGTGCTGAAGTAAAATCGATTACCTCGGCAAAGTTAGCGCTTATCGATGATAAGATTCACGAACTTACCCATATCCGAGCTGCGCTTAAAAAAATGAATGATGCGTGTTGTGGGCATATTGATGATAATGCGAGCCACTGTTCGATATTGGGCGCATTAGCCAGTGAAAATACCAAGTGCCGTTAGTGGATAACTAGGAGGCTCTGAGAATCTTAACGTTTAGACTATTCTTCGTTGTTATTTTCGGCAAACTTGAGTGATAAATGGTGACTTGATCACGTCCGGTTTGCTTGGAGTAGTACATGGCTTTATCGGCTTCAATTAACAAGTCTCTTACTGTTGATTGAACGTGCTGTTTTTCTGTAATACCGATACTTACTGTCATATAAATAATATGTTCATCGACATGGCAAGGGGTTTGCGAGATAGCTTCACGAATATTTTCGGCGATCTCATACGCTTCAATGGCACTTTTCCCTTTTATTAATACACAAAACTCTTCACCTCCAAGTCGGCCAATTTTACTGTTGGGTGGAAGGTTACTTTGGCATATTTTTGCTACTTGAACGATCGCATTATCGCCAGAGAGATGCCCTACCTTATCGTTTATCTCTTTGAAGTGATCGATGTCGACCATAAGGCATGATAGTGCCACCTCCGAAGACTGCATGGCTTGCTCTAACTCAATGAAGAACGCTCGTCGATTTAACGTGTTAGTTAGCTCATCTGTTTCAGAAAGGCGTTTAAGCTCAGTTTGGTATAGATACTCTTGGGTGATATCGTTTTGTTTCCAGATAACAACCCATTCACCATTTGGTGATTCTATTGGTGTGAGGTGTGCTTTGATCCAACGTTCTCCACTTTCCTCGAGTGTATCAAGCTCTTCTATTGATAGCTGCAACTGCTGACATGGGCTGATGGCGTACTGCAGGCTTTGCGTTGTTCTGGTTGAGATTGCGAGCGCTATCGCTTGTTGAAGTTGATCGGCAACCTGAGGTGGAACGAGATCGGATAGCCCTTTGGAGTGTGCGTGTTTGGAGTGAAAATCCTCAATGACCTCACCGGCTTGAGTGACGATACTGTGACGATCAGGCAGCTCTCTGAGGATCAGAAAAAGCCATTCTTCTCGTTGCATATCAATCATATAGGCAGCCTGACTGTGAAGTTGATTGATCATTATATCGCCTAATTTATCCATGGCAATCGTAAACGCTCACACATTGATTAATCTTTGTAAGTTATTGTACTTATTTAGTTTGACTGGATTGCTATAAGGGATGCTGTACGTGAACGATCAGAATATGACGTCGAACTGGGTTACTGCGGTAAGGTTGGTGGGTCGAGTTAAAGGACTTGGAGCTGTGTTGTCAGTCCCTATCACGAACCCTAAAAGTCAAAAACAAAAAAGGGCTAGCAATCATTGCTAACCCATATAGTTATAAAAAATAATCAGCAATTAGTTCATGCCGTATTTTTTAAGTTTTTTGCGAAGAGTTCCGCGGTTGATACCCATCATAGTTGCTGCACGAGTTTGGTTACCACGTGTGTACTGCATGATAGTATCGAGTAATGGCTGTTCAACTTCAGCTAGTACTAACTCATATAGTTCAGTGACTTCTTGGCCATTTAATTGCGCAAGATAGTTTTTAAGAGATGCTTTAACTGAATCACGCAGTGGTTTTTGCGCAATTTGATCTTGTGAAGTAACGGTAGTAACTGTTAAAGCTTCTGAAGTTATATTTTGTTCGAACATATTCGGTCTAGCTCTTCTCATTAATTATGATGCAACGTTATCAAAATAACCCTCTAATGCATCAAGTTGCAGCGGAGCTGCATCGATAGCATTGAAGGTACGGCGAAACTCACTTGCTCGTTCATGTGATTTTAAGTACCACCCGACATGCTTACGAGCAATTCGAGGGCCTAAAAACTCACCATAAAAATCATGGAGAGCGTTCACATGTCCAAGCAGTATGTCTTTTACTTCCTCTAAAGGAAGGGCAGGCATTGTGGTGCCGTTTTCCAAATAGTGTTGGATTTCCTGAAAAATCCATGGACGACCTTGTGCAGGGCGACCAATCATTAAAGCGTCCGCTCCAGTGTACTCTAGAACAAACTTTGCTTTCTCTGGGCTATCGATATCACCATTGGCAATGACCGGTATCGAGATCGCTTGTTTTGCCGCTTTAATGTGTTCATATTCTGCCTCGCCTTTGTACATACATGCCCGAGTTCTCCCATGGAGCGCTAGTGCTTGTATCCCGCAGTCTTCGGCTAATTTCGCTATATGGACACAGTTACGATTCTCTGTATCCCAGCCTGTCCGGGTTTTTAGTGTCACAGGAACATCTACAGCATTAACAACGGCGGTTAGAATCTCTTTAATGAGTTCTGGATGCTGTAGTAATGCTGATCCGGCAAGCTTCTTGTTTACTTTTTTTGCTGGACAACCCATATTGATATCGATGATTTGCGCACCGTTTTCAACATTAAACTGAGCAGCTTCTGCCATAAGCTGTGGATCTGCACCTGCAATTTGCACTGAGCGAATACCAGATTCACCTTCGTGCACCATGCGTTGCATAGACTTAGACGTTTTCCACAGTTTTGGGTTTGACGACATCATTTCACTGACGGCCATTCCCGCACCATAACGTAGGCATAACTCTCGAAAAGGTCTATCGGTTACTCCAGCCATAGGCGCAACAATTAGATTATTCTTGAGTTGATGATTTCCTAGTTTCAAAACGTCTTCACAGTTATACGGCAGCAAGGGCGCGCATTTTACGCATTTTTTTGCTGCGTGAAAAGACTAATATTTGAGCATTTACAAATTGTTTGTGTAAACTGTATGAATTTCAATCAATTAAGCGTAAAAAGTCTTTGTCAGGCGCGTTTTGAACCGGAAATACGGCACCATTCACTGATTTCTTTGATTGGATCGATGTGAAATTCGTCTTGGTAGTAAGTCGCGACATCTTCAGCTTGCGTGTCCAGCACGCCAGACATAGCTAAAGCACCATTAGGCTTAACTAGGCCCTTAATGATCGGTGAAAGCTCACGAAGAGGCGCAGCAAGAATATTGGCGACGACAACATCTGCGACAAAGCCTTCAGGTTGATCTTGAGGCAGGTAGACCTCAAGCTGATCTTCAACACCATTACGTTGGGCATTGTCTTTAGAAGCAACCAGCGCTTGTGGATCGATGTCGATACCGACTACTTTCTTCGCGCCTAGTTTGATGGCGGCAATGGCCAAAATCCCTGATCCACAACCAAAATCAATGACCGTCTTCCCGGTTAAATCTAGGCCTTCAAGCCATTCTAGGCATAAGGCTGTCGTTGGGTGTGTTCCTGTCCCAAAGGCAAGGCCGGGATCAAGCATAACGTTGACTGCTTTAGGATCGGGTACCTCTTTCCAGCTTGGGCAAATCCATAATCGCTCACCAAACTTCATTGGGTGGAAGTTATCCATCCACTCTCGCTCCCAGTCTTTATCTTCTAGCTGCTCAATTTTGTATGCGAATCCTTCGTCTAGCAGCTGACTCAATTTGATTTGCTTTAGAATGAACGTTGTATCGTCTTCAGCATCGAAGAGTGCGAGAACATCGATATCACCCCAAAGGCGGGTTTCCCCCGGTAATGGCTCAAAAATGGGGGTGTCGCGAGCATCTAAAAAAGTCACTGATAAAGCACCGGCTTCCTCCATTAGCATATCGCTAATGGCTTCGGCATTGTCTTTGGTTGCGTTAAGTTTGATTTGAATCCATGGCATGTGTATGTGCTCTTAGAAAGATGGAGATAGTGGAATGGCGCAGAGTTTAGCAGAAATTTGTCGGTTTTATAGCCATAAACAAAAATGCTCACCGAAGTGAGCATTTTAACTGTGCCAGCGATTTAGCTGTGCTTGGGGTAAATAACCAAGGTTATTTATCTTGAGCCAAGAGCAGAAGCTTATTGAAGGCCGAGCTTTTTCTCAAGATAGTGGATGTTTGCGCCACCATGTTGGAAGTTCTCGTCGTTCATGATCGACTCTTGCAGCGTTACGTTCACCTTAATACCTTCGATGATCATCTCGCTCAGCGCATTTTTCATGCGAGCAATGGCAACATCACGGTTCTCACCAAAGGTGATCAGTTTACCAATCATTGAATCGTAATGAGGCGGCACCGTGTAACCTGTGTAAATATGCGATTCCCAACGAACACCCATACCACCTGGAGCATGGAAGCGTGTGATCTTACCTGGTGAAGGTAGGAAACGCTCAGGATCTTCAGCATTGATACGGCACTCGATAGCGTGACCACGAAGCTTAATATCATCTTGAGTAAATGACAGAGGCTGCCCAGCTGCAACGCGAAGTTGCTCTTTGATCAGATCAACACCAGTCACCATCTCTGTTACTGGGTGCTCAACTTGAATACGCGTGTTCATTTCGATGAAATAGAACTCCCCGTTTTCGTATAGAAATTCGAACGTACCAGCGCCGCGGTAACCGATTTCAAGACATGCTCGTGTACAACGTTCACCAATGTACTTACGCATTTCTTCTGTAATACCTGGAGCAGGGGCTTCTTCAACGACTTTCTGGTGACGACGTTGCATTGAACAGTCACGCTCGCCGAGGTGAATAGCGCCACCTTGACCATCAGCAATAATCTGAACTTCAACGTGACGAGGGTTTTCTAGGAATTTCTCCATATAAACCACATCGTTATTGAAACACGCTTTCGCTTCTGCACGAGTCATTGCAATCGCTTCTACAAGTTCAGCGTCACTTCGTACCACTCGCATACCGCGACCACCACCGCCGCCAGAGGCTTTGATGATGACTGGGAAACCAATGCGTTTTGCGTGTGCTTTGTTCTTTGCATCATCATCATCCAATGGACCATCCGAGCCTGGAACACAAGGAACGCCTGCTTTTTTCATTGCGGTGATAGCAGAAACTTTGTCACCCATGATGCGAATCGTTTCCGCTTTAGGACCAACAAAGATGAATCCGCTTCGCTCAACTTGCTCAGCAAAATCAGCGTTCTCAGATAAGAAACCGTAGCCAGGGTGAATCGCTACTGCTCCTGTTACTTCTGCGGCTGAAATAATACGAGGAATGTTTAAGTAGCTGTCAATACCACGAGCAGGACCTATACATAGCGTTTCATCAGCAAGAAGAACGTGCTTTAGGTCGCGATCAGCGGTTGAGTGAACCGCTACGGTCTTAATGCCTAATTCTTTACATGCGCGAAGGATTCGAAGTGCAATTTCACCTCGGTTCGCGATGACTAATTTATCTAACATGAGAGACTGCCTCTATTATTCGATAACAACAAGTGCTTGGTCGAATTCAACCGGTTGGCCATCTTCAACTAGGATCGCAGTAACTACACCAGATGTGTCAGCTTCGATTTGGTTCATCATTTTCATTGCTTCAACGATACAGATCGTATCGCCAGCGTTAACTTGTTGGCCAACTTTCACAAATGGTTTCGCATCAGGGCTTGGAGCGCCATAGAAAGTGCCAACCATTGGGGAAAGAACTTGGTGTCCAGAAGGTGCAGCTGGAGCCGCTTCTACCGCTGGAGCCGCACTAGCGATCGGTGCCGCTGCTGGAGCTGCAACAGGTGCTGGAGCAGCATAGTGCATTGGTGCCATTTGCGGTGCAGCACCATGACGACTGATTCTTACTGACTCTTCACCTTCAGAGATCTCTAGCTCAGCAATGCCAGACTCTTCGACTAATTCAATAAGCTTTTTAATTTTGCGGATATCCATTTTTCTTTTCTCTTCATCTTGTGAATAAGACAGCTCTATAGTGAGCTGTAGAGTGTTTGTTTACTTTGTCGTAATTTGGTTGCTTTGACAGCGGTTTCACTATTTAGATTGCAGGTGTTTAATTGCTGCCGCCAAAGCGAATTCGTACCCTTGTGCGCCCAAGCCACAAATAACGCCTTCAGCTTTATCTGAAAGGTAAGAGTGGTGACGGAAAGGTTCTCGTGCATGAACGTTTGATAAATGCACTTCAATAAATGGGATTGCAACGCCAAGTAGTGCATCTCGAAGTGCGACACTTGTGTGCGTAAAAGCTGCGGGATTTATAATGATAAAATCCACTTTTCCAAAGGCATCATGAATGGTTTCGAGCAGCTCATATTCTCTATTCGATTGGAGATGTTGCAACTCAACCTGAGCATCTGATGCCTGCTCGGTTAAGGTGTCAATGATCTGAGCTAGCGTTTGAGAACCGTAATGAGCGGGCTCTCTTAACCCTAAAAGGTTAATATTTGGACCATTTAGGACTAGAATGCGAGATTTTGCAGTCATTGTGTTGCCATCTTCCTATATCGTGTGATGAATCATAATATTCCCACATATTCAAAGAATCGGCATGAAATTTTTGTCAAAATATCGCGATTTTTTGAAAATAGAACACGATTATAGCTAATTCAGCGCAAATCGCAGCAATTTACTGGTCTAATCACCTGTTTGTAACGGCTAGTTCTGTTACCGAGTTAACAAAAAATACATTAACCCTCATGTTTGGATGGTTAAAATTTGAGGTTGTTCCCATAAAAAAACCGCCACAGAAGTGACGGTTTCATCTACAAAGTGTTTTAAACGTCTCGTTTATCTCACTTGCTGAGTTTCGCTTAGGCAATCACCTTTTTATTGGTGAGTGATTAAACAAGTTCTGCTTTTTCTGCGATGAGCTTTTCTACCACACTCGGATCCGCGAGTGTTGATGTATCACCTAAGTTGCTGGTGTCACCGGTAGCAATTTTGCGCAAAATACGTCGCATGATTTTACCTGAGCGAGTTTTTGGCAGGGAATCGGTCCAGTGGAGGACATCGGGTGTCGCAATAGGGCCAATTTCTTTACGTACCCAATCTTTCACTTCTTTATGAAGTTCAGCGCTTGGGAATTCACCATCATTTAACGTAATGTACGCGTAGATTGCTTGGCCTTTGATATCGTGTGGAATACCCACAATCGCAGCCTCAGCAATTTTACTGTGAGCCACCAGTGCTGACTCGACTTCCGCGGTACCCATACGGTGACCCGATACGTTCAGTACGTCATCGACACGGCCGGTAATCCAGTAATAACCATCTTCATCACGTCTTGCACCATCACTGGTGAAGTACATGCCTTTGAAGGTGGAGAAGTAAGTTTGCTCAAAACGTTCATGATCGCCATAAACCGTTCGCATTTGCCCAGGCCAAGAGTCGAGAATAACCAGGTTACCTTCCGCTGCCGTTTCTTCGATAATGTTGCCCATATTATCAACTAGGGCTGGCTGTACACCAAAGAATGGTCGGGTTGCTGATCCTGGTTTTAGATCGGTAGCGCCTGGTAGTGGTGCGATTAAGATGCCACCGGTTTCTGTTTGCCACCATGTATCAACGATTGGTGACTTCTCATTACCGATCGTCTTGTAATACCACTCCCACGCTTCAGGGTTAATAGGTTCACCGACGGAACCCATGATTCGCAGGCTGGATCTTGATGTGCCATCAACCGCTTCAGTGCCTTTTGCCATTAGTGCACGAATGGCGGTTGGTGCCGTATAAAGAATATTAACTTGATGCTTATCGACTACTTCACTCATGCGGCTAGTATTTGGATAGTTTGGCACGCCTTCAAATAGAATGGTTTTAGCACCATTCGCCAGTGGCCCATAGATAAGGTATGTGTGACCTGTGATCCAACCGACATCAGCGGTACACCAGAATGTTTCACCTTCTTGATAATCAAAGACATATTTGAATGTCATGGTGGCGTAAACGAGATAGCCGCCAGTGGTATGCAGCACACCTTTTGGTTTACCCGTTGAGCCGGAGGTATAAAGAATAAACAGTGGGTCTTCAGCCTTCATCTCTTCTGGTGGACAGTCAGCAGATACTGATGCTGTTGCTTCATGCCACCAAACATCACGATGCTCATGCCAATCAATATCGCCACCAGTACGTTTGAAAACAAAGACTTTTTCAATGTTCTTCACTTCAGGGTTAGTCAGTGCTTCATCAACGTTTTTCTTCAATGGCACAGCGCGGCCACCACGAACACCTTCATCAGCAGTCACAACCACTTTTGCATCTGAATCAATGATACGGCCAGAGAGCGCTTCTGGAGAGAAACCACCGAATACAACAGTATGAACCGCGCCAATACGTGTACAGGCAAGCATAGCAACCGCAGCTTCTGGAACCATTGGCATGTAAAGGCAGACAACATCCCCTTTACGAACGCCTTGCTCTTTTAGAGCGTTTGAAAATAGACACACTTCTTTATGCAGTTCGTTAAACGTTAGTGTCTTGTCGTCGGCAGGGTCATCACCCTCCCAAATAATCGCCACTTCATCACCACGATCAGCAAGGTGACGGTCGATACAGTTGGCTGAAACGTTAAGTGTACCGTCTTCAAACCAGCGAATGTCTACATGGCCAGTATCGAACGAAGTACTTTTAACTTGAGTGAATGGCTTGATCCAATCAACGATTTTTCCGTGCTCAGCCCAGAATCCTTCAGGGTTAGAGACAGACTGCTGGTACATGGCTAGGTAAGTGTCATTATCCGCATGGGTATTTGCTTTAATATGTTCTTTTACCGGATAAACGTGTGATTCACTCATTGCTTCTCTCCTTGGGCCTTGATGTGGCGAGCTAGATAAATTTCCATTTTATTGTTGCTATGACTTCGTTTTATTAAACGTTATTGGAAAGTTTGTATAACGCCCACTTTCTGTTAACTGATGGTTTTCCACAATTAGACTTTAGGATGAGAGGGGATTGTTCACTTATTTAATCGGGGTTTAGTTTGAAAAAGTGCGAAGCGAGTCGAATGTTTAATTGAGGGTATGGCGTGTTTCGCTATCGGCTATCGGCTAGCGATTATCGATACGGGACAGTGAAGGAGGGCAGATCGCCTTTTGTCAGTCGAACAAAAACCAGGGCAGCCGATATCGCGTCTTGCAGTGCATCATGTTTGCCTTGTATTGGGATATCGAGGTGTTTACAAATGGCATCAAGGCTGAGATCAAAATAGGCATTGGGTAGATGACGTTCAAGCTTGTCGTGATAAATTTGGCTTACTTCAATCAGAGGGTTTGGCAAGGGAAATCCAAGATGTTTTTTACAGGCAATATCAAGGATCGTCTTGTCGTAGCGTATGTGGTAACCCACCAGAGGGCGACGCCCAATAAAGTCAAGGAGTTGTATGATGGCGTCTTTTTCCCCAATACCATCCACTAGGTCTTGATGTCGTATTTTGTGAATTTTAACTGAACCGGAATCGAGAGATTGAGGCGCTCTTAAACGGACTTCAAACGGTTTACTTGTGATGATTCTGTTATCGATGATTTTTGTTGCTGCAATCGTGACTAATTCAGCGCGATGAGGATCTAAGCTTGTGGTTTCACAATCAAGGGAGACAAACTCTCCTTTCTGAGGAGCACCAAAGAGTGACTGATAGGGCGATCCCTTCAGCTTACAAGACCAAAACTTGCGTAATAACCAGTTCATCGAGTGTTTACCATTATGATCACGGTTTAGTCCCTTATTTGATAATGATAGCTAAGGAACTGTTTGAATTTTTTCACCACATGTAAGCTGTGCCGCAATATGTCTCGTTCCGTTCTATCGAGTTGTTTTAATTCAATGTTGTTTGAGCTGTGATCGAAAGAGAGCTGCTGAGATAAGCGTAATTTGAAAAATAGTTTTAACGCTTCACTGAGGTTATCTGCGGTTTCTGGTTCCAAAATACGTTTGACCCGCAGAGTTTTAATACGCTCGAAGGTATTCTTTTCATTGAGCCCATACTCTAAGGCCAGTGCTCGTATGCCATGGACGATAGGAAAAATGCCCCCCCGCTTTATATCCAGCCCTTCTTTGACTTTTTTGACGTTACCAAACAATGTTAAAGGAATAGAAAATTGTAGCGCTGGTCGAGTGAATTCTTGCAGCACCAACATTTTATTTTTCATTAAGTTCTGCAGATGGTCACTGACGCTCGTTAGCAGTTGTCGATTTCCAGCGACGGCATGAGCATCTGCCATGATGGCGATATCCATCACATGTTCTGGCCTTGCACCTTGTACCCATCGCTCAATCGTCTCTTTCCAATGTTGTTGCGATTTGACCCATTTAGGGTTGTTAACCATGACATCTCCAGGGCAAAGAGGGTAGCCAAGTTGTTGCAGCGTGTGGGTTAACTCGTTCATGATGGGTTGGCATTGATGCCACTCTAAACCATCTTTGATGATCAGCGCGTTATCTTGATCGGTTTTCAGTATTTGCTCCCCGCGTCCTTCTGATCCAAGAACAATCAAGCAGCAATGATCATGTAAGGCGGGTGGCACCACCAATTCGAATGCCTTTTCGATGATTTGTTCGTTGACCGCCGAAATGAGTTCCATGATAAACCGGGTGCGAATGCCATTGCTTAGTAAGCTCTCAACCAGTTGTCGTTGACGGTTTGAAGCAAGCGCTAACTCCTCGATACTGGTTGAACGGGCGATACTCAACGTGAGTACATGAGAGTGTGTTGAAAATGCACTCAGAATTTGTGTCATGTCTAGCATGCCCACCGCTTCTTTTCCATCACACACCATGACTCGCTTCATTTTATTACGTGTCATTGAGATCATGGCGTTGAAGAGGAAATCACCATCGTCAATATGAACCACAGGAAAGGTCGCTATTTTACTGACGGCGGTATCTAATGGGTGATTGTCGAGCATGACAGCGTGCAACATATTGGTGCGGGTAACAATGGCGTAAGGGTGAGCGCTGGCATTGTCGATTAAGCGAATATCGTGGTCAGAAAGCCGAACCAGTGCCGAATCTAACCCTGCTTCTTTTAACTGTAGGGTGACCTCATTAAGTGGCTGTTCGGGCTCTAAGATCATTGGAGGGTGGTAAATAGAGCTGTCCACTTTGGTTAAAATAAACTCTGCGAGATTTTGCTGTTGCTGAGCTTCCTTGATAAGTACTTGGCGTTTTTTTAAGTTGTTATCAAAGTAAGCCGCAAATTGACCGTTCGCTTCATACAGTTCAGTGAAAATATCTTTTGGCAGTAAGTACGAGAGCGTGTCTTCTAAGGCGATGTATTGGTGGCGAGCGTTGCCCTCAAATAGAGCCCTGACATCAAACATGTCATCATTGGCGTAATGGGCGTAAACTTCAGAAGTGTCCGTTGAGCGTTCTTCGACTGCGCCTTTGATTAGGATGTTTAAATAGTCACAGGGCTGGTCTGGTTGTAAAATAATGTCTTTATTGCGGTAATAAGCGACATCAAGAGAGGAGCGTAATGTGTGTTGCTGCTCTTCTGTAAGTCGATCAAAAGGTGGGGATTGCATATTAAATTTGTCTGGCATCACCGTTCCTCTCAATTGATTACCCGCATTGTCAGTGTGACAAATTTCGCCAGTACCTCCAGACGACTTTGGTCTAATGCCATCGGAATGATTTTTCTAGGCGATACTTAAACCGGAAATCCATCAAGGCGCTTTCTTCCCTTTTTTATCTCTTAAGCAAGGTCCATAATGGCCTCGCTTGCTCAATTCCCTTTTGGAGTCTTTGATGTTAACCCCATCTCCTTTTGCCTGGATCTCCCAGTATTTTGTTGGTTTCTTTTTTGCTTACGGTGTTTATCTCCCGTTTTGGGCGCTTTGGTTTGAAGAACAAGGTGTCTCTGCAACCGATATTGGTGTGCTTGTTGGTGTCGGTTTTGCGACCCGTTGTGTTTCAAACTTGGTGATAACCCCTCGAATTCATAAAGCGGAACATCTTCTTCCTGCACTTCGTTGGCTGAGCTTAGCGGCATTTTTGTTTGTCGGTTTCCATTTCTTCACGGGAGGCAATTTTTGGCTAATGGCACTGGCGACGGTACTGTTTAATCTATGTTGTGGACCCATAGTGCCGTTGTCGGATGCCCTTGCTAATTATTATGCTCGGTTAAAAAGGTTGGATTACGGACGAACCCGTTTATGGGGTTCGATTGCTTTCATTGCAGGTTCTACCGTCGTGGGGTATCTGGTGTCCTTGTATGGCACGGATATGATTCTTTATACCGCGTTGGCAGGGGTACTTTTCTCATTGATCATTTCAATGAGGAACATTTCGGTCATGCCGGAAACCCAAAATAAGCAAATAACCGAGCGACCAAAAGTCTCTCAACTTTTACGAGAGTGGCCAGTGATTAAGTTCTTAACATTGATTGCGCTGATTCAGGGAAGCCACGCTGCTTATTACAGTTTCAGTGCCATTTACTGGCGTGATGCGGGCTACTCGGCGGATATCATTGGTTATTTATGGAGTTTGGGCGTTGTTGCTGAGGTGATGGTGTTCGCTTTCAGTAAGCGCTTTTTCTCTGGTTGGACACTGCGATCTCTATTTGTGATGGCGGCCATTGGTGTCATGGTGCGTTGGGGAATCACAGCGTCAACTACCGAGATTTATGCGTTGGTTCTTGTGCAGCTTCTGCATGGGATTACCTTTGCGGTCGCGCACATTGCAGCGATCCAATACATTCAGCAAGAAGAAGAGCATAAAATGGTGGCACTGCAAGCCTTGTATAATGCGATTCCTCTAGGGGCCGTTATCGCTCTTCTTACAACGCTCAGTGGTTGGGGTTATGAGAATTGGGGAGCGGATGTTTTTTGGGCGATGGCTTTAATGGGAGGACTGGCGCTGTTTGTGAAAGTAGAACCTAGAGCGTCAATAATAACCGATGCGCAGAAAGCGGAGCCCAAAGCACAGAATTAGACTCAGTTGATTGAGATTACGGCAGTTCCTTAGTTAAATGAGACCTCTCCTCCTTTTTATTAATGATAGGGCGAGAGGTTTTTTATTTTGTAACTGCTGCTTAGAAAAGGATGTCTAATGCAAGGATGGATCGTCATACCCGTGTCACTCGCGTACCTTGGCATTTTGTTTTTGGTCGCTTGGTATGGTGACCGCCAGTCTCATTGGCTTGCTAAATGGCGGCCTTGGATCTACAGCCTATCCATCGCGGTGTACTGTACCTCCTGGACATTCTACGGAACGGTGGGGCAGGCAAGCAGCAACCCCTGGTCCTTTTTGCCCATATACATCGCGCCCATTATTGTCTTTACCTTAGGGTGGCGGGTATTAGCGCGCTTAGTCTTGACCGCGAAGCGAGAGCATATCACCTCAATTGCCGATTTCATCGCGGCCCGATACGGAAAGTCGCAAGGCCTTGCGGTGGTGGTTACGCTGATAGCGGTGGCTGGTATCTTGCCATATATCGCACTGCAATTACGCGGTATCACCATGGGGTTAGAGATTGTCGCACCAAACCTAGCAAGTGATCTTGGTTATCAAGATCGCTATGTGTCTTGGTTTGTCGTGGGGGCATTAGCGATGTTTACCATGTTGTTTGGTACGCGCCATATCGATAATACCGAGCATCACCGCGGCATGATGATGGCCATTGCGTTTGAATCGGTGATTAAGTTGGTGGCATTTTTGACCGTTGGGTTCTTCATTATTTACTTGGCGTGGAATCAAGAAAACATTGATTTAGTCTCGGTAGCAAAGCAAACCTATCAATCTCCCAATCTCCCGACCTTATTCATTCACACATTATTGACGATGGTGGCTATTGTCTGTTTACCAAGACAATTTCATACCATGGTTGTTGAAAATGAACGAGCTCAAGATCTCCACACTGCGCGCTGGTTGTTTCCTCTCTATCTGATCTTAATGGGTATCTTTGTTCTTCCTATCGCTTGGGTAGGGCAAAGCTTACTGGCGGGAAGCCCTGCCGATGCTTATGTCATCAGTGTCCCAATGTCTGTGGGAGCTGACAATATTGCTCTGTTGGCGTTTTTAGGCGGCACCTCTGCGGCAAGTGGTATGGTGATCGTCTCTACCATTGCACTCGCTATCATGGTGTCAAATGACTTGGTTATGCCACTGTTGCTACGGCGGATGCGGATTACTGGGAAAAATCATCGACACTTTTCTGGGTTATTGCTGATCATTCGACGCGCCTTGATTCTATTGTTACTGATTGGCGCATGGGGGTTTTATCAAGCCCTAGACACGATTCACTCTTTATCTGCCATTGGGTTCCTTTCATTTGCTGCGATTACTCAATTTGCTCCTGCCCTGATTGGAGGGATGTATTGGCGTACAGGTAACCGAAAAGGGGTGTATGTCGGTCTTGCTTTTGGGTTTGGCATCTGGCTCATCACCTTGATGAGTCAAACCGGTATTTTGGCAGGAGATGCAAGTAATAATGCCCTTCTTTGGGTGATCACCCCACCAGAGCTATTCACTGGCTGGGGAGTTCAAAGCTCTGATTGGGGAATGCTACTCAGCGTTTTGATCAATACGTTTTGCTATGTTTTCATTTCTATGGTGACGCGAGCTAGCCTAAGTGAGCGCTTACAATCGGCTTCATTTGTGGGTACGCCATTACCTGAAAGTGAAAACCAAAGCTTGTATCAAAGTCGAGTCACGGTGGCTGAACTGGAGATGCTGGCTTCTCGTTTTGTTGGGCGAACACGCGTCCGCAATGCGTTTAAGCAGTTTTGGAATCAGCAACATGAAACATTGTTGCCTAATCAACAGGCACCATCAACCTTGATTCGCCATACCGAACGTGTGCTGGCTGGTGTGTTTGGCGCTTCTTCCGCTAAGTTGGTACTGACTTCTGCACTGCAAGGTAAAAATATGCAGTTAGAGGAAGTGGCAACAATTGTTGATGAAGCATCGGAATTGTATGACTTTAGTCGAGGGCTTCTTCAAGGCGCTATTGAACATATTGGGCAAGGCATCGCCGTGGTTGATAGGCAACTGAGGCTGGTGGCCTGGAATCAGCGTTATCTAGAACTGTTTGAATTTCCCGCTGGGCTCATTCAAGTGGGAAGACCGATTGCTGATGTGATTCGACATAATGCTCAGAACGGGCTTTGCGGTCCGGGTGATCCTGAAGGCCATGTCCGACGACGAGTGCAACACTTAGAGCAAGGCACAAGGCACACCTCTTCTCGAATTCGCCCAGATGGTCGAGTGATTGAGGTACAAGGTAATCCAATGCCAAGCGGTGGTTTTGTGATGAGCTTTACCGACATCACCGTCTTTAGAGACGCAGAGCAAGCGTTAAAAGAAGCCAATGAAACGTTAGAGTCTCGGGTTTTAAAGCGTACACAAGAGTTAGAGCGCCTTAACAAGCAGTTAGTCAGTGCCACGCAACGTTCTGAGCACGAGTCTCAGTCAAAATCCCGTTTTTTGGCGGCAGTTAGCCACGATTTGATGCAACCACTTAACGCGGCGCGCTTGTTTGCATCATCCCTAACGGAAGTAGCGAAAGAACAAGAAGTGAAAGGTTTATCTCGCCATATTGAAAGCGCTTTGGAAGCCGCTGAGGATCTCATTGGCGATTTGCTCGACATCTCGCGGCTTGAATCGGGCAAATTAGATGTCAATATTCACAGCTTTGCCATAAAAGATGTTCTGGCAAATTTGGATGCGGAATTTAGCGCTCTTGCTAAGCAGCAGCAACTGTCTTTTAAGATGATCCCTTCGTCATTAGTCGTGAAGTCTGATCCCAAGTTATTAAGGCGAGTGGTCCAAAACTTTCTCACCAATGCTTTTCGCTATTGTCCGAAAGGCAAAGTGCGTCTCGGTGTGAGACGAGTCGGTGATGATGTTCGCATTGAGGTTTGGGATAATGGTATTGGCATTGATGAAAACAAACAGCAAGAGATCTTTGAAGAATTTACTCGAGGCAGTCAAATTCGTTCAGATCAAGGCCTAGGTCTTGGCCTGGCCATTTCAAAAGGTATAGCTCATGTATTAGGCCATCAAATATCGTTACGTTCTTGGCCAAAAGAAGGCAGCGTCTTTTCGATCACCTTGAATCGCGCGAGCAGTGAACAGATTGTTGAGATCAAACCCACATTGTTACCTGTATCTGACCTATCACATTTAAAAATTCTTTGTGTGGATAACGAACGTGAAATCTTAGTTGGAATGGAAAGCTTATTGGCGCGCTGGGGCTGTGAAATCAAAACGGCGGAGGATTTAATGCAAAGCTTGAAGGCTCTGGAAGATAATTGGGTTCCCGATGTCATTTTCTCAGACTATCGATTGGATAATGGCCGGACTGGATTAGAAGTTTTGCAGCAGTGTCGTCTGCGCTTAGGAGATAAGTTCAAAGGTGTCATTATTAGCGCGGATAGAACACAAGATATGCTGGATGGGATAAAGTCTAACGGGTTTGCTTTTATTCCTAAGCCGGTCAAACCGCTGAAACTGAGAGCTATTTTAAATCAGATAAAATAGCTCGCTTCTCATTGTTTGGGCTGATTTTATTCGGACTTATTCAGCAGCGTCTCGTAGGTCACGAAGATGGTTTGGGTGTCGCCGTAGTATAGTGTGTCGTTCACTTGAGCGGCGACTCTTAACCAATTTTCCTCTGATGAAGGGGCGGGTAGTGTTACTTTCCAGTTAAGGTTGGTTTCGTCGATACGCACCATGCTCACAGGTGCACTTGTCTCTTCTAGGTTTTCCGCTAGCGATACTTTAATACCTTCTAAAGGAAGCTTTGAGCTGAGGCTGAGAAACAGTTGATCGTCAGTCAGGTTTTCTGAACGAAACTTAATTTTAAATTCGCCATTTTCCATATCACATAAGCCACTCGTATAACGACAGTTCGATTTACTTAAGAGCTTGTATGCTTCTCCTTTTTTTGCTGCGTGGGGCTTCTCACTGAGGGCCAAATCCGTACCAACGTAAGCGAGAATCGAGAGAACAGGAGTAACGAGCATAGCAACGATGAGGTGCTTACTTTTAAACATATTGGCTTCCTTGCAGCAATAGGCGCTATAAAAAGTTAACTAATTGTAATAATAGATAAAGTACAGTATTGGACAGATAAAAAAAGCCCCCGAAGAGGCTTTTGTGGGATAGGTTATATTTTAGTGATCAACAGCATCACCAGCACCGGCAGGAATTCGCACGTGCTCAACCAAGTCTTTTACTTCTTGTGGAGTTTCTGCGGTTACGCGAGAGACACCGAAGGCAACAACAAAGTTAAATACCGCACCAATTGCACCAAAGGCGTTTGGTTCAATACCTAAGAACCAGTTGCTTCCCCAGCTTTCAAGGTATGTCCAGTCAGCAACAAACAGAATGCCTTTGTGTTGGAATACGTAGAACAGTGTAATAGTGATACCTGTAATCATACCCGCAATAGCACCTTCTTTATTGATGGTCTTGCTGAAGATACCCATCATCAATGCCGGGAAGATAGAGGAAGCCGCTAGACCAAACGCGAGGGCAACCGTACCCGCCGCAAACCCTGGTGGATTGAGGCCCAAATACCCCGCAACCGCAATGGCAACCGCCATGGATATTCGGCTGGCGAGCAATTCTTTTTTCTCTGATATATTGGGGTTTATTACCCCTTTGATTAAATCATGCGATATGGAGGATGAGATAGCCAACAATAGACCGGCAGCGGTTGATAGTGCAGCTGCTAGACCACCTGCTGCAACCAAAGCGATAACCCAGTTAGGCAGTTTTGCAATCTCAGGGTTAGCCAATACCATGATGTCGCGGTCAACTTTCAGCTCATTGGTCTCTGAGCTAGAAGTATAGTTGATGTTGCCATCATTATTTATGTCATCAAAACCAAGTAGCCCTGTTTTTTCCCAGTTCTTAAACCAGTCAGGACGTTCATCATAAGCAAGGTACTGACCAGGAGCTGGATTTACCGTATCCATTAGGTTTAGGCGTGCCATTGCTGATACAGCAGGTGCTGTCGTATAAAGAATAGCAATAAAGAATAGTGCCCAACCTGCTGATGTACGCGCATCACGAACCTTTGGTACAGTGAAGAAACGAATGATTACGTGAGGCAGACCCGCTGTACCAATCATCAGTGACATCGTGTAGACGAACATATTTAATGTATCGCCCCGGACCTGGGTGGTGTATTCACTGAATCCGAGCTCGGTGACGACTTGGTCTAGCCGGTCGAGCAAGTAGACATCGGTTCCTATCATGGTACTCCCTAAACCGATTTGGGGTAGAGCGTGACCAGTAAGTTGCAGAGAGATAAAGACTGCTGGAATAGTGTAAGCTAAAATGAGTACGCAATACTGAGCAATCTGCGTGTAAGTGATCCCTTTCATTCCGCCCATTACAGCGTAAATGAATACGATACACATACCAATGATAAGACCGGTTGAGTAGTCAACTTCTAGGAAACGTCCAAATGCAACGCCAACCCCTTTCATTTGACCAATAACATAAGTAACCGAAGCGATAATCAAACAAGCAACGGCAACAACACGAGCGGTTTTGGAGTAAAAACGCTCACCTACAAACTCAGGCACCGTAAACTTACCAAACTTACGTAGGTAAGGTGCTAGAAGTAGGGCAAGTAGTACATAACCACCAGTCCAGCCCATTAGGAAGACTGAACCACCATAACCCATAAAAGCGATTAAACCGGCCATCGAAATAAACGATGCGGCAGACATCCAGTCAGCGGCCGTTGCCATACCATTTGCTATTGGGTTGACACCACCGCCAGCGACGTAAAATTCTTTGGTTGAACCAGCACGCGCCCAAATGGCGATACCGATATAGAGAAGAAATGTGGCACCTACTACGAGATAGGTGATAGTTTTCAAGTCCATCTGACGTATTCCTTATTCGTCTACATTAAATTCGCGGTCGATTTGTCTCATTCTCCACGCATAATAAAAGATGATTGCTAAAAATGCGTAAATAGACCCTTGCTGTGCAAACCAGAAACCCAGTTTGTATCCACCTAGTTGGAACTGGTTAAGAACATCAACAAATAAGATGCCGCAACCAAAAGAAACTAAGAACCAAACAACCATTAGACCGATCATGAGTCTTACATTTTTGTCCCAGTAGGCCTTGGCACGCTCTTGATTTTCAATCGCCATTGCCGTCTCCTTGCTATGTTGTATTGTTAATGAAATGTTTCATTTTCTACAATAGCAAGGAGTGAGTAATGGATCTTTTCAACTTTAGTCGTGGGTAAAAAACGAATAAACCTTTAAAAATAAGGATCTCATTGGTGTTTGGAGGGAAAGTGTGATGTTAAGGTGATGTTAATTTAGCCAAAGGTCTAAGGTTTGTTCATTTTTTATTAAGATATTAGACAAATAGAGTCATTAATTTGCCATTATGGAACAAGATAATGTGTAAAATACCACATTGATAATCATGCGATTGCGTATGTTGGTAATCTATAAATCTGTATTTTAACCATTCCATAGTCGATGTTTTTAGTAGTAAGGGGAGTTGATTGGACGTCCAAACAATAAATAGTTTGTTTCTTACGGGGGCAGCGTTGATAGCACTGAGTGTTGTGCTTACCCGAGCCTCTTCCAAGCTTGGCATTCCTATTCTGGTCATTTTTCTTTTCGTTGGCATGCTTGCTGGAGAAGATGGGCCTGGTGGGATTAATTTTGATGACTATTCACTTACTTACCTTGTGAGTAATCTAGCTCTTGCCGTGATTTTACTTGATGGGGGAATGCGAACCAAAGTCTCTAGTTTCAAAGTCGCGTTTTGGCCCTCACTTTCTTTGGCGACCATCGGCGTAGCAATGACGGCAACGTTAACGGGATTGATGGCGGCTTGGTTGTTTGACCTCACTTTAATTCAAGGGATTCTTGTTGGCGCTATTGTTGGGTCTACCGATGCAGCGGCGGTATTTTCTTTGTTGAAAGGACAAAGCTTGAATGACCGTGTTGGTGCAACTTTAGAGATAGAGTCTGGAACCAATGACCCGATGGCCGTTTTCCTCACTGTCACTCTTATTGCCGTGTTGGCCAATCCAGCCACCGATTTAGGCATCAGTTTTCTTTTATCCAGTTTTGCTTTGCAGTTTGGCGTTGGTGCGCTTGTTGGTGGCGTAGGTGGCTGGTTACTCTGGTCACTCGTAAATCGAATACAGTTACCGGAAGGCTTATACTCTATTTTGGTGTTGAGTGGTGGTGTGGCCTTGTTTGCATTTTCAACCAGCCTTGGCGGCAGCGGCATTTTATCTATCTATTTGGTGGGTTTGCTTATCGGCAATAAACCCACATGCTCGCGTCATTCTATTTTGAGTGTATTAGATGGCATGACATGGCTTAGCCAGATAGTGATGTTCTTAGTTCTAGGCTTACTCGTCACGCCTTCCACTTTACTTGATATTATGCTCCCAGCCTTAGCCCTAGCGTTTGGTATGATTATTTTCGCTCGTCCAATTTCTGTTTGGGTCGGACTGTTACCATTTAAAAGCTTTAATACGCGCGAGCGTTGGTTTGTCTCTTGGGTCGGTTTGCGTGGCGCCGTTCCTATCATCCTTGCCGTATTCCCTATGATGGCAGGTTTACCTAATGCTCAGCTCTATTTTAATATCGCTTTTTTCGTAGTTATGGTGTCTTTAACGGTCCAAGGAGGCAGCTTAATGAAGGCTGCGGTATTAGCTCGAGTTACCTTACCACCGAAGCCAACACCGATATCCAGAACCGGTATTGAAATATTCCCAACGAGCGAGTGGGAGATGTTCATTTATAAACTTAAACCAGAAAAATGGTGTGTGGGAGAACCTCTAAAACGCTTGGCTATGCCTGAAGGCACTCGAGTTACCGCAGTGTTTCGTGATAATCAGCTGCTTCACCCTAGCGGAAGTACTCAGTTAAAAGCGGAAGATACCTTATGTGTGTTGGGTCAAGATAAGAATTTGGATGCGTTAAGTGAACTGTTTAGTGTCGCTCCAGCTGAAGACGAGACAAAACGTTTCTTTGGTGATTTCTTCTTAGGTGCCGATACTTTGTTGTCTCATGTGATAGAACACTATGGCATTGAAGCTTCTGAATATACTGATACCAGTACCTTAAAGCAATTAGCACAGCAAGAGCTCGGCCAATACCCGGTATTAGGCGATAGCTTTGACTGGGCTGGACTGCATTGGGTTATCGCTGAAATTCAGGACCATGAAATCGTGAAACTCGGCTTATGCCTGCCAGAGACTGAAGAGGAAGAGTAGTCACTTCGCCTAATGATATGCATGCGTAAAAATGAGCATACAACTGTGAATATTAGGCGTGAGACTCTTGAAGTAGAATGACCGCTTGAGTGCGGTTTTTCACATTCAGCTTACGAAAGATAGCCGTCATATGCGCTTTAATGGTCGCTTCAGAAACATTAAGCTCATAGGCTATTTGTTTGTTTAGCAATCCATCAGAAAGCATACCTAAAACCTTGTATTGCTGAGGTGTCAATGTCGCCAGTTTTTCTGCCAAATCTAAGCAAGCTGTATTATTGGTGATCAAGCCTTCAGGGAAGAAAGGGTCGCCATTCAGAACTTGGTTAATCGCGCTGATTAGCTCGCGCATATCACTTGATTTAGGAATAAAGCCAAAAGCTCCGTGACTTTTTACTTGGCTTACTACCGAAGCTTCTTCACTCGCTGAAACCACTACAATCGGAAGATCTGGGTATTCAGCTCTAAGATGAATCAGTCCTGACATACCATTAGCGCCTGGCATTTTGAGGTCAAGTAGCAGTAAGTCTGGTTCCTCTTCTTTCTTTAATAAGTTCAGTAATGCATCCAGCGAATCGGCTTCAAGTAAATTTGCGCCACTGACTGCCATGTGGACAGATTGAAATAGGGCATTGCGAAACAATGGGTGGTCATCGGCAATGACAATGGAATAGGTTGGTTCCATACGGGTTGCACTTATTAGGAAAAGTTAATTTAGTATCACTACTTGAGAGGGGCGTGACAACCGATAACAAGTGATTGCCTAATTTTTCTTCTTAAAATGTGAAAGAGTTAGGTTATCTCTACCTAACTCTTTCATTTATTGAGTGCTATCAATCTTTTGTTAGCGACTCATCGCTATTCAAAGCCCATTGTTACTCAAAGCCAATTGTTATTCAAAGATAGGCGCGTCGTAATCTTCAGCTTCATCGCTGTAAGCAGTTACAACCGCATCCGCAACTAACCCCGTTTCAGCTTGAACCTGAGTTTCAAAGAAATGCTGAATCTGTTTGCGGCGTCCGTGAGCAGACCAACTTTCTTTATCTGCCCAGATTTCGTTAAACACAATCGGGAAATCTGTGCGTGTTGCGCTTGGGTGATCAATCTGACGCGTTAGCGTGTATTGAATGCAGCCGTCTTCACGATATGCATCGGGTTCTAGTGCTTTTAATACTTCAAACAGTTCGGCTTCTTTGCCTGATTTTGGCTTGAATTGAGCCAGTACATACACTTTTTTAGACATGATAATTCCTTAAATTATTAGGGCGTGTTTTTAACGATATTTATGATTTACAAATGCCTGACTCTATTAAAATTAAATATTATCAAAACCTTATGCTTGTAATCTGATAGAGGCTACTGATCATCGAGCAAGGTCGAAATATGCGATAAAAATGGTCCTGCTTCCATAAATCCGGTCAATCTTGCACTTGGAATCCGCTCTCCGGATGCATCCCAAAACTCAATGGTTGGCAATCCCAGAACATTAAGGTGCTGGAGTAGCCTAATGTCTTCTGGTTGATTTCTGGTGACATCAGCTTGAAGCAAAACAAAGCGCTGTAGCTGAGCTTCGACATCGGGCTGGTGGAAGGTGTACTTTTCAAACTCTTTACAAGCCACACACCAGTCAGCGTAGAAATCGAGCATCACAGGTTGGTTGTTGCTTTTTGCGATGGCGAGCTGTGCTTCTAGCTCACTCACACTACTGACCTGAATGAACTCAATTTTCGATTGGCCAATACTCGCTTGAGGGTTAAACCAATAATTGAGCGCGGGCTGAGCGGAAGCAAACAATCCCAGAACCGCCACAATGCCAACGGCACTTTGCTGCCAACCACCAAAGGGCAGTTTATTTTTGATGTGATATAGCCAGCCAAAAGCAACCAATCCTAGCAATGACCAGAGTGACGTTGCCCAAATTGGTGGCAAGATACGTTCAAGTAAGAAAATTGGCGCGGCGAGCAAAATAAACCCAAAGAGTGTTTTGACCACATCCATCCATCCACCCGCTTTAGGCAGTAATTTATTGCCAAAGACAGCGGCCAGCATCAGCGGGATGCCCATTCCCATCGCAAGGGCATAAAGAGCAACGCCCCCCGTTAATAGATCGCCACTTTGCGCAACATACAGCAATGCGCCAGAGAGTGGTGCCGTTGTGCACGGAGAGCAGACAAGCCCAGATATTGCGCCCATTGCAAAAACGCCCAGGCTACTGCCCCCTTTTTGCTTGTTATTTAAATTGCTGAGCCACGTTTGCATACTACTTGGAAGTTGCAAGCTATACAGCCCAAACATAGACGCAGCGAGGGCAATGAATAGTGCACTTAATCCAATCAATACATAAGGATGTTGCATTGCCGCTTGGAACTGTAAGCCAGCAGACGCAACCACTAAACCGAGTAAAGTGTAGGTAAGAGCCATGCCTTGAACATAAAGGAACGACAAACCAAGGGCGCGGGAATGGCTGAGTTTTCCACTGCCCAAAACGATACTCGTGAGTATTGGGTACATCGGCAGTACGCAAGGCGTGAAAGCGAGGCCGACACCAAACGCGAGAAACAAAAGAGGGGTCCACCAGTTCTCGGCAAGATGATTGGCTAGGGTATTATCACTGGAAACGGGGATCTCAGTGGTTTTTGTCTCTGTATTAGCGCCTGTCGATGAGGTTTGTTTGTTTGAGGTTTCGGCTGAATCGGATGGTGATGCATTCTTTGATGGTGATATGTGGCTTATCGAGCCAGAACTGTCAGCTGTAGACGCAGGCGCATCAAAGGCATCAAGGTTAATAATGCGTGTTTCTGGAGGATAACAGAACCCTGCTTTTGCACATCCTTGATATTGAACAATCACACGAGCATTGTCTTGATAATCGAACAAAGGAATCGTGACTAGAAGAGGATCGGTATAGATGTCGACCTTACCGAAAAACTCATCTTCATAGGGTTCACCCTGACGCATGTTGATGTCGCCAAGCGTGACATTTTCGCCACTAATAGAAATGCGATTTTGGTATAGGTAGTAATCGGATTTTACCTGCCAATCAAGCAAGAGGTTTGCATCTTGTTGATAGTGATTAAATGGAAAGGCTTCATCTACCGGAACAAACGTATTGTTATTCGATGGCGTGAATAACGAATCTGAGTTATCTGAAAATAACGCGTGGGCGGGAAGCGCTGATAGCGATAAAAAGAGAGCAGAAACCAAAGCAAATAAACGCATACAAACCGTCTTCTAAATTAAGGATGAGTAATCTTACCTCAATCAGACAGGTTTGAGGGGCATTAAGTTTCATCAACAATGAAACAAGCCTTTCACTAGCCGAGATAATCAGGCTAGTGAAAGGCTTGTCAAAACGATTGTGTGAAGACGATTGCGCTCAGTGGGTAGAGAACCAGCGCGACAGATTTGGTGGCTACTTCACTCCTAGACGGGCTCTGACGATGGCTTCACAAGCATCAATATTGTTCACATTTTTAGGAATGATGAGTACCGTATCATTGCCGCCGACTGTCCCCAATATTTCGGTATGTGGATCAATGTCCACCAGTCTAGCGACCAATTGCGCGCTGCCTGGGTGGGTTTTAACCACAACCATGGACTGGTTATGGGTGATGACTTCAATTTGGGAGGCAATGGATGACTCTACGCGGACAGGGGCGCTTTCTACCGTGATGCAGTAAACCTTTTTCCCACAGGCATTTTGGACTTTCACTACCCCTAAATTGGAGAGCAAGCGTGAGACGGTGGATTGGCTGATGCCCTCAAAACCAATGTCGATGAGTTTCAACCGCAGATCATTTTGCGTGGCGAAACTTTGCTGTTGCAGTAAGCGTTTACAAGCAGCAGTTAACGTTTGGTCTTCTGCGGAACACAAGAATTCATGCTCTAAGGTGTCGTTCACAATCAACTCCTTTTTATGGAGGTTCAAAATATCGCCAGTCCTTAGCGCTTCGTATACTCTTAAACCCTCAGAGTACTCGTTGTATTGATGGCCTAAATGGCATTGCATCAATCATTGTTATTATCGATACGAGTGTATCATTGAATTAAAACTAGCTATTTGAAGGGGATCACCAAAGTCTAGTAATGGCTTTATGTTTGTTTTTTTATCCAAAATTCATTGAATATCCATCTTGGTGAATAAATATCCAGAGAGGTGGCGGGATGCCTTTGTTTTATCGTGATTCAGTGATGCTGACAGCGTTAATACATGCAGGATTATCCAATAAAGCGAGTATCTGGATAATCCTGAATTCTTTACAATTAACGGCCTAATGTCGCTACCATCACGGCTTTTATCGTATGCATTCTATTTTCTGCTTCATCGAAGACAATGGAATGGTCTGATTCAATCACTTCATTGGTCACTTCCACCCCGTCTTTTAGAATCGGGTAGTCGGCCGCAAGCTGTTTTCCAACCGTCGTATCTTCACCATGAAACGCAGGAAGGCAATGCATGAATTTCACATGAGGGTTGCCTGTCGCTTTGAGCATATTCATGTTGACCTGGTAAGGGAGCATAAGGTTAATACGCTCAACCCAAGCTTCTTTTGCTTCGCCCATAGAAACCCAAACATCGGTGTAAAGGTAATCGCAACCTTGTATGCCTTCTTGAACGTCCTCGGTTAAGGTGATCTTTGCATTCGTTTCTTTGGCGATATCTTGGCATTTTTCCAGGAGCTGTTCTTCTGGCCAGAACTGTTTAGGAGCAACGAGACGGATATCCATGCCCATTTTGGCTGCGCCAACCAACAGTGAGTTTCCCATGTTATTGCGAGCATCTCCGAGGTAGGCAAACTTAATCTCGTGCAACTGTTTGCCGCGCCCGTGTTCCATCATGGTTAAGAAATCCGCCAAGATCTGTGTTGGGTGAAACTCGTCTGTTAAACCATTCCAAACAGGAACACCCGCATGAGTCCCAAGTTCTTCGACGATCTCTTGACCAAAGCCGCGGTATTCTATTCCATCGTACATACGCCCAAGAACGCGCGCGGTATCTTTCATCGACTCTTTATGGCCTATTTGCGAACCTGAAGGCCCCAAGTAAGAGACTTGAGCACCTTGGTCAAAGGCAGCCACTTCAAAAGCGCATCGAGTGCGTGTCGAGCTTTTTTCAAAGATCAGAGCAATGTTTTTACCGGTGAGTCGCGGTTGTTCGTAGCCGTTGTATTTTGCTTTTTTGAGTTCAGCAGAAAGGTCAAGCAAGTGCTGTATTTCACGCGGAGTAAAATCGAGAAGTTTTAGAAAGTTACGGTTACGTAGATTAAAAGCCATGATGTATTCCTTCTGTTTGATGCGTGGCTGAATGTCAGATGACGAATTAAGCCGCGCAGCGATTATTGTGATGACTGATACTGATTATTATGTCTGGTTTTTTAACGGTTATTCGCGAACAATATTAGTGCCCGCAGTGCCTTGTAGGATCTGTAAGCCGTCTTCTAACGCACCGATACCGACGACTTTGCCTCCCTGTTTAATAAACTCACAAGATGCTTCAATTTTTGGCCCCATCGAACCGGCATCAAACTGGTATTTTGAAAGCTCACTCGGGGTCGTGCTGCGCAGAGCATGTTGGGTAGGCTTGCCCCAATCCAGGTAAACCGCATCAGTATCGGTGAGAATCAGTAAGGCATCGGCTTCCAACTGTTTGGCGAGATAAGCCGCTGACATGTCTTTATCAATGACGGCTTCCACTCCCACTAGCTTCCCATCCACTTTTTTAACCGGAATACCGCCACCACCCGTGCAGATGACTAAATGTCCCTCATCAATTAACTTGGTGATCGCTTGGTGTTCAACGATGCCTGTTGGTTGAGGGCTAGGGACCACACGGCGAAAGTGTTGTCCATCAGGTTTGACTGTCCAATGATACTTTTCCGCCAACTCGCGGGCTTCTGCTTCCTCATAAATCGGTCCAATCGGCTTGGTTGGATCAGAAAATGCTGGGTCGTTGGCATCGACCGTCATTTGGGTCAGCATGCAGGAGATATTTCGATCAGGCAGGTGATTCTTAAATTCCTGCATCAACATGTATCCGATCATGCCTTGAGTTTCACTGCCCAACACATCCAGCGGATAAGGGCTAACCGCTTTGTATTCCAAACCTTGCAGTGCCAAAAGCCCGACTTGTGGGCCATTGCCATGCACAAGCACGACTTGATAATCTTTGGCAATTTCAGAAATCGTTTTGACGGCTGTTTCAATATTGTGGCGCTGAACTTCGGCTTCCAATGGCTCACCACGGCGAAGAAGAGCATTACCACCCAGTGCGACGACAACGGTTTTTTTAGTCATAATTTTTCTCTTTATCTGCTTGGCCGATAGATCACTATCGGCCGTTATCATCGAAGATTAGATGCCGTCGCGTTCAATCGGACAACTCATGCAACGAGCGCCCCCACGGCCACGGCCAAGCTCATCCCCTGGAATGGGCAATACGGTAATTCCAGCCTTATCGTATTTCTCGTTCGTGTAAGTATTGCGTTCGTAACCAATGACCACGCCGGGCTTCACCGTCAGTACATTATTGGCGTCATTCCATTGTTCACGTTCGGCTTCAAAGCTGTTGCCACCGGTGGTGATGAGATTGAGCTTGTCGACCTCTAGAGCTTGAGCAATGGTGTGCATGTAAGAATCTTGCTGGGTTGCTTTTACTGCTCCTAATTCATTGCCCGTTAGACTCCAGCAGTTGACGTTATCTGGAATGACATTCGGGTAGATAGAGAACGTGTCTTCGCGCATGTGGGTCATGACCGTATCAAGGTGCATACAAGAGCGATCCTGTGGGAGTTCTAATGCAATCACTTGTTTTGCTTGGCCGTGCCTAAACAGGCTCGATGCAAGCTGTTCAACGCCTTGAGCCGTAGTACGTTCAGACATGCCAATCAATACGGCGCCTTTACCGATGACGAGTACATCGCCCCCCTCAATGGTTGAGCGGTCATAGGCTTTTTCTTCATCTCCGTAATATTTGATAAAGTCTTCGCCTGCAAAGGTTGGGTTCCAGCGGTAGATTGCACGAAGGTGATTGGTTTCACGTTGGCGAGCAAGTTTGGCCATCGGATTAATGGAAACGCCTCCGTAAACCCAGCAAGAGGTGTCTCGCGTAAATAGGTGATTTGGCAGTGGATCAATAATGAAATCGGTTGGCTTGTGCATCGATTGCAGCATAGAAGACGATGTCATTGGTAACTCAGAGAAGGACAGGCCACCCGTTAAGATTTTGGCCAGTTCCAGATGAGGTAAATCTCCTAAGTAGCAGCGCACATCGTTAGCAAATGTGGGACCATAGCGATAATTGGATATCTGCGTATTAAGAAGCCAATCTTTCGCTTCTGCGACATTCAGTGTTTCCGCGAGAAGCTGAGTCAGCAAAAGCACTTCAACGCCCTGACTTTTTAGAGTTTGAGCAAATGCATCATGCTCTTCTCCTGCACGTTCAACGGCAAGCACGTCATCAAACAGTAAGTCGTGACAATTTGAAGGGGTAAGGTGAGTGAGTGCCCGTCTAGGGCGATGAATGAGCACGCGACGTAATTGACCTATTTCAGAACCTACATAGAACTTACTCATGATCGTATCTCTCTATTAATTAACTATTGCTATTTATGCAATATTTATTGTCAGAAGGTAAGGGTTGGATATTTCAATTTTCTCTCTTTCTATATTATTTATATTACTCAGGTTCGGTGGGCTTTCTTAGAGGTTAATCACAAATTAATTGGTATTCACTCTTCCTTGCTTTTGATTGTATTTAACAATTTATATTCATTTGTTTATCTATAATTACTCTGTGTGATAGCGCACTATTTCTGGAATTTTATGCACTAATAATATAGTTTTGTTATAGATTGCTTGTTGGCTTGGAATATTATTCTCCTATTTTTATTTGATAGAGAAATCATCAATGTGTAAATATTCGTTTTTTTTATGGTTATAGTTATTATTTTTGTTTTTATACGGAGTTTGTTAACGGTTTTTATTGTGATTAATTAATATAGATCACATTTATTTATAGGGGGTATTTTATATGACGATATGGTTTTATGAGTCTATCTAATGCCCGCATTACTTATATTAATTAAGCATAGCGTGTTAACTAATATAAATAACGGAAGAAAGTGATTTTTTATTTTTAAGTGAAAGGTTATTTTAAAGTGGATGATTATTTTAAAATGGAAAGCTATTGGTAAGTGAACGTTTATTTCATAAAAAAGAGAGACAAAAAAGCCACTGGACAGTGGCTTAAATGAGACAGACGGGAAAGTATGGTTCGAGCGATTATAGAAGCGCACCTATGCTCAATACCACCATACAAAATACAGTCAAGATACCAATTAATGGCATCACCCATTTCACCCAGCGCACATACGGTACCCGTGCGATGGCTAGCCCTCCCATTACTACCGCAGAGGTTGGAGTAATCAAGTTAACTAATCCAGAGGCTGACTGATATGCTGTGATCACAAGATCACGACCCACCCCGGCAAAGTCGGCTAATGGGGCCATAATGGGCATGGTTAATACGGCAAGCCCTGAAGTGGAAGGAACTAAGAAAGAGAGCAGTATTTCTAAGAAAAACATGACATTAATAAAGACGACTGACGAGAGCCCTGTCACCATTTGTTCGGCTGAATACAGAATCGTGTCAGTAATCATCCCTCGATCCATCACCACCACAATACCCCGAGCAATACCGATGATGAGCGCTACGCCTAATAAATCGCGTGCACCATCGATGAAGCTAGAAGTAAATTCCTCTTCACTCATTCGAGCAACAATACCAATGATGATGGTTGAAGCGAGGAACATGGCCGAAATCTCTGCCATCCACCAGCCAGCAACAGAAACTCCGTAAATCATGACCCCGAAAGAAGCACCAAAGATGGTGAGGATTAGCTTACGAGTTAAGGTGAATTCCAGTTTTTCACCGTTAGCGTTACCGAGGAAGTGAGCCTTGTTTTCTTCATATTTGTCATAAACAAGCGACTTGGTTTGATCGGCCTGAACCATCTTTGCGTAACGCATGACGTACGCGACACAGATAACCCAACCAATGACCAACATGGCTATGCGTAACACGATGCCTTCGGTAAAGGGAATCGAAGAGGCATTGGCAGCGATAACGGTGGCAAATGGATTGATGGTGGAACCCAGCACGCCAATACCTGCGCCAAGCAGCACTGTTGCCGCTGCGACTAAAGGATCAAAACGGGCAGCCATCATGACAGGGACCAGCAAGGTATAAAATGGTAGGGATTCCTCAGCCATTCCATAGACTGTGCCCCCTGCTGCAAATAGCGCCATCAATATGGGGATCATCAGCTCTTCTCGGCCCTCTAAACGTGCCGTAACACGTTCAATACCCGCATCGATTGCACCGGTTTTGGTTACGAGCCCTAGAAATCCACCAATAATGAGAATGAACAGGGAGACGTCGATAGCCGCTGCTTCATAGCTTTCATGATCGTAAAAGCCATCGATTGGTGCGAGCAGTACATCAATCACGCCTTGTGGATTTCCTTCAACGGGTTGATAGGTCCCTGTTACGGGGACTTCCCGCCCTAAATCATCGTTCATTACTCGATCATATTGACCGGCAGGAACAATCCAAGTTAATAGGGCGACGAGGGCAATTAGAATGAATAGAATGGTGTAAGCAGAGGGGAACTTAAAATTAGCAAAGAAGTTACCCTTTTTTCTTTCTGTTGGCAAAGTTTGAGTTGTCATAGCAATCTCCTTACATCTATTGGAATAAAATAGATGTGAATCAGCGACTAATAAGTAATGGTGACCAGTACAGAGTACAATCACACAGATAAAATGAATGATTATATATTTATCTATATTCAACTTTTTGGAGTTGACCCTATTGTTCTGGATTATTTATATCGATATCTTTCATTATTCTATGCTTGGATTTATTCATTAACTTTGTGTTTGTTCACAAAAACAAAGGGCTGGTAAATAGTCAAGATATAAGTGGGGACTAAATGAGGGTATTTCTTTATTAATTTCGGATTAATATTCGATGATTTTCCTTACAGGGTTGGCAAGGTAAGGGCGTCATTAATTAAGGTTATCCGTGACGGAAATTTATTCAGAGTTTTAAAATAGGGAGTGAATTAATTATTGAAAGATAAATTGACTGTGGTCAATTTATCATCTTTGGAAAATAGAAAAGGGAGCCGATGCCCCCTTTCATTATTGTTGGTTTAAATAAACGCTGAGCAATAAGCCTCAGTTAGATAAGAAGACCACCCAGTGTAAACCCGAGAGCCACAGCCGTTGTAATGGTCGCGACACCAGGGATAAAGAACGGATGGTTAAATACGTACTTACCAATTCGTGTCGATCCCGTGTCATCCATCTCAACCGCAGCCAGTAGGGTTGGGTAGGTTGGCAGGACAAACAAAGCGCTCACCGCGGCAAAAGAGGCGACAGCGGTCAGTGGTGCAACACCAATCGCAAGAGCTGCTGGCATAAGAGCCACGGTGGTCGCACCTTGAGAATAAAGCAGCATTGAAGCAAAGAATAAAACCAGTGCGAGCATCCACGGGTAATCGGCCAGTAACGCACCTGCGACATCTTTAATACCGTCAACATGGGCATTAACAAACGTTGATCCAAGCCATGCAACACCTAATACGCACACACACGCAGTCATACCTGAACGAAACGTGGCAGCAGCAGGGATCTTAGATGCGTCAATTTTAGTGAACATCACGATGGCAGCGGCAGCAGCAAGCATCACACTCATGATCGCTTCGTTTCGGCCTAGAGCCGGGTTTTCAATCAAGCCAATTGAGCTTGAAATGGCCGCCGCGTAGCAAACCACAAAGAGTATCGCTCCAAGGAAAATGTAGGTAGCACGTTTTGCTGTGGGTAAAATTTCTCGTTTCTCGTTGTTTGATAGCTTAATTAGTCCTTTTGCAAGACGCTCTTGGTAGATAGGATCATCTTTGAGTTCACAGCCCATGAAGTTCGAAACAAATGCGCCGACCATACAAGCAATGAACGTGGTTGGGATACAGACAGCAAGCAGGGTCAGATAATCGACACCAAATGGAGCCAACATAGCGGCAAAGGCGACAACGGCTGCTGAAATTGGCGATGCGGTAATCGCAATTTGTGATGCAACAACAGCGATAGACAGTGGTCGTGAAGGACGAACGCCTTGTCCTTTGGCCACTTCAGCGATGACAGGTAAGGTGGAGAACGCCGTGTGTCCTGTTCCTGCTAGTAGTGTCATAAAAAACGTCACAATCGGTGCGTAAAACGTAATGCGTTCTGGGTGCTTTCTAAGAAAGTTCTCAGCGATTTGAACCAACCAGTCCATTCCCCCTGCTACTTGCATCGCGGCAATGGCCGTGATCACCGACATGATGATCAAAATAACATCAACGGGTATAAAACTCTGACTGGTTGGTACGCCTAATATCAAGGAGAGTGCAATAACACCCGCCCCCCCCGCAAAACCAATACCGATCCCGCCGATTCGGGCCCCGATAAAGATAAAGAATAAAACAACGAATAGTTCAACCGCGATCATAATGTGACCTCTTTATATTTTTATGTTCAGTGGCCGATAGTTCAGTATTGAAGCCTAGGCCACTCAAATGGATATTTTTTGTATCAAGTAAAAGCAAATGTATAAGAGTTAAAGCTCATTATATAAAAAGACAAAAAGGCCCCGTTTGGGGCCATCATTGGTTTACTCGTATCGCTTACCTTTATATTGAGGTCGCATGAGGTTTTCTGTTGAGAAGATATCATCGAGCTCTTCTTCGGTTAATAACCCGCGCTCTAGAACCACTTCGCGTACACTTTTACCGGTTTCGGCACAAATTTTACCGACGATATCACCTTCGTGGTGACCAATGTATGGGTTTAAGTAGGTCACGATACCAATGGAGTTAAACACGTATCCTTCACACACTTCTTTGTTCACTGTGATGCCGTCGATACACTTATCACGAAGGTTCACACACGCATTGGTTAGGATATCAAGTGACTCAAACATGCTTTGGGCGATAACCGGTTCCATGACATTCAATTGTAGTTGCCCGCCTTCTGCCGCAAACGAGATGGTGTTGTCGTTACCTAGCACTTTAAAACAGACTTGGTTGACGACTTCCGGTACCACTGGGTTCACTTTGGCTGGCATGATGGAGGAGCCAGCCTGAAGTTCTGGAAGGTTTAATTCATTCAGGCCAGTACGTGGGCCCGAGGAAAGTAAGCGAAGGTCATTACAAATCTTAGACAGTTTTACCGCAAGACGCTTAAGCGCACCGTGTGTCATTACATAAGCGCCACAGTCAGACGTGGCTTCAATCAAGTCTTCCGCTTGTACGCATTCGTGGCCTGTTACTGCGGCTAAATGTTTAACCGCAAGCTCTTGGTAGCCTTCAACAGCATTAAGGCCTGTACCTATAGCGGTCGCGCCAAGGTTCACTTCAAGTAATAGTTTTGATGTGTATTCGAGTGCACGAATCTCTTCATTCAAGGTCACAGACCAGGCGTGGAATTCTTGCCCTACGGTCATTGGAACCGCGTCTTGAAGTTGAGTTCGACCCATTTTCAAGATGCTTTCAAATTCTTTGCTTTTTAAATCAAAGGCACCTTTTAAGTATTCAATGGCATCAATCAGTTTGTGAACGCTATTAAATACCGAAATACGGAAACCCGTTGGGTAGGCGCAGTTGGTGGATTGGCTTTTATTCACATGGTCATTTGGGTTAATGAACTCGTATTGGCCTTTTTCTTTGCCCATCAATTCTAATGCGACATTCGCGATGACTTCGTTGGTGTTCATGTTCACCGAAGTACCTGCACCGCCTTGAAAAACATCCGATGGGAACTGATCCATGCACTTGCCAGTGTCTAGGATGACGTCACACGCTTGAATAATATGACGAGCGACATCTTTTGGTAATACGCCCAGTTCGTTGTTGGCCAATGCCGCCGCTTTTTTCGTCATGACCATGCCGCGAATAAATTCAGGCACATCGGAGATTGTAGAATTTGAGATGTTGAAATTTTCAATTGCGCGCAGAGTGTGAATGCCATAGTACGCATCAGCAGGGACGTGACGCTGACCTAAAAGATCTTCTTCGATTCGAGTGGCTTGATTAACGGCTTTTGACGTACTAGGTAGAGTAGCCATAACGGGATCCTTAGAGAATTATTATTGAGAGTAATAAAATATTCCCCAACTCTGCGTATTAAGAATCCCTTCTTCAGAATTGTGGGTTAGGAAATCTTCCCTAACATCTGTAGCACATCATACTGAACTAGATACATAAAAATAGTAACTGGATCACCTTTTTATGAATATTTGAATGGTGATAATCATGATTCAAATGATTGATGATCTAGGGCAAATAAACGGGACATAGAATGACGTGCGGTCGGAGTGTAAATAGGGATTAAAACAGATTTTTACAGGATTAATTTGAGCTAATGAGGCTTTTGCGCGTACACTGAATTCAACCAAGGAGTGCGTGTGTTTCCGATCTTACTATTATTATTTATTTTTGTGCCGATCATTGAGATTGCATTGTTTATCCAAGTCGGAGATTTGCTTGGTTTATGGACGACTATCGGTTTGGTGCTCATTACTGCTTTCGTTGGTGCCTCACTGGTACGTAGCCAGGGCTTACAAACATTAAGAACGGTACAGGGCCGATTAAATCAAGGCGAGTTACCTGCTCAGGAAATTTTTGAAGGTGTTATGCTGGCGGTTGCTGGCGTACTGTTATTAACGCCAGGATTCATGACGGACGCTTTTGGTATGCTCGTGTTGCTACCGGCACCTAGAGGTATCATTGCTAAGTATCTGATGAGTAAAATGGTGGTGAAATCCGTTGGCGGGGCGGGTTTTGGTGCTCACTCATTTGGGCAAAATCCATTCGAACAAGACCCTTTTCATCGCGATCCATTTAACTCTGATTCGAACGGCAGTACGTTTGAGGGTGAGTATGAAAAAAAGATGATCAAGATAAAAACAGACTGAATTAGTAGTTTTTAATATTCAACAATAACCAAAGGCAGCTAAAGAGCTGCCTTTGTGATTTTTGTAAGTAATTTTACTTTGTGCTGTTAGAAATTATACAGCGCCATCAAAGCCCATTTGTCGCCACGCTTCAAACGCGATAATTGCCACAGCATTTGATAGATTCAAACTTCTCGCATCGGGCATCATTGGAATTCGAAGACGCTGCTCCATCGGCAAGCTTTCGATGACTTCGGCGGGAAGGCCGCGGGTTTCAGGTCCAAAGAGTAAAACATCACCTTGAGTAAACGCAGCATCAACATGGTGGCCTGTCGTTTTTGTCGTACACGCAAAAATACGGTACTGACCGTGACGTTCGCTTTCTAAATAGGCTAGAAAAGCATCGTAGTCTTTGTGGCGTTTGACGCGTGCAAGATCATGATAGTCCAGCCCTGCTCGGCGAACTTTTTTCTCATCGAGGTCAAATCCGAGAGGTTCAATGAGGTGTAAGTTCGCACCACAGTTTGCACTTAAACGGATGATGTTCCCTGTATTAGGGGCAATTTCTGGCTCAAAAAGCGCTATATCAAACATGCTGAATGTATCTGTATTGGAAGTTTAGCCATCGAGTATAAGGTGGTGATTGGCCTACGCCAAGTCAGATAGCGTGACCAGTCACATTTGTTTGAGCGCTTTTTCGTTTTATCCATGGTATCTGTGCTTATTGAGTGAGGGGCAATTGAATACAAATTTTTAAACCGCCTAGTTCACTTTGGTTAGCGGTGATGGTTCCACTGTGTTGTCGTATCGCACTTTCAGTAATAGCTAGGCCTAGGCCCGCTCCTCCAGAATTTCTGTCTCGAGCTGTAGATACTCGGTAAAATGGCCGAAAGATCTCACTCATTTCATTTTCAGGGACACCATTCCCATTATCCTCCACCACAATGCTCAACGAATCGCGGCTTGCCGTCATGGACACTTGAGCATGGTCTTTACCGTAATAAATGGCGTTACGGGTGATATTTTCCACCGCACTCATTAGTAGTTTCGGGTTTCCACTAATGGTTCGATTGGGTATGGGCCCTAATGATAAGGATTTACCCATTTGTTCAGCTTCGAACTGTGCATCGTTGAGAAGCTCTTCCCACAGGCTACTGAGGGGCTGCTCTTCTCGTATTAAATGGCTATCCGCTTGCATGCGAGACAGTTCTAAAAGCTCGGCGATCATTTGCTCGAGTCGTTGTGCTTCAGTATCAATCCTACTCAGTTCTGAGCTCTCACCTTGTTTCCTTGTCGCCAGTGCATTGGCCATGCGCAATCGAGTGAGAGGGGAACGAAGTTCGTGCGATATGTCAGACAGTAATCGTTGCTGGCCTGAGAGCATGCTATTTACCGCTTCGACCATCTGATTAAAGCTTGCTCCCGCTTGGCGAAACTCTGAGGTGCCTTTTTCAAGATCAGGGTCGACAACAAACTCCCCATTGGCGACACGTCTGGCTGCTCTTTCTAATTTTCGAGCGGGCTGACTCAGTGCCCATGCCAACCAAAGCAAAAGGGGAGTACTGACAAGCATGACGGCAAACAGCAGTTGAAAGGGTTTATCAAATAAACGCAATACGAACGGTGGTGGTTGATTCCACTTAATACCGACATAAAGAAATAGGTCACGATTTGCTAAGCGGATAGGCAGAGGTCCAGCGATCATATGTTGGCCATACAGTTTTTGTTTTGGTGTCTCGACGGAATCAATACTGGTGACAAAGTTTCTTAATGCTCTGATTTTGGAGTCATGATGATTTTTAGTGGTTAACACATTACCTTCAAGATCAGAGATAAATATACGCGGCTGCGAAAAACGAGGTGATCGTCGTTGATCGTCAAGATTAAAAAGGATCTTGCTTAAATTGGTCTCATTTTTATACCGAGTTTCGATGTTCTGCTTTATTTGCTCCAGTTTATTAAAATGATCTTGCGGTATGTCACGGGCTTTGCGCGGATCAAGATGCGGCAAAGAGAGCACTGCGAGTAACACGAGCAACATGGTGAACCAAAAAATGGCAAATATACGACCGTATAAACTGGTGATTTTGGGTAAACGCATTAATCCTCCTCGACCATTAAGTAGCCCCGCCCTCTAAGGGTTTTGATGCGAGGTCTACCAGAATGAGTCTCTGGCAATTTTTTGCGTAAATTGGAAACGTGCATATCAATGGCTCTATCGAATGGCGAAAGCCGTTTGCCAAGGACATCCAGGCTCAATATTTCCTTCGTCAGTGTGACACCGGGATGTTGAATAAAATGGCTGAGCAATGAAAATTCCGTTGTGGTGAGGTCGATAAGTTGTTCTTGGCAGTAAGCTTCTTGCTTGCCAGGGTAAACTTTAATATCGCAATATTCGATGCAGTCGCTGACTTTGGGCGCGGTTAGTGCCTGTGTTTGTGTTCGACGCAAAATAGCTTTCATTCTTGCGAGCAATTCGCGATCACTAAAAGGTTTAGGGAGATAGTCATCCGCGCCAAGTTCTAAGCCAATGACGCGATCAATCTCTTCTCCTTTTGCCGTCAGCATTAACACTGGCGTCGTCCAGTGTTCCCGTAGCTTTTTCAATGTGTCCATGCCATTGAGCTTAGGCATCATCACGTCCAGTAAAATGAGGTCGATTTGATCATTAATGGCGGCAAGCCCTGATTCTCCGTCGTTGGTTTCTGTCACCGTAAAACCCTCATAGCTTAATACTTCCTTGAGTAAGCCAGTAAGTTCAGTGTCATCGTCAATCAGTAGGATGTGTGCCATGAATGCGTTTCCTCTTTAAATAATTCTTCTTCTTTATACTACTGCGAAATAGAACCGACGAAGAGTTTAATTTTGCTTCTTTACGAACCTTTACGCTGGCTAAACGTTGATTTACATCCAGTGTCGTATTCTAAACTCATGCGCTGTGTTGATGGCATTCATGAATAACCGCAGCGTCCATTAATAACGACAGAGGGTACGATTATGAACACAACAAAGAAATTAGTATTGGCAGCGGCAGTCTTCCCATTGATGTTTGCTACGGCGAGTGCGTATGCGTTTGGCGGTAAATCCCACAATCAAGGTGGAGAAGGTAAATGTTCTGGTGGTTTTGACCGAGGTATCATGCGTCAGTTGGATTTGACTGAAGAGCAAAAGTCGCAAATGCAAGCGCTACGCGAAACCACGAAAGGTGATAAAAAAGCACAGCGTCAAGCAGGTTCAGAAGAAAAACGTGCATTAATGCAAGCGCATCAAAAGCAAGTTCAGGCATTGGTTTTAGCGGACACGTTTGATGAAGATGCTGCTAACGCATTAGCGAGTGAGATGGTTGAAAAACAAACGGAACGCCGAGTGAATAAGCTTAAAGATCAACACAAAATGTTGAGTCTGTTAACCGATGAACAGAAATCGCAATTTGTCGAACTTCAGCAAGAGCGTATGCAAAAATGCAGCGACAAGATGCAAAAGAAAATGAAAAACTCGTAATCAATCCAATCTATTGATTCTCAAAAGGCAGCGGATATCGCTGCCTTTTTTTGATATTTTTCAGCATGACACGTTATACTGAACACAGAATTTTCAAAACATTGATGTTGTATGAAACAAGAATATGCTCGTTTAGTGACCATGGCCGCATGGACAGCAACTGCTGTGGCAACACTATTGATGATCGTCAAAATCGTTGCTTGGTGGTTAACTGGATCGGTGAGCTTGCTTGCGTCGCTGATCGATTCATTATTGGATATTTCAGCGTCTGTCGTTAACTTGATGGTGATTCGCTATGCACTGCAACCTGCAGATAAAGAGCATACATTTGGGCATGGCAAGGCGGAATCTTTAGCGGCCTTGGCTCAGGCAATGTTCATTTCGGGATCCGCCTGTTTTCTCATTCTTAATGGCATCGATCGTTTCTTCCGCCCACACGAGTTAAATTCACCCGAGCTGGGGGTTTACGTCAGTTTCTTTGCCATGGTGGTCACTTTTGCTCTGGTTGCTTTTCAAAAGCATGTAGTTAGAAAAACGGGTAGCCAAGCCATTGCCGCTGATTCTTTGCATTATCAAACCGATCTGTATATGAATGGTGCGATTATGATCGCTCTTGGGCTCAGTTGGTTTGGAGTGACCCAAGCTGATGCGGTATTCGCTATTGGAATTGGCATTTTCATTTTGTATAGCGCCTTTAAGATGGTAACAGAGGCGATTCAAACATTATTGGATCGTAAATTACCCGATGAAGAACTCGAGCAGATACGAGCCCATTGTCTTGAGATTGAAGGTGTCCTGGGTGTGCACCAGTTAAGAACGCGCATGGCCGGTCCAACGCGCTTTATTCAACTGCACCTAGAGCTTGATGACAATATGATCCTAATTGAAGCTCATAGAATCGCAGACAAAGTGGAAGATCGATTGATCGAAGCATTCCCTGGTGCGGATGTCTTGATTCACCAAGATCCTTTATCGGCCGTCATCAATAGTGAAAAAGCGCAATTAGAGAGCGATTGGTAGCCAGGCAATAGGCAAATCACTTTCATCAAATGAGCAAGACAAGCTCAGAATTATTCGCTATCTTTTGAGCAATAAAAGAAAAGTCTGATTCTGATATGAATCAACAAAGTGATTGGCGAAAACTGTAATACTATTACATAAGTAGTAAACTTACGTAAATCGGTACAAATAAAAGTAGTATTACTTTTTGGTAAAGGTACCATACAGCGCAGTTTAAAAGGATTTCACGGGTGGCGGTATTGCGTCATCGGTATTAAATTGAAGTTTAATTCCCAAAATATTCGAGGGTGAGCATGATTAAGAAGATCGGTGTTTTAACAAGTGGCGGAGACGCACCTGGTATGAACGCAGCCGTGCGAGGCGTAGTGCGTACAGCATTGTCGGCTGGTATTGAGGTGTACGGGATTTACGATGGCTATCAAGGTCTTGTTGAAGATCGTATTGAAAAACTTGATCGCTCTAGTGTTTCAGATGTTATCAACCGTGGTGGTACTTTCCTAGGCTCTGCTCGCTTTCCTGAGTTTAAGAATGTAGAAGTTCGTCAAAAAGGCATTGAGAACCTCAAGAAACACGGCATTGAAGCATTAGTCGTTGTTGGTGGTGATGGTTCTTATATGGGGGCTAAGAAGCTCACTGAAATGGGCTACCCATGCATCGGTTTACCAGGCACGATTGATAACGATATCGCAGGTACAGACTACACAATTGGTTACCTAACTGCATTGAATACCGTCATTGATGCGATTGACCGTCTTCGCGATACCTCGTCTTCTCACCAACGTATTTCGATCGTTGAAATCATGGGTCGTCACTGTGGTGACTTGACTCTTATGTCGGCAATTGCAGGTGGCTGTGAGTACATAATCACACCAGAAACCGGCCTTAATAAAGAGCAGTTGATCGCGAATATTAAAGACGGTATTGCGAAAGGTAAGAAGCACGCGATCATTGCACTGACTGAGCTTATGATGGATGCCAACGATCTTGCTCAGCAAATTGAAGAAGCAACCGGCCGAGAAACTCGTGCAACGGTACTTGGCCATATTCAACGTGGTGGTCGTCCTACTGCATTTGACCGTGTTCTTGCATCTCGTATGGGCAACTACGCTGTTCACCTTCTGATGGAAGGTCATGGTGGTCGTTGTGTTGGTATCCAGAAAGAAGAGCTGATACACCACGACATTATCGATGCGATTGAAAATATGAAACGTCCGGTTCGCAACGATCTATTCAAAGTTGCAGAAGAGTTGTTTTAATTTTCAGTCAATGAAAAATTGACGTTACATTGGCATGGTTTGTCGGTGTTAAAAAGCCAGAAGTTCGCTCTTCTGGCTTTTTTGTTTTTCTACCGCTTAACTTATAAGCTCGCTCATCTGCGGTCTAGTTCATCGGAATACTCAGCTTATTTGAATATTCAGCTCATTGGTGAATTTAACTCGTTCGAGCGACCAGTGAGTCATACATTAGGCAGCTTTTTCTTGGTTCGTTTCTTCAATTGGTCATGGACACCACGCCGCAGAGCTTTGAAATGATGCTCGGCTTTATCAACCCCCAATAGAACACTCAATGTGAGCGTGGTGATAATAAGTGATTGGCTGTAGTAACCCAGCCCTATCATTACCCCGAGGGCCGCAAGCACCCAAATAATCGCCGCCGAAGTGACGCCATGAATTTTTCCTTCTAACGTCATCATGACCCCTGCACCTAAAAAGCCGACACCCGTAATGATTTGCCCTAATACCCTCGCTTGATCGAGTGAATTTGGTGACAGTGAGATAGCCATCGAGATAAAAAGGTAGGTACCAGAAATGATTAAGATCGAGGTTCTTATTCCCACTGGTTTGCCACGAGTCTGCCTTTCAATGCCAATCATGAGACCATTGATCGCACAACAGCCTAATGCCACCCATGAAAAAGGGGCGATATCGAAGAAGGGGTGTAATTGATTGAGCATAAATACCTCGCAAAAATCGTATTATGCCCAGAGTCTTTTATTGTAACTAATCGATTTTTTTATCTTAACGATAAGGACTACTCAAGATGTAAATCCAATGGTGTTTTGCTTTGTCGACCACCTATTTCTCGGGTGAGAGTCGGAACCAGATACCCAGAAACTTGTTCAATCAATGCGGCCATGATTTTTTTGGCCCGTTCGTCTGAGACATAGAAGTGCGCCGCACCTTGGACTTTATCCAAGACATGCAGGTAATAAGGCAAAATACCGGCATCAAAGAGGTGATTGCTTAGAGAAACTTGTGCTTCGACGGAATCATTCACCCCTTTTAGCAATACGCTCTGGTTGAGCAGCGTGACATGATGGCGTTTGAGTTGTGTCATCGCTTCTGTCAGTGCAGCGTCGATTTCATTGGCGTGATTAATGTGAGTCACTAAGATGACCTGCAATCGCGAATGCCCTAGCAATTTAAGCAGTTCTTGAGTGATACGAGCCGGGATCACGACAGGCAGGCGTGTATGAATGCGCAGGCGTGTAATGTGAGGAATGGCTTCAATGTGTTTAATCAACCATTCAAGCTCATGATCTTTTGCCATCAGCGGATCGCCACCAGATAAAATGACTTCATTGATCTCTGAATGGGCGTGTAAGTAATCGAGCCCTTGTTGCCAAACCGATTTGCTTCCTTTGTTATCCTCATAGGGAAAGTGGCGTCTAAAACAGTAACGACAGTTAATCGCACATCCGCCTTTTAAGATGAATAACGCACGATTTCTATACTTGTGCAGTAATCCGGGAATCGCGTTGTTCTGTTCCTCCAACGGATCCGTGGAATACCCGTCATGGATACTAAACTCTTCATTAAGTGGTAATACTTGACGAAGTAACGGGTCGTGAGGGTTGCCTTTTTCCATTCTATTGACAAAACTCAGTGGAACTCGCTGCGCAAATAACGCTTTCGCCTCAAAGCCAACCTCCCACTCTGAAGCATCAATCTCTAGTTGTGCGAGCAGTTTTGCAGGGTCTGAGATCGCATTCGCTAGTTGTTTGAGCCAGTTTTGCTCAACAGTTGGGGAAATTCGGGTTATGATATGCGACATTAATTTGAACTCGAAATATGGTAAGAGGAAAAAATGGCTACTGTTAGCACCAATGAATTTAAAGGCGGTCTCAAACTTATGCTTGATAAAGAGCCGTGTGTCATTCTCGAAAATGAGTTAGTGAAACCGGGCAAAGGTCAAGCATTCAACCGTGTCAAAATCCGTAAATTGCTTTCAGGTAAAGTGTTAGAGAAAACCTTTAAGTCAGGTGAGTCGGTTGAAACTGCTGACGTTATGGATATCGATCTTGATTACCTGTACAACGATGGCGAATTCTACCACTTTATGAACAGTGAGTCTTTCGAGCAAATTGCAGCTGAAGTGAAAGCGGTTGGCGACAATGCGAAATGGCTAGTAGAAAACGACACTTGCATGATCACGCTGTGGAACGGTAACCCGATCGTCGTTACGCCACCTAACTTCGTTGAGATTGAAGTTACTGAAACTGACCCTGGTCTAAAGGGTGATACTCAAGGAACTGGCGGTAAGCCTGCAACTCTAGCAACCGGCGCTGTTGTGCGCGTTCCGCTGTTCATTTCGATTGGCGAAGTGATCAAGGTTGATACTCGTAACGGCGAGTATGTAGGCCGAGTGAAATAATCACATCAACCCGCTGCGGTATGGATGATACAAAAAGGTCGCTTCGGTGGCCTTTTTAGTTTTTTGCGTGAATGAATCGGTTATGACACAATCAGCGCATATTGTGCGTAGACAAATAGAATGTAGACAAAGAGAACGATGAAGCAATCAATTCAAATCTGGTTAGATGCCGCACGACCAAAAACACTGCCACTTGCCCTTGTCTCGATACTCACGGGTAGTGTGTTGGCGTATTCTATTGGACAATTCTCTTTCACGATTGCGTTGCTTGCCTTTATTACTGCCACTTTACTGCAAATCTTATCCAATCTGGCTAATGACTATGGCGACGCAGTCAAGGGAACGGACAACGATGCGCGCCTTGGGCCAATACGCGCAATTCAGTCTGGTGCGGTTTCTTTAAAAACCATGCAACAAGCGATGGTGATTAACATTGTGCTTACGATGTTGTCTGGACTGTTTCTTATTTTTTACGCACTGAATAGCTTACAAAGTATCATGACGTTTATCGGTTTAGGTGTGTTGGCGATGGTTGCGGCCATTGCATATACCGTCGGTAATAAGCCCTATGGCTATGTTGGCTTGGGAGATATTTCTGTGTTCATCTTTTTTGGGTTATTAGGTGTCGCGGGAACCTTCTTCCTTCACACTGGCTTTGTGGAAGCAACCCTCATTTTGCCAGCAATAGGCTGTGGGCTATTCGCGGTGGCTGTGTTGAATGTCAATAATATGCGTGATATTGAAAATGATAAGGCATGTGGTAAGAAAACCGTTGCCGTTCGGCTTGGCCAGGCTAAATCCAAACAATACCACCTTGTTTTACTGGCGAGTGCATTAGCTACATTTGTCTGTTATTTATTGCTTCAACCTGCACCACTTTGGATCAGCTTGCCTTTCGTTCTTAGCCTTGTGGTGGTGTATAAGCATGGCAGGGCGGTTTGGCTGGCGACTCAACCGGCTCAAATCGCTCCTATGATGCCGATTGTTGTGAAGTGTGCCTTATTCTCAAACGTGCTTTTTACCGGCATCGTTATAGCTCAAACTCTCGTCAGTTAATTGCGTCTTATCATTGCATTGACTTAGTGACTCGATATACTCGATAGAGATGACTATCAGTATGGATAAATACTATGGAATACAATACTTCAGCTCTGTGCGATATTTACTTAGATCAAGTCGATGTCGTTGAACCTCTTTTTAGCAATTTTGGTGGGCGTACATCATTTGCAGGTCAAGTTACGACAATCAAATGCTTTGAAGATAATAGCCTTATTCGCGATATATTAGAGCAAGATGGGGTAGGCCGAGTATTACTGATTGATGGCGGTGGATCTTTGCGTCGTGCTCTTATCGATGCGGAATTGGCAGCGTTGGCGGAAGATAATGAATGGGAAGGCATTGTTGTTTACGGCTGCGTTCGTGAAGTCGATGAACTCGAAGAGATGAGTGTTGGTATCCAAGCGTTGGCTTCTATCCCTGTGGGTGCCGTTGGTAATGGTGTTGGTGAGACTGATGTCGCGGTCAACTTTGGTAGCGTTACATTTGTGCCGGAAGATTATTTGTACGCAGATAATACTGGAATCATTATCTCTCAAGAGCCATTGGATATTGAACTTGAGATTGATGAAGACGAAGAAATTGTTGAATAATCAACAAGCCTAGACCTAAGTACAGATAAAGGAGCCGATACGTTATAGTGTCGGCTTTTTTGTGCTCAATTTTCGCTGGGTTAAGCGGTGTATATTGGTTGTCTTGGTTATGTCGAAAGGTGAGTGATATGAATAAAGAGATTAACTATGATTGATACGATTGACGTAATTTGAGCGCGTACAGATAACTGGAAACACCAGACAAAACATTGCCTACCGCGATACCGATAAATAGCCCTTCAACACCGTATATTTGATTACCAATCCAAGCGGCAGGTAACGTAAAAATAAAGAGTCGAATAATGCTCCATTGGAAAGCAGGGACCGGCTTATGCAGAGCATTGAGTCCAGCGACGAGCATCATGGTGACGCCTTGAAAGCCATAACTGAACGGAACAACCAATAAATAATGCCAAAGTAGATCTCGAACCGACGGCTCTTGAGAGAAAAGACGCGCTAAAGGAATGCTTAATGGCACCATCATAATGAAAATAATCAACTGAAATACAATCGCAAAACGCATACTAAGAAAAAGTGCAGAAAAGCTTCGCTCGGTATTATTGGCTCCTAAATTTTGAGCCATAAACGGGGTCAAAGCGGAGGTCAATGCCATAAGAACTAAAATCAGCAGTGACTCAATTCTTTGAGCCGCTCCAAAAGCAGCCACAGCCACCGTTCCATGCGAGGCCAGCAGTATCATCAATATTGCGCCTGATAATGGCACCATCGCATTGGAAAGCGCCGCAGGAGTACCAATCTTAAGGATTTGTCGCCAGTCATTGATGATTTGAGAGAAATCAGGCGATGCGAGCATTTTTTCCCGACGAATTAAAACGTAAAGTGACCCTATCAAGGCACCCAACCAACTCAACGCGCTTGAAATGGCCGCGCCTTGAATACCAAGCTCTGGAAATGGGCCAATACCAAAAATCAGCAGTGGGTCCAGCACTCCGTTAATCAGCCCTGCCAGCATCATGATCTTAGCAGGGGTTTTCGTGTCCCCTGTCGCTCTTATCGCACTGTTTCCTGCCATAGGAATAACCAGAAGCGGAATCGTTAAATACCAAATGGACATGTATTCACTGATCAGATCGATAAGGTGTGGTTGTGCGCCTAATAATGCAAAGGTAGGTCGGATGCTCAGTAAGCCAATGAACGAGGTGACAGAAACAAGCAGCAGCGCTAAAACCAAACCGTGGGTAGAAAAGCGACCGGCTTGTTTCGAGCGGCCTTTACCGAGTAGGCGAGCTATATTCGTGGACAATCCGATTCCGATACCCATAGTGATGCAGTTTATGGCAAAGGTGATGGGGAACGTAAAGCTGATCGCTGCTAACGCATCGGTACCCAGAAGGGAAATAAAAAACGTATCGACGACATTAAACATCAAGATAGCAATCATTCCAAAGGTCATTGGAATGGTCATTTGACGCAGCACATTAGGAATGGGCGCTGTTAATAGGCCGTGTTTATCGTGCATTGTCCATACGCTATTTCATTAAAACGATAGGATACAAGATAAAGACAACATTGGAAACGAGTAGGAACAACCCGTAGAGGTGAGGTAACTGTGATAAAAAAGGCCCGCGAATGCAGGCCTTAAGCAACAAGTTGTTGTGCTAACGTATTAAGCTTTTTTTGCTTCAGCTGCTGCTTTAGCGATAGCGGCAAAGCTTTTCGCGTCTAGCGCTGCACCGCCAACTAGAGCACCATCGATGTCTGGTTGTGCGAAGTAAGCCGCTGCGTTTTCTGGTTTAACAGAACCGCCGTATTGGATAACAACGTTCTTAGCCACTTCTTCTGATTTCTCAGCAATGTGAGCACGGATTTGAGCGTGAATGCGTTGCGCATCTTCAGCGGTTGCTGCTTTACCAGTACCGATAGCCCAGATTGGTTCGTAAGCGATGATCGCGCCTTCAAGAGCTTCAACACCTTGAGTGTTGATAACAGCGTCAAGTTGACGAGCACATACTGCAACAGTTTCGCCTGCTTCGTTTTGTGCTTCAGATTCACCGATACAAAGAACTGGAGTTAGGCCGTTCTCTTTTAGGAATGCGAATTTCTTAGCAACGAACTCGTCTGATTCGTTGTGGTATTCACGACGCTCAGAGTGACCGATGATGATGTGAGATGCACCAAATTCTTTCAGCATAGCTGGAGACATGTCGCCAGTGAATGCACCGCTGTTGTTTAGGTCAGAGTTTTGAGCACCTAGGATGATTGCGCTGCCCGCTTCAGTAAGTGTACGCTCAGCAAGATCAACGAAAAGTGCAGGTGGAGCGACTGCTACGTCTACGCCTGATACGCCTTCAAGTTCAGCATTAAGACCGTTTAGTAGGTCAACAACCATTTCTTTGCTGCCGTTTAGTTTCCAGTTACCCATCACTACAGGATGACGCATAAGAATATCTCCATTATTTTGAATGTAAAAAGCTAATTGATGTAAAAAATAAACGCGATTACGTAAGAATATAACAGATTAATACCATCAAATCATGATTCGGGTCATGAGTTTATTTAATGGTAAGACTTCTTCTTAAGTGATCCAGTAAACAGAATGATAGTGATTTCCTCGGAATTTGCAGAGTTAATTGGTATTAGTGTTGAGAATTCACAGCGATAAATAATCACTTAAGATCTTTTGTCAGAAAAGGAAAGACAATGCCAAATCTTGTTATGGAATATTCAAATTCAATCGATCAACGTGTCAATGTTCAAGGGCTCCTAGAAGATCTTCATGATGTCGCACTAAAAAGTAGCTTATTCGATCCTGATTCGGTTAAATCTCGGGCATTGCGCTGCCATCATTGGCTGATTGGTGAGGAAGGGGATAGCGTTGATTTTATCCATGTAGGTTTTGAGCTGCTTGATGGGCGAACTGAAGAGCAAAAACGAGAGCTTTCCCGGCAGTTGATGACGGTACTTCAGCAGCAAGCAAGCCAAGTAAGGAGCTTAACGGTGAATATCCGTGATATGGATAAAGCGTGTTTTCAAAAGACGATAAACCGATGAAATATGATAGATTAGGCGTTGAATTTTTATTATTTCAAGGGTAAATAAGATGTCGATAAAGCAGCTACTGTTCTCATTTGAAGGGAGAGTGGGTCGAAAAACGTATTGGATATGGAATGTATTTTACTACGCGGTCATTATGGGCTTTGCTATAGGATCGAATGCGTTGTTTCCGGCTATGGCCCATATCATATTGCCTGTGTTTTTATTGGTCATTCTCATTCCAGATTTGGCGATTACGTCTAAACGCTGGCATGACAGAGGTAAATCCAGTTGGTGGCTAATGCTCAACGTTCCTTTGGTGTTTGGTCGGATGGCCGTTCCTATCGGTGATCCAAGTGGCGTCGCGCAAACAACAAATATAGAGATGCTAAGCTCTGTGGTAGCGTTGATCTGTGGAACTTGGATTCTAGTGGAGTGCGGCTTTTTAAAGGGTGAAGATAAGGCCAATCAATATGGTCCTGAGTTGAAATAACAGAACTCATACGAATGGGTAGAGAGGCTCGAGGTTATGGTCGAGCCTTCACTGATTTCAAAGTAGTCAGCTCAGGCCTCCAAACTACCCTAAATTAAATCATTTCCGCAATAACACTTTCTCGACTGCATGAGATGGGCCTTTTTTTAAAATTAGTTGCGCTCGGTGTTTTGTCGGTAGGATGTTTTCAGCGAGATTAAGCCCATTAATTGATTGCCATATCTCTTTGGCTTTTTCAATCGCCTGTGATTCATTAAGCTGCGTGTAGTGGTTAAAGTAAGATCCTGGCTTTTTAAACGCGCCCTGTCTAAATTCTAAAAACCTTTCGATATACCACTTCTCGATGACATCACTGTCGGCATCAACGTAGATTGAAAAGTCGAGAAAATCGGAAATAAAGGTACTGATCGAACTATTAGGGTAGTCAAGACCACTCTGTAGAACATTTAAGCCCTCAATAATGATCACATCAGGCTTTTCTATTCTCTTCACCTCGTTTGTTATGTCGTAGGTTATGTGAGAGTACACAGGAACTTGCAGGTTGGTTTCCCCTGCTTTTACATCAGACAAAAACTCTACTAAAGCCTTTGTATCATAGGATTCGGGAAACCCTTTTCGATGCATAATCCCTCGTCTATCGAGTTCGCTTTTCGAAAATAAAAAACCATCGGTCGTGACCAATTCAACTTTGGGGTGATTTTCCCAACGAGACAGCAAGGTCCGAATGATACGAGCTGTGGTGCTTTTTCCGACGGCAACACTGCCCGCAATACCTATGATAAAAGGCGGCGAACTTTCGGTACTGTCGAGGAACTGATGCAATACCGAGTTTCTACTTTGGCGAGCCTCAATGTACAAATTGAGCAGGCGACTCAGAGGGAGGTAAATATCAACGGCTTCTTCCATTGATAACCGTTCATTTACCCCGAGGAGCTCTTGGATATCAGATTCTGAGAGTGTCATTGGAACAGAGTTACGTAGCTCTGCCCATGTGGCACGCTCAAAAGATAGATAAGGACTCATAAGTGCTCACTCACCATGAAATAACGAAATAGAATGGCGAACATACAACAAGCACCAAACAATGCAAATAATAATAAGAAAGAACGCAGTAGAAAGACGGACTTTGCATGAAAAAACATCAAATGATTCCAATCAGGCAAAAAAAATGACTTTTTTTAAATTTACTATTGCAAGCACGAATATCATTCAATAGAATGCGCACCACTTATGCCGACTTAGCTCAGTAGGTAGAGCAACTGACTTGTAATCAGTAGGTCACCAGTTCGATTCCGGTAGTCGGCACCATTCTTTCCTGTTTCATGTTACTTGAAGCTATTTGTAGTAAGAATGGATTAAAAATTTGGAGGGGTTCCCGAGTGGCCAAAGGGAGC
>NZ_AJYQ02000130.1 GCF_000287055.2 Vibrio genomosp. F10 str. ZF-129 | reverse complement strand
AACAAAATTTAACCGCGAAAGATCAACACGTCCTAAATTAACTCAAGGTTTAAGCCATCGCGTAGTATCACAAACCCAGTAGATACCGAGTTCATGGCGATGGCTTATCCCGTTCTTAGAGTCGCGTTAACGGATCACTTTTATACCTAACGTATCGTTAATATTTCACTTGATAGTTCAGCGTATAAGTACGGCCACGACCTTGATATTGGTACATATCAGGACCACCGCTATACCACTGTGTTGCTCGTTGACTCCACGTTGTCAGATAGTCTTCGTTGAACAAATTTTTAACCCCGAAACCAATCGTGCCGACAGGCAGTTGGTACGTACCTATCATGTCAACAACGGTGTAACCCTCCAGCTTTAGAGCGTTCGCATCTTCATAATCAAAGGCGGTTAAACTTTGTAGCTTCACGCTGTAGTCAGCTTCATACCAACCAATCCAAGTGCTGGCTTTTGATGTACTGGCTTCTCTCGCATCGTAGTCTTCCCAGCCGTTGTCGCCTTTTTCTTCAGAAACGACATAGTGTCCAGACGCACCTAGTTGAAGGTTAGTCATCACCCAATATGAGATTTGCGCTTCTGCACCGTAGACTCGAATAGGGTTTGAAATACCTTTAATCGATTGGTCATCCGCGTATTCCACTGAACCATCAGAGTATGAATGGTACGCGGCCGTTTGAAATGAAAGTTTGTCGAAATCATAACGGTAACCTAGCTCGTAGCTGTCGGTTTTAATGCCTTCTAGTTTAGTGTCATTAACATTAACAGTGGCATCTTTACCGTAATATTTCGCAGGGTTCGCCAGATCAAAACCTTGAGAGAAATTAGCCCACACCTGAGAGTTTTCCGTGAGATGGTAAACAGTCCCGACATTGAATAATCCCTCTGAGTAATCTGTTTCTCCACCCGGAACAAAATCTGAATTCGAACTTTTTTGGAAATCCGATACTTCCGTATTCATGTACTGATAACGATAGCCGCCTTGCAGTGTCCAATTATCCGTTAGCGCATACTCAGCCTGTAAAAAGCCCGCAAACGCTTGAGTATCAATACCAGGATAACGCCCTGCCATAGACTCTATCTGGTTAATCAGCCCTCCCGACCCTTCTGTAACCGATTGGTTATAAAGCGCGTTATCACTGTCAAAGCTGTCCACAAAGCCATCAATACCATAGGTAAGGCTGAGGGCATCAAAAGATTTATTCAACGCGGCTTTTAACGAGATAATATCGGTATTTTGACTTGATGAACTGGTTGCTAACGTGGTTCTACCTGCCGATGTGTATGGCATGAATGTATGTTCTTCCGAACGATAGGACAGCTCCGCAATCAGTTGATGGCTCAGGAAATCACTGTGATTATATGCAGCACTTAGCATTACGCGCTCAGTACCTTGCTGACGATCGGCGGCGTAACCGTCTCTAACATCGACGAATTGATATTTTCCATCCGCGTCTTTTTCGAAATACAAACCGTATGGGGTGTCTTGCTGGCTATCGTAATACTGTGCCAACAACTGCAAGTTTTGATTATCAGCGAGATTAACTTGTAGATTACCCATCAAATCAATCGTTTCGTTAAATTGAGTTGAACCTTGAGTGATGTCAGGAGTGACCATGTCACCGTTTGCATCGTAGTACCCTTGAGTACTGGTATAAGCCACAGACGCACGCCCTTGAACTTTCTCATTTCCGCCCGCAATTGACTGCGCGAGTTTATAATCAAAATCTTCACTTCCGTTAAAACCAGAGGTACCACCAACGTACGTTTCGAACTCTATCTCGCCACCCAGTGCTTTTTTGGTCACGATGTTAATGACACCACCACTCGCACCTGCGCCATAAATTGAACTCGCACCCGACAGCACTTCGATACGCTCGATATTAAATGGGTCAATGGAATCGAGTTGTCGACTAATAGAGCGCACTGATTGTAATGACACACCATCAATCATCACCATGATGCTGCGACCACGTAGGTTTTGACCTGCATGAGTACGACCACCGCTGCTCACATCCAAAGATGGAACCGTTGCGGCTAGAATTTCATCCAGGCTTTTACCACCACGGTATTCTTGTTCAATTTGCTCGGCATCAACGTACCAAACGGTACCTGGGATCTCACTGATCGCTTTCGGTGTACGGCTTGAAACGACGACCATTTTTTCTTGGGTTGTTGTGTACTCTTCAGCTTGGACGACTGAAGGAACAAAAAAGCCAGTAGCTGACGCTATCGCAACTGAAATGACAGACAGTTGAAACGTTCCTTTGTTAACTTTCATTACTTTTCTCTTGTTATTTAATGTAACCACACACATATAGTAATGATAATGATACTCATTAGTCACTTCATTACCACTTATTTATACATTATTTTTATATGACCTAGTGTAAAAACTTTATGCTGTGGGGTATTAGGTGTTAACCGTTAGGTATGAATGACTAAGCCTCAACAAGGTCTTTCACCCGCACCGCGGATAGCCAGTCAATGAGTCCTTTATCTGACTTAATATCGTAGACCTCTCGTCCAGCCAAACTGTTAATGATCTTGGCGCTGCGCCACGCCATCAAACTGAGTTGTGGTTCAGCAATACCGTGGCTGTGCATACCTGCATTAACCGCAAAAATTTTGTTCTCTGGACTTCCTTTCCACTTGAGCTCGAAGTTAGAAGTCAGTTGGTATCGTCCTTGTTCATCGAGATCCAACATGGGCATAATGTCTTTAAGACAAGCCGGATATGGCGCCTCAAACCCAGTTGCAAGAATCACGACATCCGCTTCATGACGTTCGACATGCTCACTTAACGCATTTCCCACACTTAGCGCGTACCCCGTTTCTAATGGATGCATTTCAGTCAACGTGCGATGCGGTAACAAACGAACCCATTTTTCTTCTTTGAGGACATCAAACCGATGGTAAAGCTCGCGATAAATATCCAATAAGGCCAACTGCGTGATGCCATCAGAGGTCAGCTTTTGAGTCGTCACTTCTGAATGTTTGACACTGGGATTAAGCCCGACGAAGGCTTCCACGTAATTTGGTGTAAAGAATTCGTTGGTAAAGGCCGCTTCATCCAGCGGTTGAAAGTTTGGGCGACGCGACACCCAATCCAGTGACGCCGCTTTTCCCCACTTGCCTCGCAGCACGTTTAAGAAGATATCAGCACCGGTTTGCCCGCCGCCAACAATCATGACGCGTTTACCGGTGAAGTCTCGATCTCTTAATCCAACTTCGGCCGCGTGAAAGACTTTATCGCTGATAAACTTCTTCGCGCACTCCGGCATCAATGGCACTTTACCTGTGCCAATGCATAGATTTTTTGCTTGGTAAGCACCGCTGCTAGTCTGAAGGTGGAAGAGCCCCTCTTTAAAATCAACATGCTCAATGTTGGTTGAGAACTGGACATTATTCATTTGATTGGCCGACCACGCCAAATAGTCTGAAAATTCATGGCGGCTGATACAATTTAATTCCGCCGACAAAAATCGATAGAATTTTTTAGTTTTCACTAAGTAAGAGAGGAAAGAATATTGGCTTTGAGGATCCACAGCCGTGACCAAATCTTTCAGATACATGGTTTGCATATTCGTGTCATCCAGCAACAACCCCGGATGCCAAGAAAAGGAGTCTCGACTTTCAAAAAACGTCGAGCGAATATTTTTGTGTGGTTCTAGCAGCGCCGCAACACTCAGATTAAACGGGCCGACACCAATACCGGCAATATCAAGACCAGTAATACCCAGTTTGACGTTGTGTTTATTATTATCCATTCTATGTATTCCTATTGATTTAAAGCCTTGTAGAGCGGGTTATCTAGCCTGTCATCCATATCCGGTAACATGCGAGACGCACTTGAATCGGTACTGTGTCTAAACTTTGCTAGATTGAGTCCAATTCGAAGAATTCTAGGTTTGAAAAGGTCGAGCCGTTCAAAACGCTCTTCCATCTCAGGATCACTTTGAATGCATTTCTGCATGTACTGTTGAATAGAGCGTCCAAGAAGCTCATAAAATGTCATTTCAGGCAGGCCTGACCGAGCGACTAAAGGGGAGATAAAACGCAGTACAGTGACAAAATGTCCCGTTTGTAAGTCGTGAATGATCAACTCTTCCGGCAGCTTCACAGTCACGTCTTTAACGCACTGATCCAGTGAGTCTTGCTCAGGTAATACCCTATCGACCAGCCTCATGTCTCCTTGGAAGTCTTTCAATAAGATTCGTGTTGGAATCGAGTTTTCAAGCACCAACGTAACGTTTTGTCCATGCGCTATCAGTGACACTCCGTACTTACACAACAAGTGATAAAATGGAATAACGACCACATCAAATAAGCAGGTTAGCCACTCACTGTTGTCGAGGCCGGAACTGGCTATGTACTCCTCAATTATCGGTGCCCCTGATGCATCACACTCCATAAGAGCCGCCATCAAAATCGCGTGTTCGTTCTCCTTTAATTTGGAATGTGCCGATTCTCGCCAAATAACGCCCAATAACTCGTGGTACCGGTAAGGAGCATCGATCAATCCTTGATAATCACTTTGCCCAACGAACGCCGCAGCCGGCTCTTGCAATACTTCAGCCTGCTTTTCAATCAGTAACGGATCGGACTTAAATAGTGAATCAATCCAGTCTGATGCAATGGGGCCAGCCAATATGTAACGACCCGGGATACCTCGGTAGCATGAGGTGTTCATAATGGTCAGAGGCAGCTTAATGTCGTAGCTCATCGGCCTATCAACATTGCTTAGCGTTCGAATTGACAATTGTGGTAGAAAGCGATCCCCATGCTCTCCAATGTAAATCAGCGATTTTTCCGCGAGTTCACGTACAAACAACAACGACAATTTTTGATCCCACTGCCATGGATGAACGGGGACATAGGTGTATTCGCTGCAATCTACATGGAACGAAGACACGATTCGATCCATTGCCTGATAATCCACATGATCAATAGCGGTATATAGAAGCTGCTGCCAGTCGACGCGCTGGTTGGTGGCTTTTTGAATGATAGAATGGTGAACCGCAACCCAAGTCAGCTGAAATGTATTTTCTGATTCGGGAGCGTATCGATTTAAATCGCTACTTCCCCACCCTCGTCTTCCTTTATTAAAAGCAAATTTGGGATGCCCATCGAATAGGCTTTGCTGCTGTTCGCAAGGAAGATAAGCTAAATCTCTTGCGGTCATATTCGCCTTGCGTAACGCTAATTTACAATCACCCAACAGGGTCGCATTGAGGTCTTCAAAATGCTCAGCCAGAGCCTCATCGGATATGCCAATCAGTGTTTGGATATCTCTCATAAACGTTGTTGCCAGAACTGTTCCTTGATCTTGGTGTTGTTGTTTTTGGTGATCTGGAGCAAGCCTCACCACAGACTCGGGATCGATGTTGACTTGCCCCCAAATGTTCACTTTCCCTAAAAACTGATAAGTCACATCCTTGGTCAAGGCTAAGGAAAACACACCTTTATCTATATCTTCATCTTTATCGCCAACAAGATTAAACGCTTGTTCGTAGGCCAGTTCACTGATCAGCTTCGCCACCAAGTGTCGATTCATCGGTAACCAGTACCGCTGTAACGCTATTTGGTCCATTACCACTGCTCCTTAAAAAAAGCGTTTCGCTCTAGCATTAATAGGGCTGAACGTTTGTGTGGAAAATTGAATTCAAAACAGGTTTTATAGCCTACCTGCTCAATGCGCTTGAACAGTCTGATATTGTCTGACCTTGGCTCCAATACAATTCGACGGGTTCGAATATCATCAATAAACAGATAGTGACTGATGGCCTTCATCCAGCTCATGAAGTATTTGGGCCCTCGAAATTGTTGTTCCCCGACGAGTAAATGAATACCACGATCATAAGGTTCCACTGAGTAATAGGGGCTCAACCTGTCTTCACTGACCCAATACACCTCGACATAGCCAAAAGGTTGACCGTTAAACTCGCCAATCAAAGGAATAATGTGTGCATCCGCTAAGCGTTCTTGTGCAAACTGCCTAAGCTTGTCTTCGCTCCAGGCTTGCTCCCAAAAGTCGGCGACTCTCGGATCATTCATCCATTGAGTGAACAGAGGCATGTCTTTATCGATATCAAACACTCTGAATGAAACCGTCACATCGGCCTCATGGTCATATCGCTTATAGACCGTTCCCCTCGGCATAGGTGGCCTCAGCGGATGATGTCGAAATTGAGGATTACTCTGAACATCAATGGTTGGAAAGGATGATGACGGGGCATGCTGATGCCACGGGTTTTCTCTTTGATAGAACGCCTGACGATTTAGCCTATTTGTCTCAAACATCGGCAGACAGTGACGTAATGCATTGCGTAAGGTCGGCGAACCACATTGAATGTCGATCTCGTCAATGTCTTTGTGAATGGTAAAGAATTGGTCAAGCTCAATCATGACCGAATCCAAGGAAAACACCGCATTTAGGTCTTGTTCTGTCTGAGTTAAAGTCACAACCGGGATGTCGCCCATTTCAAACAGGAACGTGGTGTAGTTAGGCATGATTCGCCTCCTTAACGGCAACGATAGGGTTGGATAAATCGAAGTAGATGACGGCAGGGTCCGGAATGGAGTTTTCGTTGAAATTTTGTAGATAACAATAAAAATTCCCTTTGCAGCAAAGCGAATCGCTGTCCAATACGTAGCTCAGACATCGGTCATCCTTAACACCTTGTGTTTTTAGATCGACTAAATGCTGACGTAAGATTGTAACCAAACTGGATTCATCTATATCAAGGCCTGCCGCAATAGAAGCGATAGCACTGAAGGTAGAATTAATGATGAGGTAGTAAGCAAAATAGCGACGCACTTTGTCTTGGTTCCAGTAGTTTTCTGTCTCCTGCTTGGCATGTTTGGCATTCGTTGAACAGCCAAGAGCGTCAGGAAATAACTCGAACGCTAAATCGGTGTACCCTGTCCCCTGACAATCTCGGTAGTACATGCCAATCGGCAGACCCTCTTCCAGCTGCATAACAATGTTTTGCTGATGAGCCAGGAATACGATTCCGTAGTTGGCTTGAAGGTTGAACAAAGGAACAACCGCATGCTTACAATACGCATCAAACCAGCGCTGTGCGGCCACTTTTGGCGTGAGGGTATGTGTCCGAGCGTAATGCTCAATTCGGCTCACCAGTAAGCTTTGCCCACCAAAAGGGTTTTGTTGAGTCAGTGTCGCGAGAACCACGGCTTCTTCTTCCGGTTTGCTCATCAACGGGTTGTCACGAAATGCCAGCAAACTCTCGTCAATAACTAAGCCGTTAGAATCCATCAACCCTAAAAAAGCGGGTTCTTGCATGAGCTGAAAGCCTCTTTTTCCACCCAGTAACGACTTCAATTCCGTGTCTTCGAATAATTGATTCAACCGCGTGCCACGAACCACTTCTTTCAGAGAGAGGTTTCTTACCGAATTGGTGAGTTTGACACTCAGCGAGAACTTGAGCATGTAAGGCAGTTTGGGGCTGTACAAAGAACGAGTAGACGACGTTGGATACCATTTTTCACCCACAGCGCCCAGATCTCTGATCTGGCCTTCTTTAAGGTAAGCCCTCACCTCTTTTCTTTGTTTAATGCTTTGCCACTGCCACGGATGAACGGGAAACAACATTTCATGATCGTCTGCTAGGCCAGCCACACTGTTCTCCAAACTCTCATCCGCAGTCACCAACTCTTCGATACGTTGACGAACACTTTGGTCACCAGACGAGCCAGAAACTAAAAGAGATTCATCAACCGCCAACCAATGAAGTTGAAACTTCCCACCAAATTCGGGCGTGTAAACTTGCGCATCTAGAGGGCTAAATTGCTCACGACTTTTAGGAGCGGGATGGAAAGAATGACCTATTAATAAACCTTGCTCCGACTCTCGAAAGTTGAGCCGCTCTTCAAATAACTTTCGACCATACGGATTGTCCTTCACCGCTGCATATACATTGCGATAGCTCTCGTTAACTCGATCGACAAAAATCGATTTTTGCTCTGGCGTAATCATGCCAACGAGTGCTGGTTGTTCAACGACCAAGTCGACCACTTGATCGAACTCTATTGGGGCTACTTCAGTACCGTACAAAACCGCCGGGAATTGGTACTCATGCAACCCGATAGAAGAGACGACCCTCAGGGGAATCCGAATCTCATGTTCGTTTGAAAGAGGGATGCAATAATAGGCTTCACATTCTCCGTCGATAATAACAACACTTGAACACTCTCTGGCTAACGAGTTTAAAAAACAGGCGGCTGGTGCGTCATTGCCACGCATCGTTGTCTCGACCAAAGTCTGGCTATTCGTCATATCAATCTCACTGTTTCATATAAAACAAAGTGAGAATGCTAATGATTATCATTTAAATATACAATCGTTTATTTGATTATTTTTTGAAGCAACGCCTCATTCCTAGTGTTGTTGACAGGGAATCAAAAAAGCCAGCTGAATAATTCAATTCAACTGGCTTTATTATTTTAATTATCAATTATATAAATCGATTTAACGTTATTTTCGCATGAGGTATAAGAAGTACCCGCCACCAATCAATGAGGCTAATAGCCCCGCAGGAAACTGCCAGGGAAACCATAATGTTCTTCCTAGCCAATCTGCCAAAAGCATCAATATTCCGCCCAGTAGACTTGCCGTAATTAACTGGTTAGAGGCTTTATACTGATGTAAGGAACGGGCAAGATGTGGTGCTAAAAGCCCAATAAAACTGAGTGGACCAATCACAATAGTACACAGTGTCGTCATCATCGCGACTAGAAGCAGCAATAGCCCTCGAACTTTACGGCAATCGATACCGACGCTTGTCGCACTGATTTCACCCAACCCAATAAGGTCAAACCAACGGTGACAAATCAATGAAAAAGCACCAAGAATAACGACCCCCACCAACATCAAGTACACATCAGACATGGCCACAAGGTACGTTGACCCTGAAAGCCAAGTGATCAATGCGGTTACATTGTCTTGGCCCGATGACATCGCAATGCGAAGGAAAGCATCAAGGCCAGCACTAAGCGCGATACCGGTTAACAACATTTGAGTCGGTGCAAAATTTTGCTTTCTGCCCATCCACCAAATAATACCCGTGACGAGCAGTGCTCCCGCGGTGCCAAGTAGCATTTGCTCATGTCGCTCGACCGCAATACCTAACACGGCTCCTATCACTAACGCTAGCGCCGCTCCTGAGCTGATACCCAAAATCTCGGGGCTTGCCATAGGATTCGTCGACACTCGCTGAATAGCTGTGCCTGCAATAGCCAATCCCACCCCTGCAAACATGGCCACTAACGCCCTAGGAACACGTAACTCCAAAATGGAAAGACTGTGGGCGACGTTCCAGCCTTGAGAATCTTTGCCAATGAAAAGCACCCAGACAAAAGCCATAATCAATAAGGGAACAAGCACGCAGGCTATTTTGGCCAAGTGGCGAGTTTGGTAATGGGTATGCGATTCTTCCCTCGCCCTTAGATCAGATTGCATCACTTTACGATTCAATAACCACAGTAAAATAGGCGCACCAATCAAGGCGGTCATTGCGCCCGTTGGCAGCAACTCACCTCCGACACCAGAAAACGACTGAATAATCAGATCGGCCAGCAACAGCATTACTGACCCAAGTACGCCGCTGACTAAAATTTGCCAACGCAATGTCCTCACTCGTAACATTCGAGCGATTGCGGGGGCTACAATGCCGATAAACCCGATAAGCCCGACTTCACTGACTACCGATGCGGTCATAGAAATGGCCAAAACCAAGCACACGACCTTGATGGTTTTAACATTGACACCGATAGAAGACGCAACGCTGTCTCCTAATAGCAGAGAGGATAATGGACGCTCTAGAAGCAGTAAAAAGACAGAAGGGACGATGACCAATGGAAGTAACGTCGTCACACTCGACCACCCATTTTGGTTCAGTGTTCCCGCTCCCCACACAAAAACACGGGTAAGCTGCTGTTCATTGAGTAACAAAAGCATGGTATTGAGTGACCCAAAGAACAAACTAATCACCATGCCAGCTAACACCATATGGACAGGAGAGAACCCCCGCTTTGCCGATAAGATGAAGACAAGCGCCGTTGCCAAGCACCCACCTAGAAAAGCAGGGAAAAAGTGACTGTTCAATAGCATACCGACGGGCATCAACAAGCCTGTCGTGGCGATATTGGCTGGAATCAGCAAGATCCCCAAAATCATTCCTAGCTCGGCCCCTGAAGCAACACCTAATGTCGTCGGTGAAGCGATCGGGTTTCTTAAAACAAACTGCATGATGCAACCGGCCACGGCGAGTGAGAACCCGCACAAAATTGCAATAGCCAAACGAGGAAGATAGGTGAGATGAACAATAAGGTGCTGATAGTCTGTCACGTCATAGTGAAAAACGGTATTCAACAGTAACCCTAAGCCTTGTGAATATGGCACCGTCCAGTGAATCAAACATAAAATCAGCCCCATCACAGTAAAGACAGTGACCATAAAAAAGGGAAGATTAGTTCTTCTGTTTTCTAGCACTGCTGTGTTCATTGAGCTGACATCAGCTCTTTAGTGATGCTGTCACTGAATCGTTGTGCAGCTATTAGCCCACCAAACGTCCAAATAGCAGGCAACTCGTGAACCGAATCGGTGCGAGTGAATTTCATGGCTTGCCACAACGGTGACTGCCCTAGACGTTGACGTTCGTCTTCCTTAAGCGGACCAAAAATCAATACGTGGCTCTCTTGATGCTCTGCAAGTTTTTCAATCCCTGCAGTCGTAAAACCCCATAAGTTGGTTTGCTCTTGCCAAGCATTGCTCAGCCCCATACCTTCAATGGTCGACTGCGCTAACGAACCTTGGCTATGGACACGGACGGTTTTGTCGTTAATGAAGCGCACAAACAATAATGACGTTTGATCGGATTGATTAGCCTTGATTTTTTGTCCATTCTCTTCAAGTCTCTTTTCCGTTTGCGTAATCACGATCTGCGCTTGCGCTTGCCTGTCAAACAACACACCAAGCTGTGATGTTATGTGTTTGGCTGACTCAAGCGGTGTTTTACGGTCACTGTAGATACTGTAAACCAATGTCGGTGCTATTTTGCTTAGCTGTCGATAGGCCGGTGCCATATGCGTGCTAATTAAAATGACATCCGGCTTCAACTCGGTTAACAGCTCTAAGTTGGGTTCACGTCGTGAACCAACATTGATAACAGAACCACTGAGTTCAGGCTGACTTACCCATGTCTGATAACCCTCTACATCCGCAACCCCTTGTGGCGTAAGCCCTAAACTCAGCACCGTTTCCGTCAAAGCCCAATCAAGTGCAACGATCTTTACTGGAGTTTTCTCAAAAGTTTCTTTACCTAATTCGTGTTTTATTTCCATTGCCTGCACAGAAGCAGCACAAATAAAGACAATCAGAGCGATGAGTTTTTTCACAAAAATATCCTTGTTATTCATAGTCAGTGGCGGGTTGTCTATCATCCTAAACATTCATTTATGGCGTTTTTAAAGAACATAACTAATGGGTTGGCCAGTTTGAGGGTGATGAAACAGTGCTAGCTCCATCCCATAGATCTGCTGTAATACGTCAGGGGTCATTAACTCTTTAGGGGTTCCCTGCGCGATAACCTGACCAGAATGCAATGCAATAATCTCATCGCTAAACTTGGCCGCCATGTTGATATCGTGTAACACCATGATCACGGTTAGCCCAAGTGTTTGGTTTAAATCTCGAATCAATGCTAACAATTCATGTTGATGAGCCACATCCAATGCCGACGTCGGCTCATCAAGTAACAAGCACTGACTTTGCTGTGCTAACAGCATCGCCACCCAAGCTCTTTGCCTTTCACCACCGGATAGTGTTGCCACATAACGCCCGGAAAAAGCTTCTAAACCCACTTTTTTGATTGCATCATCCACCAACTGATAATCGGCTTTGCTGTAGCGACCAAATACGCCCTTCCATGGGTAACGTCCGAAACAAACGAGTTCTCTTACCGTCACGCCATCGGTGATGGGTGAATGCTGAGGAAGGTACGCCACATTCAATGCAAACTGCTGGCTCGATAAAAGTTCGACACTTTCACCATTCAGCAGTACTTGACCGCGGGCAGGTTTGTTTTGGCGACTGAGTAGCTTGATCAGCGTCGATTTACCACATCCATTGTGCCCCAATAGGGTGGTGACTTTTCCCGATTGGAAATTCAAGGTTGTCGGCTGAAGAATTTTTTTTTCATCGATTTCAAACGACGTATTGAGTAATTGATACATGATGCTAAACAATCAATGGTAACGAGAATGCGCTGAATTTTACCACACAACAATACAAATGATAATGATTTTCATATCGATTAAAGATTGATAAGATAGCGAACGCCTCAATAAACGAACTCTCCATTCAATGATAAAACCTGTGGTAATAGAAAATAAAAACATACAGTTAACCTTTATTGGATTAATCGCATCTTTGATGGGAATTGGTCAGAATGGTCTGCTCGTCTCTTTGCCATTTCTTATTGAGCAATCCGCATTTTCTTTACCGGCTTGGTCTATCGTCATTGCCATCGGAAGTTTTCTGTTTCTCCCCGCCGCGCCTTTTTGGGGACGTTTTAGTGACAGAAATGGGCCGAAGACAGTGGTCGTTCAAGCTTTAGTTGGCATGAGCGTGAGCTTTTTTCTTCTGTGGTTGTTTACCGTCTTGAGTCGTCACCAGCCTTCGCTAGCGATCTACTGCTTAGTCGGGTTGATTGCCGCTCGCGTTGTCTATGGTTGTACGGTTGCGGGGATGGTTCCTGCCAGTCAGCATTGGGCTATCATATTGTGTGGGGCAGAGAATCGATTAAAAGCCATCACTTCCGTGAGTATTGGGTTAAGTACTGGCCGATTAGCAGGGCCACTTCTGTCCATTCTTTTACTCAAAGTCAATGTGTACGCACCACTGTTGATTATGATTGTGTTTCCGTTGGTTGCTTTGATGTGCTCTCTTTTACTGCCTAAACCCAAGCCAGAATCGCAGGTATTCCCCACAAATCACCCGGTAATCGCGTCTAACGAGGCAATCTGTTCACGTTGGCAGCCCTTGTTCTCCCTCTGGCCGTTTCTGCTTTCTGGCCTGTTGCTTTGCGCGGTCATTGCACTTCTACAATACAGTTTCTCACCACTCATCGGTTCCGTGACAAAATGGACTACCGACAAAATCAGTGACTCAATTGGTGTGTTGCTGACCATTAGCGCCGCTGTTACGTTACTGACTCAGGTATTGGTGATTAAGAAGAAAAAACTCGATCTAATGAAGATGTTCAAACTCGGTGCAGTGTGTCTCACCTTCGGTTTTATAGTGTTTTTAGGCAGCAGTATTTGGGCGTTCCCCATCGGTATGGCGATCAGTTCATTCGGCGCAGCGTTACTTGTGCCTGCCTATACGTCAATGGCAACTCAAACGAATCAAGGCGCCCCTGGTGTGACGGCTGGCTATATCTCTATGTCGCATACATTAGGGTATGGCTTGGCGTCTTTGCTGGCGGTGACCTCAACACTGTCACCCAGCTACCCTATCGCCATTTGCGTGATGCTTTCTTTCTCTATCGTGATCATTTCTCGATTGAAAAAAACGATTCAACCCAACGCGAATTAGAGCGTCGACTTTATTCTATTAGATACTGCCTTACTGTTAGAAACTCTCTTATTCTCAATAGCTCTCGGGCAGTCGGAACACAGTTTTCGCCCTGCACATTTGTAGACTAGACAACAACTGGTTCGAACAAACTTCAATTCATTGGTGGCAGGGTCAATGCTTAAAGATTGAGTCAGTTGTTCAGGAAGGCCACATGCAGAAAGCCATAATTTCGCTTGCTCAAGCAGGTAATGATTCGTCAGTTCAGGCGCGTACTTTTTCAGCTTTACAATGCAGCGTAGTATTCCATCGGCTAACAGATGGTGGGTAAATCCCGGTCTAATTCTCGTCCACTCACTCATTTCATTTCGGTAATGCTCAAACAACGTTTGTAGATCTTGGCCTGCTAACGCTATCAATGCACTTTGGTCACCATGAGTATGATCAGACGTTTCAAATTGGTAGCCAGCAACAAAGTCATTCTGAACAAATTGAGCGATACGCTTAAGATCTGGCAGTGCCTGACAAGCATAAACAGAGACAAACGAAAGATACAGTGGCTGCCAACACAGTAAATCCCATGTTCGCGTTAACCAGTACGCCTTGCCCGCTTCAGGCGTATTTTTCGCGATGCTTTCATAGAGATCTTGAATAAGCAGACTGCTGTTGTGATCAAAATGAATAATGCCGTGTTGTTGTGGATTGTTGGGTAGCGATTCTAATTTTCCAGCAAGGTAAGGCGTTATCTGCTTAGAAAATTCAAACAATTGATTCATGAAAAAATCTTGAGGCATAAAAATAAGTCGATATAACGAAGAAGTACCTAGAGTAAATATAACCCACCCCAAATGCAATTGATTATCATTACATTTGGGATGGAAAATATCAGATATGGGCAGCCCCATCGTTCAAAAGAGCAATACTTACGTATCTTTCCGAGCTAAACGATGGTGATCATTTATTTGACCACCCGCTATGCCTGTTACCCACGACTCTAGAGGTCTAAACTTGCTTTAAAAGATATATTCACACCATATTACTTATCGTTCTGCTTCTTTTACCACCTCAGTTTCTTCATTGGCTTCAGCAAGCCAACGTTTCACTGCAGAGCTGTTCAGTACTTTAATTTGGTATTGTTTAGCCTGGGCAGATAACTCAACACCATACGACTGAAAACGGAGGGCGAGAGGAGCATACATCGCATCGGCAATGGACCACTCACCGAACAGCCACCCACCAGGGTAACACGCCATTTGAGCTGACCATAACTGCTCAACCCGAGCTATCTCATTTATCGCTTCAGGACTCAGTTCCACTTTTCTATTTGCTCGGCAATTCATCGGTAGCTCACTACGTAAACTCATGAACCCCGAATGCATTTCAGCAGAAATGGCACGAGCTTGAGCTCTCAAATATCTATCTTCAGGCCACGCTTTCCCTTCGAGAAAAGCTTCATTCACATATTCCAAAATAGCGAGAGAATCCCAAATGGACACCCCATTGTCTATCAGCACAGGGACTTTACCTGCAGGAGTCACACCACTCAGTTTTTGATAGAATTCTTCGGTGTAAAGTTTGAGTTTCGAGACTTCAATATTTACATCGTATTGAGCAAATATAAGCCATGCACGTAATGACCAGCTTGAATAATTTTGGTTACCGATAATGAGTTTCATCTAGGCCTCCTGCCTGTTCCTTTGATTAGAAAACTCAGCTTAGGGGATTGTTTTCTGAATAACTAACGGATAGTTTCGATACAACCTATTTATTAAACCGATGGATAAACGTTCAACATGGACTTTGATGCTCTAAAGAGTTTTCTCGCCTTTGGCGACACTGGCAGCTTTACTCGAGCGGCTAAACAGATTAACCGTACTCAATCCGCTTTTAGCGCTCAAATGCGAAAACTGGAAGATGAGCTCAGTGTTAAGTTGTTCGAAAAAGAAGGACGAAACCTCGTATTAAGTGAAGCAGGGCTCGCCCTTAGAGCTCATGCAGAGCATTTAGTCAACATGCATAATACCGCACTTAAACAAGTGAAACGCTACAAAAACAAACACCCACTTCGCCTTGGGTGTCCAGAAGATTACAACGACAGTATTCTGCCAAAAGTGATTCGTTTACTTCAAGAGTCTGAACCGACTTGTTCCATACAAGTGTTCAGTCAGCCCAGTTTAACGTTAAGAGAATGGCTTGATGACGGAAAGCTGGATGCCGCGATTCTCACTCGGTTAGCCGAGAGCGAAGAAGGGTATTGGCTTGCACGAGATCAAGGGGTTTGGATTTCACATCACGACTTTTCTATCGACGACACTAAACCTATCCCGTTGGCACTGTTTCAATCAGACTGCAATTACCACGCAGCGGCGGTCGAGGGGTTAATAAAACGAGGAACTGCCTATCAATTGCTGGCTTGCTGCAATACGGCATCCGCTCAACGCGCTATTGTTATGGAAAGAATGGGGATAGGAGCGATGGGTAAGATAAGCGTGTCCAATGACCTTAAGATTCTAGACGATATGCCTCCGTTGCCATCCGTGGACATTGTGTTGGTATCAGCCGCTTCTTTTCATCCCCTACTTGATAACATTGCGCTACAAAAGATCAGTAAGGCGTTCAAGAATCTCATTTAGGCCTTTCTAGCTCTTCACTTACTTATCTACAGATCTGAGTACAGACTTGAGTAAAGACGCCAAAAACGACAAAGGCCTGACAACTTAAAAAGTCGTCAGGCCTTATAGAATATGGCACGCCCTAGAGGATTCGAACCTCTGACCACATCCTTAGAAGGGACGTGCTCTATCCAGCTGAGCTAAGGGCGCGCTACAGGAAAGAATTATACGAATAGAAATGAGTAAAGCAATGGGTTTATTCCACTTTGTTGGTTAAGTGTTTAAAAAAGAGTCATGCGGCTATAAAAACCACAATTCGCGCTAGACGCAAACGTTTGCTTATGGATGTTAACCGTAAATTCTGCGACAATAGTTTTATAAGAATTGACTATCAGAATGAAGGAACGTCATGACTGCTCAAAATATCGACGGAACACTTATCTCTCAAACCGTTCGCTCAGAAGTTTCAGCCCGTGTAAAAGCACGAGTGAACGCCGGTTTAAGGGCTCCAGGGCTTGCTGTAGTGCTCGTGGGTGAAGACCCGGCTTCTCAGGTTTATGTAGGTAGCAAACGACGCGCCTGTGAAGAAGTTGGGTTTGTGTCTAAGTCTTACGACCTGCCACCGACGGCCTCTGAAAGTGAATTGCTTGCACTGGTTGAACAGCTAAACAATGATCCTGAAATCGATGGCATTCTGGTTCAACTGCCTCTTCCTGCAGGAATCGATGCGACCCATGTTCTTGAAAGCATCATTCCTGAAAAAGACGTCGATGGTTTCCACCCATACAACGTCGGTCGCTTGGCTCAGCGTATTCCTAAACTACGCTCATGCACACCAAAAGGTATTATCACGCTTCTCGATCGTTACAATATCGATCTTCGCGGTAAACATGCCGTTGTTGTTGGAGCATCAAACATTGTCGGCAGACCGATGACATTAGAGCTTTTGTTGGCAGGTTGTACGACAACGACTTGTCATCGCTTTACGAAAGATCTTGAAGGGCATGTACGTCAAGCTGATGTTGTCGTCGTGGCGGTGGGTAAACCCAACTTTGTTCCTGGTGCCTGGATTAAGAAAGGCGCGATTGTGGTTGATGTCGGTATTAACCGCTTAGAGTCGGGCAAACTTGTTGGCGATGTGGAATACGATGCCGCAAAAGAAAACGCTAGCTACATCACTCCAGTACCCGGTGGAGTCGGCCCTATGACCGTTGCCAGCCTTATTGAAAATACGATGATTGCTTGTGAACAGTTCCATACTGAAAAGTAAGCTCAGAGCTATTTAGATATATTCGCTGTTTAGAGATATAAACTATCTAGAGAAATGAACGATAGAAGCAGGGCTCGATAACAAGATGCTCTATGCAATAAAAAGGCTCCTTCATAGGAGCCTTTTGTGTTTGACGTGCTTTTAATACGTAATACGGTCTGCTAAGTGGCTCACTGCGAGCGCAAAGTAGTAAGATCGGTTCCACTTCATGAGAACGTTGTAATTGTTGTAGACCAGATAAGTACGGCCTTTGTAGTCATCAGGCATAATTAGCCATGCTTTAATATCGGTATCGAGCTTGGGTAATGGGCTGCCGTCATATCGGGTGATGCCTAGTTCACTCCATTGCTGGATGTACTTGCCTTTATCGGCAGTTCGGCCTTGCAACTGAATATCCACCGATTCTGGCACCTGAACTTGACGCCCCCAGGTGTAGGTATCATCCCAACCCGATTGGCTTAAGTAATTGGCTGTTGATGCGAACACATCAGCCTTTGTGTTCCAGATATCTTTCTTTCCATCACCATTGCCGTCTGCAGCAAAAGCCAAAAAGGAGCTTGGCATAAACTGACACTGACCCATCGCACCCGCCCAAGAACCTTTCATCGCTTCAGGGGTTATGTGGCCTTCATCTAAAATGGTTAATGCCGCCATTGCCTCTTTACGAAAGAACGCTTCTCTGCGCCCTTCGTACGCCAGTGTGGTTAATGCATCAATGACACTGTAATTACCGGTAAATTTACCGAAGTTACTTTCAACGCCCCACAAAGCAACAATGTACTGTGGCTGCACACCATACTCATCACCAATACGCTTGAGATCGGCATAGTGCTTGTTGTATAAGTCTTTCGCCTGTTTCACTTTCCAATCAGGAACCGCTCTTGGAATGTATTCGTCAAGCGTGAGTTTCTTCTCTGGTTGGTTTCTATCAGCCGTCACAGCTCGAGGCTTGAAAGTAACCTTTTCAAAAGCGCGAGTGACCATGTCAGGCGAAATGCCCTGCTCTATCGCTTCTTCCTTTAACTTCTCAACGTATTGTTCAAAACTCAGTTCATTGGCTATTGCCGAGCATGACAAACCTAAACCTAGTAATACTGATAGAATTTTTTTCAAACTGCCCTCCTTGAGCAATCTTCGCACTATTTTTGTTGTGCTTTTTGTTCTTTAAATTTATCGAGCAAATTCTCTTGGGGTGGTGGCAGTTGCAAGAAAAAGCCTTCGTCATCCAACGATTTTTGCACCTTTTCTCTGTTCCCTTGAGCCAGTTTATGCTTATCCAGTTTTATCACCATCACAAATATAGGTTTACCGAACATTTGCATCAAGGTGTCAGGAACTTGTGAAAAATCATCCTTCTTCGGGATGTACAGGTAAGTCCCTTCTTTCTTAGAACTTTTATATATAGAACAAAGCATAAGTCGCCTTTTGATTAAATGTTGAGTCATTCATTTAAATAACGTTAGAGTTTTGAAAATTAACCGCAACAGCACTTGCCGTCACAAGTCATGAAATATAACATGAGACCCTCAGCTTCAGGCAATGCCGTTTCAGTAAAGGCAGAAAAATATAATGTCCAATACTCCCGATTTAAAAGGCAGCAGCTTCACTCTGTCAGTGTTACATCTTTCTGATAACGAAGTCACTAAAACAGTTACATTTCTTAAAGAAAAAGTGTCGCAAGCCCCCGCTTTCTTCACCTCTGCTCCCGTTGTTATCAATATTGCGAAAGTAGAAGGGGATATCGATTTCACCACATTAAAAATGGGCATTGAAGAGGTTGGAATGATTCCAGTAGGGATCACTGGCAGTAAAGATAAGCGACTTCAAAACCTAGCAACAGACGCTGGGTTTGCGGTTATGTCCGCGACCAATACACGATCTCAAGCTCCCGCGCAGATGGCTCCGCCCACTGTGATTCGCACACCTGTACGCTCAGGGCAACAGGTGTATGCAAAGGATGGCGACTTAGTCATTTTAAACCACGTAAGTGCGGGTGCAGAAGTTATCGCCGATGGTTCTATTCATATTCATGGAACACTTCGCGGGCGCGCCATTGCCGGTGCGAATGGGCAACAACAAGCAAGAATATTTTGCAACGATTTACAAGCTGAACTGGTGTCGATTTCAGGGAACTACTGGTTGAGCGATAAGATTGAAGAGACGTTTTGGCAGAAGAAAGTCATGATCAGCATGGATAATGATTCACTGACGCTTGAAACACTCACACTATAATTAAAAAGGAAAAACCATGGCTCGCATTATTGTTGTCACGTCAGGTAAAGGTGGCGTAGGTAAAACGACTTCAAGTTCCGCCATCGCATCAGGGCTGGCACTCAAAGGACAAAAAACCGCTGTTATTGACTTTGATATTGGTTTAAGAAATCTTGATTTGATCATGGGCTGTGAACGCCGTGTCGTTTATGACTTTGTTAATGTGATCAACGGTGAAGCGACATTAAATCAAGCGTTAATCAAGGATAAAAGAGCTGAAAATCTGTTCATTTTACCTGCATCACAAACTCGTGATAAAGATGCTCTAACCAAAGAAGGTGTGCGCCGAGTCTTCGATCAGTTAGATGAAATGGGGTTTGATTTCATTATTTGTGACTCACCAGCAGGTATTGAGCAAGGCGCTCTCATGGCGCTGTATTTTGCCGATGAAGCCATTGTTACCACGAACCCAGAGGTGTCTTCGGTTCGAGATTCTGACCGTATTCTTGGTATCTTGGATTCTAAATCACGTCGTGCAGAAGAAGGCTTGCCACCGGTTAAGCAGCACTTATTACTCACTCGTTACAATCCAGCGCGTGTTACATTGGGCGAAATGCTCAGCGTGGAAGATGTGGAAGAAATTCTGCACATTCCACTTCTTGGGGTTATCCCTGAGAGCCAAGCCGTTCTCAATGCGTCGAACAAAGGTGTCCCTGTGATTTTTGATGAAGAGTCAGATGCAGGCTGTGCTTATAACGATACAGTAGAGCGCTTACTCGGCGAACAAGTGGAATTCCGCTTTATAGTCGAGGAAAAGAAAGGAATCTTTAAGCGACTATTCGGAGGTTAAGCACATGTCATTGTTAGAATTTTTCCGCCCTCAAAAAAAGAACTCGGCCAATCTAGCCAAAGAGCGCTTACAAATTATTGTGGCCGAACGACGTAGCCACAACGATCCTTCGCCTTCTTACTTACCACAATTAAAAGAAGATATTCTTAAGGTGATTGCAAAGTACGTAGAAGTCGATCCTTCAATGGTTGAGTTAAGCTTTGAGCATAAAGATGACGACATCTCAGTACTTGAGCTGAATGTAAAACTTCCAGATGAAGAAAAATAATAGTTAGATCAGTTACTTACCTTCTTGGCTACTTAGCTACTTAGCTACTTAGCTACTTAGTAAATGAGCCACTTGGTCCGTTATTGTTTCAATGCAGCTGTGTCGTGTTTATGAGCCTCTTTTGTTAGAGGCTTTTGTTTATGTATTTTCCGAAACGCCCCCCTCGACAGGTTGAAGAGACAAAAAAGCCGCTGAGTGGGTCACATTCGTATTCTTAATGTGATCCACTCAGCGGCTTGATCTATTATTTTTGAGAACGAACTTTACTCCATCCCTTCACCGACTTGCTGCACAAGGTAGGAGCTGGTTGGCTTAATGGTATCGACAAGTGCCCGGACTCGTTCAATAGACTCAACCACATAACTGTTCTTTCTATAATTCATATAAATAGGACGAGACCACTCATCTGTATCTGCGACTCGGTATAACTGCTCAGCCTCAAGGAACGGCTCTGCCAAAGACAACGGTAAATAGGCGCATCCACCTTTCTCTAAAATAAAGTCGAGGGCGATTCTACCTGTCGATGTTCTAAGATATGGGGCTGGGATATTGGGGTGTCTGTCAGCGTGTTCGAAAGTAAAACGAGTCCCCCAGTCAACATACACGTATTTATTACTAAAGGCGCTCTCAGCCGATGACGGTTCTGTCGAGACCAAAATCAGGGTCAGCTCTGCTATTTGATGATGACAGAATTCCTCTAATTTAAATGGGTCAAAAGAAAACGCGATATCTAGAGAATGCTCAAGTAAATTTCTATGCAGTTGCTCACGGCCTAAAGATTCCGCCGAAAAGCCATAACCGTCCAATGAGCCGGTTAATACACTTAAGCCATTTTGTAAGTACGCATCCCAGATATTGGGCGTCCCACCAATGAGCAACTGTTTGGTTTTATTGCTCTCAAGTGACAGTTCAAAACTGGCTTGCTTTAAGGTGGAAACCATCGTTTCAGCATAACCCAGCAAACGCTGGCCCGCAGAAGTCAGTTGGATGTTGTTGCGGTGACGAATAAACAGTTTAACGTCAAAATATTCTTCAAGCTGTTTAATTCGTGCACTTACTGCCGCCTGAGTGATATATAGGTTTTCAGAAGCTCGTCCAAAATGTTTTTCTTTCGCAACTTCTAAAAAGGTCTGAAATACTTTCACATCCATAGTTTGTTCACACTTAAAATAAAAGAATTGTACGGCACGACCACCTATTTAGCTGGGGGTGTAAACGGCCAGAAAATCATAAAAATTTTTTATCTATTCGACAAAAACAATTCGTTTTCATCATTAACTTCAATATCCTATTCTTCAATTGAAGTTAATAGGCGCTTAAATGACAGCGTGTCTTTTAAGCCTCTTTCCATCATTATTTGTTGCTTTCTGAGGTCTCTATGACTGACATTCAATTTCGCCACGGTAAAAAACGGTTTTTCGACATGGTTAAGTTTCCCAGAGGGTTTGCCAAGTCAGGTGATTTTACTTTACTTGAAAACGAACTCTTAATGACGTTTGGTGAAACTATGCTAGCGCTTGAAAGTGGTGAATTACTGCCTGAAAACGCAGACGAAAAACACTTTTTAAAGGTTCTTAAACACCCAGCAAAAGCGAAAACCAAACTCGAACATGTATGGCTAAAATACATTCGATTGGCTAGGGATCGAAAATCTTTTCACACCCTTAATAGCCGTAGCAATTTTCAAATGTCAGCGATGGAGACTGATTATTCAATGGATGATGAGGCACTCGACGTCGCCTAACATTTCCTCTCATTAATCTTTCTACTGCCTGCACCATAAAGCCCGTCTAATGCGCTTAACGTTCCATTGCCCCCACTTTGGAACGTTAACTGCCTTACTGCTTATCTGCTTATCTGCTTATCTGCTTATCTGCTTATTTATTTACTTATTTATTTACTAAGTGATACTGCTTTTCGCTACATCGAGATCTGTTGATACAAACGACTTACGCTACTTAACCAATTTGTTGAGGTTTTCGCCCATCAATTCAAGTCGCCAACCTTGCATCACATCCGGTAATCTACTCGGATCCCGGTCATTTTTCCATACCCAACTCAGCAGCTGATTCAACTGCTTTTTAGACGCTAAGAATTCAGTGGCCAGCCCAGATTGAGTCGATGTTTTTTTGACTTCATCTTTTAAATGTTTAAATAGCTGCTTGTATCCGGGATGGTCCATTAAACGATCGATAGGCGCTGGATATTCATCTTCCGGTGTTTGCTGTGCTGATTTAACCATACTCACTAAACGCGCCCCATGGCGACGTACCGAGCGAAAATCGATCCCTTCTTGCTCCATCTGCTGCGTACTGGTTATTGCATCGCGGGCAACCAACAATAAGTCGGTTTCTTTAAAGACAAAGTTTAACGCCAAATCTCGTTTCTTTGCTTCTTTATAACGCCATGTGGCTAGCGGTTTTAAGATGGCAAGCTGCTTCGGTTTCAACTGCCACGCCCCTTTGATATCTCGATAAACGTTATTGCTATCAATGTCTTTAATTCGTTTGCTCACCAGATGTACAGACTCTTCTAACGCTGCATCCCACCAACCAGCATGCATGGTTTTTTCTTGAAGCTTTTCATACAGAGGGAAGAGATAAAAAACATCAGCGGCCGCGTATTCAAGCTGCTTAACACTCAATGGTCGCGCCATCCAATCCGTGCGTGACTCACTTTTATCCAATTCAACACCAATATACTCACTAACAAGACTTGCAAACCCAGTAGACAAACCATGACCCAAGAATGCCGCCATAATCTGTGTATCGACCATTGGAAAAGGCGTGCAACCAAAAGCGTTCTGGAACACCTCAAGGTCTTCACCGCAAGCGTGCAGAACTTTAAGTACAGAAGTATCTTTCAACAAGGCAACGAATGGTGACATGTCATCGAAAACCGTAGGATCGATCAGAGACAACTGCTCTCCATCGAACAACTGGATTAAGCCCAATAAAGGGTAAAAAGTTCGAACTCTCACGAACTCTGTATCAAGCATCACAACATCAGACTGCTGTGCTTGTTGGCAGACACGCTCTAAATCGGACGGTTGGGTAATGATTTGATAGTTCACAAAGTACTCGCTAATGTTTTGTAGAGGCAATAAAAATGCCGACAATAATGTCGGCATTCTAACACTATTCCCAATTAAGTTTCTGACAAGTTGTCGCCAGGGCTATGGGTTATTACGCACTTTCTCTTTGAGCTAATTGAGCATCATTTTCTTCGCGTAAAACACGGCGCAGTATTTTGCCGACGTTCGTTTTCGGTAGTTCTTCTTTAAACTCAACCAACTTAGGGACTTTATAGCCTGTCAGCTGTTCACGACAGTGAGCGATCACTTCCTCTTTGGTTAAGCTAGGATCACGCTTCACTACATAGATTTTCACTATTTCGCCTGATACTTCATGCTCTTGGCCTATCGCCGCCACTTCTAACACCTTGCCATGAGACGCGACAACATCTTCAATCTCATTTGGATAGACGTTAAAACCAGACACCAAAATCATGTCTTTCTTTCGGTCAACAATATGTAGGAAGCCTTGATTGTCGAACTTAACGATGTCGCCGGTTGATAACCAACCTTCAGCGTTAATCACCTCTTTGGTTGCTTCAGGGCGCTGCCAGTAGCCTTGCATAACCTGAGGGCCTCGAACTTGCAGCTCCCCAACGTCAGTGTTTGACAACAGTTTGCCTTCGTCGTCCACAATACGAACTTCCGTCGATGGTACTGGCAGACCAATAGAACCATTGTACTCAGTGAGATCATAAGGGTATGCTGCAACCAGTGGTGCACATTCTGTCAGGCCGTAACCTTCCAGTAAGTAACAACCGGATATCTTCTTCCATTTTTCGGCCACGACACGTTGAACCGCCATGCCGCCACCCACAGACAATCGCAAATTACTGAAATCGAGCTCATTAAAGTCTTCATTATTGACTAACGCATTGAATAATGTGTTTACGCCTGTGATCGCAGTAAATTGATATTTCTGCAGCTCTTTAATAAAGCCCGGAATATCTCGAGGATTGGTGATAAGAAGGTTGCTTCCACCAATTTCCAAAAACAGCAAACAGTTCACAGTAAGCGCAAAAATATGGTAAAGCGGTAGCGCAGTCACAACCAGTTCACGACCGTCTGCCAATACCGGGCCATACGCGCCTTTCGCCTGCATGACATTGGCAATCATATTGCGATGGGTCAAAATCGCCCCTTTGGCAACACCCGTCGTACCACCCGTGTATTGCAAGAACGCGATATCTTCACCCGACATATGAGGCTTCACGTATTGAAGTCTGCGCCCTTTGTGAAGCGCTTGACGCATAGAAATAGCACCCGGCAAATTGTATTTCGGTACCATGCCTTTTACGTACTTCACCACAAAATCAACAATGGTCCCTTTTGCGCGAGGGAGCATTTGACCCAAACTGGTCAATACCACATGCTTTACCGGTGTTTTATCGACAACCTGCTCTAAGGTATTCGCAAAGTTAGAGACGATCACGATGGCTTTTGCGTCTGCATCAATGAGCTGATGTTCGAGCTCTCGTGGGGTGTAAAGTGGGTTCACATTGACGGCAATCATCCCTGCTCTCAACACACCAAATAGCGCGACTGGATATTGAAGCAGGTTTGGCATCATCAGTGCGACACGATCGCCTTTTTTTAGCTTAAGTTCATTTTGTAGGTACGCCGAAAAAGCACGGCTACGTTCTTCAAGTTTGCGGAATGTCATCACCGAGCCCATGTTCATAAAGGCGGGTTGATCGGCAAACTTTTGCACCGACTGTTCAAACATCTCAACGAGAGATGCGTACTGATCAGGGTTAATGTTTTCTGGTACGTCTGTTGGGTAGCGTGTGAGCCAAGGTTTTTCCACGGTATTGTTCCTCATTATCGGCAAGCTGATTGACCGTTATTATTATTCGTCTATTACAGCACAGCCAAAGCACTTGAGCACGTAACACTCAAACACTTGTTTAAATTTTGTTAAGCAAACCAAATATTAGAGCGGTGACACTAGAAGGCGACTGTAAATGACAGTGATGTGCGCCATCTATGATCTCAACACTCACTTCAGTCATTGCCTCAACGTCGTCCAACAGATTCGAAATACGCGGGAAGTCCTTTAAATGGGCATATCCTTGATCCCCCAAAATAACCAATTGAGGGCAATGAATCTTCTGAATCACGGCGGCTGCATGTTCCAATGACATACGATATAACGAGTCACTTTGTAATCGGCTATCGTGTCGCCAATGCCACACTCCCTGGTGGCAAATCATTCCGCGTTCAACCACGGGTCTGATTAAGCGGCTATCAAGCCCATTTAGGGTTGCCCGACGCATGGTCATCTCTTCTAGGTTACTGGTCGTTCTTTTGGGTTTGCGTCTAAGTCTTTGTCGGCTTAGCACGCCTTGACGTAATCGTTCAACGCTTTTGTCGGCAGATTCGGCAAGAGGGCCAAAGCCTTCAATCTGAACTAATCCTGCAACGTGTTCAGGAAACGCGGCACTATAGCAACTTGCTATCAATGCACCAAGTGAATGTCCCACCAACACCAACCTGTTTGATGACAAAGTAGTCAATATCTGGTAAAGATCGTCGATGTAGTCATGAAATGGGTAAAAATTGCCCGCTCCCTTATGGCTAGAAAAACCATGCCCGGGAAGATCAATGGCGCAAAGATGCAGTCCTTGATCAAGATTTGCTAGCATAGGTAGGATAGAACTAAAACTGGCCGCGTTATCAAGCCAACCATGAACAAATACGAGGGTGGTATGCGCAGTTTCGGCGCACCCAAACTCCAAAGTGGCGATCTCTCCGTCGGCAATATTGATTGTATTGTGGCGCATAGTTAAACCCTAAACGAATAGTTAAACCCTAAACGAATAGTTAAACCCTAAACGAACAGAGTGAATCCGCTTCTATTAATTCCAATCGACGTTATCTAACTTCTTGGATCACTCTTCCGTGACGAGGAGAAAATTCCACCTGACGACAATGAAGGCCGAGGCATGAATATGGGGAAATCCTCACTTCATCAATGACGACTCTTTCTTGAATTTTCCATAAATGATGCCCAGTGACACTCATAATCGGTACGACTTGTTCAAATTCACCCACCATGATTTTTTCGTTGCTATCACTTTGCCCTAAAACGGTAATCAGCTGGCCCTTTTGATACGCCAACGGCTCTACAAAACCATCGATATATCCAACAAACCGACCGTTAGGCGCTTGATTAATATCTGGCTTTCCTGATGAGTTAATCGGTAAGTTCACCACTTCAATACGTGTTTTATTCACCAGGTTCGTGGTGCTCGCAATAACGCCGCCAAGACGTACAAACTGACCTGTTTGAGGTTCGGCATTCATCCAAACGGAGTAGTCTGAAATGACCACTTCCTCAGGAGCAGTGCTAAGAGATTCAGGCAACGTTGAGCACGCACTCAACAATAACATGGTCACAAAGATGATAACCACTCTTACTCTTGGTAACAATACAGAGAACGACACAGAGAACGAGCTTAGGAAAGATCTTGAGAATAGTAGATTCATAGTGAGCTCTTTAATGAAGAGAGAAAATAACGTTAGATATAGATATCGACACCAAGTAGCTTGGCAAGTTCATCTCGCTTGGATTGAGTCATCACTGATAAGTATTCTTGCATGGCTTTTCGACTTTGCCCCTCGGGTAAATCGTATTGAACCTGGGCGCGATGGATGTCTGATTCGTTGACATGACGAATTGAATTTGCAACGGCATTCGCGACCTGAGTAGGTTGACCCACCGATGTGGTGACTTGCCCTTTTTTTACCTCGTTTTTCTTGTTCGTCTTGTTCGTTTTAGTACTGCCCGGGACAATCGAAGGAGGCAAACCATTTATCGATACCATACTGTTCCTTTTTAAAGGCTAGCACGCTAGCCTTATCTCGGTTGTTGACTGACGAGTGTTTATTCTCTGCCCGGTAGCTTCTTCCAAGTGACTTTATCACGCAGGTAAACGGGGCTTGCATTCTCAGCGTCTACCGTATTGCCATTGTTCCATTCAATCTGAGCCAGATAAGCGATATCAACCGCTTCAGGATACAACACCACACCTTTTTCATTATCTCGCTCCAAAGGCAACGCTTGCAATGCTTCTTCATAGGCATCCCAACCCGTACCCGCTGCATGCCAAATGGCATCATCACTTTTCACCTGTTTGACCAATTCATCCGGTGCAATCACACATTCGGCATCGGTTTCTAGCCAAGTGCCGTTTTCTTGACGGCTGTATCGCCCCCAATACACTTCACTCATTCGAGCATCAATCGCACAAGCAACCTTGCTATAACCATACTTCCGGTAACTGCATTGCGCCATCGCCGCTAAGGTTGAAATACCAATCATCGGTAAATCCGCACCAAATGCTAAACCCTGTGCAATACCAATGCCAATACGTACTCCGGTAAAGCTACCTGGCCCTCTGCCGAAAGCAAGCGCATCGACATCTCCTAGGGTAAGGCCTGCTTCTTTTAATACGTCATCAACCATAGGTAAAATTTTCTTGGTATGGTCTCTAGGCGCCACTTCACTTCTTGCGAATACGCGTTCGCCAACAATAAGGGCAACAGAACAGTTTTCGGTTGCGGTATCTAAAGCAAGAATTTTCACACTCATTGATGTCTCTATCTATTTAATTAATGTCACTAGCTTTGTTATTCATATCACTAGGTGTTGGTTGGTCAAGCCCTCGTAAAAAAGCTTGAACACTGTCTAAATCCCGCGTTCTAGGAATTGGCGGTAAGCTGGCTAAAAACAGCCTGCCATACTCTTTGGTTACTAAGCGATTGTCACAGATAATCAACGCACCATGGTCTTTTTTATCTCGTATCAAACGCCCGACGCCCTGCTTCAAAGTAATAACCGCATCTGGCAGTTGGACTTGTGCAAAAGGATCGCCCCCTTTCTCGCGACAATCTTCAATACGTGCTTTTAATAATGGGTCATCAGGGGCCGTAAAGGGTAATTTGTCGATGATAACACAGCTTAATGCGTCTCCTCTAACATCTATCCCCTCCCAAAATGCCCCCGTTGCAACCAGTAATGCATTACCCAATTCCATAAATTCGGCTAACGTTTTTTGCTTGCTGGTTTCACCTTGAAGCAACACTGGCACACTTAATGTTTCTCTGAATCGTTCTCCAAGCTCTCTCATCATGCTGTGTGAGGTACACAAGAAAAAGCAGCGACCTTGATTCTCTTCAATCACAGGCCCAAGCACTTCAACCAGTTTATCGGCCATCCCTGGGCTATTGGGCTCAGGCAAGTAGCGAGGCACACAGAGCTTAGCTTGGGTTTGGTAATCGAACGGACTTGGCAAGGCCAGTTTTTGTTTAGGCTCGATGCCAAGACGCGAAGTAAAGTAACCGAAGTCTTCGTTAACCGCCAGCGTAGCCGAAGTGAAAATCCAGGCGCCCTGTTTCTGCTCAATTTGTTCTTGGAACTTATCGGCAACCGAAAGCGGCGTAATGTGCAGAGTGAAATGGCGCGGCGTGGTATCAAACCAGTAGGAGTAACCCGTTATCGACACATCACAGACGCGTTCGAGCCTTGCCTTGATGAGATTGGCACGCTCAAAGGCGGTATCGAGCAATTGGCTTCGACCTAATGCGAGTTTTAGCACTTCAATGGCAAAATCTAATGCGTCTTGTAAACGGCGTAGTTCGCGGGCAATGATTGGAGAGCCGACCGCTTCACGCCAGTTACCGCGGAAGTTCGCATCGCCAAGAACAATCCGCAGATCCATGGCAGATTGAACGAGACTGTCGCCCACTTTTTGCAGTTGTCGCATATCTTTCGCTTCTGTTCGGTAGGCGATTTCTATGTCTTTAGCCAACTCTTGAACCTGTCGGCTTGACACTGATTGACCAAAATATTGGCTTGCGATGTCAGGCAATTGGTGCGCTTCATCAAAAATGAACACTTCAGCCTCTGGGATCAGTTCTCCAAAACCTGTCTCTTTGATAGCCAAATCGGCAAGAAACAAGTGATGGTTCACCACCACAACATCTGAGTCCATCGCTCTTTTTCTGGCTTTGAGTACAAAACAGTCCGTATAGCTTGGGCACTCTTTTCCAAGGCAATTATCATTGGTTGATGTAATGGTCGGAATAATAGGGCTGTCTTCAGCGATTTCATCACAATCCCCTAAATCACCACTTTTAGTTTGCGATACCCAGCTGCGCACTTTGATTAATTGAGTGAGTAACGTCGGATCTGCGGTATTGGTGTGGCTTTCGACCATTTGACGACTCAAGCGATCTAAACAAAGATAATTTGAGCGACCTTTGAGCAGCGCCACTTGACCATAAAACCCAAGGGCTTCAACCATTAAGGGTAAGTCTCGGTGAAAGAGTTGTTCTTGAAGGTTTTTAGATCCGGTACTGATGATCACTTTCTTACCGCTGAGCAATGCGGGAACAAGATACGCAAAGGTCTTTCCCGTCCCCGTACCCGCCTCAACGACCAGTTGACTCTGCTGCGCAATTGCCTCATAGACAGCTTGTGCCATATCGAGTTGGGGTTGCCGTGGTTGAAAGCCGGGAATCGCTTTACCCAGCGCACCATCAGCAGAGAAGGTTTTTAAAATCATGTGAATAAACTGGCAAAAAGAGATGAATGGATTATGTCAGTTTTAGTGAGCCGGCGCGAATCAGATTGTGATCCTCGCCGGAGGTGTTTGCTAAATCTTAGGAGGGCTTATTTTCTATTTAGGTATCGAGAGAGCCAAGCTGGTCCATCGAATCCGTTGTCTTCATTTAACATAGCTTTGGCAGCATCAGCCGGAGACGCTTTGCTTTCCCACATTTCTGTCAAAACTGTTTCGTTGATTTCGCTATCCCCCATAAGGGCATTGACTCGTTCAACATACAATTTACGCGCTAGCAATTCTTTATCCATATACAGCACCTCTATTACTTCTAACGATAGAATCGACAACAACAAAGAATAAACCTAGCTTCTTGGCAACATCTTTTGTTGAAACATAGTCGATAATAGATTAATTATAGCAGGTATATTGAGGGTTACGTCACCGTTCACAGAACCTGAAATTAGTTTTAAGCCCAAAAAAATAATTAATGGAAGCAAACCACAAATGGAAAAAAAAACACTCCTAACCCACAGCAAAGATGCACCTGGGCTGATCTCAAAAATCACCAATATTTGTTACAAACATCAACTCAATATCATCCATAACAATGAGTTTGTAGATAACACCAGTGGGCATTTCTTTATGCGTACTGAGTTGGAAGGCTACTTTAACGATCAAACATTGCTCGCCGACCTTGACCAAGCGCTTCCTGAGGGCACAAAACGTCGTTTAGTCAGCTCTACCCGCAAGCGTATTGTTATTCTCGTGACCAAAGAATCTCACTGCTTAGGTGATATTCTAATGAAGAACTACGATGGCAGTTTAGATGTCGACATTGCGGCGGTAGTCGGTAACTACGACACCCTAAAAACGCTCACTGAACGTTTCGATATCCCTTACCATACTGTCTCTCATGAAGGTCTCAATAGAGAAGAACATGAGCAAGAGATGCTTGAAGTGATAGAAAAATATGATGCTGATTATTTAGTTCTGGCCAAATACATGCGCGTATTGACCCCTGGATTTGTGGAAAAATACCACCATAAAATCATTAATATCCACCATAGTTTCTTACCCGCGTTTATCGGTGCGAAGCCATACCAACAAGCTTACGAACGCGGTGTAAAAATCATTGGTGCCACAGCTCACTTTGTCACCAATGATTTGGATGAAGGGCCAATCATCAAACAAGATGTTATCCCGGTCGACCACAACTTTAGCGCACAAGACATGGCGCGAGCAGGTCGAGATGTAGAGAAAAATGTGCTGAGCAAAGCGCTCAACAAAGTATTAAATGATCACGTTTTCGTTTACGGAAACAAGACTGTCATTCTTTAATTTTTGACAGATTTAGCGATTGGCTGCTTTAGTGGTTGGCTACCTATTCTGCAGACAAAGACAATAGTGACAAATAGACAATAAAAATGGCGCTGTTAAGGCGCCATTTTTATTCTTAATAACGCTATCTGTTTGTTGATTACAAACGTATGGCGAGTTCCACACCCTGTTTAATCGCTCTCACCGCATCCAACTCACCGGCATGGTCAGCGCCGCCAATAACATGCAGTTTTCCTTCCATTTCAGCCCAGCGGTCTTCGAATGGGCGAACCGATTCTTGCCCGGCACAAATGACAATCTTATCGGCATCCAATATTTTGGGCTCCCCTTTTAGGGTGATATGCAATCCATCATCATCGATTTTTTGATACTGAACACCACCAAGCAAGTTGACGCCACGTTTCTCAAGCGTTCTTTTGTGAATCCAACCTGTCGTCTTTCCTGGCCCTTTGCCTACTCGGCCCTGACGTCGCTGCAACACCCAAACCGTTTTATCACTAAAAGAAGCGGGATATGGGAACAAACCGCCTGGATGGGCAATCTCTTTATCGATTCCCCAATCATGCAACCAATCTTCAAGGCTATTATCTTCTGGCTCTGTAATCATGGTCGCAATATCAATTCCAATCCCCCCTGCCCCAACAATCGCGACCTTGTTGCCAACTGGGGATTTTTCGCGAATGAGCGTTTGGTAATCGATAACCTTATCCGCGTTATCGATGCCCGAAATATTGACCTTTCTAGGTTCAACGCCGGACGCCATCACGACTTCATCATACTCCGCTAAGTCTTCAAATGTTGCGGTGGTATCAAGGAGCAAATTCACACCGGTTGAATCAATTCGATTTGCAAAGTATCGAATGGTTTCTCTGAACTCCTCTTTCCCCGGAATTTGCATCGCCAGTCTAAATTGCCCGCCAATACGATCATTTTTCTCAATCAAATCCACACTGTGTCCGCGCTCTGCAAGCGTTGTGGCGCAAGCAAGACCTGCTGGCCCAGCACCAACGACGGCAATTCTTTTTTTGGCTGTTGCTGGTTTCACCACAATTTCAGTTTCATGACACGCTCGAGGGTTCACTAAACAACTGGCTCGCTTCCCTTTAAAGACATTATCTAAACACGCTTGATTACAACCAATACAGGTGTTGATGAACTGCGCTTTATTTTGTTCCGCTTTCAATACAAACTCTGGATCGGCCAAAAATGGTCTAGCCATCGAGACCATATCCGCTTGACCTGAGCTTAAGATTCTTTCTGCATCTTCGGGCGTGTTAATTCGGTTACAAGTCACCACGGGGATATTCACGTACGGTTTTACTTTCTCAGTGACCCAAGTAAAGGCGCCTCTAGGCACTTGTGTTGCAATCGTTGGTATTCTTGTTTCATGCCAACCAATCCCTGTATTAATAATGGTTACACCCGCCTCTTCTAGCTTTTGAGCCAGCAACACCACATCCTCAAACGTGCTGCCTTGCTCAACTAAATCCAACATCGATAATCTAAAGATGATAATGAAGTCATCACCGACTGATTTTCGGATAGAGCGAACAATCTCAAGAGGAAAACGCATACGTTTTTCATAGCTCCCTCCCCACTCATCGTATCGCATATTGGTGCGCTTACAGATGAACTGGTTAATAAGGTAACCTTCGGAACCCATCACTTCGATACCATCGTAACCCGCCAATTTTGCTAGTTCCGCACTGTTGGCAAAGGCATCGATGGTTTTTTTGATCTGGCGTGGACTCATTTCACTGGGTGCAAATTTCGCGATCGGCGCTTTCATGCCAGACGCACTTTGTGCGAACGGATGCATCGCGTAACGCCCAGCATGCAAAAGTTGCAGAGCGATTTTCCCGCCATGCTTGTGTACGGCATCCGTCACAACTTTATGAGATTGAGCATGTTTGGGTTTGCTGAATTCGGCACTAAAAGGCGTTAACCGGCCACGTAAGTTTGGAGAGAATCCACCCGTAACAATAAGTCCTACACCACCTTTTGCTCGCTCTTCGTAAAAAGCAGCCAGTTTATCTAGGCCTTTTTTGTCTTCTTCTAATCCAGTGTGCATTGACCCCATAAGAACGCGGTTTCGCAGTTGAGTAAATCCAAGATCGAGAGGCTGTAGTAAATTTGAATACATGGCTGACATCACTTCATCTATTATTATTCGTGGTCCGACCACAATATTGATAGTTAGACAATAAATCAAACAACTGTTTACATTTTTGCAACACCCATCAACATCGGGTTCGTCACCGCCTCTATCCGCTAGCCTGCGTGATAACACTGTTGTTTGAAAAATTGAGATGACGTAGGATATGAAGTTGCATACACAAACACCATCATGGACGCTGTTGGGTCAACTGCAGTGAAGATTCGATGAAAAAACTATTCAAATTTATTGGAATGATTTTTAAAGGATTATGGAAACTCATCACCTTTATTCGTCTTGCATTAACTAACCTGATTTTTATCCTCAGCCTGGCCGTTATCTACTTTTTATTCACGAGTATCGAAGCACCTACACCAACGGTAAAAGAGCAATCGGCGCTTGTACTCAATCTTTCTGGCCCGATTGTCGAGCAAAGAACCTACAACAATCCAATGGATTCGTTAACCGGCTCACTCTTTGGTCAGGAACTCCCTAAAGAGAATGTCCTATTTGATATTGTTGAAACCATCAGACATGCTCAAACGGACGACCAAATCCAAGGGATCGTGTTATCGCTGCGTAATCTTCCTGAAACCAATTTAACCAAGTTGAGATACATCGCGAAAGCACTCAATGAGTTTAAAGCGTCCGGAAAACCGATTTATGCGACTGGCGAGATATACAATCAAAGCCAATACTACCTCGCAAGCTATGCGAACAAAGTGTATATGTCCCCTGATGGCGCCGTATTGTTAAAAGGTTACAGCGCTTATTCTCTTTACTACAAAACCTTGCTGGAAAAACTTGATGTTAATACGCATGTTTTCCGTGTAGGTACTTATAAATCGGCAATTGAACCCTTTGTCCGCGATGATATGTCTGATGAGGCAAAAGAGTCTGCCGCTCGTTGGCTCACTCAACTGTGGGGTGCTTACGTCGAGGACGTTGCGACCAACCGTCAGATTGATGCAAAAACACTGAACCCATCGATGGATGAATTTCTTGCACAGCTTAAATCTGTCGATGGCAATCTTGCAGAGCTTTCTCTTCAGTTAGGACTGGTCGATGAACTTGCCACCAGACAACAAATTCGCACCCAGCTCGCGGATGTCTTCGGCAGCAATGGCAAAGACAGTTACAAAGCCATGGGGTATTACGAGTACCGCAGCACAATGGCACCCCAATTTAATATCGAAGCCAATGATATTGCGGTTGTGGTTGCCAGTGGCGCGATCATGGATGGCGAACAGTCACGTAACAATGTTGGTGGTGACACCACAGCGAACCTGCTAAGACAAGCTCGCAATGATAACAAGGTCAAAGCGGTTGTTTTACGAGTAGACAGCCCTGGTGGCAGTGCGTTTGCTTCTGAGGTTATTCGTAACGAAATCGATGCATTACGTGCAGCAAACAAACCCGTGGTTGTGTCCATGTCTAGCCTTGCAGCCTCTGGCGGCTATTGGATTTCGATGAGCGCAGATAAAATCGTCGCTCAACCAACCACGTTAACCGGCTCCATTGGTATTTTTAGTGTCATCACGACCTTTGAGAAAGGGCTAAATAGCCTTGGCGTTTACAGTGATGGTATCGGCACATCTCCGTTTTCCGGAGTGGGTGTCACAACGGGTATGTCGGAAGGCGCTTCCGATGCATTTCAACTCGGTATTGAACATGGCTATAAACGTTTTGTTGGGCTAGTGAGTACTCACCGTGATCTCTCACTAGACGCACTCGAAACCATTGCTGAAGGGCGAGTGTGGACAGGTAAAGATGCAATGGCACATGGACTCGTCGATAAAATGGGGGATTTCGATGACGCCATATCACTAGCAGCAGAGTTGGCGGAACTGGAGGCTTACAACGTCTATTGGGTCGAAGAGCCTTTATCTCCAGCACAGCAATTCTTCCAAGAAATGATGAATCAGGTGTCCGTGAAGTTGAATATTGACGCTTCTACCTTGATTCCTGCTTCATGGATTCCAGACACATGGAAACCGCTGATGAACCAAGTGGCTGCCGACATGACGTTGCTGGACAGCTTTAATGATCCTAAGGGGCAATACGCCTTTTGCTTAACCTGCCAAGTTCAATAAGTGTTTCTGTCGAGTTAGATGGTAGACGCATAAGCAGATATATAAGCAGATAGCTAAACAGATAGCAGAGTGCTTAAATACATAGGCTAATAATCATTGGATTGTTAGCCTATTTTATTTTCAGACCGATCATCCGCACGACTCACTGCATTGCTCAACACCCCACTCCCTCGCCCGTTAAATAGCAGTGAAAAATAAATTCAGAACAGTAACCGATAAAATGTGCGTCAATAGATAGAATTTACCTCGAGCAAGGGTCTATAATCGCCCCCTGTTCCCAATTCACTGTACGACTTTCATCATGACAAGAAAACACATCTATATCGCCTACACTGGCGGTACCATTGGTATGCAAAAGTCTAATCACGGTTACATTCCTGTCGCTGGATTTATGGAAAAGCAATTAGCGGGAATGCCCGAATTTCACCGCCCAGAAATGCCAGAGTTCACCATTCATGAGTATGAGCCATTAATTGACTCGTCAGACATGACGCCGATGGACTGGCAACAAATCGCTAATGACATCAGTGATAATTACGATAAATACGATGGTTTTGTGATACTGCATGGAACAGATACCATGGCGTACACCGCATCAGCCTTATCGTTTATGCTCGAGAACCTAGGCAAACCCGTCATCGTTACAGGGTCGCAAATTCCCTTAGCCGAACTGCGCTCAGACGGTCAGGCCAACCTTCTTAACGCGCTGCACATTGCTGCCAACTACCCGATCAATGAAGTCACCCTTTTCTTCAATAATCAGTTAATGCGTGGAAATCGCAGTACTAAATCTCACGCCGATGGTTTTAGTGCGTTTACCTCGCCAAACATGCCGCCACTGCTTGAAGCTGGAATCAGTATTAAAGTCAGTAACGGCGTTGTTGTTGACCAAAAACCACAGGGTACCTTCAAGGTTCATAACATCACCCCACAACCTATTGGGGTCATCACCATGTACCCGGGCATTTCACACGAAGTAATCCGAAATACATTGCTTCAACCCGTGAATGCAATGATTTTGCTGACCTTCGGTGTTGGCAACGCCCCACAAAACCCGGAATTGTTAGCGCATTTAAAAGAAGCCTCTGAACGAGGTGTTATTGTGGTCAACTTGACACAATGCCTAGCAGGAAAAGTAAACATGGGTGGGTATGCGACTGGATGTGCCTTGCAAGATGCTGGTGTTATTAGTGGTTTCGATATGACTCCAGAAGCCGCTTTAGCGAAGTTACATTATTTGTTGAGCCAAGGGCTATCATACGAAGAAGTGAAAGAACAAATGCAGAAAGTGCTTCATGGTGAAATGAGTTTGTAATTCACACATCACTACTCAAAAGCAAAAGCAAAAGCAAAAGCAAAAG
>NZ_AJYQ02000129.1 GCF_000287055.2 Vibrio genomosp. F10 str. ZF-129 | reverse complement strand
AATCTCTAATCTCTAATCTCTAATCTCTAAAACTATAATGGTTTTATCACTTCAAACACGATTTTCACTCGTGATTTAGACTTTAATTCATTACACGAGTTACAAAAGTAGCTCGCAGAACCACAGGCTTGCAGCTTTTCCAACTCTTTATCACATTCAGGACAATATCCCAGCTTTTTGTAATGTTCACCGCAAGGAGCGCATAAATACGCACCATCCCACTCTAACTCTGTGGTGCACTTTGGGCAGTTATTGTTGCTCATGTTTTTAACCTATCTTTTAATCGTAATATTTGATCATATTGAACGTAGATGAATATACCATGATCTACATCACTTCCGTCTGATTGCCTCACTAAGCATATAAAATGCCACCACCTTTGTGGCAAAGTAGTAGAACACCCTCTTAATAGAGATCATTTTGATGTCAAATGATCTCTATAAGATCATCTGCTTTATCCATCGTGATCAGCGATCTGCCTGATTAAGAACATTTATATAACCACACACCGAAAGCATAAGTTACATGTTCTGCATTTGAATTTTAAATAACATATAAAACCAAAAATTATCTACACTCTCACCCATTTTAGATTTATATAAAAAGATCCATCAAGAGATACAGGGCGTTGTATTTCAACTCAATACTGGCATATTTTCGATGAAAAAGACTCAAAAGATAGCACTTTAACTTCACTATGACCGACGATAGATTCGTGTTGGTCAACCCACTTTCCCATGAGCCAAAAATGCTTCGAGGTCTCCCTGCTCAACGGTTACTAGACAGAGGGAGTCAGTCTTTTTGTTGTTTACATGCATAATCACTTGGGATGCAGTACTGCAAGAAAAAGAAGCACGGCACACAATGACTTGGTTTGCAGTGCTAGTTATGATGGCGAGTGCTATGTATTCAGCCTTCCTTGCGATTGCTGCTGGTGCTCCCCCTATGCTGGCAACGATCGCCCTAGGTATGTTCAGTAATCTTTATATGTCGACCGCACACTACTCTTCTAGACCCGCGCCGATATTGTTTGGCGCAGGCTTCCTGAGCTTGCAAAACTGGTGGAAAATTGGTTTTGTTTTTTCTCTTATCGTTATACCGATCTTTTTCTTTATCGGCAGAGCATAGTGGAAATAACTTGGGATGTGGTAATACCGAACACGGTAACTAACAGTAGAGCTCGATGGACTTCAGATAACGAACAAAGGTCTAGTTATCAGGCTAGACCTAAGCTTTATTAATAGAAAAAAGCCCAAGCGTTGATGCTTGGGCTTTTCATTATTTTTTGCGACCTTTCATCATGGTCATCAAGCGCTTACGCTTGCGCTCTTGAGAAATAGTGACTTTGTTGCTCTTACCCTCAAATGGGTTGTCACTGCTTTGGAATTGAATACGAATAGGTGTACCCATTATTTCCAGAGACTTGCGGTAGTAATTCATCAAATAACGTTTGTATGAAGCCGGCAGCTCTTTAACTTGGTTACCATGAATAACAACAATCGGTGGGTTGTATCCACCAGCGTGCGCGTATTTCATTTTGACTCGACGGCCACGAACCATTGGCGGTTGGTGATCATCGGATGCCATTTTCATGATACGAGTCAATACTGAAGTCCCTACACGCGTTGTCGCCGATTTGTAGGCTTCTTGCACAGATTCAAACAGATGGCCAACACCTGTTCCGTGTAGAGCAGAAATGAAGTGGATACGAGCAAAGTCGACAAAACCTAAACGGCGATCCAGTTCTTTCTTAACATGATCTTTGACTTCGCTATCCAGTCCATCCCATTTATTAACAGCAATGACGATAGAGCGACCAGCATTCAAGGCAAAACCAAGTAAGCTTAAGTCTTGCTCTGAGATATTCTCGCGAGCATCGATCAGTAGCAACACAACGTTAGCATCTTCAACGGCTTTTAGCGTCTTGACCACCGAGAACTTTTCGACCGTTTCGTTAATGGCTTTACGACGGCGAACGCCCGCAGTGTCAATCAGTACGTACTCACGATCATCGCGCTGCATTGGAATATAGATAGAATCGCGAGTTGTGCCTGGCATGTCATAAACAACAACACGCTCTTCGCCTAGAATACGGTTGGTTAGCGTCGATTTACCAACATTCGGGCGACCAATAATAGCAAGTTTAATCGGCTGATCTTGAAGGCGCTTGAATTCTTCTTCTGCTTCTTCTTCAGTAAATTCAACTTGTTCTTCGTCTTCATCTTCAAACTCAGTCAGATCGTTGATTTCACCGTTTTCTATTTTTAATGCTTCCGCAAACGGGTTGAGAGCAAGTTCAATCAATGCCGTAACACCTCGCCCATGAGCCGCGGCAATCTGATACATATCATCAACGCCGAGTTTCCAGAACTCAGAGCAAGCTGCGTCACCATCAATGCCATCAATCTTGTTCACGACAAGCAGTGATGGTTTTTCAATTTGGCGTAAATGTTTAGCAATCGCTTCATCAGAAGGCGTCAATCCCGCTCGACCATCCACCATGAAGAGAACAACGTCAGCTTCATCAATAGCGGCTAGTGATTGTGCTGCCATTTTCGTTTCAACACCTTCTTCAGTGCCATCAATACCACCGGTATCAATAACAATGAATTCGTGTTCTTCTGATTTAGCATGGCCGTATTTACGATCACGTGTTAAACCAGGGAAGTCAGCAACCAATGCGTCGCGAGTGCGAGTCAGTCGGTTAAACAATGTAGATTTCCCTACATTTGGACGCCCGACCAGAGCAACAACAGGTACCATAATTAACCTCTACAATATAGTCTCTATGTAGTTATAGGTAACGGATTGCATTTGTTCTAAGCTGGCCCATACTCAACAAGATCGTATCAACTTGTCTGTATCACTCAGCCGCAATGCTGTTACCTATAACCACACGATTTGATTTTTCTCAATAAAACGGCCCCTAACTGATAACAGCAAGGAGCCGAATGTGAATTATATCACGATATTACTTATTGATCGTCAGTTTCTTTACATCGCCATTGCGTGTTACGAGTACATACCCACCAGAAGTCACGACAGGACTCACAGCAAAACCGCTATCATCGATAAGCTGCTGAGCAACAAATTCACCGGTACTTCGATTAAGCCAGTGTAGATAACCTTCCGAATCACCAACAACCACATGATTATTAATCATAACGGGTGCACTAAGTTGACGATATTCTAGCTTTTTATTGCTCCAAAGCTCGGTACCGCTTCGTGCATCGACTGCCACTAGGTGATCTTTGTCTGTCACTAGGTATAGACGGCTACCATCGGTTGCTAGATCCGTTGCAGAAGAGTATGAACGCTTCCACATTGGACGACCCGATTGAAGGTCGATACTCGTTAACTGACCATTAAAGCCAACAATATATAGCGTACCGCCGATAATGACCGGTGATGAGTCTACATCCACGAGACGGTCAATTTCGGTAGATCCTTGAGGCATACCAATTGGTTGTTGCCAAATCAGTTGTCCGCGTTCAACAATGGCCGCAGCTAAACGTCCGTTTGCCGTTCCCCAGAATACACCGCCAGACACGGTCACAGGGGTGCTGTCACCACGTAAAGTCAAGTTGGGTACATCTGTACTGATGGTCCACTTTTGCTCCCCCGTCGCTTGATCGTACGCGACCAACATGCCACGACTGGTGTTAACGATGATCATATTGCTGTCTGCGACGGGTCTCGCTAGAACTTCACCATCAACTTCAACACGCCACGCTTGTTCGCCCGTTTCAGCATTCAGTGCAATCAATTCACCATTTTCACTGCCAATATAAATCTGGCTATAAGCGGCAATGATTCCGCCGGATAGTCGAGCAGAAACCTCTAACTCTAAATCCGTTTGCCAAAGAGTGTTACCCGTTTCGGAATCCAATGCTTTCACTAACCCGTCGCGGCTTGCCACAAAGACTTTGTCATACGCATATTCAGGCGAAAGTTTAGAGAAATAGTGTCCGACACCTTTGCCTATAGAAGCGCTCCATTGCTGGTCTGGTGTAAACTCACTATCCACTAACGGTACGGGGGCCATAATAATGGTGTCTTCTTCACTGGCACAACCGATAAGTGTGCCCATAGCGATAGCAGAAAGAAGAACCCTACTGAGTAATTTTTTCATTTACAAAAGCCCTTACTTGGCGAGATCATCAAGCTTAAGCTGTAATGTTTGGCTTGCATCAGCCGATTGCTGTGCTTCAGTATACGCTGCGTAAGCCGCATCATTATTGCCTTGTCTTAGTTCAATATCACCGCGTAATTCAGCAATACGACCAGACCAGTTTGCATCGGTAATGTTCGTCAACTCACTTAGAGCACCAGCGTAGTTCTCTTGTTCTGCTTGAATGCGAGCAATACGGTAAGAGATCACAGCTTTAAGCGCTTCGTCTTTGCTGTTGGCTTTTGCCCACTCTAATTGAGCCAATGCTTCATCCAATTGACTCTCTTCGACTTGAACTTTTGCCAATTGAAGGGCTGCAAGTACCGAATATTCAGATTTACCATTCGCCTCAATAAAGCTTTGAACTTTATCTTCACTGCCTGACTGCTCGCCCAACAACGCGGTGATGACTTCGGTATAAGCTTCCGAAGCTTGCTCTTTGCTTTGTAGAGCGGCATCTTGATAATAGCGCCAACCAAAAAGACCACCAAGACCAACGACGGCACCTAAGATCACGGCTTTACCGTTCTCTTTCCACCAGTCTTTAATCGCTTCTACTTGTTGTTCTTCAGTATCGTAGACTTCCACTTGCTGTCCTCTATTATTCAAAAAGTAATGCCTGTTCAGCACCACTTAAAATCAATTTATTATCAAATCAATGGGGAGTTAATTAAATAAGTTCTGCTAATTTAGCAACAACATCCACTTGTGAATACGTGTCTTGCGTTCCACCAAGTAAGTCTTTAAATACCACTGTATTTTCTGCAACTTCGTTTTCGCCCAGCACCAGTGCAACAGCCGCTCCGACTTTATCCGCGCGCTTAAACTGCTTTTTAAAATTGCCGCCGCCGAAGTGATTCATCACTCGAAGACTTGGAACCTGCTCACGAAGTTGTTCGGCAAGCTTCATTCCTGCCATCATCGTGCCTTCACCAGAGGTAATCATGTAGACATCGACACTTCGACGAACGTCGGTAAGTTCGAGAGTCTCCATCATCAGAACCAAGCGCTCTAAGCCCATGGCAAAACCGACTGCCGGTGTTGATTTTCCACCCAGTTGCTCAACAAGACCATCATAACGGCCACCGCCACAAACGGTACCTTGCGCACCTAAACTTTCGGTAATCCATTCAAATACGGTTCGATTATAGTAATCCAGACCACGCACTAAACGGTCATTGACTGTGTATTCGATACCTGCAGCATCAAGAAGTTCACACAATCCAGAAAAATGTTGCGTTGATTCATCATCTAAGTATTCAGATAAACGAGGGGCATCACCTAAAATAGCTTGAACGTCTGGATTTTTTGTATCTAAAACCCTTAAAGGATTAGTGTGCATGCGTCGTTTACAGTCGTCATCCAAGACATCTTCGTGCTGCTCTAGGTACGCAATTAAGGCGGTACGGTAGTTCGCACGTGCATCTAAAGACCCTATCGAATTAAGCTCTAGACGCACATGTTTATCGATGCCTAACTCTCGCCAGAGACGCGCCGTCATCATGATAAGTTCGGCATCAACGTCTGGGCCATTCAATCCAAAAACCTCGACGCCACATTGATGAAATTGGCGGTATCGGCCTTTCTGAGGTCGTTCATGACGAAACATTGGACCCATGTACCATAAGCGCTGCTCTTGGTTATACAGTAATCCATTTTCAATTCCGGCACGCACGCAACCAGCGGTTCCTTCTGGACGTAAGGTTAAGCTATCGCCATTGCGGTCTTCAAATGTGTACATCTCTTTTTCAACAACATCCGTCACTTCACCAATAGCACGGCTAAATAAATGTGTTGATTCTACGATAGGCATACGAACTTCATTATAACCATAAGCGTTGATGACACTTTTTACAGCACCTTCTACTTTGTGCCACAGCGGAGATTGAGTCGGGAGACAATCGTTCATGCCTCGAATTGCTTGAATAGTTTTTGCCACAATAGATACCGTAAATTAGTTATTGTCGATTTGACGAATGTCGATGCGATTATTTTCATCAAGTTGTGATGCTTTTGCTCGGATTTTTGCTTCTAACTGAGCAACAAGATCATCGTTATCAAATCGTTCTTTTTGACGTTTACCGTCTTCATAAAATGCGCTTTTTTTATTACTTCCTGCTAGACCCAAATGGGAAATTTCAGCTTCACCAGGGCCATTAACCACACAGCCAATAATGGAGACATCCATAGGAGTAATAATATCTTCTAGGCGTTCTTCTAATGCATTGACTGTGCTGATGACATCAAACTCTTGACGAGAACAGCTTGGACAAGCAATAAAGTTGATGCCTCGAGAGCGAATTCGCAGTGATTTTAAAATATCAAAACCGACTTTAATTTCTTCAACCGGATCAGCGGCTAATGATATACGCAGAGTATCACCGATCCCTTCAGCCAAGAGCATTCCTAAGCCAACCGATGATTTAACTGCACCAGCTCGTGCTCCGCCAGCCTCAGTAATACCCAAATGCAGAGGTTGATCGATTCTTTTCGCCAGCAATCGATAGGAATCAACCGCTAAGAAAACATCTGATGCCTTTACACTGACTTTAAACTGGTCAAAGTTAAGACGGTCAAGAATATCGACATGTCTCATCGCCGATTCGACCAAGGCTGCAGGAGTCGGCTCGCCATATTTCACCTGAATCTCTTTTTCTAGCGAACCACCATTGACGCCAATACGAATTGGGATATTTTTGTCTCTTGCGCAATCTACCACCGAGCGAACACGTTCTTCGCTACCAATGTTACCTGGGTTAATTCGTAAGCAATCGACGCCGTACTCCGCCACTTTAAGTGCGATACGGTAATCAAAATGAATATCGGCAACGAGTGGTACCGAGACTTGCTGTTTGATTAACTTAAATGCTTCTGCTGCATCCATAGTGGGAACAGAAACGCGAACGATATCAGCGCCCACGTTTTCAAGTGCTCGAATTTGAGCCACAGTTGCAGCTACATCCGTTGTGCGTGTATTGGTCATAGACTGCACCGCAATAGGCGCGCCATCACCAATAGGTACGTCACCAACGTATATACGTTTCGATGGGCGACGCTTAATAGGGGATTCGTATTGCATAGTTAATTTCTAAGGTAAGGTGAATCTGGCTACTTTACCTGAAGTATACCCAGAAAGGTCAACAGGTTCACTCGCAAATGTCATTGAAACGCTTTCAGGTGCGCCAAGAATAATATTTACGGGTGATTCGGCACCTAACTCAATCGTTTGGCCGGCTTTCTTAATCCCTGTCGAGAGTATTTTTCCGGAAGCGTCTTTGACTTGAATCCAGCAATCGGCACTGAATGTCATCGCTAAAGGTTTTAATAACTCTGATTCTAAAGAAGCAACAGGCTCTGCTTCCAGATTGTTTGAAACGGGCGTTACCGCTGAATCAATCACTTCCGATGATGGAATACTGACATTGTCACTGCTTAAAGTCTTGAACTCATCGTTAGACATTATGTTTGCTTCTGTCTGCTGACCTGAAGTTGAAGCGCTGTCATCTTCAAGCGAGATGTCAGTAGACTCAATAGGACCCTGTTCTAAGGCGGTGCTTTCCTGTGGTGGCGCCATTGGTGTGATGACTTCGGCAGACTCAATAGTGTCAACGGGTGTAGGTTGGTTTATATCAGTAACTGGCTCTTCAATTTCGACGTCGTCACTGTTTGATACAACTAATGTGTCTTGCAGTTGATTTTGCCACCACCAGAGAGAAGAAATTGCGATGATTATCGCCAAGATCCCCCATGTGAGCATCATGATACGGCTATCGTTACGCTCACGTTTGGTTTGTCTTGAAAAGCTCATCATTGGCTGTTCTTGAGGTTGGGCATCACCACAATCTGCTAAAGCATCCAAAACAACTTGCTCATCCATATTCACAGCTTTGGCGTACGATCGTAGATAGCCGCGAGTAAATGTCGCCACTTGGCCTGATTCAAAATGGTTCTCTTCAATGCCTTCAATGATCGATAATCTGAGACGTAGACGATCGGCGATTTGTTTTTGAGTCAGCCCTAATTCAATACGACGCTCTTTGAGCAGCGTGCCCGCTTCTGTTGTTTTTTCTGCCACTTGTGGCTCTTCAGTCACGATATCTTGTTCAGTACTCATTAGTAATGTACTTCTCGTTTGGTGGTTCTTGTTCACTGATAACCTTTATTCGTTATAGTTGGTAGTCAGTTCAATGTACAAAAACAGATAGTTGTGGAGGAACGAACCTCACTCAAAATAGAAAAATTCAAGGTATTTACCTCAAAAACCTTTCCAAAAGATGAATCAAATCTGAAACTTCAGACTAATTAGCAATTCTAATAGATATTAGGCGATTAACAATATGTCCTTGCAGCCAAAATCGCAGACAGGTCAAGGTTTTTCACAAAACTTACAAAGATATGAACGGATTTAATTTCAAAATGTGAATACAACAAAGCCAGAGCAAGCTCTGGCTTTGTTCAACGATTCCCCCTAAAGCGATGTTGTTGGGATGGTTTCACCGACAGAAAGCTTTGCTTTGGTGCGTTTAGTTCGGTCAATAACGTCACCGACCAACTGACCACAAGCGGCATCGATATCATCGCCACGTGTTTTTCGTACTGTCACGGTGTAATTGTATTCCATCAATGTTTTCTGGAAACGATCAATCCGAGAGTTACTTGGCTTTTTGTATGGCGAACCAGGATAAGGATTAAAAGGAATCAGGTTTATCTTACAAGGCGTATCTTTCATTAATACGGCCAATTCACGGGCATGGTCCATGTCGTCATTCACATGATCCAATAACACATACTCAACGGTAACTTTGCCACGGTTTGCGTTTGAAGATGCAATATAACGACGCACAGACGCGAGGAAATCTTGAATGTCCCAACGATCATTGATCGGCATAATTTGACTACGTAATGCATCATTGGGGGCGTGCAGAGAAATAGCCAAAGCGACATCAATGTTGTCAGTCATTTGATCAAGACCAGAAACCACACCGGAGGTCGATACCGTCACACGTCGTTTAGACAGTGAAAAACCGAGATCATCAAGCATAATCTCTAGAGATGGAATAAGGTTCTTCATGTTGAGTAGAGGTTCACCCATACCCATCATCACAACGTTAGTAATTGGTCGACGACCGGTTTCTTTCTCTAGGCCGATCTCTCGTGCTGCTCGCCAAATTTGACCTACAATTTCAGATACTTTGAGGTTACGGTTAAAGCCCTGCTGCGCGGTAGAACAGAATTTACACTCCAAAGCACAACCGACTTGTGAAGATACACATAGCGTGGCTCGCTCGCCATCTGGAATATAAACAGTTTCAACGTCTTGATCGCCTACACGCATTGCCCATTTGATCGTACCGTCTGTAGAGTACTGAGCTTCAGAAACCACAGGAGCAACAATTTCACAGCGGTACTGCAATTTTTCTCGCAACTTCTTATTGATGTTGTTCATTTTTTCGAAGTCATCAACGCCGAAATGATACATCCACTTCATTACTTGATCTGCTCGAAAAGCCTTTTCATTGAGTTCTTCAGTGAAAAATTTACGAAGACCTTTACGATCAAAATCGAGTAGATTAGTTTTAGCTTTGGTCATGATGCCTCTCAATGACAGAACAATAATGAAGGGCGCGAATTGTACAGGCTTTATGCAGCATCAACAAGCATTGTAAAACCCTGTGTTTACTAAGACATTCATAGTAAAGCGGTTAAAGTTTATCCATCATTGATTTTTAGGGGAATATAAAAAAGACTCCATCGAAATGGAGCCTTGAATCACCTTGTAACGTATTTTTTCGCTTAACGCATCTTCACTCAGGTTACGCGTTTATTTAACAGGGCGTGGGCAAATTTCAGATGCAGGGAAAAAGTACTCAATCTCCCTTGCCGCTGACTCTGGGCTGTCTGAACCATGTACTGAGTTGTAACGCATGCTGATTGCATAATCCGCTCTTATCGTGCCACAGGCGGCTTCTTCTGGGTTGGTTTTACCCATCAGTTCACGGTAACGTGTGATGGCGTTTTCGCCTTCTAAAACCTGAACCATGATTGGACCCGATGTCATGAATTCTTTTAATGCGTCATAAAAAGGCTTGCCTTCATGTTCAGCATAAAAGCCACCTGCTTGCTCTTCCGTTAAGTGTACCATTTTTGCGGCAATCACTTGTAAGCCCGCTTTTTCAATTCGATGATAGATTTCACCGATCAAGTTTCGTTCTATTGCATCGGGTTTTATTATCGAGAATGTTCTTTCAAGAGACATAGTCTTTCCTTGTGCTTCATTAATATCGTCATTAAAAGCAGCCAATAGGGCTGAAAAATAAATTATTTTGCTTGGTCTGTCAGTAAGCGCGCTAAGGTTCTTACTCCCATTCCAGTTGCGCCCCCAGCCCACTTATCACTTGCTGATTTTCGGTAAGTGCCAGCACAATCGAAATGCAGCCAACCTTTTTTATAGTCATCAACAAAGTAAGACAGGAATGCTGCTGCGGTACTTGCACCAGGAGAGTAATCACCCGTGCTGATATTAGAGAGATCGGCAAAATTTGAAGGTAGCATTTCTCGGTGAAAGTCCGCTAATGGCAATGGCCATAATCCTTCTTTTTCTTGATTCGCCGCGGTCAAAGCTTGGTGGGAAAGCTCATCATCAAAACTCAATAATGCATGGTAGTCATTTCCTAGTGCATTTTTTGCCGCGCCCGTCAGTGTTGCACAGTCGATAATAAGTTCTGGGTTTTGTTCGCTTGCGTACATAAGACCATCAGCGAGCACTAAGCGCCCTTCTGCATCGGTATTCATGATCTCGACCGTTTTGCCATTTTTATAAGTGATAACATCGCCTAGCTTTAATGCACGACCAGAAATCATGTTTTCAGCGCAGCATAAAATCAGTTTTACACGTTTGTTCAATCCACGCAGAATGGCTAACCCTAAGCCGCCAGTAATGGTTCCAGCGCCCCCCATATCCGCTTTCATGGATGTCATGAACTGACCTGGTTTGATGCTATAGCCTCCAGAATCGAATGTGATCCCTTTCCCAACAAGACAAGCGAATACAGGCGCATTGTCATCACCAGTCGGGTTATAGTCGAGTTGCAGCATCGCTGAAGTACGTTCAGAGCCTCTTCCTACTGCGTAGATACCCTGCCAATTTTCCGCAAGTAAGTCTTTATCTTTGACTATCTTGACCGTCACCGTACCTTTCGGAGCGACAGACTTAATAAACTCAGCGGCCATTGTTGCTAATTGTCTCGGGGCAACTTCTTCGGCGGGTTTATTGATAATGTCGCGAGTCCAGTCCGTGGTTATAATTCTGGCTTCTAACTCTGCTTGGTGGTCTGCTTCTAATGGCGACCACTCGATGCTATTGAGTTTTTTAGCACTTCTGTAGCCTTGCTGAAAAGCCCAAATTTTTTCTAAATCCCAGCCTTTCCCTTGCAATGAGACGGCTTTTACACCTTGAGAGTCTAATTTGCGAGCCGCACGTTGAATAACGTCTAATTCATGGCCTTCACCAGTATGTACCGTTGCACCGCTATCTGAAAATGACAAAATCGCTTTGTCGCCCCATTGGGGTTGTGCGGGTTCATGGCTAATGTATAGGGACATCTGTGTTGACATGGTTGCTCCTTGTTTTTGTAAGGTAATCAATACCATTTTTCATATCGGAGGAATGTTAGCATTATGTAGGATGAAAGTGTCAATTTGATAAAAAAACGGACCATGAGGTCCGCTTTATTTATTTAGAATTGTTAACTTGGTAATGTTTTAAACCGAGCTTGTCTGAAAAAACACCATTAATCGATTTCATCCATCCAGCACAGCATAATGGCTTCTAAGATTTTTTCGTTAGAATGGTTAGGGTCGTCTTCAAAATCTTCAAGCTCCATAACCCATCGATGCAAATCGGTAAAGCGAACCGTTTGTGGGTCTGTCTCGGGATGCAAATCACATAGTTCAATCGCGATATCACGCGAGTCAATCCATTTTAAACTCATAAGTGCTCCTTAATTTCGCTAAGCTTTATTTACTCTGTTCTAATGATCTTCAGACGCTAGGTTTAAGGTGTACTTTGGAATTTCCACCACTAAATCAGTATCGGCGACTCTTGCTTGGCAACCTAAACGAGATTCCATCTCTAATCCCCAAGCTTTATCTAGCATATCGTCTTCTAGATCATCACTTTCAGCCAGTGAATCAAAACCTTCACGAATAACAACATGACAGGTTGTACACGCGCACGACTTCTCACAAGCGTGTTCAATACCGATACCGTTCTTCAAAGCAACATCAAGAACAGTGTCGCCTGATTTAGCTTCTAATACAGCACCTTCTGGGCAAAGGTCTTCATGAGGTAAAACAATAATTTTAGGCATCTTTATCTATTCTCTAACGGTTAAATATCATCAACTGACTGGCCAGACAGCGCAGTACGAATAGACTTATCCATACGGCGAGAGGCGAAATCTTGGCTTGCGGCATCGGTTTGTTTGATACCATGCTCTATCGCGTCAGGATCATCGCCATTGCGAAGCTCAATCAGTGATTCGATCGCTTTAATAAGCACTTTCTTTTCTTGCTCTGTTAATAAGTCATCACCATCAAGGTCGATCGCTGCGATAAGACCTTCAATAACACGATCAGCTTCAACACGCTGCTCAGCAAGAGAACGAGCATCCATATCCGCCTTGGCATACGTCATCGAATCTTTCAGCATGTTAGCCACTTCGTTGTCACTTAAGCCATAAGAGGGTTTAACCTGAATTTCAGCCTGGACACCCGTGCTCTTTTCCATGGCGGTTACTGAGAGCAAACCATCTGCATCAACTTGGTATGTAACACGAACATGGGCAGCGCCAGCCGTCATCGGTGGTATTCCTTTGAGCGCAAACCGTGCCAGTGAACGACAGTCGTCAACCATTTCCCGTTCACCTTGCACGGTATGAACAGTCATTGCCGTTTGACCATCTTTAAACGTGGTAAATTCCTGTGCCTTGGCTACGGGTATGGTTGTATTGCGTGGGATGATCTTTTCGACTAACCCTCCCATCGTTTCAATACCCAACGACAATGGAATAACATCAAGTAATAACGTTTCAGAATCAGATTTATTGCCTGCTAACACATCAGCTTGAATGGCCGCACCGATAGCGACGACTTCATCAGGGTTAATATTGGTTAATGGGGTTCGACCAAAAAACTCACCGACTAAATCACGAACGTGCAAGGTGCGAGTAGAACCGCCCACCATGACGACTTCCATAACCTCACTGGCAGACACGTCCGCATCTTTTAATGCTCGTCGGCATGACATTAACGTTTTCTTAATCAGAGGAGTAATAAGATCATTGAAGCCCTGACGTGTTAATGTACCTTCCCAGTTCAGCACCGAAATATTACTCACGTCATTGTCTGACAGATCTATCTTTGCTTTAGTAGCGGCATTGAGAAGTTGTCGGTGCTGCTCTGCTGTTAATGGCGTCGAGATATTCATTTGTGACAATAAATGCTCAGCGACTAAATGGTCGATATCATCACCACCTAGCGCAGAATCACCACCCGTCGCTAGGACTTCAAACACGCCTTTCGACAATCGCAGTATCGATATATCGAAGGTGCCGCCACCTAAATCATAAACAGCAATGATTCCTTCTTTAGCTGAATCTAATCCGTAAGCCAGTGCGGCGGCTGTCGGTTCGTTGAGTAAGCGTAAGACATGTAAGCCAGCCAGATTTGCGGCATCTTTGGTGCCTGCTCGTTGAGCATCGTCAAAATAAGCAGGGACAGTGATGACGACCCCAGCAAGATCACCACCCAGTGTTTGTTCTGCGCGTTTGGCTAGGACTTTTAGAATATCGGCTGACACTTGAATCGGGTTTTTCGCACCACGCTTGGTATGCAATAACGGAAGCCCATTATCACTTTCTTCAAACTGGTACGGCAATGTAGGGTATCGACTTTGAATATCTTTCAAAGAACGACCTAACAATCGCTTAATGGAGATGATTGTATTTTCAGGATCTTGCTCTGCTAACTCATGAGCAGCATAACCAACCTTGGTCTCTTCGTTTGAGTAATTCACTACCGAAGGAAGAATGCTACGACCTTGATCGTCTTGAAGAGGGGTAGCTTTACCACTGCGCACAGAAGCAACAAGTGAATTGGTGGTACCTAAATCAATCCCTGCCGCCAATTTGTGCTGATGCGGTGCAGAGCTTTGTCCTGGTTCGGCAATTTGAAGTAGTGCCATTGAAGAGTCCTTAATTGTTCTAAATTAGCTAATCAGTCGGTCTTCGACTTGTTCTATTTGTTGTATTAATTTAGCAATGAATTTTAATTTTCTGACTGAATCTGCGGCTTTCATCCACTGCGATGCGGCTAATTCTGTTTCAAGTTGACGTTTTTGCTTCTCAAACGATTGGCTGATTTTATCACTGAAATTATACAGTTTGTCTTCTGCATCGTCCGATAATTCTATATCACCAAGTTCTTCGCGCAGCTCCATCTGTTCCATAAGAAACATTGGGGCTTGCATCGTCTTCTGTTCACCATCGAGCTCAATTCCATTTAACATCAACAGATATTCAGCGCGTGAAATAGGGTGTTTTAAAACTTGGTATGCGTCATTTATCTGAGCGGCTTTTTGCACTGACATCAGGCGATCGCGCTCTGAAGCGGTCGCAAAATTATCAGGGTGGAAGCTTTTCTGCAGTTCTCTAAATTGAGAAGAAAGAAGGCTACCTTCCAGCTTAAACTGAATTGGTAGCCCAAATAATTCAAAATGATTCATGGAAACTCAATCCTAGGGTGTAGCTAGGTTGACTCCACCTAGCTATCTGATTAGATGTTGAAGCTATTGGCTTTCCGAAGACTAAACGTTGAAGCTCTCACCACAACCGCATTCGCCTTTGGCGTTAGGGTTGTTAAACTCGAAACCTTCATTCAGCCCTTCTTTCACATAATCGAGTTCAGTTCCATCTAAGTAAACCAGACTTTTAGGATCGATAATGACCTTTACACCGGAGTGCTGAAACACTTGGTCTTCTTCATTCAGTTCGTCTACAAACTCCAGTACATATGCCATACCTGAACAGCCTGTCGTTTTCACTGCTAGCCGTAACCCGATGCCTTTACCGCGGTTGTCTAAGAATGATTGAACTCGGCTTGCTGCCGTATCCGTCATGGTGATGGCCATACTACAACCTTGTGTTTTATAAATAGTAGAACTTAGTTGAGAGCATTATACCGCCCTCAACTAATATTTAACGTTTTTTCTTGTAATCTGCAACTGCAGCTTTAATCGCATCTTCTGCAAGAATAGAGCAGTGTACTTTTACTGGGGGTAACTCTAGCTCTTCTGCGATCTCAGAGTTTTTGATAGCCGCAGCTTCATCAATACTCTTTCCTTTAACCCACTCTGTTACTAGTGAGCTTGATGCAATTGCGCTACCACAACCGTAGGTTTTAAATTTTGCATCTTCGATAATACCGTCAGGTGTCACCTTAATTTGCAATTTCATTACGTCACCACACGCTGGCGCACCAACCATGCCGCTACCAACATTTTCATCATCTTTATCAAATGAACCTACGTTACGTGGGTTTTCATAATGATCGATTACTTTTTCGCTATAAGCCATAATATTTACCTCGAATCCTCTACATCCTTGAGATTAATGATGTGCCCACTCAACAGTGTCCAAATCAATCCCTTCTTTATACATATCCCATAGAGGAGACATGTCGCGTAATTTGTTTACCGCTACGCGAATCTGTGCGATTGCGTAGTCAACTTCTTCTTCCGTTGTAAAACGGCCAAATGAAAACCTAACTGAGCTGTGAGCTAATTCATCGTTGAGGCCTAGAGCTCGTAAAACGTATGAAGGCTCTAAGCTAGCAGATGTACATGCAGAGCCTGAAGAAACCGCAAGATCTTTAAGAGACATCAGCAATGATTCACCTTCAACAAAGGCAAAACTCACATTCAGGTTATGTGGAACACGTTGGTCCAAATCACCGTTAACGGTTACTGCCTCTAAGTCAATAACGCCATTAAGTAGACGCTCACGAAGAGCTTTCGCATGCTCAAAGTCTTTTTGCATATCTTGCTTAGCAATAGCAAAGGCTTCGCCCATACCAACGATTTGATGAGTCGCTAGCGTTCCTGAGCGGAAACCACGCTCATGACCACCACCGTGCATTTGTGCCTCAAGGCGAATACGTGGTTTACGGCTGACATAAAGTGCACCGATACCTTTCGGACCATAAGCTTTATGAGCAGAAAGTGATACCAGATCGACTTTCATTTCTTGAACATCAAGAGGAATCTTACCAATAGATTGAGCTGCATCAACGTGAAAAACAATCTTGCGTTCGCGACACATTTCGCCAATAGAGGCAATATCTTGAATCACTCCAATTTCGTTGTTTACGTGCATAATAGAAACCAGCACGGTGTCGTCACGCATTGCTGCTTGAAGTTTATTTAGGTCAATAATGCCATTTGATTCTGGGTCAAGGTATGTGACTTCATACCCTTCACGCTCAAGTTGACGACAAGGATCTAAAACCGCCTTGTGCTCTGTTTTACAGGTAATGACGTGCTTACCTTTTTTACCATAAAAGTGGGCTGCACCTTTAATGGCAAGGTTGTCTGATTCTGTTGCACCCGAGGTAAAAACAATCTCGCGAGGATCTGCATTCAGGGTATCTGCGATTTGCTCTCGTGCATTGTCGACAGACTCTTCTGCCTGCCAACCATATCGGTGTGAACGAGAAGCAGGATTACCGAAGTTTCCGTCAATTGTCATGCACTGAACCATTTTTTCGGCAACGCGTGGATCTACGGGACATGTTGCTGAATAGTCAAAATAAATAGGCAGTTTCATTTATTACTCCAATGTAAAACCATTTCGTTATGAACGAACATTCACGCTTATAGAAGCAGCGCTAGGCATTTTTTTTGATACCCCTTGATTTATTGCTAATTTAATATCCTGACGGTCAGAGATATCTATTATCTCGCTGTCGTTCATTAGCTCACCAAGTGTAATATTATTTAGAAACCCACTGATACGTGAGCTAAGGTCGTGCCATAATGTGTGAGTAAGGCATCGAGATCCGCCTTGGCAATCTCCTTTGCCACTGCATTTCGTAGCATCAACCGACTCATCGACAGCCGAAATAACCGAACCAATAGCAATTTGATGTGCATCTTCACCAAGTCGATAGCCACCACCGGGCCCACGAACACTCGCAACCAAACCTGCTTTTCTCAATTTGGAAAATAATTGCTCCAAATAAGAAAGAGAAATGCCTTGGCGTTCAGATATATCAGCGAGGGGCACTGGGTTTTGCTGAGAGTGTAAAGCCACATCTAACATGGCTGTTACTGCGTATCGTCCTTTAGATGTCAGTCTCATATTGCTCATATCCACATCGTTTGTATGGCATGAATCTTTTCATACCTGACTAAATTGGTCAAGTATTATTTGAGCGTTTTAGTCAGGTATAGAATTAGAGCGTTTTCTGCTATTTTTCTCTTTTTTCTATAGATGTCAAAATCCCTCTCAAGATATTGATTTCCTGAACTTCAGGGCGTGCTCTACTGAATAAACGCTTAAGTTTATTCATTACCTGGCCTGGTTGTTCTTTGGAAATAAATTGGGTTCCAATAATCACATTTTCAAGGTGCTCATAGAACATTTCTAACTCTTTGTGGCGAGGGTATTCTTCTTGTAAGTGTTGATTCTTAGTGTACTGACTTTGCTCTAACGCTAGGTGTGCAACTCGAATTTCATAACTTAGCGTTTGCACAGCCATTGCCAAGTTTAACGAGCTATAGTCGGGATTAGCGGGAATACACACATGATAGTGGCAAGTTTGCAATTCTTCATTTGTTAGGCCCGTTCTTTCACGGCCAAATACCAAAGCAACAGAATGGTTAAGACCTTCAACAGCAAACTTTTCACCACATTCTCTGGGCTCAAGCATCGGCCACTCTAACGTACGAGAACGAGCACTAGAACCGACAACCAATCCGCAGTCTTCAACGGCTTTAGATAAGCTGTCTACTATGACTGCATTTTCTACCAAGTCACTGGCACCCGCTGCCAACGCAAGAGCTTGATCGTCTACTTCACACTGAGGGTCTACTAAAACAAGTTGCTTTAAACCCATAACTTTCATAGCACGTGCGGCTGAACCTATATTTCCTGAGTGTGACGTACCAACGAGGACGATCTTGACGTTATCTAACATAAAGCTTATCTACCACATGAATAAAAACGGATAAATTCTAACATACCTATTAGTAAATAGTGACGAGATGATGCTGTTGATTTTTCTTGTGCAAAAAACAACCACTTCCATTTAGAAAAATCTCTGTTATAATTCCGCAGCTTTTTTTTGTTCTTTAACATCCGCTGGGAAATTTTATGCATCCAATGCTAAACATTGCTATTCGCGCTGCGCGAAAAGCTGGCAACCATATTGCTAAATCGCTAGAAACTTCAGATAAAATTGAAACTACTCTGAAAGGTACACACGACTTTGTTACCAATGTAGATCAAGAAGCTGAAACACTGATCATCGATACTATTAAAGCTTCATACCCTGATCACTCAATTGTCGCTGAAGAAAACGGTCTTATCGAAGGAAAAGATAGTGACGTGCAATGGATCATTGACCCAATGGATGGAACATCAAACTTTGTGAAAGGTTTGCCTCACTTCGCTGTATCTATCGCTGTTCGCATTAATGGCAAAACAGAAGTTGCCTGTGTTTACGATCCAATGCTAAACGAACTATTCACCGCTCAACGTGGTGCCGGCGCACAACTTAATAATAGCCGTCTTCGTGTTAACCCACTAAAAGACCTCAACGGTGCTGTTCTTGCAACGGGGTTCCCTTACAAGCAAAAGCAACATTCTGACTCTTATTTCAAAATAATGGCTGCTCTATTTGTTGATTGTGCTGACTTCCGTCGTACAGGCTCACCTGCCCTTGATCTATGTTACTTAGCTTCAGGTCGCGTAGATGGTTTCTTTGAGCTAGGTCTAAAGCCTTGGCAACTTGCAGCTGCAGAGCTAATAGCTCGCGAATCTGGTGCAATTTTGACAGACTTCTCTGGTGGCACTGATTACATGAAATCGGGCAATACTGTTGGCTCTAGTGCTCGCGGTGTCAAATCGATTCTTAAACACATCCGTGAGAACGGAAACGAAGCAATGCTGAAGTAAGTTTTAAAGATTTATACAACAAGCCTCGCTATATGCGAGGTTTTTTTAGTCATAAAATAAATGTTCCAGAACCCAATGTTTTAAGAGGTTCTCCCATGTTTATCAGCACATCTAAAATCATTGAACGCACTCGTTAGGATGGATAGTGCTTTGTAGCACTCCGATGATATTGCCAATCAGTCACCCACCACATTCGATAGAGCTGAACCCTATCGAACTACTAAGAGTCGATTACGGCAACGCTACATAGCGAGTCAAAGCTTCGCTGATCATAGCGACATTGTTGCCCAAACCTTTAGCGCTTGGAATGAATACCTAGAATGAGTTGGGGAGAAAGAATATTTTCGAAATAGATTAGATGGGGCTTTACTGTTAGTTTTCCAGTGTGGCACTAAAAAAGACAATCAAAAAACAAAAAGGCTCTAGCATTTCTGCTAGAGCCTTAAATTTGGCAGGGGTGGAGAGATTCGAACTCCCAA
>NZ_AJYQ02000128.1:63843-77658 GCF_000287055.2 Vibrio genomosp. F10 str. ZF-129 | reverse complement strand
GGTATTTATCGCGTCCATAACCGCCTCAGTGTTTAGCACTACAGGTAATGGGATTCCTTCAGGCGACTGTGGTCCATAAACAACATTGAATGGGACGCCAAAACGACCATGAGATTGCAGAAACTCGGTGACACTCACACTCGGTGTTGTCCAGTTTCCCTGCATAGCAATGACATTAGGGTGTTGGAGAGTGCTGTAAACCGGATCTTGCAGAACAACACCGATTTTGTTGGCTTTACAGCTGATGCACCACTCAGCAGTCACATCCACAAAGACTGTTTTCCCTTGTGCCACATAATCATTGATTTTACTGGTCGACAGCCTTTCCCAATTCGGCTCTGCGGGTAAAGGCGTCGCCCACTTATCGGTCGTTACACTACCAATCACCATGCTACTTGCAAGCAAAACCACCACTGTTCCTCCAACCCACGCTGCGACTTTTTCTCCATAGACTTTCAATGTACGTATAAAGAACGCGACAACCGAGACAATCCCAATAATAACAATCCATAAAATGGGAAGGTGATGAGTCAAAAGCGACAGCAACCAGAGACTGGTTATGAGCATCATTGCGCCAAATAGATACTTCACTTTGCTCATCCATACACCCGGTTTTGGCAATGATAGAGCAATGGATGGGAACGTAGCGACAAGGATCCAAGGTAGAGCCATTCCCAACCCTAAAGCGGCAAAGATAGCGAACATGGTTGGGATGCTCGTTGCCAAAGCGAAAGCAACCGCCGTTCCCAGGAAAGGCGCAGAGCAGGGTGTCGCCAGTAGTGTGGCGAACATGCCTTGAGTGAAATGGCCAATATACGAGTTGTCACCTTGGGACGCCAACCAAGTATGAGTATTAGAGGATAATCGGAACTCGAACAGACCCAACATATTGGCACCAAACAGCCCCGTGATCAGTACCATTGCACCAATAAACCAACCGCTTTGAAACTGGATTCCCCATCCTATTGCGCTGCCCGTCAGTTTTAATGCAGCTAAAAACAAAGCGATCAATAAAAATGACGTCACAATACCTGCAGAAGAAGCCAAAAATTGACGTCTAATTTGTCCTCGATTAAGAGCTCCTGCATAGACGACGCTACTGAGTTTCATGCCCAGTACGGGTAGCACACAGGGCATAATGTTGAGAATTAGCCCGCCTAAAAACGCAAACAAGAACACCGTTTCCAGCGACATCTCACGGGTTGGATCCGAGATAACCGTTGAGATAATGGTGGTTGGCAGCTCCGTTATAAAGTCTTTGTCACCAATGGTCACCAAAAGTTCTTCACCCGCCAATTGACGGGGGCCTAACCAACTCGTAACGTCGAACGTCACGACTAGCGTATCACCATCGGTATGGATCACGGGCCATGAGAATGAAGTGTTTTCAACCTCTTCAGAATCGCCATCAACCAAAACCTTGGGCGCTTTCCAACCCAATGGTTTAATCGCCGTAACTTGAAGCTTACTCTTACTTTCATCCCATATAGCGCTCACTTCCTGTACTAAAGGAGAAACTCTAGGCACCTGACTTAGCCCCTGGGCATAGGTATGCATCGCATCATCAGACAGCAACAATTCTGATGGTACGAAGGTGAGTTCAAATGGATAATCCGTCAATACACAAACGGTCTTACAGGATGACAGCGTTAAGTTCGCCCTGAATGTGACGGGAAATTTCACATCATCAACATGAAGCGTAATGGGAAAGATCACCCGTTCTTTGTACCCTAACGTGTCAATACCCAACACGCTGAAACGCTGAGGATAAGGCCATAACCAATCAACATCGTTAATGTTATCTGACTGACTCCAAGTCATACTCGGTTTAATCCCGCCCTCTCCAGGACTTCGCCAATAAGTCTTCCAGTCATCACTCAGTTTGACTTCAAGAAAACCCTCAACGGTGTTTTGTGATTGATTGACCTGCCCAGTAACCACGAAGCGCGTCTTAACAGGCGGATGATTGGGGTTTTGCAACCAACCCGTATCCGTTTGCTGTGTTTGAATTTGGTTTTGAGCTAGGTTTTGAGCTTGGACTTCAGCCTGAGCTTTTAAAGGAAGCATGACCACACTAGAAAATAGCAAGAGCAGTCCAAACAGTAATGAACGAGCGACGAAATGGATTTTTGGCATGTATGTTCCTGTGCAAATGGGATGAAAACAATTCTTTGACTGAACCGATGGTTGAACGTTACATGCTCAAAACACTGTCCTTTACAAGACCGTAAATGACCACAGAGCTAATCTGTCTTCTTCTGGAGCGTACTCGTGGCGTAAACGGCAAAAATGGCAAAAATGGCGTTTATTGTTATGTTTTTTATAGGACAAGTCCAAGTAGGATTTGTTACATTCCATTCCGAACAAGATAAATGCGCAATATCTCATCAATTTGCGACCTCTTCCGCATCAATTTAACCGGCCTAGCGCTATGGTTATTTCAGTCACTTAGAAAGGGGAATAGCTATGAAATACCAACATATCCTAGTCGCACTTGAATTGTCTGAAGACAGCAACGTTCTTATTGATCGAGCGGTTTTCCTTGCCAAACAGTTTGACGCCAATATTTCTTTTATTCATATCGATGGAACCCACGGTGAAATCTACCCTGAGCTTATCGACATTCAGTCGCATGATGGGGACATCCCACTAAAGAAAAACTCTGTTGATCAACTCAAGAGGTTTGAAAGTTATGCAAACCACCCTATCCAGAGTTTTCTAGTCGGTACCGGCGACTTAAGCGACAAACTTCATGACACAATCCTTGATCACAAAGTCGACCTTCTTATTTGTGGGCATCACCACGACTTTTGGAGCAATATTGTCTCCTATTCAAAGCATCTAATTAACAAATCACCGGTCGATATTCTTATTATCCCTATTTAGCCCACGTAAACTCGATAAAGCGAAATAAACTCGGCATTTTATAACCTTTCATAGTGGAACACCGCGCTCTTATCGATTCAGGGCGCAGTGATCTATTTAAAGCACTCGTTACGTCGTGGTGAGACGAATAAGATCTCATTATCGGTGACCCTCTGCGTAATCACTGCTTGCTCATTGCGACATTGTTCACTTCTTCGTTCACTTCTTCGGCTTGCGGTTCTTCACCAAAATCAAAAATCGCAAGTGATGCTAAAAAATTGGCTCTAGCGCTTCTCTAACAAAACATAAATCTGGTATCTTCTGTGTTCAAATAATGGTTTTAAGAGGCATGGATGACAACAATTTCAGATGTATCTCGCATTGCTGGTGTATCTAAGGCGACAGTTTCTCGTGTGATCAATGGCACTGGGCAAGTCAAAGAAAGCACGCGAGAATTAGTAAAATCTGTCATGCAAGAACTCAATTATAAGCCCAGCTCAGTCGCACAAGCCTTGGCCACTAAAAGTGGAAACAGCATAGGTTTGGTCCTTTCAGACTTTACGGGCAGCTATTTTGGTATTTTGCTTAAACAGGCATCAGTGAGTGCCGATCTCATGGGCAAACAACTGTTAATTGCGGATGGTCATAATCAAGCTGAAAGTGAATTAAAGGCGGTTCATTCGCTTGTTGAAAAACGATGCGATGTGATTGTGCTGTATAGCCGTATGTTATCCAGTGATCAAATAACCGCGCTTAACCAATCTATTGACATACCGATAGTGAATGTCGGTAGGCAATTGCCTGAGAATGCGGGTTACTCTATCTCTTTTGATCAGCAACACGCAGTTAAAATGGCCGTCGATCACCTAGTCGAATCAGGTCACCGAAGCATTACTTACCTAGGCCCAACGCCAAGTACACCAACATCCACATCTCGTTCTCAAGGCTTCACGTTGGCAATAAACCAACACACAACAACAAAGATTGAATCTTACCAACACCCTTGTGAATTTGGCTTTATTGAAGGATACCAAGCAGGAAAAGCACTCTTATCTAAAGGAAGCCTCACCAGTGCTATCGTTGCTGCATCTGATGATATTGCTATCGGTTGTATTAAGGCGTTTTCTGAACAGGGAATGTCGGTCCCCAAAGACATTTCCATTATCAGTATTGATAACGATCCCTGCAGCGCTTTCGTAACGCCTTCTTTAACAACGGTTGAAATCCCTATTCAAGCGATCATGGCTCAGGCTATGTCAGTGGCTCAAAAGCTTATTGAAGGACACACGTTATTTGAATCTGAAGTGATCCAAGGGCAACTGATCGTTCGAGACTCAACAGATCTCTTCACGCCTTAATCAGACGCCACTCCCCCTAGTGAACGATACACTTTAGTCACTAGGGCGTGTTTTTAAACGTCGCTTTCTCGATATCCTGCCACTCCCCTTACCGTTCGAAGTGCTCACTTAATCAACAACCCAACCAAATTGATACTTTTATCATCAATGTTTTATCGAACTACTGCTGGCTAAAAATTAGACATGCGTAGCATATTTAATACCCATGGTATTCATCCGAATGATTTATCGTGTATATATGTAACCGGTTACTGAAACCGGTTACATTTTTATTGTAACGGGTAAGTGAATAATTAAGGGAAGGCAGTATGAAGATATTTTTATGTTGTGCGGCAGGTATGTCGACAAGCATGCTCGTCAGTAAAATGGAAAAATCGGCGATGGAACAAGGAATAGAGTGTGAGATCTCAGCGCACTCTATTTCAGAATTTGACGACTGCATTAAATGGAGCGATGTGTGCTTGATTGCTCCTCAGGTCAAGTTCAAATATGAAGAATTTAAGCGAATAGCGAACGAGCTCAATAAGGGGTGTGCGCTGATCGATATGATGAACTACGGGATGTTAAAGGGCGATGCTGTTTTAGAGCAAGCGATTACGCTCTATCAAACCAAAGAAACTATGGAGAGTTAGCAAAATGGCAATATTTGATAAAGTACTGAGTTTTGTAGAGACGGTTGTCGCTCCGGCGGCAGGCAAGATCTCTGCACAAAAACACATTAATGCCATTAAAGATGGATTTGTCTCCACAATGCCCTTTCTCATTGTTGGCTCATTATTATTAGTCTTAGCGTTTCCGCCTTCAGAGGGGAATTTCTTCTTTGATGGTTGGCATGGTCTCATCGACCTAATAGGAAAAGAGAACATTCTGACGCCATTCCAGCTAAGTATGGGAATCTTCGCGCTCTACGCTTCATTCGGTATCGGCTTTAGTTTGGCGGAAGCGTATAAATTGCGCCCAATGAACACGGGGATGCTTTCCATGTTCGCCTTTTTATTAGCGGCTGCACCTATGGTGAACGTTGAGATTGGCGGAGTACTACCCGGTGCATTCCTCGGCGGAACAGGGGCATTTACCGCGATAATTTGCGGTCTATTTGTTCCAGAAATGCAAAGGCTCCTGATCAAATACAATATTCGAATCAAGATGCCAGAAGCGGTGCCACCGAAGATCTCTGCGTCGTTCGATCTTCTTATTCCGATTGTCTTTATCTCCATTATTATCATGTCGGTGAACGTTTACCTTGCTCAGCATGGTATGAAGATCCCTGACGCTATTATGACGTTGTTCCAACCTTTAGTATTGGCATCAGACAGTTATGTGGCTTGTTTACTGGCTGTATTATTGGTTCAACTCCTTTGGTTTAGTGGCATTCACGGTGGTTCAGTCGTGGGTGGCATTATCGGACCTATGCTATTGATAAACTTAGGCTTAAACCAAGACGCTCTAGCAGCAAGTGAACCTTTACCCGCGATATTCATTAACCCAGTGATGGACTTCTTTATCTTTGTCGGCGGTGCAGGCGGTACATGGGGGCTCGTCTTACTCATGATGCGATCGAAAGCAACTCAGCTTAAAACCATCGGTAAAATGTCGATTATTCCTGGCACATTCAACATTAACGAGCCAGTCATTTTCGGTACACCCATTGTAATGAATCCTATCTACTTCATTCCTTGGCTACTCGCCCCTACCATTAATACCACCATCGTTTGGTTTACGTTCAAAGCTGGCCTTGTCTCAAAAATTATTGCTATTCCACCATGGACGATGCCAGCACCGATTGGTGCCATCATCGCCACCAATTCCGGAACCGCTGCACTGGTCGTTTTAAGCAGTATCGTCGTCAGTTCGATTGTTTTCTATCCATTTATGAAAGTACATGAAAAGCAGCTACTTAAAGAAGAAAACGCACTGTCTGAAAGCACCCAAAACAACGCAAAAGAAGGAAACCTCAATGAATGTCAAAATTGATAGTAGTGAGGACATAACTGAAGAATTTCTCATGACATTGCTGTGTCAAGTTGGCGAAGCTCGCTCTGCCTTTATGGAAGCCATGATGACGGCGAGAAAAGGCCATTTTCAGCAAGCTCAACAACTGCTTAAAAGTGGCGATGAAGCACTGACCGCTGTTCACAAATCACAAACCGCACTGATTGGGTTTGATGAAGGTGCGGGCAAAGTCACTATGACGTTAATTCTGACTCACATTCAAGACCACATTATGACAACGATGCTTTGCCGCGAACTTGCTGAAGAAATTGTTGCTATTCACCACAAACTGAACAAGGTTAGAAGTTATGAAGAAGCGCATATTTGATTTTACCGCTGAAGATGTCCGTAATGCTTCTCGTCAAGATATTGTCGACAGCATTCAGAACTCTGAAGGTCGCACCATCATGGTGGAAAATGTGGTGGCAATAGCCCCACCTATCGATGTGGTTTCAGGCGCAGAGATTGCGGCGGCTTTTGGAGCGGATATGATCACATTGAATTGCCTAGACGTCATGAAACCCGCGATAAAAATCCTCTCAGAAGATCCTGAAGAAGTCATGTCGATAGCGCAAATAAAAGCGGCAACGGGTCGTTTGATTGGCTGTAATCTAGAGCCTGTACCAGACAATGTCAGCCACGTAGACGTTGGCAGAACAGTGACCAAAGAAACCGTTGAACGAGCGATAGAGATCGGGCTCGATTACGTCATGCTCACCGGAAACCCTGGTAATGCCGTCACACAAGAAACCATACTTGATGCCATTACATTAGTTCGTAATGTCTCTAAAGAGATCATTATTGTTGCAGGTAAAATGCACGCCGGTGGGGTGGGTAACGATTATAACCTCGGTATCATTCCTGCCTTTGCAGAAGCAGGGGCCGACGTGATGATGTTCCCCGCTCCATTCACGACGCCTGGCGTTGATGCTAACCTCGCTCGCGAAATGATGACCGCCGTTCACCAAACAGGCATGCTCGGAATGCTGGCGATTGGAACTTCTCAAGAAGGGGCCAGCGAGTCTTATATTGAACAAGTGGCAATGGCCTCCAAAGCCGCTGGTGCCGATATTGTTCACATCGGTGATGGAGGATACAGCGGAATCGCGCCACCTGAAAACATCATGCAACTGGGGATTACCCTTCGAGGACGACGTCATCAATACAAACGTATGGCAAACCGTCGCTAAATAGGCGTTCAACCCACTCTATAATTTAGTCAAAATACGAACAAGCCAGTCCATCCCTAGGCTGGCTTTTTTGACGTTTGTAGCTTTTTAGACGTTTATGGCAATGCAAACTCAGCCATCAGATGTCGGTTCGACTCACCTTAACTGCTCAAATGGCACCTAGCCAAACCGGTTAATCAGCTCTGGCTAAGCTTGCCAATAGACATTCGCTAAGACCGCTTTAAAACGGCCATTACTGGTTAAAGAAAACACGGTGTGTAGACTCGATAAATCCACGCCAGAATCAAAGAAGTGTTGGCAAGGAACTTGAAACTGAACAAATTCGTCTGACGCTCCCATTAAAGCCTGGTTCAATGCATACGTCACCACATCCCCTGTATCACTCTCCAGCATGTTAAACGGGCGAGTTACTGTCACCAGTACGTCATCACTCGGGGCTTCAAGCACTTTCAACTCGAACGAAATTAAGCCATTTTTGTAGTCGCTGAGGTCCTCCCCCTCGCTATTGGTCGTCTCAATGTACAACGCATTAACACCCTCTAAAAATGTGAACTCAACAGCGTCTTGCTGCTGCTGATAATTAAAAGGCGTGGTCACCAAGGTCGTCAGTTTCATGGCATTATTTCTAGAGACATCCATACCTTCTTCATTGTGAGTGTCAGCGACCTTGCACTGATAATCTCCAATGGTCGCTTGAATACCGTACATGTGAGTTTGCTGTGCGAGCGTGACCTCTGATTCGGTATCGAACTCAAGTTGGTCGAGATCCCGATCTTGTTTCTTGTCGGTGTAGTTAAGCCCGTAACCATAATCAAAGAGCGGCGCGTGCTCACCTTGAGGATCTTGCTCGTTTTCCGGTAACTCGTACTGGCCAATATGTGGTGGAATTCGATTCACCGTGTAGCTTGACTTTTTATTTGGCCAACTAAAGGAAAGCACACCATGAAAATCAAACTTCGGCTGATTATTATCATCTGCAACCAGCAAGTCGATGATGCCTTTACCTTCGCTTCCTGGTAAAAATGCCGCCACAAACGCATCCGAACGAGCGATTTCTGTATTCACATAAAGAGGCCGCCCGCTGAAAAATATTGAGACAACCTTGACCCCTGCCGCATGCAACTTGGCTATTTTGGCGCAATCTGAGGCGTAACTGCGTTTCAACTTAGCAAATTCTAGGCTTTGCCACGCTTTAATATCGCCCATCATTTCAGCGTAGGGATCTTCACCAAACACGACGATAGCCGTATCCACCGAAACCAATGGACAGGTCAGATCGGGATCATAAATAACGTTCTCTTCGCCAAGCTCAGCTTCTAGCCCCATTTTCACCGTTGTTGCGCCAGGAAAATCGCCCAGGGCATTTTCATCACCTTGCCAAGTCAGGTTCCATCCACCAGATTGTTTTTGTAAATCATTGGCTGCGCTGCCGGTTAAAATAACGCGCTGGTTTGATTTAAGCGGCAATATTTCATTTTTGTTCTTCAGTAGAACCAGTGATTTACGAACCGCTTCTCTTGCTACGCTGCGATGTTCAGGTGCGCCTAGAATCGCTTGGTCACCGGCCAGAGCACGCATTGAAGGCTGCGGTTTATTCCACAAACCCGCTCGCATCTTAACCCGAAGAATTCGTGTCACAGCATCGTCAATCCGGCCCATTGGTATGGTACCCCGTTGAATATCAGCAACGGTGTTGTGGTAGACCGCTTGCCAATGCTGGCGAACAGGAATCATTAACACATCGTTACCCGCGTTAATCGCGTACCGTGCGTCTTCATTTGAACACTTACTTATCTCGGCGTGACCGTTCCAGTCGGTGACAACCAGCCCGTCAAAGCCCATTTGCTCTTTAAGTACATCGGTTAACAGATATTTACTGCCATGAATTTTCTTGTTGTATGGCTCATTAATGCTCAGATCATGGTCATAATTGCTTTCGTTGTCCCAACTGTTAAACGAAGACATCACGACTTGAGCCCCCGCTTCTAAACCACTGAAATACCCCATGGCATGAATATTACGCAATAGATCTTCACTGTAACGGTTAATTCCACGATCAATACCGATCATTGTTCCACCATCGCCGACCCAGTGTTTTACATTTGAAATGACATGATAGTCATCTTTCAGCTCTGCGATATTGCCTTGTAAACCCTTTACCATTTCGCCTGCATACGCATACGTGATCTCTGGATCTTCTGAATAGCCTTCATACACGCGCCCCCAACGCAAATCTCGAGGCGTAGCAACCGTCGGTGCAAATGTCCAATCCAACCCCGTTGCAGCAACTTCTAGGGCGGTAATTCGGCCGATTTTTCGGATCAATTCAGGGTCACGAGCGCAACCTAAACCAATATTGTGTGGAAAAACCGTCGATGAAAACACGTTGTTATGACCATGGACTGCGTCAGTTGCCCACATAAATGGAATACGGAAGGGCCGATGAGAAAAGGCTTGCTCAGTCGCCGCCCAGTAACTATCCGCTTTCTTTGCCCATTCCGCCGCACTCGCTCGTTTATTACCATCAGGCCAGGACCCGCCTCCGTTGAGAATGGACCCTATTTTGTATTCAATCATCTCTTGCGCGGTTATTTCTCGAAGCTCAGGTTGGATCATTTGCCCTACTTTTTCTTCGACCGTCATTTCTTTAATAATCGAAGCAATTTCCGCTTCCAATCCACTGTCAGGTTTAAATTCTGACTGAATCTTGGGCCAGTTTGAAAAATAAGGAGTAGAGAAAGAAGTCGTCATAATTTGCATTCCAGACACTAAGGCATTAAAAACCATGAAACCATCTATAGCTCATGCATCTATAGTTCATACATCGATAAACCAGTGCTATCTATAAATGGGGCTTGATGAATTCATACTAGAGCTCTAGAATCTTACTTTCTACCAATATTCCGACAAGTATGGGTAATATAGCGACATGACGACCACATATCAGCTCAAGTCACATCTTAAACACAACCATGTTAGGTTTGCCTATGTCGATGGCTACCATAGCCATGACTTTGCCACCCATAAACACGACTATTCTGAGCTGTTCATTGTTATTGGAGGGACAGGGAAGCACCAAGTTGCTGGGCACAGTTACCCTCTCAGTATTGGGGATGTGTTTGTTATCAATGGTGACGTTGAGCATGGATTCAACGACGTGAATGATCTCCGAATCATTAATTTAATGTTCGATTCCAATCTTCCTTTTTTCGATTCCCCACAGGTTAGGCTGCTGCCTGGCTATCAAGCGTTATTTACCGTCGAACCCATCGCAAGACAAAACAACGAATACCCTGCGAAGCTTACGTTAAACCCAGAACAACTGACTCGCCTCAGGAACTTGTTGGTGTTGATTGAAACCGAATACAATGATGCGCCCATCGGCTTTGAAAGTATGCTCGCTTCATTAATGCAGCAGTTGGTTATCACCCTTTCTAGAGCCTACCAAGGCGATTCAACAGAAAGTAACCAACCCACCTTGGCGTTAAGTCGCGCGCTTGTTTACATCGAAAGACACTACGCTAACGCCCAGTTAAACAGTGATGAAATTGCCAAAGCCTCCTTTGTAAGCCAACGACAAATGGAACGTTTGTTTCGCCAGTTTTTACAGACTTCCCCTAATCAATACATTCGAAACATCCAACAAAACCAAGCCGCTTTGCTACTCAAAGAGCAGCACGAACTTTCGATTCAATCCATATCAGAATCATGCGGATTCTCAGACAGCAACTACTTTTCCAAGTGCTTTAAAAAACACTTCGGGGTCAGCCCTAGGCAGTATCGAAAGGAATCACTGTTTCAAAGAGAATGATTGCAGTCAGTTTAGCCGCCATCAACGAGAAGGAAAAAGAGAAAGAGAGAAAGAGAGAAAGAGACACAGAACAACATTATAAAACAAGTTACCTATAAAAAATCACCGTTAAAAATGCGGTCATTCAGGTCTATTTCCACGCTGCCATCGCTGTTACACTATTGTGAAATTTATGCAGTAGATAAAGAAGAGAAGTTATGAAGTTAATTCGTTGGTTTTTAGGGAAGGTCATTTTGACATTGAATTTTGTTTTTGCCCCAAAAGGCATTAAACGTTCCCCTGAGATGCAGGCCGATGTTGATAATAAAGCCAGTGCGTTAGCATTGTATCAATTCGAAGCGTGTCCATTTTGTGTCAAGGTTCGCCGAGCAATGAAACGTCAATCGGTTAGCTTTGAGCTCCGAGATGCGAAAAATGATCCAACCCACAGAGACACCTTACTCACTCAAGGTGGCGCACTTAAGGTTCCATGCCTGCGTATCGAAAAAGACGGCCAAACGACCTGGATGTACGAATCATCAGATATCGTCACCTACCTAGAAAAAGAATTCGCGTAACCCATTTAACGCTTTAAGTGATTCCGTAACCCCAACTTAACTGAGCAACGGTTTTCATCGTTGTTAACTCAGTTGCCATGTCTATTTAGCGATTGTTATTACTCGATATACATGGTTTTTATTCGCTGTTAATAGAAAGACTGAAAGTTGGGTTTACTTATTGTTTGTTTCTCGGTCCCTGCCGCCAGCAGCAACAGCAACAGCAACAGCAACAGCAACAGCAACACAGATTGGCATACCATTGACCATATCATCTCCTCCTAATGGCTTTCCTTAGTACAAAAAACCAAATACCTGCGTTTACACCCTTTCTTCCAGTTGCACTATGATTAGCGAGTGAGTGAATACTTAAATAACAAGTGAATCATCAATAAAACCACTTGGCATCACTAAAGCGATGTAACAGAAGCAACAAATAGCTTACAATTTGCGACACACAACTCAATAATAATGAAATTTAAGTAGTAAAATACGCGATTACTACGATGGATGGAGCCATTTATGAAAGAAGTAGATTTTCGAACGATTGATCGTTTGTTTATTAAAATGTCAATCAACGACAAAATGTGGGTGATTTTTTTCCTGTTTCTCACAACATTAACTTGCATCAGTGGCGCTCGCTATTTTGGTACTATTGAACAATTTGAACAGCAATCGATCATGGCCGCAGAATACAAGCTTTCTGGCCTTCTCTCTTCTGAAAAAGTAGACGTTCAAACGATACAAGGACTTTCCAATACCTCTTCATTAAGAGACCCAGTCTTTAAAGAAGGTCTTGTTACTGTCAGCAAACAGCATCAATCCGGTTCCCTTTACCAGTTCACTGAAAACTTTTCGACCCGATACAATGCAATGCTAAGTGACGCAAAAACAACGTTCGCACTCAGTTACCTTTGGGCACTGCCCTTTGCTATTTTTGTCTACTGGGTTGCCACCTTTATCGGCGGGGCATTGTGGGTTCTCTATTCGACGACGGAAAAAATATCAAAAGGTGATCTGACTTCTCGTTTAGGCTTTCACGCTGGGCGTGATGAATTTGGCACCATCGGCTGCGCACTTGATAATGCAATGGATACATTATCGACACTGGTTAACACCGTGAAAGATAACTCGACCAAGCTTGGCGAAACATCCAGTTCATTCGAGCGTGAAATGAAAGAGAGTGAAGCACAAATCAATAACCAGTATTCCTCCCTCGATTCTGTCGCAACCGCCATGGAGCAAATGACCGCATCCGCCCAAGAAGTTGCCTCAATTGCTAACCAGGCCACCACTCAAACCGAGCAAGACCGCGCTCAAGTGAATGAAAGCCGTGCTCGCGTAGAAAAAGCCATTCAACAAATCGTCCAGCTGTCGGATTCTATCTCCCAAGCTTCAAACTCAGCCGCAACGTTGAACGACAACACCGCCAAAATCAGTGACGTGGTAACAACCATTAACGGTATTTCAGAGCAAACCAACTTACTTGCGCTGAATGCGGCTATCGAAGCGGCTCGTGCAGGTGAACAAGGCCGTGGTTTTGCCGTGGTTGCTGATGAAGTAAGAACACTTGCGAGCCGAACTCAAGCTGCGACGGTTGAAATTCAGACCATGATTGAACAACTTCAAAATGAAAGTCAAAGCATCGCGGGCATTACGGAGCAAACCGTAGGGCAAGCGCAACATAGCCAGGAAGTGATCACCAGCATCGGTGAAGACATCAATTTCATCGCCGATTCAGCCAACCACATTAATGACATGAGTGTGCAAATCTCTACGTCTGCACAAGAGCAAAGCGCGGTTGCGAATGACATCGCAAGTGAACTGTCAGATATTCGAACTCAGTCTAATACACTGAAGAGCGTCTCAGAGAAGTCTCTTGCAGGCGTGGCTAGCCTCACTGAATCTTCACGTGAGCTTGGCGAGGTATTGAAACGCTACGAAACCTAATCACACCAAAAAACGAGTACCCTAGAAAACGAGTACCCCAGCCAATTAGCTGCCAAAAATAAGAGGAGAAACGACTCGGGTCGCATCTCCTCTTTTACTTTTAGTCCAATTTA
>NZ_AJYQ02000128.1:0-63830 GCF_000287055.2 Vibrio genomosp. F10 str. ZF-129 | reverse complement strand
CTTCAACTTCAACTTCAACTTCAACTTCAATTTCGACTACAACTTAGAAATGTAAACATCGCTTTTATACTCTCTGCCAATTCCTATCGACCTAATACCTCAACGCCTCCTGGTCGTGCGAAATTATTTTCTCCAATGTGGCAACCACTTGAATAAAGCCAAGGCCATCAGAGGCTCTGTTTTACCCCTTAAATTTGACATTCCGGGCATTCATAATGTGTTGATATTATTGAATTTATTTTCCTAAGCTTTTATGCGTAACGGTGTTAGGCTTAACACAGATTCCCCTTTATACAATGAAAGAAGACAACATGACCAACTCTGATCTGACCTATCAGCAACACGATTTTTCTCGCCAGGACTTGCAAGGACACGTTTATCGCAGGTGTACCTTTTTTAATTGCAACTTCGACCGCGCAGATCTCAGTGACGCGAAATTTACCGACTGTCGATTTATTGAACCTAAAGCGCTTGAGGGGTGTACTTTCCGCTACACCAACCTAAAAGATTCGAGCTTTACCAATTGCATGTTAACCATGTGCCAGTTTAACGGGGCTGATTGCTTCGGTATCGAACTGCGCAAATGTGATTTAAAAGGCGCCAATTTCCAACAGGCCAACTTTTCAAACAGAATCAGTAATGCGGTGTTTTTCTCATCGGCCTACATTACCGGATGCAACTTAACCTACAGCAACTTCGAGCGAGCATTACTTGAAAAATGCGAGCTATTTGAAAACCGTTGGAATGGCGCTAACTTGTCCGGCGCAAGTTTAAAAGGATCCGATTTATCTCGCGGAGAATTTAGTCCTGAACAATGGGGAACATTTGGCATGGAACAATGCGACCTCACTCATGTGGAACTCGAGGGGTTGGATATCCGTCGAGTTTCGATGTTTGGTGTTAAAGTCTGCGACTGGCAACAAGCGCAACTTCTAGAGCCTTTTGGCCTTATCGTTCTTTAGTTCTCTTCTGTCTGGGGTGCTTGGTAGACGTTAGCGGATCACCTTGCACCGTTTGGCTTTTACGATTTTGCCTTTCACAATCGGCATAACTGCGTATAATCCCCCGCTTCATCACGTCATACCCATTGTCAGCGAGATACTCATGTCAAAAATGTTTTTTAAAGGCCGCATCGAAACGCGCCAGAACCACGTTAAATCCGGCTATAACGTAGATCGCGATGTAAAATTAGGCACACCAGAAGCCCCGGTTTCCGTACTAGTCAATAGTGAAGCGAGAAAAGCAGAAATAGAAGCCTTAATCACAGAGCAAGGAATTGTTGCCGATATTGTGGTTGATGCTGCTCAAGAAGAAAATACATTAGAACTTGAAACCTTGCTCAACAAGCCAAAACCAACCACATTTGAAAAAACACCCAACCGCAACGATCCTTGTTCTTGTGGAAGCGGTAAAAAATACAAAAAGTGCTGCGGTTAATAACTCACGCACATCGCGATAAGTAGCCGCTCGTTGTATCTTGGCAGTAACGAGACTTAATCAGCAACGAAACTTAGTCAGCAACGAAACTTGGTCAGTCAGAAAAAAATACGTGTGGGAGAGATCTATGTTTACTCTTTTTGATGGTGGTATGGGACGCGAGCTAAAACGCATAGGCGCGCCTTTTTCTCAACCACTATGGAGTGCTCAAGCACTGATAGAATCTCCACAGCATGTTCAACAAGCGCACCAGAGCTTTATCGATGCGGGCTGCGATGCCATTACTGTCAATAGTTACGCTTGTGTCCCCTTTCACCTAGGGGGCGAACTGTACCACTCTCAGGGTCGTGAATTAGCAAGAAGCGCGGCTCAGTTGGCCAGAAACGTTGCCGATCAAAACACGGCAGACCGAAACACTGCGGACCGAAACAAAAATATCACCGTGGCAGGTGCGTTACCGCCTGCACTTGGCTCCTACCGCCCAGATCTTTTCAACGTTGAGCAAGCTAAGCCCATATTAGAAACGCTCATTGAAGCTCAAGCGCCTTTTGTTGATGTCTGGATAGTCGAAACGATCAGTTCACTGGCTGAATTCCTACTTGTAAGTGACTTACTCGCGCAATCGGATAAACCGGTTTATTACGCCTTTACCCTAAAAGATGACTTAGACGATTCTTCAAAATTGCGCTCAGGGGAAAGCGTTGAACAAGTCATGACGTCCGTCTGTCAATCTAATGCTCAAGCCGTATTGTTCAACTGCTCACGACCAGAAGTCATAAATGAAGCGATACAGGTCAGCAAGCGAGTACTTAATGAGCATGGAAAAGAAGCGCAATTGGGGGCTTACGCGAATGGCTTTACCCCTATTCAGGATGATCACCTGGCCAATGACGGTTTATCGGCCATTCGTGATGACCTTTCACCCGTGCAATATTTGGAGTTTGTAAAACAATGGCTTGATTCAGGTGCTTCTATCATTGGCGGCTGTTGCGGCATCCACCCAGAGCACATACAAACCCTTGATCACTTCAGACAGACAAGGTTGCGTTAAAGGTTATTGGCTCATAAATAATCACGCGTCACTTTATCGTGAAACAAAGAAATCCGGCTCAGTACATTCTTCAAATTATCTTTTTCAAGAGCCGTCAGATCATTGATCGCTAGCACATCGTTCACTTTGCGTAAGTCGGTGTATTCGACCAACTGATTCATGAACCGCAATTGCCAAATATGATCGAAAATATAAATCATTTCGCGGCAGGTTTCAGCGTCCAATTCCTTGTAAAACAGCATGCTTTTAAGTCGCGTCATGGTATTCACGGCCCGAATATCATGCTTAAGTGCGTAGATCCGACAAAAGATCTCCATCGGACGTAAACAATCTTTTAAATTCAGTGATTCCTTACCCTCGTAGGATTCTGTCTCGATTTCCTGAGCAGCATTTAGAGGGCGTTCATAAGACAAACAGTGTTTCGCATAAATAGGGAAGAACTCTGGATGCTTGTTGAGCACATGTTGAATATGAGATTGAATACCATCCACTAGCCCTTCACTGCCGTACGTTGAGCGGATATCAAAAAATACGTTCAGTTCAAGAATGGATTCTGGAGAGGCTTGCGTAATCCATCGACTAAAATTGTCGTTCCACTCTTTTTGACTCAAGCACCATTGATGATTCGAGGCCATGATGAATCCATCGCAATAGCTGTAACCTGCCTGGTTGAGCATGCCACAAACCTTTTCTGCTAGATGGAGAAAATAGCGCCGAATGGATTTCAAATCCGCATCGTCTGGGGTTTCAAAAACAATCGCGTTGTCTTGATCGGAAAACAGCGTCATATCATGTCGAGCATTACTGCCAAATGAAATGAAGGAAAACGGAACCGGTGGTGAACCAATATCGTCTATGGTTAGCTCAATAAAACGGCATATTGCTGCATCATAAGTGCTGCCAATGAGGCGACGAAGATAATCAGGCCGAGAGCCCACTTCTATCATCTCTCGAATAAGGTCGGGGAGTTGGTTAAGAGACTCAACCACTTGTCCATGACTGATCCCCTGCTCGATTTCCGACACTATATTACTGCTCACTTTTTGGTAATCGGTAATTTGGTTTACCGGACCAAAACTGGTGCCATAGATTTTACGGACAATCGGTCTAAATGAGATCACGTGACCCAATTTTTCAGACAGAAATATCTTAGACGTACTCAGCAAAATATCGATAGGCTTGCCACTTTTGGTCAATATCTGCGCTTCGTATTCCCCAGGCTCGGCCACGTCATTAAAAAGCTGCAGTAAGTGTTGCAATACGTCGGTATTTTGAGGGCTAGCAGAAAAGAGTTTTTTCCAGATAGAATGCGCTCTTAGCTCGGTATCGGTATAGCCAAGCAGTTGATGAAGACGAGTGTTTGAAAAGACGATATGCCCATCGGCTTCCAGAATGTAGCCTTCGTTTGACGATTCAACCAGCGCACGATAGCGATCTTTGGCTTCATACAACGCCAATTCCGCTCTCCTTTTTCTCACATCCATGGCTTTAGACTGAGAAATGACGTACCCCATGATACCGATAAGCCCCAAAGTAATGACCAAAAACACCCGATACAGCGTACTTTCCAGCTTTTGAATGTCCTGTTGAACGTCTTCCAGATAAACACCCGTACCTATCACCCACTGCCACTGCTCTACCCCTTCAACATAAGTCATCTTAGGCGCTGTGATATCTGGATCATCATGCCACTGCCACTGGTATTCGATGAACCCCTGCTGAGAAGCGTTCACCAATTTGGTCATCTCAACAAACACCGATGTGATACCCGCGCTTTCTTGCTCTGACAACGTCGATTTATCGTTGGCTGTGGCGCTGTCTGAATAGTGGGTTAAATCTTGCCCTTTTAGGTCACTGCGATATGGGTGCATGATCATTCTAGGATGCATGTCTGTGATGAAAAAATAGTCTTTGTTATCGGTGCCATAGCGCATGGTTTTGATGTCAGCCGCGGCCCGATTTTGCGCCTCCTCAAGCGTGAGTACCCCTTGTTGCTCAAGGGCAACATAACTATCGACAATACTCACCGCCGATGACGTAAGCTCTTGCAACATCTGGCGTTTTTGATTCATCAACGAATGTTCGACTAAAGGAAGAATCACGTAAAAAATAGACGTTACAAACAGAACAATCGCCGCAACGGTGGGGAGGACAATGCGAAAATTAAATTTGCTAAGCGGTTGGGAATGATCGTCTTTTGATGCGCGTAGCCCCTCAAAGTAGTCGGCGAACTCGGTGGTATCCAAAACCTCGTTCAACGCGCCTGAATGGGTCGCTTCATGGTATTTTGCGGTAAAGGTACCATTTTGAAAATCCGCTCTTGAAGGCAAATACCCTTCGTAGTCATCTCGGATATGGGTTTCAAACACATTTTTAATTTGGGCATGGGTGTATTTGTCACCAAACGCCAAGCACGCCTCTGCTAGTGCTTCTTTACAGTGGCGGAATCGGCGATGATCGTACGGGTCAAAATCGACATTTTTCGCCATTCGGTGCGAGTGTTCAACACCGTTGTGGTCAAAAAAACCATCGATCCACTGGTGTATATCTTCACCACGAATACCAAAAAGTTGCTCAGTACGAGCTGCATGATCCGATGTTTTCATTTATTCACCACCAACTGCTAGTCTAAAAATGCTTACATTCAAGAATAAAACTGTGCACTAGTTAACATGCCCGCCTAAAAGTTACACTTTAAACCAATCTTCGTTTCTTAAACTAATCCAAATCAATTTGTGGAATGAAACATCCACCTAGTATTGCCTTGACGAATAAATGGTATTCATTCGAGAAGGCTTTGGCCCTCTCATTTTCACCACAGAGTAAAGCCAACCACTGTTCGTCCTCTTAATTTACACCATTAAGGAGCAAGGTAGCGTCTGGGATGTCGCCTCGTACTAACCGAAGGTTGGTATACCTGCATAAGTGACGTGCGGTCGGAATTGGCAAGCCTCAATTCCCAATAAGGATATACATTATGTCTAAGAAAAATAAGACATTTTATAGAGATATGCGTCGTAAGGCGAAAGAATTTAAAAGCCGTGAAGATTTTCTAAATCACGACTTAAGTATCATGAGTTTCAAACGCTGGGGGATACATCTTCCTTCGCGTGATTACAGTATCGAGATAGAAGATTGGGTGCCAGCACTCGCGGCCACCATAGGTAAGGTCGTGATGGTCACGGCCATGGTCGCTGCTTTTGCGGCGCAATTTGGCCTATCACCTGAATTTGTTGCAGAAAACGTACGTTACGAGTTGCTCATTGCCGGTGGCCTATTCGTTATTCTTTTTTCGGCTGTATTGAACCCAAATGCCAACCTGGCTGGAACGCACGGGCCAATGATCCCGCTTATCCCCTTAATTGCCGCCGCAGGTGGGCACCCCTTGGCCCTGGGGTTGATGGTGTGTGTCTTCGGTCTTATTTTGGCGTACACCAAAGGGGGATCAAAACTCATGACCTTAACCGGCGTCGGCGTGCGAGGCGGGTTACTTATCTATTTAGGGGCCGTGGGATTAATCGGTCAAATCAATCGAACCGAAGTATGGGCCAGTAGCACCGACCAAGGGTATATCTCGTTTGCGGTCATTGGTGTGACAGTATTGGTGTATGCCTACCTAGCGAAAATCAACAAACGTTGGCTAGCCATTCCATTGTGCTCTGCACTGGCGGGGATCGTTGCTTACGCTTTGGGTGCTGATTTTGCGTTTACCACTGAACCGGGCCTGCCAAACTTTAGTCCGTTTTACTGGTGGGGTGAAGACACTGGCTGGAAAATGGGATGGCCGAATTTACAGCATTTTATTGCGGTTATTCCTTTCGCGCTATTAGCCGTTGCTATGTGGTCACCTGACTACCTTGGTCACCGAGTATTCCAAGAGCTCAACTACCCGAAAGAAGCAAAGGGTGTATTGATGGATGTTGATGACACCATGGTTGTTGCGTCTGTTCGACAAGGTGTGGGTGCGATTTTAGGTGGTGGTAACCTAGCATCGTCTTGGGGGACTTATATGATCCCAGCGGCCATTGCAAAACGCCCTATCCCTGGTGGCGCGGTGCTTACCGGTATTATGTGTGTGCTTGCTTCTGTTATCGGTTACCCGATGGATCTCGCCATGTGGGAACCGGTTCTGCGTGTTGCACTGATTGTGGGGGTTTTCCTTCCTCTATTAGAGGCGGGAATGCAAATGGTTCATAAGCATAAAGATTCGTTAAGTGCTGGGATATGTATCTTTGCCTGTGCTTTTGTGAATCCAGTGTTTGGTTGGGCAACCACCATGCTGCTCGATAACATGGGTCTTATTGGCGATCATGAACGTGCAAAAACGCTATCAAAGAAAGACAAGTACATCATTCCTGGAGTGGCCTTTGTAATTTGTGTTGGTTCACTCGCGGCCGTTGGGCAACTGCCGGGTATTCCAGCACTGATCGGTAACTAGTTTTTACGCCTCTTTTTTAAACGTTCTTTTTAAACAATCTCAGCGACAACGGAATGGCTATTCGGTTGTCGTTAGGGTTGCCTGTTTAGATAAAAGAGTAATGATAAAAACATCAAAAACTTACTGATCCTATTTTCAGGGCAAATTTTCAGGGCAAAGCGCTTTATTCAATACGTTAAACACGTGCTTATCGAGTGCTTTGCCCAATATGAATAACGAAATGCTAGAGGACGAATCTATCTTATTTCCGACACTTTCATTCATCGCGGCTTCTGTTTTAGTCATCATCGGTGCTCAGGTTGTCAGTCTCAGTGGCAGCCATGTAGCGATACTTGCTTTAATCATTCCCGCATTGTGGGTACTCCCTCAGCGAGGCATTGCTGGGCTTCTTCTACTCACCGCTTTAACCCTTTATGGGCTCACTTTACCTTACCAATCGATTGCGCTATCTGTCTCCTCTTGGGTGATATTTCCACTCATGATGGTGGCATTTTCGAGACGCTCAGGAACCATCTCGAAAGTCACGAGCTTACTCATACTCGTCTCGCTACAAACCGGCCTCATGATCACGCAAATGAGTAATGAGCTCGATGGCAACGCAGCCATGACCGTCATTCAAACATTCGCGGTTATGCTAGCGTGGTTTGCAACCAAACACAGTAAGATGTCGCAGCAATTTCCCTGGTGGAGCCTCGGTATCTTCGCGCCTTTATGGGTTGCACAACTGCCTTACGCTATAGCACTCACGTTTTGCTTTTCTATCGCAATAGCGGTTATTGGACACCTGTTTGCGATTAAGAAGTATCAGTGGGGTACACTTCTCGGCTGGGCTCTTCCCACCGTTGCATTTTCCGCCTTAATGCTCACCCCAACAGCAAACGTGCCCAATTCGGTTTTTGTCGTTTGGCTATGTTTATTAGGGACAGCGTGGAGTACCGATTACGTATTAAGAGTGATCGAGAGCAAGAAACAAAAGCAATGAACGGATAACTGGGCAGTAAAATAGCTAAAAAAGGGATAAATAGAGGCCAAACAAATAAAAGCCGGTAAGAAAGAAGCGGATAAGTTATTAGGGCGTGTTACTCATAAACTGACGACTTATTGTACTATCTTCTAATACTAGTAATGTCTTGTGGTGATGAGTCGACTTCCTATTACCCAACTGTCATTACTAGCGATCTATCATTACCATTGATCTATTATTAAAAGCCGTCGCTTTACCTAATGCATGAGGCATACATGACCACTTACCTGAACGCCGATTTCCAGCAACGAATCATCATTCGACCAGAAGACTACCAATGGGTCGACTCACCGATGCCCGGTGTCGAGCGAATGATGTTAGATAGAATTGGAGACGAAGTTGCAAGAGCCACTTCCATTGTACGTTATGCGCCTTTTAGTGAGTTTTCACCCCACCTACATTCTGGTGGCGAAGAATTTTTAGTATTAGACGGTATCTTTTCCGATGAGCATCAGGATTACGGGCAAGGTTGCTATGTACGAAATCCCATCGGTACTTCCCACCAACCGCGCATTGGCAAAGAGGGTGCGACGATTTTCGTCAAACTTCACCAATTTGACCAAGCAGACGCAGAGCAAAAAGTCATAGATACGCATGTTCAGCCGTGGCGACAAGGCCTTGTTGATGGGCTCACCGTGATGCCATTGCATGAGTTTGAAGGGGAGCATGTTGCCCTTGTAAAATGGGCACCGAATACACAATTCAACGGCCACAAGCATTGGGGAGGCGAAGAAATATTCGTCCTTGAAGGGACATTCTACGATGAACATGGCACTTACCCTAAAGGCACTTGGCTACGCAGCCCTCACCTAAGTCAGCACCAGCCTTTCACACAAGACGATGGCGCATTGATCTACGTAAAAACCGGCCATTTATTCAATGTAAGTACCCCATAAGTATCGATACTCTGACAGTTTCTATGGTGAGAACAGATGACAAACATCGAATTTACTGTTCGTTTTATGGTTAAAACTGTGCCATTGTTAATGATAAGTTTCATTTTAATTTTTGCTGTCCCATCATTATTTTCGAGTGATTATTTTCGAGTAATTATTTTCGAGTAATGGATGGCGAGTAATGTCTAGTGAATAAGTGTTTACGGATAAGCAGAAGACTGGATCGATAGGATGAAAACCATCAGAACCTATTTCGTGTTTTGTGTGTGTATGTGGATAACCCCTTTCACGGTTGCTGGGGAAGAAAAAGTAGTGCGTTTAGCCTCTGGCGATTGGTTCCCATACACCTCTAGCCAATATCAAGGCGGTCTTCTTGAAAAAGTCGTCCACCACGCATTTCACTCTCAAGGTTACGACGTTAAAATCGATTACATGCCCTGGGTGCGCAGTGCCAAACTGGTCGAGTACGCCAAGTATGATGGAACCTTCCCCTGGTATTCAAACAACGAGCGTCGAACTAAGTTTATCTACCCGACCATCCCCCTCATGCACGCCGATACCGTGATGTTCTACCACAAAGATGTTGATTTTCATTGGGACACGATTTCGGATCTGTCTCAGTACAACATTGGCGGTGTTGCTGGGTTTGCTGCCACAGAATTGCTCGTCAAGAATGGGGTAGAGACCATCAATTCCGTTGATCTTGATGAGAACATCCTAAAACTACTCAGACACAGAGTTGATGCTGTACCGATCGAGCGACAAGTGGGGTTAACGATGGTGTCGTCCGTAGCAAAGGCTGACCAAGTACTGATTCAAATCGACGAGAAACCGTTGATCAGTAATCCTATGTACATGATGTTTTCTAAAAATGAACGAGGACAAAAGCTGAGCCACATTTTTGATCTGGGATTAACCTTGATCAAAGGTAATGGCTGTTACGATCAACTTATGCTGGGGAATCCTTGCGAGTAAACATTCAAACTAACCGCCCTGCCACACTTTTTTCTTTCTCTCACAAGGGCGTGTTCCTCACAGAGGCTTGCCTAAAACCGTTATTTTCAAAAATAGTTCTCATAAAATCAACCTAACGAACCATTACGTTCTATTATTTACAAAAGAATCAATAAATAGGCAGATGCAATCATGAAACAACTTGGTTTTAAAAACTTACTCCTTATTTCAATCATTGCATTAGTTGCCGTGTCTGTTTCAACATCCAGTTACGTCTCTTATGTAAAGCAAGAAAAAACACTCATCGAGATTATTACTGCCGCTAATGAAGACTATGTTGCAAAGCAAGCCCAGTTAATTGAAAACCAGTTAGGTGAAAAAGTCTCTGGTTTGAATAAAATCGCTAAAAAATATCAATCAGAACAAATGACGGGAACGGCTGAGAGCTTTATCGAATTTACCAAAATAATGGCCGGAGCGATGAACCTGAACAGTTCAGTGGTTGGCTTTGAAAACGGCGATGGCTATTGGAATCAAACCGCAGACACCTGGCCTAATCACAAGTTGGATGGTGACATTACCGAGCGGTCTTGGTATCAACTCGCTCGAACGAGCAGCGGAACCGCCATCACCGATCCATACCTAGGGAGTGGTTCTGATGTTTACTGGGTAAGTATCGTTGAGAAAATCAAAGAAGGGATGATATCCGTCGATATGCAGCTTGGGTTTCTCAATGAAATGGTCAAAGGCGCGACAGAAATTCCAGGGGCCATTGCCATCATCATGAATCAGGACTCGACCATTTTGGCCTCATCTACCGACTTATTAAAAGCCAGTGACAAAGCCACCAACTACCCATGGTTCAAAGGCGTCGTCAATAATGCTGTGACCAATGTCAGTCGTGTCCAACATTACCAACATAATGGCAGCGACAAGCTTCTCTTTTCACACAAAATTAATATCGCCGATAAGAGCTGGTATTTTGCGATAGGTGTCGACAAAGAGGTCGCTTTCGCCAGCTTAGCCGCCGCAAAATACTCGGCAATCATCAGCACGTTGATCGCCACGATCGTTAGTATCATCATTGCAGTCTTGGTCTTGCAGGTGCTGTATCGCCCTATTTTAGCACTAAGACAAACCATTGATGGATTGTCTCAAGGTAATGGCGATTTAACCCAACGTCTCGACGTCAAAACCAAAGACGATCTCGGTGAAATTGCGAATGGGGTCAATAAATTTATCGAAAATCTGCAAAACATGATGCTTGAGATAAAAGGCGCAACGGGTGACTTAAATGAGAACATCGATAAACTCAAAGATCAGTCACAACGCAACTCTGTGATTCTTCAAAATCACGTTTCTGAAACAGAACAGGTTGTTACTGCCATTGAGGAAATGAATTCAACCGCCGAGTCCATGGCGACAGATGCCGCCAACACGGCACAGCTTACCCATAATGCCAACGAAGCAGGAAACAACTCAAAACAAACCGCCATGAACGCGCAATCTAATGTCTCTGAATTGGTGTCCGATGTTGAAAATTCCGCCGAACAAGTACAAAAGATGAGTAACGAAACCGACAGCATCACGACAATATTGGGGGTCATTGGCGCCATTGCCGAGCAAACCAATTTACTGGCCTTGAATGCAGCCATAGAAGCGGCGCGTGCAGGGGAACAAGGGCGAGGCTTCGCCGTTGTTGCCGATGAAGTGCGCAACTTAGCCAGTCGAACTAAAACAAGCACCGAAGAAATTGAAACCGCATTAGGCAGTTTATTGAAAGGTAGCCAGAGTGTGGTTGAATCGATGGATGTGACTAAAAACCGATGCGAGCACACGGCAGAAGGGGCTGGCGAAGTGGTACACAGCCTGGAGACCATGAGCCAATTTGTTAACGATATTAATGATCTCAGCACTCAGATCGCCACCGCAGCCGAAGAACAAAGCAGCGTCACCCGTGAACTCAGCCGAAATATGTCTGCAATCAACGACATTGTTGTTGAACTAGACAGCAACGGTAAACAAGCGTTAAATGAAGCAAGTGACATTGATAACGTCAACCGACAATTGATTGAAATCGTTGGACGCTTCAAATTGTAGTGCTTATTTTGGGAACAAGAACTGCCACTTGCATCAAGAACCACTGCCATCGAGAACCCTTGGCATCACGAATCACTGGCATCACGAATCATCACTTACATGTCACAAGCTCCGTGACAAAACAGTTTGTTCGTAAAGACTTTTGCGCAAAAACTGTTTACCAAAAACTTTCTATCAAGAAATAGCGCTGCAAAGGCTCGGTATCAAACCGGTTTGGCAGCGTTCATTCTTTCCTCTTTAGCTTCTTAAAACAGAAAGAGAGCCTATCGCAGAGAGGGCGGATCATTGGCCCATCACGTTATTCACTTTCAACGTCGATTCTCTTTCGGGTTTAACTTTATGAAATTATTAGATTATTCAATCATGTATCTTCCATCTACATTGGTTTTTAGCTATATTAATCAGATAATTGATAATAAAGATAATAAACAACACAGTGATGCCGCACTATTATATTCAGTCGCGACGTCTCTTAAATTCGACACAACGAGGCAAGGATGGCTAAAGACTTCTTCACTCATTTAGATTTAAATCTGTTACGCATATTTCTAGTTATTTACCAAGAGCAGAACCTTCAAAAAGCATCAGCTCGCCTCCATGTGTCGGCTCCTGCATTAAGTAAGTCTCTCAATAAGTTACGGCACCACTTTGATGACCCATTATTCTTAAAAGTCCCTAAAGGATTAAGCCCTACACCTTTTTCTGACAAACTTGCGCAAAAAATTACGCCTACGCTCGATGCGCTGAATAACAACATTAAGTCATTACAAGAGTTTTCACCGAGTGACTTAAGTGGCAAGCTCACCATTGCTATCTCACCTTTTCTATTACATGCCATAGGAAAAGACCTATTTACTGAAATCCACCTCCAAGCGCCTCACATTGAGCTTCATTTAGTCAACTGGACCAAAACATCTCTTGATGATATTTCTGTAGGCACCGTCAAACTCGGCATCAACTACGATCTCTCGCTTTCACGCAAAGACATTGCTCGTCACTTCATCACCAAAGACCACTTTCGAATTTATGTTAGGAAAGAACATCCAGTGGGAGGCGATTACATTACGTATTTAGAAGCCCAGCAGTACCCCATAGCAACCCTCATTGCTGCTGATTGGAACCTAACCGAATCGTTCGCAGAGAAAGTGATTAGAGAGGTTGATAAAACCCTTGAACCGAATATTGTTCTTCGTTCTGAACTTCCGTCCGCGATTTTAGAGACCATCGCAGAGACGAATATACTGTTTCCTTCTACAGGTTACATTCATATCGATCGATACCCTAGCCTGAAAGCCTTAATGCCTGCCGATAACGAAGAGCACTTTGTAAGAGACATACTTGTGTATTCTTCCATCAAGGATAAAAACGATTCCACCCAACAATGGTTACTTAGCATCACGACTCAGATTCTAGAAAATTTGCAGAAGAGCTAAACGTGCATTGCACTCCCATTAAGCACATCGCTCTTAACCAACGGTTAATAGCGATGTTCCCTTTTACGAATGACTCAAAAATCTAACTCTCTCTATTCTCTACTCATCGGAAACACAAATTCACCAGTCTATCGATGAACGATAAACACAAACTTGTAGAGAAACTTATTGATGAAAAAAACCATTTTAGCTACGTCTATTCTTTCTATGATTTCGTTTGGTACATTTGCACAACAAGTGGATGTTGCCAAAGCGAATCAACAGACTCGCATTGTTATCGATACTCAAATGGCAGAAATTGACGCTTCGGTTATCGCTAAACTTGAAGCTCACAATAGTTCGATTGCTGCTGTTGATGGTCACTTATACGAGAAAGACAGCCAAGGTGGTTGGGCAATGGTAGGGGCAACTTCTGCCGCCTTATTTGCTGGATTGGTGAGTGGATCTTCAAGTAACACGTCGGGATCAAACAACTCAGACTTACCAGGTAACTTGCCTATTATTGATGCAACTAATCCGGTAGTAAATGCGCCAGACGCTGACAATGGTCGTCAAATCGACCAAATTGCTGACAACATGTGGCAGGTATCGACTCACGGTGAAATCGATGGCTACTTGAGCATTGAAAACGGGACTGTTTACGTTCGTGATAGCGACTACACACTTGTTACTGAATGGACACCAACCTTAGGTCACCCTATTCACAATAATCCATCCAATCCGATTGAAGCAACGCCAGACGCTGACAATGGCCGTCAGGTAGCTAAAGTAGGTGACAACGTTTGGATGATGACAACGCACGAAGAAGTTGATGGCTACATCGTTGACGAGCGCCAGCACAATGACGGCGTGAAGATCTACGACGAAAATGGAACGCTAATCAATCACATCACTGGTGACATCAGCGCAGACGGCGGTCACATCGAATCAACTAAAGGCGGTGAAATCCACATCACAGTCGACAGAGAATCAGGTCGAATTGATGGCGTTTACTTGAATGACGTGGCTCAACAAACCGTCGACAACATCAAGAGCCACATTGGTTTAAACCCTAATTTTAAGAAGAACCTTCAACAACTGAAAAACCGCGTGATGAACGCTCGCGGCTAACCGAAAAATGAACGGTGAGCCCTGCTTGATGCGGGGCTTACATTTTATCCATGAATAGGGACATCACTTACTGAGATTTCTGCTTTGCTTATTAGAGCTTTTCAAAACACCCTCTTTTTCATTATTCCGTTTTCAGCTTTAGTTGTAAGTCACATCGCCTATAGCGCCGATCCGAATACCACATTCCATACTGAATCAAATTCTAATGAAGAGTTTGACTATGTCGAATTTGTCAATCAGACATTTGACGTCACAATGAGCCAAAGTGATTTTTTGGGTGACTACTCAAACCAATACGTATTGACACTTAACGCGTCACACAACCTTAATGACGATTGGCGTTTATTTGGTTCCGTCGACTCAGACAAATTTGGTGATATAGGGTTAGGGTACTCCTTCTTCTTATTTGACACCGTATACAATGAAGTGTCAGCTTCCGTTGGTGGAAACACCGATAAAACGGGCGTATATACTATGGGCATATTTTCGGCATTCAAATACCAAGACGTCGTCTTCTTTTCCAATTTTGACGCTCAGTACATTGATCGACAAAATCTCTCAATTTCACACCTAGATACACAAATTAGGCAAGAACGTATTTATTTGAACAAACTGGTTGGCGCAAGCTACGATGTGAACGATTGGCTAAATTTATCGACCTCTTACGGCCACGATAAACAGCACTACAATAAATTGTCATTCAAAAAGATCAACAATAACTATCGTGAGACACCAAAACACGCAGACCGCTACATCAACCTGGGATTTACGCTCAATCTGTGGGGCGTCAAACCGTATTTATCGCACCACTTTGATTTAAACAATTCGGATTGGAATTACTGGGATTTCAGCCTTTCTTTTGATTTTTAGTCGCACTACAAATACCCAAATTCTCAAGCATCAAATACCGATTAACATCACCTGTGCGATAAATATATTGCTTAAACAGAGTGTCTGATCGTCTTCTATTTGGGTAAATGATAGGTTTGATAATACAGAGTGAGAGGTTGTTGCAATGGAGCTGTAACATACTCTGTTTTATACCTGCGACACTCACGCAAGTGTATATGTTCTGTGTTTTTGCCCGCATACCGTACCCCTTGCGGGCTTTTTTTGTTTTCTACTTTTCCTTTATATTCAAAGCACTTGAAGTTTTTTTATTCGCATTAAATCACTCTCCAGCATCAATGCCACTCTATAACAACCGCCTAGTAAACACGCCGTTTCATTTCCATCTATACCAAGCTTTGCCAATATTGCACTGCCTTCTGAGCACAATGAATAGCAAAACGGTTTGCCCTTGCTCATTAAGGTGAACGTTCGTTGAGGCGGACGGCTATCAAGCAATTTACTAAACGTTTTGTTGGAGAAAACAATGCCAATCCCAAGAGATACCAAAGCACAATTTATCGCAAAATCCCGTCGTCTATGGGGAGACCGCTTTGGTTATAATGAAGTCCACTACGTGAACAGCCGTACGCCTGTGTTACTGTGGTGTAAAGAGCACAATGAGTCTTTTTCACAAACCCCAAAATCGCATTTTTCCGCTAAACATGCTTGCTGTCCATTGTGCTACAAAGAACTTGCTGGTACGTTTCAGAATGCATGGCGCCAAAAGCGTCAAGAAACGCCTTCAGGTCAAAACATGCGATTCCACTCGCTCATGAATCAAGTATTTACACAATAATCACAGCCAATTATTTGGTGTCTTCTGTCTGCTTCAAAATTAACACGCACAACACAGTGGGCCGTTAACACACAACGCCCACTCTATTGAGTAAAGCAGAGCGGGCATTTCTTAAGCGAACCCGTTAATGACAATAATCCGTTACAGGGTGTAATCAAAAACCAACACCCCGACCTTGTCTTTGCCTCCTGGATTTTTTTCGACCTTCAAGTAAGGTCCTACGAATTCTTTAAATTTTTGATGGTTTTTATCAAAAAACGCAGGAGAATTGATTGCTGGTGTTCCAACGTAATAATTGAGATCCCCTTGAGACAAAAAGCTCACGACAAAAGCAAGATCATAGCCCTTGCCTTGTCCTTCTCGACTCATGTTGTGACTGCCCGCTTCAATATTGTGTATGTATTGCTCACCGTCACGAGTGGACTCCCTCAACGCTAGAAACCTGGTAATTATTTCTTTTCTTTCAGCAACGGTGACCTCATCTTTCAGGTCAAAGAGGACCATATGGCGAATGAACCCTGGCTTAAAGCTGGGCCTTGTGAATTGTAAATAATTTTTCGCAGGAATAGGCTTTACCGTACTCGAATATTCATTCTCATTTCCGCTTAAATGTGCCATTGCAGATAAGGATAAAGTTGCGCTTAACGCTACCACCATTGCAGTTTTCATTGAATTTACCCTTTATGATTAGATCAATATTTAATTTCATGAGAATAACGAGGCAATGACAAGTAAACAGTGTGTTTTAAACTAAAATAATCCCGCTAAGTATCTCAATGTAGACTTGATACTAAGTCTGATCCTTTAATGTCTACTAAAATAGTTACTTAAAAATACAACAACTCATTTAAATAGACATCCTCCGGTTAATAACGAGCATTAAAATTTAGCTACAAATTAAAACCCAATAAAATATAATCAAACACTTTGTTTACTTATAAAATGGCTCTCCTTTCGAGAGAGGTGCTTTATTCGATAATTAAAATTATTCTTAGAAGTGGAGCTGACTACTATTCATCGCATTATATTTACTCACATTTCCCCACACACCTTGGGATATACCATATTTTTCCCAAACGGGTACCTTATTAAAATGTTTCAGATGATTCTGTGTATTTAACGTATAAAGGGAGGTAGTACCCGTTAAAAATGACACGGTATTCCACAGCCTATTTTCCTCACTTCCTGGTTCAGTAAAAAACAACGCGACAGCGCCAGTGACATGAGAAAGATCAGTAAATCTGCCTGAAAAATAGCCTCCTGGGTCTAGTTTAATATTTTTGATAGGGTTCAGGTATCGGCTGCCTAACGCACCACTTATAGAACTTCCATAATGAAAAAACCGCATGAACCCATCACTTATTCTAGAGTCTTGCCCTAGATGATTCCTAGTATTAAAAACAATCCCTGATGAAGCGCTAGATATACCACTTGCAATACCTCCACCTGTAAATATAGCTTGCCTTAGGGTGATATGTTTATCGTAGAACTTTTGTCCCCGTTCCCAATGTGAAAGCGTTTTTACAACCCGACCTTTAAAAACATCTTTCCCTAACTTCACTGCGCCTTTAACACCATACCCCACCCCCAAAATAGCGAGTGAATAACCTAAGGCTTGACCAATTCTTTGCAATACTTTCGATGCGTTCGGTTGCATAGACAAGGCTGTAGCTGTGTTAATAGGGACAGAAAACAGCTCAGTGGCGGCTGATTTAACGATGGTAAGGCCCAACTGAGCACCGGCTTTCGGTGCGGCGGCGGCGATTCCAATCCCTCCAGTAATAAAACCCACCGCTGCGCCAGTCACCACCTGTTTCCAATCGAACTTATGATCAGGGTTGATCGCCATCTGTATCCCTTCTGACGCAGCAGAAACACCTGCGCCGACCACTGCCCCTACAATCGCCCCTATTAGGATACTAAGTAAGGCAAAGTGGCCACTTGGATCGCGCTGATTGACAGGATCACCTAAGCAATAAGCATAACCATTAGTTCCCCCTTTACCAAAAGGACTCATGGAGTCATAACTATGAAACCGCATCAACCTTGGGTTGTAAAGTCGGCACCCTTTACCCAGATGATAATGGCCCGTAACTGGGTCCTGGCGTTCGCCATTAAACCCCAACGGGTTTTGTTTTATTGCCGTATGTTCTGAGGCATCTGACGTAGACAAAGCTAAAACGGGCATTGCGATACCGGACACACCCAGTGTCGACGCCGCTCCCGCCTGTTTCAGTAAGCGTCTTCGATTGGCGTTGAAATTAGTATTAGATATCATCACTTAGCCCTCTCCGTAAGGGGTGTATTTCCGTGAGATTTGCTCTCTCGATTCACCATCAGTACTGGTGTAAGTCTCAAGAGTACTGTCTTGGCTATTACCTAAACTAAACTGATGGACCTCTTCTTGAGGGGACGTTACGCTTCGAGATGACAAGCCTGGCCCTATATTCTGAAAATGGCTGTTCGCTGACCCACTTTTTTCGTTCACTAATTGACCGCTAAGATAAAATAGGTATATCAGATTATCTTCTACGCTTTGGGAAACCACACGTCCACCCGCATCATATTGATACTCTGAGACAACATTTCCTCCTTCTTTCACCGAAGTCATCTGACTCAGTGCGTTATAATTAAAGCGGCGCCCTTGCTCATCATTCAGTAAATTCCCTGCGGCATCGTATGAAAACATCACACGAGCAGGATAGTCTGGATGGGTATTGGTCAGTTTAACTAAGCGTTGTGGGTTTGATGAGGGGAAAGTAAAGGAGGCGACATTAACACGGCCATCGTCGAACGCGCTCGTCGCCTGTGTAATATTGCCATAAACATCATGCACAAAAGACTGTTCGATTATCGTGTTACCGTACTCATCCTGCGGTGCATTAGACCCATTAACGGTGTAGCTGACTAAACGTGCTAAATCATCATAGAAAAACGTTTCTCGTGTCGAATCATCGCCCTGATTAAACGTACGCGAATCGAGCAACATGCGCTTATTAAATTCTTGCTCTATGGAAAAAACCAGCCTGTCATTCAACCTCGCTTGGCGATGAATCTCTCCCCCAAAAGAATTGAACTTAAGTTCAATCTCAGCCTTGTCTTCTCCTCTCTGTGTAACGTATTTGTATGGTCGACTAAATTCATCATAATCAAAATTTGTCACCGTGCTGATACCTGAAACAATCTCTTCAGACGACCGAAGACGGCCTAAGTTATCAAAATCAAAGATGCTCGTATTACCAAAAAAGTCGCTTTTTTCTAGCAGTTTTCCCTGTAGGGAATACCGAAAGCTCGCTTGGCGTTCCACCCCATCTATATAAACCGTTTCAGTCAATACTCGACTTTGAGAATCCCTCGTGACCGTTCGTTCCCCAGTGTAGTTTTGACTCGATATAGGAAGAGCGGTTTGCGTATCATAAGTGTACGCGCTCCCTAACTGACTTTGCCCTGATACAGAAATCGTCGTAGGCACTTGCAGAAATTCGTTATTACTGAAGTTCACTTGATCACCTTTAGCCGTATTCATTGAAACGGGCATTGGTGCACTACCCGAATAGGAATAATTGACCGTGCCACTGTTTAGCCCAGTTTGCTGCTTTAAGCGCATTAATCCATCATATTCAACCTCACCCATAGTTAAGTCATTAACTAGGATTTGGCATGGCAAATCAGCCGCAGTGAAATCTGGGTAGACGTAACGTTCAGAAACCGTTTGTCCATCAATCGTGCGAGTTGTTTTGATAAGCCTATCTATTTCGTCATAGCGATGCTGAATGACTCGGCCTTCTGTGTCGGTAACGCTTAATAGATTGCCGTAACCATCGTAACTGTTTTGCGTACTTGCCAGCAGGGTTCCTGCTGAGTCATAAGTCTGTTTTTTCAGCTCTCGACCAGAAAGATCGAACGTTGTGATGTCTTTCATAAGAGATGGCCCCCCATGACTCGCTTTGTGCTGATAATGAGTCGTTAAGGTTACCGGGTTCTGCTCGATCAGTTCTATTCGCCCATCAGGGTGGGTTATTTGGCAAACTTCGCCATTAACATCGTACTGATAAGAGGTTGTCAGTGACAGTGCCGTACCATCAAGCCAATCCGTTTCAGTCTTTGATACCATCATGCCGAAATTATCATACGCACACGATAGAACCATTTTCGGTTCTTCTCCGGGTTCGCTCTGAATAACCTCAAGTAACTTGCCTGCGTTATCAAATCTTTTTTCTATCGTATTCCCTTTCGTGTCCACTTGCTTGGCACTATTAATTCCATCGCCCACTTTATAACTAAAAGTTTGGTGCGCTTCAAAGTCTGTCCCTGGCGAGACAACAGCACCGGTTTTCCTACCCAAAGCATCATAGCTAAAGCGGCTAATCACGCCCTCTGAATCTATGATTTCAATAGGATTACCATAAAAATAGTCAACCTTGCCCGATTCACTAACAGTAAAACCATCATGACTGATTATAGAAGTCGTTGTTTCTAACCCACTGTCTAAAAACTCGTAGTTAAAATGAGTTTTTGTCTCGTAGCCATTAAACGTGTCTACCTGAGTACTCACTCTTCCGTAAATCAACGGATATTCTGGATCTTTATAATAATCAAACGTCGATACCCCGAAGTCGTCTCGTTGGGCTAAAGGGACAATGAACGTCTCTCTGTCGTCATCCAAACGATTTAATGCTTTATAAGTCATATGAGATGTACGTGGCGTTTCTCCGCTACTTGGAATGAACGTTTCGCTTTTAAGAAACGCAACCAACCCAAATGGATGTACTGGGCAAGCCCCTTTTTTACCGTGTGCTGGATAGTAGGTTCTTACAACCTGTGAACCATCAGCATTTTGCTCAAAAGTAGGGTTAGCGAAATCGTCGTAGTCATAATGTTTGGTAAAACTACGTGATGTTCCTCCATAATAGTGCGTCGTCGTCTGAGATTTTGCCAGGCTATAAATCGGTGGCTGAGCCTCGATGCCGACGTGTAAATCTGCAAAGTATTCAAAAGACTCTTTCTTGTATAATTTACCGTGAGCATAGTATTTCGCCAGATCTTGCAAATGGTACTTGTTATAACGTCTTTGTATTTTTTTTTGTCTATTGACGATTTCAATGGTCCAATAGCGATAGTCAAAATTCGCTAAAAATAGAGGGTCGCCACTTTCCCACAATAATCCGCTCCCGTTACCTAAGTAGTTAAGGTTTGAATAACGGTATTCTGTCTGTTGGACAACCTCTTGTTGAGCAGAAAGGTGATGAGTACCTTTGCGTATAACATGAGACTGAACAAACGGGATATAATCTAATGACGCTCCATCAGGTAACCCATGACCTTGATCTTTGTAGATAATCTCTTCTACCAGACCCGTTGCATGCTGTACTCGTTCAATAAGATCGTACCCTGAGTGTTGCTCGTAGCGATAATTGAATACGATGGGATCATCGTGCCCTTGAAACAATATGGCACTCATACGGATTCGATTACCCTTTTGTTGTTTATGGAGCGTAATGGTTTTTTTAATACTGCCGTTTAATCTATGTTTAATAATGACTTCATAGCCTTTCCCATAGTCGATAAGCAATTCTCTACCATCGTCATCATAGACTCGGTAAAGTCTGTGATGACCATTTAGATAGAAATAGTCATAGTAAATAGTCAACCCACTGGGAGAAATACTTCTTGTAAGTGTTCCTTCTTTTCCATCAAGATATTCTAGGTGGCCATCTTTACGTGCCACCATAATCTCTTTGGTATCAGTGAGGTACAAAACTCTGATATCTTTTAAACGCCTGTATGGTAGCGTAAACTCATGGCTATCAAACTGGTACTCGACTTCAAAGCTTTGCCCCGTTGACAGAGACAACACTTTATTCCGAACATCAAAAAAACTAACCGGGACACGCCAGCCTCTTCCAAACCCTACATCTTCGTTACTCGCGGCGCTGTAACTTAATTGCAGAGAAGCATGGTCACCAGAGCCTCGGTGAGAAACAAAGTGACCAATATTTATATTAATTGAGTACATTCCCGTTCTAACATCCACACCAGTGGAAATACTTTCTTCGAAATTACTTGCATTACTTGATATTTTTCCAGACATAAGTAAGCTCTCATATATTTATAGAAAAATAGAGAAAATAAAAACCGTTATTCTAAACATCAATAAATATAATTAAAGGTGAGTTTAACTCATAAGAAATTTAATATTTATAAATTAGGATTACCTATAGATAATCCTAATATCTATTATATCATTTAGTTAAGCCGGCACGAAGTATTATCACTAATTACTAAACCTATTAAATACTTTAAGGTTATTATCGTTAGATCCAGACCAAGATTGTACAAATTCTGAATAATAGTTTCTTCCAGTTTTTGTCGTTGATATCGTGAACTTACCAGGGTTTCCATATTGATCTTCAAACACAACATATATATCGTTTCTATGATAAAACCCCTGTGAAACCCTACCGCCATAGTTAACATCAGTTCGGCTATTTAGCATTGGGCTACCAATTATTTCAGAGAAAACAATCGAGTTATTCGGGTTTAGGGAAGGAGAATCTAAACTGCATTCTCCTGGAATGTTAATCTTCCCGGATCTCGATACCCAAAGTAATAGAATCTTTAGGCTAGGGATAATGACACCCCTCTCTTTTCCATTTTCTGGAGCTGATAAAGCGTATAAAGCCGTATCAAAGTGCGGTGAAGTAAAAGAACTATAATGCGAATTTGACCCACCTCTTTTTCTAAACATAGCATGAGGGAACCAATTAAAATCAGATGCACTTATATTATCGGACTTTTTCGGAAATCTCATACTACCACCGCTTTCATCTTTTATTTCCGCATTCCAAATCTTTTTGCCACCCGACAATTTAAATTCATGATATATATGGTATACCGAACTCAAACCATTACATTCCAAAAAAGAATCATAAGCCGGAGTTATAGTGTGAGTAAGATTATCATAGCTATACTGCACCGGTTCTAGTACATCAATATTAAGCGATTCACCAATCCCACTTTCCTCACAAGTCGTTTGAAATCTGTATGTTTTACTCTCGTGGTTAACAAGGTTAATGCCTACACAAATCTGAATATCTTCAATATCCTTTCCTGATAGATAATAATCCTGATAGCCTCCCTCAATAATACTATTAGGGTCAATATCATGAGGGTAACTTCGAATAGATCTAGTATTTAAATTGTGTGAATAATCATTCTTTGGCCCAACGCTCCACATAGATAAGTTGGCTCCAGTGATTGACTCGCGAAGTTTTATACTATCTATTTCATAACCACTTTCCTCCTTAATCCTATAAGCGACACGAACCCCTACTTGCATTTTTCCATTGGCATAAATTACAGCGTTATTTGAATTACTTACACTATAAATAGCTATTTTTTCTAACGGATTAGTTACGGTTGACGTATCACGCTCATAGTTATCAGGTATATTATCCCCCGCTGAAAGAACAGAAGCATTTACACATATAAATCCCAATAAACATTGTATTACAACACCTAAAATTAACTGTGATTTCATATTATTCCCCTTAAATATCATATATTTAAATAAAATGGCCATTATTGTCCTATTAATGAATTATAAAACTGATAAAACAAAAATATTAAATCAATAAAATACAATCCTGATGAAAAAAAAGAGAATCAACAATGTAACAATAGTGTAACAACAATGTAACAATAGTGTAGCAATAAAAAACAAACACTACGTTTACTACCCAGTTAGAATAATAGGTGTGATGTGCACCTAAACGACTGAAAAAAAACAGAGTGTTTAAATTAGGATAATTTGTTCTGTGTAACTTATTGTTAACAATAATATAGGAAGAATCTACGGATGGTTCATTAGGCTATGGTGATGCTGTATAAATGGCAATGATTGAGGGGAAGGAATAACGACCTTGCTATATACTAAATTTTTACTGGCTATAGGTGGGATGTAAGTATCGCTTAATCGAATCAAGAAATACAAACACCTATTTTAAACATAGAAAGTTAGGAAAAACGAAAGTTAGGAAAAACAAAATTAATTGGCGGATTACATATAACTCGTTAGCTATCTCTACTCACTAACGCTGCCTAGCGCGTTAGCATAGTATGCAAAGCTTCGCTGGCTGCTTACGCATAAGGCCCTACCCTACTTGGGATCTGACTGTGGGGTAAATCTCTGGCCCGAGTATCCCGACTCCGGCAGGTTTCATGTGCTCTAATTGAACGTCATGCACACAAACTAAAGATGAATAACGCTATCAATAACCGCACTTGCCATTACCAGGCCATGTTTTGTCTCGCCTTTTTCGATGATACCGAGCACTATCGCGCCATCGATATTCACCTGTGAAAGCTCTCTTGAAAGGGCCAATGGCACCTCCATAGCGACAGCGACTCAGATTTCACTGATTATGGCCATGTGATTCTTTTTCGCGTTTTCACGCACTTCATCAAGTATATTGACCGCATGATTTTTATGACAACGACTGATTCAATACCTTGATAGTGTATTACTTCTACAAGGTGAACTATTTACCTTTCGCCAAACACTCATATACAGCACATCTTCTGATTGAAATTTGAAATCGAACTTTTCATATAAAGAGGCTAACTCTTTATCACTCATTATTCCGATAAACGCACCTGACCCTTCTTTTTCCATTTTATTGATATTGGACATAATAGTTTCCATTATTTTTCGTCCGACACCTTGATTTTGGTATTTAGGGCTAACGATAATATCTTGAACATAAAAGTACAAAGCACCATCGCCAACGACTCGGCCTATACCGATAAGTTCATCTTCATAAAGAGCGCAAATTGAAAGTAAAGAATTCTTCAACGCCAAATTAGCTCGATATTTTTCTATCGATTCCCAGCCAACAGATTGCCTCAATAAATTATACTGATTGACTGTTGGCTCTCTCAGTACGAGTCTTAACTGGTTCTTATTCATAATACTTTCCGGTTATAGATACGACCAATGCTCACCTAGGTTAATGTACGCAGCGGTTAATATACGCAGCTTGTTTTCCTTAAACAGGCAAGCACTCTAAGTCAACATCTTCCTCTTTCAAGAGGTTCAGGTATGTCTCAGACACCATATTGATCATTTTCTTTTTAGGGTTCATCTTATGGTATGAAATATAAACAGGGAGCTCTAACGTACCTATTTTGTCTATCTTTTTTAAATCAACACCCGAATTAACAAATTTTCTAATCGACGCTTTGTTTAGAAGGACAATGAGCGGCAATTCTTTTGCCACTTTTAGTAAGCTATCAATATCGGGAAGAATTAACCTAGGTAGAGATTTCACTGTACATTCGCTATCACAGCACTGATCAATAAAATCAACAATGAAATTATCATTACTCGTATTGCCTAGACCAAGCATGGCCAAGTATTCTATTTTGTTATTATCATTGTTGATTTGATAAAATGAATACTCATCAATATACAGTTGCTTGTTTTCCACAGCGATAGAGTCAAATTTGTAATACGACAACACAATGTCTAGATCACACGCTCGAAGTTGACTGTACATTTCCCGCTCATTAAAATACTCACTCGTTATTGTGACTGACAAGACTCTCCCTGAATCTTTTCTGTAGTCATAATAATTCGAGATAATTTCACCACTTAGATTCATTTTTATTTGAGGTAATACACAGGCTTTGATGCTTTCATGGTTCATATATTCATTCAATTGATGAGATAAATTAATGAGCATCGAGTTTGTATCAACCTCATGATACAGGCGCCCGCCTTCTCGTGTGGGCTTAAATTCGTTTTTATCCGAATAAAATAGTTTCTTTTTAACAATGGTCTCTAGATCATTCAGTGACCGAGACAATCGACACAATGGTATGCCCGTCTTAAGTGCAGCGGCTCGCAGGCCATCGTAACGGTAGATCGCTTCAAAGTGGATTAATAATTCCGATAAATTCGATATATTCTTCATATAGTTGCCACCCTAATTTGACACGATATATTTACACTAATTTGACATCGCTTCCAAAATAGTATTTATTTGATGCTTGATTTGTATTAGTATTCGATTACTTAGCTATATTGACCAAAAAAACAATAGCCACAAGTAAACACGATGTTTCATCATCAACCCTTTCTAATTTGGCACTATCTATATTAATTGATAATTAAACGTTTATAATTGATTAGTTTCATTCGATTTATATAGGCCATTTATCTATTCCCTTGTGTTATAAGTTATATCCATATTCTCGATTAAAATGGCTATATTTCCTTCTGGCAGCGATTTATAGAGCATGCCTCTACCGGTCATATACCGTGTGCTCACAGCCATGAGATGTGAGAAATAACGCATGACAAAAGAGCTCGTGCTGATCATCAAGCGGGTGTGTGAATTGGATATGAGGTAAGGATAGATCTCAAAGAAAGGGGGCGGGAGATTCACTAGCGAATTTGCGGCTAGCGAATTTGCGGTTAGCGTATCTTACGCCGTCGCGAGTCACCATTCACTGAGCGAACACGAGCCCATTCGTTGGGGGGGGTGAATATGGTCACTGAGCAAACCCTACCAACAGGCCTACCTATGGGTGTGCCACCAACGCAGGCACCACCCGCCTAACGCTGATATCTGGCATTTCAGATTCAACGCCCAACAGGAATTACTGTCACTACAGCCACAATTGCATTCTGGGCTGTATCGGTTGTCGCCCATGCAGCGCATCACAAAGACAGATGGCTCTGAGGCGGTTGTATGGTCGTCGCGTGATGCTATAGTGCTTAAGCTGCTCGCCTTGGCGCTGCGACCTGTTTTGCCCTGCCACAAAAGCTGTATGCATGTGAAAGGCCACGGTGGGGCGAAGCAATCGGTGGCCACGTTGCATCGCAAACTTCAACAGGGCCAGTACCGTTTTGTGTGCCGTACCGACATTAAAGGCTATTACGCCAATATTCAAAAAATACCCCTCCTTGATCAGCTCGCTGAGTATGTGCATTGCCCAAACCTGTTGAACTTGCTCGGCCAGTTTTTACATTACAGTGTCGAATTTGGTGGCACGTTTCATACTCCGTTGAACGGCATTCCGAGAAGCTGTGCGCTTAGCCCACTGTTGGCCGGATTTCAACTGTATACGGTAGATAAAACGTTAAGTGATTGGTGCCGTCGATCGGGTAACCATTATGTGCGATTTATGGATGATTTTGTCATTCTTACTCGCACCCATGGGCAACTGCGTACCGCAGTGCGCCGGCTGAATCAATTTTTCAACCTGTTTGGTTTCGCCCAGCACCCAGACAAAACGTTTATTGGTCGGGTCGAGAAGGGGTTTGATTGGCTTGGCTACCTAGTGAACGAAAAAGGGCTCTGCGGCGTGGCGCCGAGAGCCCTGTCAAATTTCGCTGCAAAATGCCGCCTGTGTTACGCACTGGCCCGACAGCAAGGCAAGAGTCACGCTCAAGCCTGCGAGCGGGTGGCGGCCTATTGCACGCGTTGGCGCCGATGGGGATTAGCGGGTCTTACCAATATTACCATGAAGGCAAATGGCAAGACCTAGACCCCAATTAATACCGCTAACGCGATGGTGCATTCGGGAACGGCTGACCACCATCAGACAACGAAATAATTAGCAAAACCGGGCACCAACCGAAATCTACCCAGGGTAGGCACAGGCTAACGCGATCTTAAGAAAATTCTTCGACCTTGTCTCTATCACATTCGCCTCTCCCCCTACCCACCCACTTACAGTCCAACGTCCACCATCACTTCCTATTTCGCCCCATATATACCACGCGTCTTTCCTTACGATCGTATTGCTTACCGTCTGCACATAACCTAAGCCACGACGATACGGCTCACTCATCTCGGTGTTGCCATCCATCCAATCTGCCAACGTATTCAATTGACCCACATCCATCAACCCACCCGACGTGGCGGCGCAATACGCTTCTGCGTCATCCCACGTATAATATGCATAATCGCCTGCAGCCGTATACCCTATCTCAATCCCGTTTTCGAGGCTCTCCGCCATCGAAACCGTCACCAAAGGCCCGATTGACAACGTGTCACTTATCTTCGTAATCTCAAATGCATATCCTTCAATCCTAACGGTTATGCTACCTTCGCCCCCTTCAAGGCTACCTGCCCCTGTCCAACTGATCGATATGCTGACGCCGTCTTCACCAACGGCCGCATTGTCCACACCTGATGTATCCAACTCACCGGTCACCGGATCAATCGTCACACCTAGGTCCATCGCTGCCTGGTCTATACTCCACGTGCCCGTCGATGCATCCGACGGCGCTAGAATCTCACTACCGTCGGCCAGGGTGACCGTGGTTTGGGCTTGAATACTATCACCAATATTAATCTCGCTACCCTCTAACGGTGCTCCGTCTTTTAACAGCGCCACCTCAGAGCTTGACACCTCTGCCAGTGTCACAGTGAACGTTTTTTCCTGCGGAGTTTGGTGTTTAAACCAGCCCTCTTCGGTAAACGTTGCCTGCATGGTCAGTGGCTCATCAACATAATCCATCACCTCGGCAGACTCTGGTATAGTCACATGGCCTTCACTGGTTGGGGTTAACCCTACAACACTATCGCCATTCGCATCAACGATGCCCCAGCTGACATGATCCGCATCGGGCACATCCAACGTGGTGAAGGTGTCTGAATACCCTTGCGCCTGGTAATCAATGCTTGCTTGCAACCCAAGACCGGGCTTAACCACACTGTTACTCAGAACCAACTCGACCGATTGTACGTTTTCTGACGATATCGGGTTATTCGGGTCGTTGTCATCCCACCCTTCTAGCCATTCTTGCCCCGCTGGGAAGCCATCGCCATCGCTATCGTTGTGGCCATTTTCAACGGGGTTGTTCGCGTCGTTGTCATCCCACCCTTCTAGCTCTTCTCGGCCGTTTTTAATGCCGTCACCATCGCTGTCTTGATCGCCACCGTCGGTTGGGTTGTTGGCGTCGTTGTCGTCCCAGCCCTCTACCTCTTCCTGGCCATTTTTAAGGCCATCGCCATCGCTGTCTTGGTTGCCATCTTGCACGGGATTGTTGGCATCGTTTTTGTCCCAGCCCTCTATTTCTTCCAGGCCATCTTTAATGCCATCACCGTCGGTGTCGTTAGCGCCCCCTTGCACTGGGTCATTCGGGTCGGTTTTGTCCCAACCTTCCGTCACTTCTTGGCCGTCTTTAATGCCATCGCCGTCGGTGTCTTTATCGCCCCCTTGTACTGGGTCATTCGGATCATTCGGGTTGGTTCCGTTGAGGAGTTCATCCGCATCAGAGATACCATCATTGTCATCGTCACACGCAATAGAAAAACCTGGGCTGACTTCACACATTTGGCTGTCACCAGCGAGCGTTGTTTGGGAAGGTAAACCTTCATCGCCTTTGTCACCACAGGCGCTCAGTAGCAGCGCCGCCATTAACGGCGCCACCATTTTCATTCGTTGTTTATTGGTTATTGTCATCATTATGGTGTTCCTTTATTGTTCTTTCTGTTCAATGATTGTGCTTTGTGTCGTCACTTCTGGTGACACGATTTCGACTCGGCGGTTGTGGGCTCGACCACCCGCGGTGTCATTCGATGCGATCGGGTTGAGCTCCCCGACACCTTTCACCGTCATGCGCTGACGAGATACCCCTTGAGACGCTAGGTAATCCGCCACTTTTTGTGCACGGACTTCCGAGAGCGACAGGTTGTAATTGGCGTCGCCCAGGCTGTCGGTGTGACCAATGATCTGCACCGTTGTTTCTGGGTAGCGTTGCAAGCGTTCAAGTACATGCAGCAGTTGTACTTTCAGCTCGGCGGACATCTCGGTACTGTTGCTTTCAAACAGCGCTTCATTACTTGACCCACTCAGCACTTGCGTGAACGTTTCAATAACCTGGGGGGCCACGGCGACGGCTGCTATCTTTTCTTGCATCATGTCTTCTTGCATCATGTCTTTGGCCTTTTCTTCCCTATCCGTCATTGGCTCGCTCGCTCGGGCTTCAACAGGCGATGGCGACGTTGAATGGTTCGACGCGCCTCCAAAACGGTAATCCAGCCCCAAGCTAACAACATGCACATCAGATGAGCCGGTTGAATCATCCCCCACGCTTTCGATGTATTGGTATTCCAAGCGGGTGCTCAAACTGGGTGACAAACGGTACTCCAACCCGGTGCCCAGCATGAGTGATGCTCCAGAGCCGCTCTCATTGATTGACCCTTTTATCGGCTCGTTAGCGTCGTTGTCTACCTGCCACAGCATTGTTCCGCCTTTACCAAATAGAGCCAGTCGCTCTGTTAGGGCGTAATCCGCTTTTAGGCCCAATTCGAACCCCTGCACGGTGCTTTCATAATCAACCTGGCTGTTAGGTTGGTCTATCGCTGGGTAGGTTGCGGTTGGCCCACCTAGGTAGTCATAACCGCCTTCTAACGCCAGCCATTTGTTGATCTGATAACCGCCATACAAACCCAGGGCTTCAGTGGCATCTTCACAATCGACACTGTTGCCGTCGCATGGCTCACCAAAAATAGAGCCTCCTGCTTTACCGCCCAGGTAAAACTCGCCCTCTTCATGAATGCCGCCTGCCGAGGCGCCTGTAGAAAGCAATAAGCTGATGACGATGGCTATTTTTTGTATTTTCATTTTCTAAGACTCCTAGTCATTAACTATGATGTTCCGTTTAATTAATGGTTACTTTGTCAATGGTTACTTTTTTATGGATGGCCATGTTAATAGATGACCAAGTTAATAGATGACCAAGGGAGCGCACCAAGGTCGTTCATGTTTTGACGTTCACTTGACCTTTCAGCAGTGAGACCTGACTTCAAGAGGGACCGTTTTCTTCGTGTAGAAACTAGACCTACTAGACCTAGTAGCTAGACCTTGAAGCTAGACCTTTACGTCACGCCTTGAAATCACGCCCGCTCTCACTGAGTTGGAGCGATTCTTACAGCCGAGGCACAGCGAGACAATGAAACGGCTCGTTTCATGATTAGAAAGGGAACTTTGGGATGAATTTGTCTCTAATTGAGCGAAGAAAATGGATGAGAAATATCGCAAAATAAATAATAAAAACTTTATAAAACAATTAATTAAACCAGACGACAGGTAGTCACAAAGACATCAACGACCTAATTTACAAAAACAACAGTAGCGATATTTCAACAAACTAACCGTCGATTAAGTGCCTGTCTTTTTATGAATCATAGTGATTACGTTATAAGCAGAAAAATTGGGGTACAGTTCCGAATATGCAGTCTGATGACCACGCACATTGATAACACATATCTTATTGATAACTCATAACACGTTGATAATCCATAACCTGTCATATCCAGGAGAAAGTGCTCCATGAATACTTCAGAAAAATTAACCCGTTCTACTAACCCCATTCTTATCCCTTTAACTGCTTTGGCCATTTTGATCACTTTGGTCGCGGTGGTTTTTTGGGCCACGGTACTGTTTGCCGCTCCAGTGGCGGCACCTAAGGGCGATATTACTAAAAATAAATTGGGGTCTGCAGACGCCTCATATAGCAATAATGAGGGAAAGTCAGCATCACACTCACAGGCTAAACACGCCAAATCCAATCAATTTTGGTGGCCAGATCAGCTTGATCTGTCACCACTTCGTGACCATGATTTACGATCTAATCCGTTAGGGGAAGATTTTGATTATAAGCTAGCGTTTAGCGACATTGATTTGGTGGCTTTGAAAAAGGATATTAATGCAACCCTGACCGATTCTCAGCAATGGTGGCCAGCAGACTGGGGGAACTATGGTCCGTTTTTCATTCGTATGGCTTGGCACTCGGCAGGCACGTACCGCACGCTTGACGGACGAGGCGGCGCAAGTGGCGCACAGCAACGATTTGCACCACTGAACAGTTGGCCTGACAATGCGAGCCTAGATAAAGCAAGGCGCTTGTTGTGGCCGGTGAAGAAAAAGTACGGTGAAAGTATTTCCTGGGGCGATTTGATTGTGCTCGCTGGTAATGTTTCTTTAGAGAATATGGGCTTTACCCCTTACGGGTTTGCCGCAGGGCGCACCGATGATTGGGAGCCTGATACTGTTTATTGGGGGCCTGAATTAGAAATGCTCGCAAGTGATAGGCGCAATGAGAAAGGTGAGTTAATAAAACCATTAGCCGCCGCCCATATGGGCCTGATATATGTTAACCCGGAAGGGCCTAATGGGGTTCCGGATCCTCTCGCTTCTGCTAAAAGCATACGTGAGGCTTTTGGCCGTATGTCGATGAATGATGAAGAAACTATGGCGCTTGTGGCGGGTGGACATACCTTTGGTAAGATGCATGGCGCTCACAAATCATCGGAGTGTTTGGGCGCAGAACCCGAAGCCGCCTCCATAGAACAGCAAGGGCTAGGCTGGCAAAATAAATGCGGCAAAGGCCACTCGGAAGATACGATCACCAGTGGGCTGGAAGGTGCGTGGACGCAAGCCCCAACAAGCTGGACATCGCTGTACCTTCAAAACTTGCTGAACTTTGAATGGGAGCAGGTGCATAGCCCCGCAGGCGCGATTCAGTGGGTGCCAACAGATGAATCGTTGCATGAATCGGTTCCTGACGCACACGTAAAGGGGAAGTTTAATCCTCCTGTGATGACGACGGCTGATTTAGCATTTAAGTTCGACCCTGAATACAAAAAGATCGCAGAGCACTTTTTAGCCGACCCAGATGCGTATCGCCTTTCATTCGCTAAGGCTTGGTTTAAGCTTACCCATCGAGATATGGGCCCACGCAGTCACTACTTGGGTGATGATTTTCCTGACGAAGCGTTTATTTGGCAAGATCCAATTGCAACACCCGATTACACATTGGTAAACGACAAAGATATTGCTGATTTGAAGCAAAGCGTGCTTGGCTCTGAATTAACGGTGCCTGAATTGATAAATGTTGCCTGGGGATCGGCTTCGTCTTACCGCGATTCGGATAGGCGCGGAGGAGCCAATGGTGCTCGTATTGCTCTAGAACCGCAAAAGAATTGGGCGGTGAATAACCCTGAACAACTCAAGCGTGTGATCACGGAGCTAAAATCCATTCAGTCCGCTTTTAACCAGTCAGCGGGTAACCAACCCACTAAGGGCAATAAACAGGTGTCGCTTGCGGATCTGATTGTTTTAGGTGGCGCTGTGGCAATTGAGAAAGCCGCTGAAGAGGCTGGCGTTAACGTCACCGTCCCCTTTACCCCAGGGCGAGCCGATGCAACACAACAAAACACAGATGTGGCTTCTTTTGCTGTGCTTGAACCGCATGCTGATGGCTTCCGTAATTTTTATGAAGGCAATTTTTATCAAAAAAGCGATGATCAGAGTGGCTATTCGCTGTCTCCGGTTGAGGCGTTGGTCGACAAAGCGGATCAACTGACGTTAACCATCCCAGAAATGACGGTGCTTATCGGAGGAATGCGCGCACTGAATACGAATACAGATCGTAGCTCTCATGGTGTGTTTACCGACCAGCCGGGTACGCTCAATAATGATTATTTTGTGCATTTGTTGGATATGTCCATTCAGTGGCGAAAAGCGAAATCAGAAGGCATATACGAGGGTGTTGAGCTGAAAACAGGTAAGGTGAAATACACGGCAACACCGGTGGATTTGATCTTTGGTTCAAACTCAGAGCTCAGAGCCGTTGCAGAAGTGTACGCTTTTGATAACGCAAAAAATCGTTTTGTTACCGATTTTGTTCAGGCTTGGGTTAAGGTCATGCAGCTTGATCTTGAGCGCCATTAATTCATTTAGGCAAGACTAAACTGAAGAGGTTCGGTTTCAGAGAGTGAGTGATCTGTTTGTTTGGTTACAAAAAATCACTCACTCTCTTGTAAACAATCGCTTCTAATAAACAATCGCATCTAATAAACAATCGCGTCTAATAAACAATCGCGTCTAATATAAAATAGCGTCTAATTATAATAGCGTCTAATTAAAATAGCGTCTTATCGCTTTTTCATCCCTCGAGGACACTTGGATCCCAGATCACTTCATCTTTAATTCTCTATTCGGAATCATCTGGTCGCTGTTTTTAAAGTTTTCATAAAACCACTTTACTACCGGCTTGTTGTGTAAGGCCGCTTTTGTGGTAACAAAATATATGTTGGCCGTCATGAATGGACTTTCATCATAGACATAGTGTTTTTCTAAGTTAGGAAGGATATCCGTTCGGCAGATACCGATAAAAGGGGTCTCTTTCACCACCTGAAAATAGTTCGTCGCGTTTTGAGTGACAAATCCAACCTGTTTTTCCGGTGTCACGCCAAAATGCTGGTGAAAATAATCGCCCGTTTGCCCCAGCCAAGAATATTTAGCGAACTTGGTTTTTTCGTCTATGTCATTCACGCTGATGGAGTCGTGATACTTCTTAGACGCAATCAGTGAGACGTTGAACTCGCCGATATGCTCTGAAATAAAGCTATTGGCTTTATTGGGGTAGCCATCCAACATAAAATCCAGTTCGCCATTCACCAGTGCGGTATAGGCTTCGTCATAAGAGCCGTATCTGTGCGCTTCGTTAATGACGAGAGCAACATCAAACTCTTGATTGTATTCCACCAGTTTTTCAACCAAATTCGAGGAGGATAGCTGTGGTGGGATAAGCACGTTAACGCAGTGACTGTCGGATTTAAACAGGTTATAAGTGCTCACAAGTTCTGTATTAGTCACGGTTAATCGTTCGTAAAGCGTATGGGCATAAACCGTCGGACGAAATTCGCCTTTGACGTTGATAAACAACTGAACTTCGCTGTCTTCTTCCAGTTCATTGATTGCCCTAGAAATGGTGGCTATCGACATACCCAGGTTTGCCGAGGCATCACGATAGTTTCCCTGAGAGTACACTTCACTAAAGATAATAATATTTTTTAACTGCTTACTCATCTTGCCCTGTCTTATTGTTAGATAGATCAACAAGAGTATAGCGTAGATAAATAAAAAGGTATTATTAGGTAAGTCAGGCTTTTACATTGTTCATACTATAGTTTAGGGGCTTAATTTAGGATCTTTGTCGATGGATCTCGGTGTGCGTTCACCGCCTAGCACTTAGGAAGTCAACGCACAGCGCATGACAATATCTTTTAAGACAACAATCATTCTTAAGTAACAATCACTCTCAAGTAACCATCACTCTCAAGTAACCATTATTCTTTAATAACAATCATTCCTAAATAACGATTATTTGCAAATAACGATGAGTTGCAAATAACAATGGCCTATTCGACCTTTATGTTGCCAGCAAGCGACGGGCCGTTGATGTTGGCACTGTTTGAAGGTGTCACTAACAGCGTGTAAATCCCTATTTCACTCAACGTAAAATTGGGAATAACGCCGCCGCTCGCCTTTCCTTTTAATAGCACTGACCCATTGGGCGTTTTCCATTGGTACAACACTTTTTCCCCAGGAGCGCCTTGGTTTTGATCCCAGGTATACGTAGCCCCAACGCTCTCTCCTGGTTGGATCGCTGATTTAGACATATCAAACTGTGTCAATGTCGGCACGTTCTTGACCAATGGGTCGCTGCCTTGGTTGTATTCGTCGAGGTTGGACACCCCATCCCCGTCAGCATCCCCAGCGGCATCAGAACCAGGGTTTACATCTGGGTCGGCACCATTGGGAATACCATCGCCATCGGAATCTTCATTGCCTTGTATAATCGGGCTGTTAGGGTCGGCGGGATCGCTGCCTTGCTGATACTCCGCCTCGTTTTGAATGCCATCACCATCAAAATCTCCCGATGCATTGTAGTCGGTATCCGCACCATTGACCGTACCGTCGCCATCCAGATCTTGATTTCCTGCGTAAAGTGGGATGTTTGGATCGGTCGGGTTCCCATCATTTTGATACTCGGTTTGGTTACTTTGACCATCACTGTCCTCATCGCTAGAAGGGCTGTAATCGTCGTCGATGCCATTGGGGTCGCCATCGTCATCTAAATCTTCGTTTCCCGCGAATACCGGGTTATTGGCATCTGCCGGGTCGGAGCCTGCGCCGTATTCTTCGCCATTGCTAAAGCCATCGCCATCGCCATCGTTAGTGGGAAGGTAATCTTCATCAACACCATTGGGGATACCGTCTGCGTCGAGGTCTTCGTTCCCTGCATAAACGGGGTCGTTCGGGTTGGTTGGGTCACTGCCTTCGATATATTCCTGTTCATTAGTGAGGCCATCACCGTCTTGATCGGCATTCGGATCGTAATGTTCATCCACTCCGTTGGGGATGGTATCACCGTCCACATCGCTATTACCTGCATAAATCGGGGAGTTGCCATCCAGTGGGTCACTGCCCGCGGTGGTTTCCTCGCCATTGGTTAAACCGTCGCCGTCTGCGTCGGCGCTGGCGCTGTAATCTGGATCAATCCCATTGGGTATGCCGTCGTTGTCGTTGTCTCCATTTCCACCCACCACCGGGTCGTTACCATTTGATGGATCTGTTCCATCGGTGTATTCGGCTTCGTTCGTTAGGCCATCCCCATCGGTATCGTGGGCTGGGGTGTAGTCTGGGTCAATGCCGTTAGGTTCTCCATCGTTGTCCAAATCTTGCGCGCCCCCAACGATTGGGTCATTGGGATCAGCTGGGTTGCTGCCTGACTGGTATTCCTCTTCGTTCATTAGGCCATCGCCATCGAAATCACCGCTGGCTTGGTAGTCTTCGTCGATGCCATTCACCGCTCCGTCGCCGTCTAAATCTCGGTCACCGGCATAGATTGGGTCGTTTGCATCTGAAGGGGTCGTACCCGATGTATATTCGTCTTCGTTGCTTAGGCCATCGCCATCACTGTCATTGCCCGGGGCGTAGTCTGGGTCGGTGCCGTTAACGGCCCCATCACCATCTAGGTCTTGGTCACCAAAGGGAACCGGATCGTTTGGGTTGGCTGGGTTAGTACCTTGGCCGTATTCGTGTTCATTGCTGATGCCATCGTTATCAGCATCACCACTCGCGCTGTAATCGGAATCGATTCCATTAACGGTGTCGTCACCATCGAGATCTTGGTCCCCACCCACTAACGGGTCGTTTGGGTTACTCGGGTTGGTGCCTGAACCGTATTCTGTGTCGTTACTGTGTCCATCGCTGTCGTCGTCGGCATCCGCCTGGTAGTCAGGATCGACACCATTAGCGATCCCATCGCCATCGATGTCTTGAGCGCCGCCCATAACGGGATCATTGGGGTTGACCGGATCCGTGCCCGACATGTTTTCTGCGCCATTGGTTTGGCCGTCACCATCACTGTCGGCGGCGGGGTTATAATCTGGGTCGGCGCCATTTGGGGTACCATCTTTGTCGTCATCTTGCGCGCCACCCGCGATAGGGCTGTTGGGATCGGTGGGATCGGATCCATCACGATATTCAGTTTCGTTTGAATAGCCATCGCCATCAAAGTCGTGATCACCGTGATAATCAGCGTCGGTGCCATTGACGATGCCATCACTATCAATATCCTGCTCGCCCGCAAATACGGGGTGGTTGGAATTAACGGGGTCTGATCCATCTCGGTATTCAACCCAGTTACTGAGGCCATCACCATCGGCATCGGCATTGGCGTTGTAATCCACATCCACGCCATTAACGACACCATTACCATCTAGGTCCTGATCGCCCGCCAGAACAGGGACGTTCGGGTTTAGGGGATTATTCGTCTCAATATATTCCAGCTCGTTGCTATGCCCGTCGCCATCAGCATCCCCCTCGGGTTCATAATCAGTGTCGGCACCATTTGGAGTACCATCACCGTCCAGGTCGCTGTCACCTCCTGCCACAGGGTCGTTAGCGTCGTTCGGGTCTGTGTTGTTTTGATATTCAGAGCCATTGGTAAGGCCATCTCTATCGGCATCTCCCAGCTCAGAATAGTCAGGATCTCGACCGTTTTTAATACCATCTCCATCTAAATCTCCATGTCCACCCATCACTGGGTTATGTGAATCGTTGGCATTAAATCCATTTTCTACTTCTTCGTTGTCTGTCCAGCCATCCCCATCAGTATCGACCTGTAAGTTGTAATCGGGATCAGCGCCATTCGGTGTGCCATCGCTATCATGATCCATGTTGCCACCCGCAATGGGGCTATTTGCATCAAGAGGATCGCTTCCCTGCCCATATTCTGTTTCGTTGGTGAGGCCGTCGTTATCCGTATCGCCGTCGGGGTTATAGTCTGAGTCAGCCCCATTTGTGACGCCGTCACCGTCTAGGTCGTGCCCACCGCCTATAAGCGGATCGTTGGGGTTAAGTGGGTCGCTGCCATTTTCATATTCATGGCCGTTGGATACTCCATCGTTGTCTTCATCGTTATTTGGCAAGTAGTCTGCGTCACTGCCATTGGGTATGTCATCGCCATCATGGTCTTCTCCGCCACCTGGCAGCGGGTCGTTGGGGTCGAGTGGGTTAGACCCGTTTTCGTATTCGTTGCCGTCAGTCACACCGTCGTTGTCACTGTCGAGTTCTGGTGAGTAGTCTGGATCAACGCCATTCTGGTTTCCGTCTCCATCATGATCAGAGTCTCCACCTTGAATAGGGTCATTGGCGTCGTTTGGGTTGGTTCCGTTTGAAATTTCATTGGAATTACTTTCGCCATCACCATCGCTGTCTGCATAAGCATCGTTGTCTGAATAAGCATCGTTGTCTGAATAAGCATCTGGAGTACTTTGTTGCTGGGTAGGCAACCCTTTATTGCTCTCTGTGCCACAGGCGGTTAATAGCAACAATGCCATCAATGGGGACAGTAATCGTGGGCGCATTCTTTGTGTTTCCTTCATTATTTATTAGGCGGAATTTTCGCAGGCCGATAACGCTAAAGCGATGAAACAACGCGTTACTCTGGATAGATGTGAGCCGAATGTGAGGGAAAAATGTGAGGAAAAAAAGTGGGCATGTCGTTATGACATGCCCACTTTATGGTTGGTTATATTAGAGCTAGAGGTTTCAGAGCTCGCTTTTTCAGTGCTAGACTTGAGTTCTCTTACGATACCTAACGTATTGTTGTTTAGTTACTTTCCTCCTACCTTATTGGTTTCAAACAAACAAATCGTTGATCACCGGGCTTTGATACGGGGTTTGCACTCCATACGCAGAAGCCATTGATGACAATACCTGGCCTATTGCCCCAACGTTACGGATGATCCGTCCGCCGTTTTGGGTGACTAGCTTGGAATTTTTTCCGCCAATCAACATGCAAGGCAAGTCGTTTGAGCTATGGGCTTGTCCGTCGTCCATTTCTGAGGTGACATAAATGATGCAATCATCATAGACGCCCATCAATTTTAAGTGTTCAATCAACCGAGTCACTTTACTCACATACCACTGCCTGTGTGCAATGTAGGTTTGCTTCAGGCTAGCAGAACCATAATGCGAGGCGGAATGTGGCGGCGTAGTACTGACGGTTTCCACGACCTTGGAATCGTTCGATGTGCCCAGCTGCAACGACACGATATTGGTTTTACCACACGATAACGCCATGGCGGCGTTGGCAACCTGCAAATCTGCGGTTTTGTCTCGGCCATAACTGTCACTCATGTACAAACTGGTCGAGCATTGCCCTGTGTCCGTTAGGGCGTTTTCTAACTCTTGCTTGGTTTGTGTTGTCGCCTGGCTGTAGGTATCTAGCTTACGTTGTTCAAGCCCTCCTAGGTTGTCGCTTAAATGAGCCACGTCTTCTAAGTAACTGCTCAATAACGCAAGCTTACGTTGTTCGACTGGGTCTTGATTTCCTTCCTGTGAGCCATAAAGCTCTGAAAATATGGCATTAGGATCATCGTTATGCACTAAACCGCTGCCATTAACCGAACGGCTGGTCACTAACCCACCGTGCCCCCAGTATTTGGTGTCGACACCCAGGCGCAGTGCTCGTTTGGGCATGCCTTGTGCGTAAACCGATTCAAAATGCACATCAATCGAGCCTTGGCCGCTTTCTTCTTGCCATACGCCATTGTAACCACTGTGCCCTGTGCCGCCTTCGCTTCGGCATCCGGCTAAAAACACGATGTCGTTTTTATACGCTTCTAGCCCCTCAGTACAGGCGTTCATTGTCAGCCCGCCTGAATTGCCAGTCGGATGCCAAGTTCCCCTTGGGTAGCCATCGGAAAAATTGACAAAGATGAATTTGCTTGCATTACCACTCGCACTGCCATTAGAAGCAAAAGATTGGGTAGAGAATTTCGCTAACCCTACCCCCATTCCTGCAAAGACAGAGGCTTTTAGAAATGAACGTCTTGATACCGTCGTTAATTTAGTCATTTTATTACTCCTCACGCTCAATAACGGTGGTCGACATTAGTAAATCCTTCATTAGCTGTTTGAACTGCTCAAACGAAGCGTATTCAGGGTATAAGGGTGCGAATCTTACTGACGCTTCACCCAATGTGTAAGAGATGTAGTTTTTAACAAAGGCTTGCTTAGCCTGTTCGCTGTTTGCCAAATAGAGTGATATGTCTTCTAGATCATCGAACTGTGTATCGGTTCCATCAACATCAATCAATGTGCCTTGAGTATCAAGCGCGACATTGTTAAACACTTCACCGTGTACGGAGGTGTAATCTTCGTAAGCGCGGTAACGTCCTGTTTTATCCAGTACGTCATAGGCAAAACCCACATCATTCATTTTCTCGTGACATACCCAACATTCAGTCGATGGCCCTGTCGCTTGAGTCCAGAAATCTTTGGTTGAGGTGTCGTTCACTATGTCGTCTGGGGCTGCGCCAGAAGGTATGGCCTGCTCCCAACCGAGTAATGAATGCTGAACCATTTTTCCGCGCGGAATAAGACGCGTTTGTTCATCGGTACTGTATGCCACAGCAATCGCCCCGAGACTGAGTAGCCCTTGACCACGTTCATTCGGTATTGCTGTTTCTTTGAAACCAGAATTAAAGCTGCCTTTGAATCCGTAATGGTTAGCCAGCACTTGATTGACGTACGTATTCTCGTAAGCCATCAGGTCTGAAAAACGCCCCATTTCTTCACCAAATACGGTTTCGCGAATGTACGTTGTAAACTCATCCAGCATGGCTTCACCCACATCTTCAGACATGCCCTCTCGGTCAACGACAACGCGTTCTTCGTCAAACTCTAGAGTCTGCATCATAAAGTTGGCAAATTGCTCGTAAGCTTGTGGGGTTGATAACAAGCGATCAATTTGTTGCCCTAATACGTCTGAGCGGATCAAACTGCCGTCTTTCGCGGTTGACCACAACTCTTCATCAGGCACAGAGCCGAGTACGGTATAAGAAATTACGTTCGCTAACTCATACGCATTGAGGTGATAATTGCCTTCATCATTAAGGTGCCCCCCTTCTCTTCGGTAAAGGAAGTGCGGCGACACGAGGATCTTAGCCAAACTCAGCTCAATGTCGCTGGCTGGATACAAGGCTTTATCGGTTTCAGTGAGAGGACGCTTGAACATTCTCTCAGCGGTTTCCCAGTACCAGTTTTCCAGGCAGTCAGGGTCGCCAGCCTCAAAATCTTCGACATAGGTCCACGGTTGGCCATAAGGGGCTGAGTTTTCTTTCGGCGGATTACCTGTTGTCCACCAGTTTGCAAGATAAACTTTGCCGTCATCAACCGCCATGTCACCGGCCACATAGGTTTGGCTTGGGTTCCATTCAGGGGTATTGCCGCCACTGCCACTTTTACACTGACTCAGTGCGTAAATGTCCATATTTTCTTGGACGTACACCGCCGCGTTTAGGTAGCTGTTCATTTTGTCGCTCGATAGATACCCAAACTCGCCTGCGTTGCCATAGAGCGAACCTTCTTGTTCTTTATCATCCGATGGTAATGAGGATTTATCGATCTCAACGTCGAACAAATCGTTCACTGTGTTGATGTATTCAGACTGTCCGAGCAAGCGTAAGTGACGACTGCCGTAGACTTCTGCACTATCAACAATGTTGGGTAACGCATCTCCCCAAAGGTCGTCTTCAAGATAACGGGCCAATGTTTCTTGGCATGTGGAATCACAGGTGACTCCTGGCATGTCTGTCATCGCTGCAATTTTATCGGCAATAATATTCGGGTTGTCGTAATAGTTTTCAATCAGACCTGTTGATGGGCCTTCAGAGAGATCAGGGGCGAAGTTGCCTCCGTTGTGACACCCTGAACATTCCCCTTCCATAACGGCATTAAAGTAGTCTTCATCGTTGTCATATTCGGTGTACGTCCAGTTCAGTGCCGCACCTGAAGCCGACAAATTGACGTCTTGCTGTTTTGGCGAAGGAATGGCCGTTCCGGTGTATGGGAAATCAACCGTATATTGACCAACGTTCATCTCGGCTGTGGTGGCTTCTCCCCATTCTGAATCGATGTATACCGTGCCCCCTTCTGCTGCCTCCATTTCTAACAAAATGGTCGGCGCTGAATTACTTGGCGCATCAGGTGCATTGACTGTCACTGTGCCGAGCGGTTTTTCGTCACCGGAATCATCTTCATAACTCCAACTTACTTCACCGAGAGGCTGCTGTTGATTCACGGTAATCTGGTAAACAGATTCGGTGGGCTCTAACCCTTCATGTGTTGGAATAGATAGGGTGTAATCACCGTATTCCAGGTGATCAATGGTGTAACCTCCTGAAGATAGCGACATGTATAAGCGTCTTGCTACGCCGTTGCTGTCGGTCAATGTGGCTTCAACTAAACTTTCGTCTTCTGCAAGGTCACCTTTTGTCGGTGAAAGCTCAATTCGGCCTTCTGACGTTGGGTTGTATTGCAAACGATATAGCGTATTACCAGCATCGTCAGACACGAGCAAGCTGTTGTCTGGCATGACTAACATTTCGACTGGCTTACCTGAAATGCCCTCAGGTTGTTTCCATCCGGTGATCAATGAGCGATCAAAGATAGGTTTCCCTTCAGAATCCAATGTCATAATACGCAGTTCATAACCGGCTCTTTTTCCATCGCCTGGGCCATGTGTTGCGTACACAAACGAGCTTTGTCCGTTCGTTGGCGTGGTCCCATCTGGCTGCCAGAATGTCAACCCTAATGGTGCCGAGCCGGCTTCCAGTTCAAATTCTGGTGCTTGGAAATTGGCAGGATCAATGTCTTTGATTAGGATGCCTGAGTAAATCGCCCCTGGTGGCAGATAATCATAACCACCGGTATAGACGGACGTTCCATTTTCTTGCTCTTGGGTAATGGACAGGGTGTCCTCACCTGAGACATAAGGGAAGCCAAAATGTGGCATCTCTTTATCTGCTAACTGGGCTGCGGATATTTTGTTGATTTCACCTGGGAAATAGGTGTTGTGTCCATCGGTATTTTGAGGGTTATTGTCGGTAAACCATAAGTCGCCCAATCTTGGATCCCAGTCAAACCCGACGGTATTTCGGATTCCATCGGCTATTTGATCAACATTGAGGGTCTCTAAGTCGACCGCCAGTATTGAGCCGTATTTGACCTCTTCGTCGATCACACAAATATTGCACGGAGAGCCAATAGAAATGTATAAGTTCTCGTCGCTACTATCGAATGAGTTGAACTTGAGCGTATGCTTTTGGTGCCAGTATAAGCCCACGGGTTCGAGGGGGAAGTTGTCGTCACCTGCTGGCAAATCAATCAGCTTTTCAGGCTCTGACGGTTTGCCTAAATTGGAGGCGACGTCTTTGACACGATACAGTTCAGCCGCCGTAGCGAAATAAAGGTCTCCGTTTTTGAACGCCACACCGTGTGGTTCAACTAAACCACTGGCGACAATAACTGGATCCCCAGCTAAACCGGTACGATAATCGTAAGGAATAGCGTAAATTTTGTTGCCTCTTGCACCATTCTCTTCGGATATAGCCGATGACCCAACGTATAAATAGCCGTCACCCCAGGTCATTTGACGCGCCTGAAATACGCCATCAATGATAGTGCTGACTTCGACGCCATCAATGGTCGAGAGTTTTTCTAAGTCAACACTTGGTTTAACGCGAAATGCCAGTGTCATTGGGCTTTCGTCTGTCACCGCTATGACTCGCGGTACGTTTATTGGTTGGTAGTCATCTTCAAATTCAATCCAAACTTGGTACTCATCTGGCGCTAAATCTACAATTTGTTGGTCACCCTGAGCTGTCATCTCAAAGCGTTGACTCGCTCCAGTTGTTAGAGAGGTTAGAACGACCTCGTAGGTAGAAGCACTCGGAATGCCGAGGTCACCTTGGTCCATCTCGATGACAATAGAGCCGGGCTCTTGTTGCTCAAGCTCTGCAAGTGCATAAACTTGAACGGTATCCTTTGATGTTGTTTCGCCATCGCTCACTGTTAGCTCAAACGAATAATGAGATTCTTGTGTTAGACCCGGGATAGAGAAGGTCGCCACCGCTGAATTTGCATTGTTCAGTGACACTTCATCACCAGATAGCTGACGCCACTGGTAAGTGAGTTCGTCACCCTCTGCATCTTGTGAACCCGCGCCATCAAGGCGCACGTTAGAAGCTGGAGACTGAACTTCTTGATCGGTTCCTGCATCCGCAGTCGGTGGCGTATTTTCTATCACCTTAGCCAAACCAGTCACCGTGATCTGATCTTGTGATGAGACTTCACCGTCATCAACGATCAATTGGAAACCATACTCGGTATCTTTTTCCAGTTCTGGCAGAGCAAATGTTGCGATCGCTTGTGTTGGGTTCTGCAGCGTCACTGAAGGGCCGGACACTTGCTGCCAGTGGTAACTCAGATCATCACCGTCTTCATCTTGCGAACCAGAGCCATCAAGACTTACCGAAGAACGCGGAGATTGAACGCTTAGGTCAACGCCTGCACTTGCTATAGGCGGCGTATTCTCTACCACCACAGCCAATCCTGTGATCGTTACCTGATCTTTAGACGAGACATCACCATCATCAACGGTCAGTTGGAAGGTATAGTTGGTATCCTTGGTCAGTTCAGGCATTTCAAATGTTGCTTGGGCTTGCTGTGAATTCTTCAGCGTCACCGTTGGGCCAGACACTTGCTGCCAGCGATAGATGAGTGGGTCGCCATCCGCATCTTGTGAACCAGAACCATCAAGACTTACCGCGGAACGCGGAGATTGGACGCTTAAATTAGCGCCTGCATTGGCTGTGGGTGGGGTATTCTCGACCGCCATCGCTAACCCGGTGACTTTGACTAGATCGAGAGAGGAGGTCTGACCATCATCGACAACCAATTGGAAGGTATACTGGGTATCCTTTGTTAATTCAGGTAATGCAAATGATGCTACTGATTTATTCGCATTACTGAGAGACACTGTTGGTCCAGACACTTGAGTCCAGACATAACTGAGTGTGTCACCATCGGGATCCGATGAGTTTGAACCGTCGATACGAATCGAACTTTTCGGTGACTGAACATTAAGATCTCGACCTGCATTAGCGATCGGAGCCTGGTTGCCTTGCTCTGTCCCACACTCGTTAGAGTCTGGAATAGGCAGCCAGGGATCATTCCCCCATCCTGCTTGATTAGAGCTCAACGCTCCTTGCGGATTCGGCTCGTTATACGACCCAGCCCACCATTTTGATTTAAATAACATTTGCTCATGACACACCTGAACACCACCTGAGTAACTTTTCTTTTCCCACTCAGGTGCGGCGGTGGCCAATGTGGAATACGTACCTGCTATCAGTACACATATTGGAACAATTCGCTTCACTTAGACTACTCCATTGCTTGATTGCCGTTGTTTGGCTCACTTATTAATGGATGGATTATGAGAGAGAGTGACTTGCTTCTGAATGAAACGACTCGTTTCATTGGTTGTTGGCCTTTCTTAACTCAACATAACTTGGCTTTTGAAATCAGCTTGTTTGTTGGGCATATACACGGACCTTATCGATCGCAGCTGTCTATTCAGTCAATGATTTCCATTCTGGTTTCAGGCAAATATTCCGTTACACAAACCTTATCTAATGAGTTTTATTACCTTGAAAGATAAGCCGTGAGTAGAAATCTACAGCCGCTTATTTGGTTAAATCAGGAGAATTTACATGTTCAATATCAAGTCATTACCTATGGCAATTTGTCTGGGTTTAGCGGCGCTATCGGGTTCAGCCGCGTCTGCTTCAGCCATGGCCGGTGAAATGGTCAACCCAGATGGTAACGTTGTTGTAGGGTACTGGCACAACTGGTGCGATGGTGCCGGATACAAAGGAGGCAATTCACCATGCATGTCACTGGATGACATTAACCCTATGTACAATGTCGTCGACATTTCTTTTATGAAGGTATACGACACAGCAGAAGGCCGGATCCCCACGTTTAAATTAGACCCAACGGTTGGATTGTCTGAACAAGAATTTATCAACCAGATCGAGCAACTCAATCAGCAAGGCCGTTCGGTGTTGCTTGCGTTAGGCGGTGCTGATGCCCACGTTGAGCTACAAAAAGGCGATGAACAAGCGTTTGCAGAAGAAATCATTCGTCTCACAGAGCAATACGGCTTTGATGGACTGGATATCGACCTTGAACAAGCCGCTGTGACTGCCGCAGACAACCAAATCGTGATTCCTGCTGCGCTTAAAATGGTCAAGGACCACTATGCTGCCGAGGGTAAGAACTTTTTAATTACGATGGCACCCGAGTTCCCATACCTGACACAAGGTGGGAAATACGTTCCTTATATTGATAATCTCGCCGGCTACTACGACTGGATCAACCCGCAATTTTACAATCAGGGCGGTGATGGGATCTGGGTAGATAGTGTTGGTTGGATTGCACAGAATAATGACGCACTCAAGCAAGAGTTTATTTACTACATTGCCGATTCGTTATCGAACGGAACGCGTGGCTTTCATCAGATCCCGCACAACAAATTGGTGTTTGGGATTCCTGCCAACAATGATGCAGCGGCAACGGGTTATGTACAAAACCCACAGGATCTTTACGATGCGTTTGAACAGCTCAATCAACAAGGTCAACCACTGCGCGGCGTAATGACCTGGTCTGTGAACTGGGACATGGGCACCGATGCTGGCGGTCGCGCTTACAATGAGCAATTTATTCGTGACTATGGGCCTTATATTCATGGTCAAACACCACCACCAATCACTAGCAATGAACCTGTTCTAAAAGGCATTGATGACGCTCGTGTCGCGCATCAATCGTATTTTGACCCGATGTCTGATGTGACCGCGATGGACGATGAAGATGGTGATCTAACCCACCACATCACCGTTGAAGGCCAAGTTAATACTTCAAGTGTGGGCACTTATGCGCTGACTTATTTGGTTGAAGACAGTGATGGCAACCAGACATCGAAAGTGCGTTCGGTTGACGTGTACAGCTCTAAGCCTATCTTCAAGGGCGTCAGTGATACCAGTATTCAGTTCGGTAGTGAGTTTGACTCGTTAGCTGGAGTGAGCGCCTCTGATGAAGAAGATGGCGATCTCACCACTAGGATTGAAATCTATGGAGACGTAGAAACAAACCGTTTGGGTTCGCAGACGCTGCTATACAGTGTTACAGACAGCGCAAATCAATCCACTACGGTAGAGCGTACTATACGCGTAGTCGATGAAAGCAGCTGCGCTGCTCCGTGGCAAACCAATAATGTTTATGAAGGCGGTGACCGTGTTTTACACGATGGCACAGTGTATGAGGCGGCATGGTGGACACGCGGTGAACAACCGGGAAGCACAGGACAATGGGGCGTTTGGCGCGAAGTGACTGACGCAGGTTGTGATGACACCAATAATGGTGACAATGGCGCCGGTGATGACAATAACAATGGTGATAACAATAACAGCGGTGACACGGATAACGGCATCGATACGGGTAATGAAAATGGTGACAGTAATGGTGGCAACGGCAATACAGACAACGTCACCGAATGGATTCCTGGTCAAACACAAGCAAGCAATGGCGATATGGTTAGTTACCAAGGCTCTTGTTTTGTCGCGAAAAACAACCCAGGAGTTTGGGAAACGCCAACTCAAAGTGCAACCTGGTTTTGGGATGAAGTGTCTTGCCCATAATCTTACTCGCCTTATTACCTAACAAACGTTAATTTCAAACTGCATACTTGTTAGCTAACGCACAAGAGGCAATACACAAGAGGCAACACACAAGAGGCAACAGCATTCTGTTGCCTCTTTATTTCTTCCTCTTATTTTTCGCTTTGTCCGTTTAATGAGTTTATCTTGAGGCTTCAATACTGGCCTGAGTAAACGCAGGATAACCAGAAGGCCGAGCATTATTCACATTGACTCGGAAATTGCTGTCTTTCAGCGGAATAGTCGCAGATCCATAGTTGAAGCTGTTGAGCTTGTTTCTCATTGATTGATTAGATATTCCCTCTCCCGTTAACTGATACCAGCTGGTGATCGTTGGTGTTACCCAATAGCGATAATGGTTTTCAGCAAGTTCTATAGACTTTGCGAATCGGAAGGCGTGTGTCAAAGCACCCTCTTTGTGATAGACGAACTTAATGTGATCGCCCTGCATAGGCAACTGCCCAAGTGGTTTCGTTTTTAGCTTACCGTGCGCGCTGTAACTGCCATGGGTGATGGCTCCATTTTTAGTCCAAACGGCAACATGTTCCCAATCGTGGCGGTGACCAATCCTATCAAACCGACGTAGCGCCTGATCTTTCTCGAAATATAAAGCATAAAAGTGCCCGCAATAAGTGCTTCCTTGTCTATCAATGCAGGCATAACGATGTAATGTATTAGACATTTTCAGAAAGCCTGCATCTCGACAATTTTCGTTGAGTTCCCCGGAGTTATCTAACCCTGAGTTTTTCTTTCCTCTTCGACTTATCCCTGCGACCGGATAACAGCCGTCTACATCAAAATCGAATACAGGCTCTTGACCCTTAATCTTGATATCTGAAGGTAGGGCTTCATCCAGCCTAGGGAATTCTTCAGCATTCACGCCAAAGGCCACTGACGTTATAGCTAGAATACCTATCGTAGTATATCTCATTGGCTTTCCTATATTTAAAATGATAAATTTTACAATAAGAATACAAAGATAAAATAACTTACCAGGAGATACTAGAAATCAGAGTGTTTAATAATTTAATTTTTCATTACCTATCAGGTTATAAAAATAACTTGATCTTTAAACATATTAAAACCATCTATTATTATTTTTTTATTTATTAGATAATATAATGCAATTGTCTTTTTATTCATCTCTCCCATAAAATGCTTCTTCATGTAAAGGAAGGTGAGCGTTAAGAGCCCAGCTGCCCTTATAACCTATACGTACCGTTCTCAGCCCTTCTTTTAAAAACTCTCGCTTTGTTGTTTTATTCGCCAATTGCTTACGATTCAGGCTAGCCATGGTGCCATGATTAAATACGGTCATCGTCATCGACGCCTTATTCATTGTTGAATCTTGGCCGTAGTAACCGGCTACGGCTAAGTTAGTTGCTGCGCTTTCCAAGGCATTAACGCCTATCGTACTATACCGCTCGACGGTATTAGATAAACTTTGCTTTTTATTGCCATTTGATTTGGGCTTAACCCTATACGTGTAGCTCGTTTTCATCGATTCAAGATTATATTTCCCTCCTGATTTCGCTACTTTTAAACTGGCTAGTGGAGAACTCGCCAGAACCAGGGTATCCGCGATAGCCCCTAGCCAAAGAGCAGCTTGGGTTAGCTTAGATGCCGTTAAACTGTTGGATGAACCGATCGCACCACCAGTTGCCGATACAATTTGTGAAGCCACTCCTAAAGACCCCGCAGCACGACCAAGCTGCCCAGCAACCTTAACAGCGGTTGTTGCGGTCGATTTAATTGGAAGCAGAGCAACGGTGAAAAAAAATGCCGCGGCAAAAATATTGTAAGTAATATCTTCAGCCAGTTGAGCGGTTTCATCACTTGCACCTGAAGCCAGTGCAATTGCGCCAGCACTCGCCCTAAAACCCTCGGCTAAGCCTGAGGCTAGCCCAGTATAGATGATTGCCTTAGTCGCAATGGTTGTAAACGAACCCACACTGGCTGCAGTGGCACCTGTCGCACCTGCTAAGTAACTGGCAGACGCAGCATACGCACCGGCAACACTGCCTACGTAAGACACTGCGCCTGTTACCGCACCTGCTGTCGCAGAAATCGCTGAACCCACCGACGCTATTACTGAAGAAATGAACGCTATGATAGCGGCGATAACGCCGTGCCCCGATGGATCAGTGATTCCGATGGGATTATTCATCGCAAAAGCATAGCCATTCCCCCCACCAACTCCGAACGGCGAAGCATTACGATCATATTGGCAAAATCGCCGTAACACCGGATTGTACCAGCGATACCCTTGGCCCATTGGATACAACCCCGTAGATGGATCCATGCGTTCCCCATGAAAACCCAGCATATTCCTTTGCAAAATTTTTGATTCGAATAACATCGTTTGGGGGCTCGCTAGAGCGCTACTACCGGGCATAGGAAGAAGAGAACCACACATTAAAAGAAGGCTATTGTGCAAGAAATCTCTTCGTGATATTTCTGAAGGTCGGCTGTCCAAATTCTTGATGTCGGTAACAATCCATTTATCCTGTTCAGAGCGAGTGATGATCGCATCCTTCTGTTGCTTATACTTTTTAAGTGGTTGGCCATGCCGATCGACCAGACCATGGTCATTATTCGACGTCCTGACTCTATTCTTATCCGCTATTTTAGGCGTGAGAATTTGTCGGAAAAGAGTATTTAGGTTATCTTCCATCATGTTATTACCCTCTATATAAAAACTAATTGATAGTTTTATAGCCAAATGGCATGTAAATATAGTTTTTGTCTTCATTTTCCCCGAAACTAATTTCTGAAAGTACGCTACCATTTTTATCGAGTGCTAAAAATTGATGAAGCATAGAATTCTTTTCATTGTATAAACGGAGTATGGGTTTATTTAAATATCGAAGGTAACTAGTGCTTCCTTCTTGACTGATTTCATTAATAAGTTGATCTCCTCGATATAGATATGAGATTACACTCCCATCACCTTTTTTACTGATTAGTTGCCCTTCTGCATTATAAGAATAGTCTGATATAATTTCATCTAATTCATCTTTCACTGATACTAGATGATCATCGTCGTCATAAATATAAGAGCGATTCTGTTCATCTACTATGATGTTTCCTCGATCATCATATTCAACACTGACTGTATTAATCTCTGGGTGACTGTGTTCTATTCTACTTAATTGCGTAGGATCGGCCAAATTATCGTAGTGGTAGGTTTCTATATCTTCACTGTCATCATTAAAAATAGAGACAACAGTACTGATATTTTCAAGGCTGTCATAGGTGAAAGTTTGACTCTCGATTTCAAACTCATTGATGTTATTAGGACGTTCTGGCCCGGAAACACTATAGCGTAAGAGGCGACTTTTTTCGTCGTAGCCAAATTCTTCTTTCTGTAAAATCACGCCTTCTTTTGATTTTTCTTTCGAGATTATTCTATCCGCTAGATCAAATTCTGTTTTTAAGGAAAATAGGATATTTCCTGATTTTGTTATTATTCTATTTATTTCTCTAGTAAAACAATCCCAATAGATATGGTGATCCACTCGATTATTTATTATTTCATCTGAGTCATAACAAGACTGAGTGATCAATCTATTATATTGATCGTATTCAAACCTAGTTACATAAATTATATTTTGACTATGTTTTTCTATTTCAATAAGGTTTTTTTTACAATCATAAGTGTAGCTCTCGATATTACCCAGGTAATCGGTATACGACAGTAAAACACCTAGAATAGAATACTTATATATTGATTCATAATACACACCATTCACTGTTCTGACTTCTTTTGTAAGTCTCCCTTGGTGGTCATATTCGTAGATGTTTCTACTATTTTCATTCTCACTTGAAATGAGTTTACCTGTCACAGAGTCATACTCAAATTTTAGATGACTCAAGTTTGTGGATGCACTGGTATTTTTTTTCAGCAATGGATCATAATCAAATGACCATGTAGGCTGTTGTGAGGAGGATTGCTTGCTAGGGCTTGTTTGGTTATCACGATACGAATAAGACGTTATTACTTCTCCCTGAGTTTCCGCAACAATCCTTTGTAGCCCATCATAAGTTCGCTCTCCGACCACTCTACCCGCTACACGTATTTTAGTAATGAGTGGATCGGCCGAGTTAGGCGCGTATTCTAGTGACTTAACCGTATTGGTGGGATCCGTTACAGTCAAGCTTCGCCCTAAATAATCGTAAGAATAATAGGAAGAATGCCCTAAAGGATCGGTTGCTTTGACGGTTTGGCCGTGACTATCGTAGAATCGTTGGCTACTCGAATCGAATTGGCCGTCAGAGGTAAACCTCGATTCATTAACCGGTTTACCGTTGATATCATATTGAATAATATCGTAAGACAGACCTTCAATTCCCGTTTTTGTCGTCAGTTTTACAGGATCGAATTTACTGAGTAATACATTTCCATTAGGCATTACCGTGTGATCCAGTTCCCCAAATATATTGTAATAATATCGCGTGGTATATTCTATTGGATCGCTGTCATACCAATCACGCTCAATTGAATATAAGACGCGACTTTCTGCATCATAATGAGTTTCGCCAATTATACGGAAAATGCCTGATTCATCCTCGGATAAATGATAAACCTCTCGCCCCATACCGTCGTAAATGAATTTTTGGTGGTGCCCTTGGGAACCGGTGATCAAGAGACTATTGCTACCTTGCGTATAATCGTAATCAAACTTTTTATTGGCGTAGCGGTCTGTTTCTGGAGCGACCTCTATTACCGTGTATTGCCCACTTTCATTGTAGGTATAACGTGTGACTAGACCTTCATGATCAACCTTACTGATTAGGTTTCCGGAATAAATGTCTTGTGTTTCCATCCGTGTAGCTGTTGTTCCGTCGAACCCTTCCATAGTAACGTAAGATATCCGTTCATTATTTATAAATTTATACTCAAAAGTTATTGATCCACAAGAGTTTCCATTCAGTGACACCATTATGTTTGACACGAGCCCACATGAACCAGGAACAGACGGATCTTGAAAGTACGTACTTGCAGTTGTTTCCCCATAAGAGGTACGTACATCAGTTTCAACTATACAGTCGGTATCATTCAGGCATGTAATCAAGGCATATCGATACCGTTTCCAAATGCTCTGTTCACCGTAGTGAGTGTTAAGCGGTTGAGTTTCTGTTTTTTTTAAGTAACAGATAAAACCATAAGGGTGTGGTGGACAGTCACTATTTTCCCCATCAGCAGAGTAATAGTCTAGTACGGTCTCGGTCCCATCTTTGTCACGCTCAAAAATACAGTTCCCGTAATCGTCAAAATTATATTCCAATGTCTCAGTACGTTGCTCTTCGTTAAGGTAATACGTGGTCGTCTCTTTTTTTATATAGGAATAGTTATCGGGTTGATCCTCGATACTTTTGTTAAGGTCGGCGAAATACTCGAGGTCGACTTCTTTATAAAGTTCGCTATCTCTAGTATAAATTTCCGACTCAATAAAATGGTATTTATTATATGTTCTTTCAATTAACAGGGAGCCATTAACGGTTTCCTTACTAGAGTACTTATAATCTGATTCAGTTTTGAAAAGCAAGTCAACGCCATTTTCCCATCTTAAATTACTTCCTCGACCAAGATAGTTATTAAGAGAGTACTCATATTGACTCAATATATAAGGTTGATTTAATCCAGGATAAAGAAAGTGCCTCTTAACGGAAGGAACAGAACTTATGTCTTCATTTCCTTCAGGAAGAAGATGCCCTTCATAGTCGTAGTCTATCGCCTCAATAAGCCCTGAGTGGTGTTCAACTCTTCTAATAATATAATTATCTAACTCATCAATATATTGATACTCAACCTTAGTATCTAGATCACTATTATTAACCATAGACATACTATTGAGTAATACACCATTGCCATGTGATATCTTACTCAGTAAGTAAGATCTAGAATATCCACTACTTGCATTTTTACTACTTATAATTGAGTAATACCTATGGCTCCAATGATCAATTGAAATAGAGTGCTCATTGCAATCAATTACTTTATGCAAAGCACTGCGCCCATTAAAATACTGGTAAGAGAAACATATTTCATGCCCTAAGTTTGAAACTTTTTTAATTAAATTACCAGAATCATAGTCAATATACTCTATTTCTCCACTTTTATAGACCACTTTTATCGTGGCGTCATTATCTACTAGGTATGCTCTAACATCTTTTGTTTTACGATGTGGCATAAAAAATTCATTGGAATTATTACCAAGTATAATTTCAAAGCTTCTTCCAGATCCTAAAGTAAGCCTTCGATTTATCTTATCATAGCCAGACATACTTAATGACCAGCCTAAGCCAAACCCTTCGTCATTGTGATTAAGACAATTATGACTGATGGTTAGTTGAAAATTTGGCCCCGAAAGTTGATTTGAAAGTAATTCCCCTAGAGTGAAGCTAATAGAGTAACTTCCTGTGCGAGGATCTACGCCAGAATTAATAAATTCTGAAAAATTAAATGCATTACTGACTATATCACTCATCGATAATCCCTCATGAATAACTTATCTTATAATAAATTTAATTACATAATAAATAAAAATTTTAACGGCTATATTTTATAAAAAAATCTATTATCCCACATTCATTAAATGTGAAATTAAATACTAAAATTTTAATAGATTGTGGGCGGATAATTAATATTTCACACCTAAATACCAAGTCTAAATTATACTTCCAATGAGTATACGGTGTTCCGTACCCCACCTGTCGACAATAACTAATTCTGGATTACGATTTTTAATTTCTTCCAATAGTGCTTCAGATATATCTTTTGAACAAGTCTCTGAATTGGAACTTATATAACCCCGTTCTGGAGGAAAATAACACCCATTATATGAAGATTTGTACACACCTCCATTTTCAACCCATATTGTGTCGTAAGTTGACCCTTGTTTGTTATAGGGAATAGATAAAACATTAAGAATATGAGTTGAACCACTGGCTAACGAATTGATTTCGGTAGTAACCGAATTAAGATCAATTTCGAGTAATCGCCCCAAAGTTAAGTAATTAAAATATTTCAATCCAGGCATAGATAAATGATATGTCTTGTTATCACTCCAATATACCGACGTATCCGCTCCAGCGAATGTCACTTGAGTACCATTATATATTAACAGTTGACTATCTTCTGGCGAGTTATCGATATAGACTGAATGGATAGCACCTTCTAAACGAGCAGGGCCCACTAGTGCTTTTACGTGGGTAAAATGCCGTAGATCGTTTTTTTCTTCTATATCGTCTTCGTCTATAATGTTGGTGGATGAAAACTGGTTCCTAGGAATAATATTAGGTGCAATTGCATTCACCGTAATAGAAGGCTCACTGTATTTACAACTTGTCTCGATGTATCCGCTTTTCAGCGTAACTTCAGCACATATATCAGCTGTATGAATAATATCAGTAGATAAATATAAATTCTGATTATATTCGTAAGTAGAAGGAATATTAGAATTTGAACGAATACGATATGATTGATTCATATAGCTTGGTCCAAATGGATTCCCTTGCGTCGTTTTTAAAAATTCATTAGGCCGAGCATACTTTCCCTGACTGATATAATACTCGTCTGTTTCTCCCAACGGTGATCGGTATAGCCAGCCTAGATCCTGAATATCAGTTTCATCTTGTTCACGGATTAATTTAATCCAATCAACTTCTTCTCCTTCTTCAAGTTCAACGTTTACAAATATTTCTATCTGATTTTTTCCATTGGAAAATATTTGGCCCTGGTCGGAACCAGATAGACTGATGGCAATTTCTTTCACTGGATACTCTGAAGAAAACGCCAAAGAAGGTAATAATATAGCTAATAAAATTAGAGATTTCATAGAGGAACCTTATGGTTATGGTGCCTATAACTGAATCAGTTTTAGGCACTGATAAAGCAATTAATCGATAGGGACTAGTTTGCTTCTGGAACCACTATGCGGACAGAAGACACTTTACCGTTTAGTCCATTATCTTCGGAATAATAGACATTGACCGTCTCATCGATGTAGGATTGTTCAAAATTCCCAATAATATAGCTATCGAAAATATCTTCATTTACTGTAATAACGAGATAGTCATCATCACTTGAAAGCTTAGGATCATCATAAATCTTTATAACGGTTCCTTCCGGAACATCTCTGAGAGTTAAAGATTTGGCTTCGTCATTATCACAATCGTAATCATCTTTTTTAAAATTGATCGTTACAACATCACCAGGAAGAACAACTAAATTACAAACTGTGCTTTGCGTTGCTTGGGTCCCTTCATGAAACTCAAATTCAGGCACCATCGTCGCATTAGCACGAAATGTAAATATAGTTAAACACGTAAGAAACATTGCTAGCTTGTGGTTATATTTCATATTTATTACCTTTATGTTACGTTAAAGTGGATAACTCAGATTTCTGAGTTAAAACAACGTTACAATCGACAGGTATGAATGTACATGCAGTGCATTCTATTTTATAACGATATTTAATTCTTTATTTTTATAGAATTACCAAGATGAAACACCAGAGAAATGTTTAATTAACAATTAAAAAACCATAAAATCGACTTTACATGAAACTTTACTCTTAACTTAATATTTCTAAACACTGCGTTTAACTAAGTTTATGTCTAATATTTATGTGGACATCTCGGTGTTTGTATTAAGTAAAGTCAGTTTTATATGCTGGGGCGAGTTCTTATAAGGGGTGTAAATAACCAAATATCAGATTATTTGCTTTCTTAGGTAATAAAAAAGCGGCCAAACATGTTGGCCGCTAGTATTAAAATGTTGCGATTAAATTGTATTAATTAGTTATTTTCTGCCCTCTGTGCCTCTACTGGTTGCTCTACTTTGTCGTCAACCGCTTTCACCAAAAGCAATCCAACCGATAGTACAATCAGGCCACACAATACGAAGACCATACGCCCCCACAATGGGTTAGGTAGCACAAACATCACCATGACACCAACACCCGCAACCGCGATAAGTGAACCAAGCATACGACGCTGTTTGTTATCAAGCTTCTTCTGTTCCGTGCTTTCAGCAACAAGTGGCGTCGCTAGATTATTAAAGAACTTGTCTACGTCTTTTTCACGATGCTCAGGAAGAGGCTTGTAGAACAATGTAGACAGAACAAAGAAGCCAGCAGTAAAGACAACATGACCGATGAGACCAATCGCTACTTTAAGATCAGACCACTCACGACCTGTTAGTTCATTAAGACCAAACCAGCCTTCAATCATGTCAGCCGTAACAACAAAGCCAACAAAGTAAGAAACGAAGCCACCCACAACTAGCGTACCCCAACCTGCCCAGTCTGGTGTTTTACGAATAAAGAAACCACAGAATGCTGGAATCGTCATTGGGAAACCAATTAACGCACCGACATACATCATGGTATCAAACAGGCTAAGACCTTTAAGCGAATTGATAAACAGAGCTACAAGGATAATGGCAAGACCAAAGAAGGTGGACGTTAGTTTTGAAACGACGACTAGCTCTTTTTCTGATGCGGCTGGGCGTAAGATCGGTTCGTAAAAGTTTTTAACAAAAATACCAGAGTTACGGTTTAGACCTGAATCCATTGAAGACATAGTCGCAGCAAACATCGCAGCGATTAACAAGCCAACCATGCCAACAGGCATATATTCTTGAACAAAATATAGGTAAGCAAAATCAGCGGCTTTACTGCCAGCTTCTGGGTATTGCGCTGCCAAGTCAACACCTTGTCCAGCTATAAACCAGCTTGGCATAAACCAAATGATTGGGCCTAACGTCATTAGAATACACGCCAAAAGTGCCGCTTTACGTGCATTGTTTGAATCTTTCGCCGCGAGGTATCGATACGAGTTCAACATGTTGTTCGTAATAGAGAACTGCTTTAAGAAGATGAATACCGCCCAAATACTAAAGATGCTTAGGTAGTTAAGGTTATCACCGGTGATGAACGAGTCTGTTGGGAAGTTAGAAACGATGTTACCCACTCCGCCGCCGTGATAAACAGCAACGATTGCACACGTTACCGTTACCGCCATGATGATAACCATCTGCATGAAATCTGACGCAATAACCGCCCATGAACCGCCTGTTACAGACATGACGAGTACAACCAGACCTGTAAGAATAATCGTGGTTGTCATATCGAAACCGAAGATACCCGATGCGATAATGGCAAGACCGTTTAACCAAATACCTGCTGAGATAACGCTGTTTGGCATACCTGACCAAGTAAATACTTGTTCGTTTACCTTACCAAAACGCATACGAATTGCTTCAATTACAGTGACAACACGCAACTGACGGAACTTCGGCGCAAAGTAAAGATAATTCATTAAATAGCCAAACGCATTGGCAATGAAAATGATGGCAACTGCAAAGCCATCGGTAAATGCTTTACCTGCAGCACCGGTGAATGTCCACGCACTAAACTGCGTCATAAAGGCGGTGGCACCGACCATCCACCAAAGCATGCTACCTCCCCCTCGGAAGTAATCACTGGTTGTACTGGTAAATGTTCTAAACATCCAACCTATCGCAATAAGAAATAGGAAATAGATGCCAACAATGAGGGTATTGAGTTCCATTTTGTAACCTTAGTGTGTCATTTCGTTATGCTAACTATAATAAGGCCCATAAATATTTGTAGTACAATAACTCAAGTTCGTGATATTGATCCCTAACGAATCCATTTTAATAATCATACAAGTGATCAAGTTCAAAGTTGTATTTTCATAAGAAAAAACCACTAACCAAGTTAAAAATGCAGATTGCCTATCGATAAATACGGGGGATTAATTAAGGTGTTATTCACTAACACTCTGCTCCGTCGCCCATTTATAATGGCTAATTGACCTTTAGTTACTTAAACATGGACAATAATACGAACATGAGAAACTGAATTCGGAAGCTTCGCAATATCATTCGAGTTTGTTTGAATTTGTTAAAGTGACTTTTTCTCAACAATCCGATCAAATTCACAGATATCTATTCAGATGCCCTGTATCATTTGTAATACATTAAGACATTAATTTAATGTCTTTTTCCTGCGTACTGTCTCCTGTTCCGAGCAGTGTTAAATATAAAGATGGAATCAATACCATGACTCAAATGAAAACCCTTGTTATCGCAATTGCCTCAGTAATGGCGGCAGGCGCTGCATCTGCGGCGTCCTTCGATGTTCGTCACGAATACAAAAACAGCTCTGAGCAACATGCGACACGTGTAAAGCTGGCCGATAACATTGGAAATTTCTTAGTTGACATAGAAGCTAAGTTCAAAGGTAAAGACGGAGAGTTCTTAAAAGATCTACAAAATAATGGCTGGGAACTAGGTTTAAACTACCGTCAAAAACTAAACGATAACTGGACACTGACATACGGTATGCCAATTGAAGGTCGTAGCTCAGGCATGACCTATAAGCCACAGCTTCGTGCTACATATTCACTAGAGAGCATTGAAGGCCTAAGCTTAAGTGCACGTTATCGTTATGATATTCGCCAAAACAACACCTCTGATAACGAACGTCGTCACCGCTTAACTGGTAATATAAACTACAGTGTTGATAACTGGCGCTTTGGTTTGGAGGCTAACTACTACAAAGCGGACGACTATATTCTGTATAAAGATAAAGAGACGAATACCGAATACAATTCTACAGTCCGTTACATCATGGGCCAATGGGCACCTTACGCTGAGTTCGGTTACGCTTCTTACACGAAAGATGACTCTTTTTCCGGTTACAACAATGACTTTGAATTACGTAGCCGTATCGGTGTGACTTATAGCTTCTAATTCCTTTAATGTCGTTCACTCTAGCTTACGAGCTTAAAGTAGAACGGACATTGAAATAAACAAACAGGACTGAACGTTGAATCGTTTGGTCCTTTTTTTGTCTGGCAACTTTGTATTGATCTCCTCGGTAATCTTTAATATCGCTCAACATGCTTGACCAGATGATCGACTAATCGACTCAACTAACGATAGGCACAACACAAAAAGAGACGGACAGCAGAGGGAAAGTTTGCAACCGGCACATCAATAACCGTCTGACATTTTTACTTGCTGACTTGTTTGTGTGCTGATTTGTTTATGCTGCTGGATGAATTAATGACTTGATGGGTTCAGATAGGACTTAAGTTTAACGAGCATGATTGTTCAGTATTAAGTGATCACAAGCAATACACCCGGCTTGGTTTCGTTACAGGCATAAAAAAAGCCTCTCCGCTAAGCCGTTACTTGTAACGTAACACTTAGCGGTAAGGCTTTATCATACCAACTTGAACGGTATTACTTCTCTAGTTTAGTGAAGTAGTCAAAGATTACCGGTACGTCATTTTGACCAAGACCCGCATCAACACCTGCCTGTAGTGCTTTAGAAGTACCTTCAGCGATCGGCGATTCAGTGCCTAAGTCAGAAACCATTTGTAGGAAGTAACCCAGGTCTTTGTTTGCATTGGCAACAGAGAAACCTAATTTCTCTTCGCCATCTACTGCGTAGAATTTCGTGAACTGCATGAATGGTGAGTTAGATGGACCAGCAGACATGATGTCGAATAATTGCTGACCGTCAACACCTGCAGCTTTAGCAACCGCAAACGCTTGAGACATAGCCGTAACCGTGGTCATGCCGATGAAGTTATTGATTAACTTAGTCGTGTGACCTGCACCTAGTGCGCCTAGGTGGAATACGTTTTCGCCTTGCTCTTCTAGAACTGGCTTAACTTTATTGAATGTTTCAATATCACCAGCAGCCATAATGTTCAACAAACCATCTTTAGCGTGTGCAGGAGTACGTCCTAAAGGAGCATCGATCATGCCTGCGCCTTTTTCAGCCAGTACTGCACCGATTTTTTGAGTGGAAGCCGGGATAGAGGTACCGAAGTCAACAAGCACGGCACCTTCTTTAATGCCTGCAAGAACACCATCTTCACCGTAAACAATCTTTTCAACAACAGCTGAAGTGGTAAGACAGAACTGCACGATATCACTCGCTGCAGCTAACTCTTTAGCCGAAGTAAATGCGGTCGCATTGCCACGATCAATAACACGAGCAACAGCTTCTGCATTAAGATCCATCACGTTTACGTGGTAACCGCGTGTTTGTAGGTTTTCAACCATGTTGCCGCCCATAAGACCAAGGCCGATGAAACCAATGACAGGTTTAGTCATGTCTAACTCCAAATATACTATTGTATGATTAATTAATATGAAGCATATACGGCTATTCGAATTTAATCAATCGTAAATTTAGCAAAGTCGTCCAGAAGTAACATTTTTTTGATCAACGTATCGTTCAACGATTTTAAAAGCGTCCTATACACGAGTGGCAATCGCCAATAGCAGACGCAATAAACTAGGCTTATAAGTAGGGGGAAGGCTCTACAACACATGTAGAGATTGATATTTCTTTGTCTATACCCAAAGCCTCTAAATGAAATGTAACTATGCCATCCAAGGGGAAATGATTCAGTTCAACATCATTAGTTAGGTGACCACTGATCGTTAAATTGATGGTTCAAAAACAACCGTTAATTTTAAAATCCTTCACTTTATCACTTATCGACATACTGCAACCCGTTGACAATTAGTATGATTTAATCATGCAACAACTTAAAAGAAACCGATAGAGGGTTGTCACTAAATACCTATGAACAACAATAGCGTTCCTTATTGGCTAAATCGATATAGCGAGGCAATAGTTACGTCTTTACGACTGACTAACCGCTTATGCTGAGCCAGAAACAATTCAGCGGTAGAGACTGCATCAGCCAATGCATTATGGCTATTGTACTCTGGCAATCCATATCGCGTTCGTGTACTCCCCAATGTTAAATCAATATTTTCATGCTGATTGATCGCTTTCTCCATGCTTTTCTCTAAGCGCAAGGTATCGAGCCAAATGAGAGGAAGATCGTGAAAGTGGTAATGGTTAATGAGGTACTGTTTCATGAAGTTCTCTTCAACGATACAGCCATGAGCCACAATGTATTTCCCTTGCGCCGCTTCAAAAAATGTCATCATCGCATCATGAATCGACACGCCAGCCGCTAACATTTGTGGGGTAATGTGGTTAATGACCGCAGTTTCAGGGTTGATCTGAGAATCATCGTTAATGTAGATATGATGCGCGGATGCGAGATCAACTCGACCTCCTGATATTTCTACCCAACCCATCGATAGAATAATATCCTTCTCACTGTTTAAACCTGTGGTTTCAATATCCAGTACAATGTATTCGCCATCTTTAGCCAGATCCTCAAACGTTGGTAAGGGCTCTTTAAGCAGTTGTTCAAGAAGCAAAGGCAGCTTCATCGTCGCCAAACAGTGCTTACGTTTTCGTTTTAATCGCTCTAGTGGGTGAAAGTAGTGTAATGGTGAAAAGTGTAATCGTGCTTTCATTAGCGATTCCCAAAGCGCACTTTAGCAGCATCTTGCAGATCTGCGATGATTCTAAATGCATCTTTCAAATGCTTTCGCTCAAAACTGCCAAAGCTATTCGGGTTGATGTTGTTATCCGGTATTTGACCATTTTTTAAAGCGTCAAGCTGGTGATTGAACCGGAAGGATAAAATGAACTGATACGCACCTAGGATATTTTTAAGGGCATCTTCACTGAGCAGCCCTTTCTCGTGGGCGGCGGCAAAACGTTCTTCGGTTGCCGACACATCGCTTTCTACCGCTAAGCCGTAAATTCGCGCTAGATCGATGATAAGGTTAATGGCGTATTTTTTTACATTCAGTGTTTTCTTATTTTCCCCCGACTTTTCCAACACGAGGCTATTGAAAATACCCAGAGGCGGATTAGTACTTATGGCATCTTTCACCAGCGTACCCAAGAACTCTCGATTATTCTTGATGTTCGAATGAAGTTCATCACGCAATACCGTTTCAAACTCTTTGTTCCCATAAATCGTGCGAATTTCTAGGAAAACGCTGATATTAAGCAAACGCTCGTATTCTGGGTTAGACACCCATTTTTTATAATAGTGCTTCCACACGTTTAACGGCTGGCACCATTTTGGTGTCGCGGCCATGTATTTACCTGGACACAATGGGTAATCACAGCTCGCGAGGCCATTTGTCACCATCTGCGCAAAATGTTGGAAATAAACCCGGTCATTGTCGGTTGCAGAATCATCAAGAACAATGGCGCTGTCTTGATCTGACAGCATGTGAACTTCGTTTCGCGCATGCGACCCAGCCACAATCCACGAAAAGTCACACGGTGGCGGCCCTAACTGGTCAATCGCGAATTGAATGAACCTTCTCGTGTAAGCATCCATGATCATGGTCATGACTTTACCCACGGTTTCAGGGGCTACTTTCCCTTCGACCAACGCTTCAAATATGGCTTGTCTTTCGGCAGTGAAACTCGCGAGCGCACTTGGTTCCGTTGCATATTTTATTTTTTCAATCAAGAAAATTGCTTGTACACGGTGATTCTGAACCAGGTGGGAAGTGGTTAATAAGCCAATCACCTTATTGTCTTTTACTACAGGTAAGTTTCGAATGTTGAACTGCATCATAACGGAAGCCGCATGAAGGACTAGGTCATCAGGCTTGATGGTCAATGGGGAATGTGTCATCACGTCAGATATTGGTCGATCTACATCCACTCGGTGAGCAATAACGCGTTTTGTCATGTCTCGATCAGTAATTAAGCCAACAATGTTATCGTTCTCATAAATGACGGCGCATGATGTGCGATGAACAATACGCATTTCATGGGCGACTTGCTGGATCGTCTGATCGGCAGTAACAACC
>NZ_AJYQ02000127.1:161410-187987 GCF_000287055.2 Vibrio genomosp. F10 str. ZF-129 | reverse complement strand
GTATTGATACTGCGTTAGAGGCTTCTCAAGCAGAATAACTACCTATCTATCTATGCCTCTGCCTTGTCTAAATACCCATCAAGTTGCTGTAAAAAGATCAACACTCCCTAGAGAAATAGGAGGGGAGAAATGACAATGTTCGACTTTAAAAATCACTGTATTCAAACTATACCAAATTTACTAGTGAGATAAGTAGAGCCCTATAAAATAAAACCATTTATATGAATGGTTACAAAAACATGAGCTAGATCTCACTCGCGTTAAAAATAGAGTATAAACTCAAATTTTGTAAATTTTAACTTATAAAATCAATCGATTAGGTAATTCATTTATCAATTTAAACCCTTTTCTCTGCATTCGTCTGGTCCGACAAGATTGTCCGTGGCGTTCAGAGCATTGTATCAATTAGTCGCCTCAGCTAATCTGCTCAACCATTAGTCAACTTAATTCATTTTCATTGCGAATATAAGCATCTCATATAGCAATTATTTAGACAGGATTTTAATGGACATTGCCCGCAGACATGAACGCTTAAATCGCACATGATTCATATCAACTATGACGAGTCATTGAACTCTCAAAGCATCATCTCTAACTGTTCGCTCATTAGTAGCGACCAGACTTTTCAGCTGTGTTTTTCTAGATCTCAAACGGATTTATTGTCTATGCACTTAAAAAGCCAGCTTCAAAATATGACATCACCCCTCGTGATTTCCAGTGGAGACTCATAATGAGCCAATCCGAAAAAACAACACCCGAATCTATAGACGACACTCGACTCAATAAACGCCTTAAAGATATGCCTATTGCTATCGTTGGAATGGCGAGTATGTTTGCGAACTCTCGTTACCTGAACAAGTTTTGGGACCTGATCAGTGAAAAAATCGATGCGATTACAGAAGTGCCCGATACTCACTGGCGCCCTGAAGATTACTATGATGCTGATAGAACAACGCCGGACAAGTCTTACTGTAAGCGAGGTGGCTTCATTCCTGAAGTTGACTTCAATCCAATGGAGTTTGGTCTTCCGCCGAACATTTTAGAGCTCACAGACACATCCCAGTTACTATCATTGATCGTAGCAAAGGAAGTGCTTGAAGATGCAAAACTTCCAGAAGGTTATGATCGCGATAAGATTGGTATTACGCTCGGTGTGGGTGGCGGTCAAAAGATTGCACAAAGCCTGAACGCACGTCTGCAGTACCCTGTGTTGAAGAAAGTCTTCAAGAGCAGTGGCATTAGTGACGAAGACAGCGAAATGCTGATCAAAAAATTCCAAGACCAATACATTCACTGGGAAGAAAACTCATTCCCGGGGTCTCTCGGAAACGTCATTTCAGGTCGTATTGCGAACCGATTTGACCTTGGCGGTATCAACTGTGTGGTAGATGCAGCGTGTGCAGGATCTCTTGCCGCAATGCGTATGGCACTGAGTGAGCTGGTTGAAGGCCGCAGTGAAATGATGATCACAGGTGGTGTGTGTACAGATAACTCACCAACCATGTACATGAGCTTCTCTAAAACACCTGCTTTCACAACCAATGAAACTATCCAACCTTTCGATATTGATTCAAAAGGTATGATGATTGGTGAAGGGATTGGCATGGTCGCGCTTAAGCGCCTGGAAGATGCAGAGCGCGATGGTGACCGTATCTACTCTGTGATCAAAGGTGTTGGTTCATCTTCTGACGGTAAGTTCAAAAGTATCTATGCTCCACGTCCAGAAGGCCAAGCAAAAGCGCTGAAACGTGCTTACGATGATGCAGGCTTTGCACCGCATACACTCGGGCTACTTGAAGCCCACGGTACGGGTACAGCAGCGGGTGATGTTGCAGAATTTGCGGGTTTAAACTCGGTATTCAGTGAAAACAACGAGCAAAAACAACACATCGCTCTAGGGTCGGTTAAATCTCAAATCGGTCACACTAAATCAACGGCGGGTACTGCTGGTCTGATTAAAGCGGCACTTGCACTGCACCATAAAGTGCTACCACCAACGATCAACGTGTCGGCACCAAACCCTAAACTCGACATCGAGAACTCACCGTTTTATTTGAACACTCAAACGCGTCCTTGGATGCGCCGTGTTGACGGTACACCACGTCGGGCGGGTATTAGTTCGTTTGGTTTCGGGGGAACAAACTTCCATGTCGTTTTAGAAGAATACACACAAGAACATGCTCGTGGTGATAAATACCGTCAACGCCAAGTTCCTCAGTCGTTCTTATTCAGTGCAGAGTCACGTAGCACATTAGTTGCGAATTTGAATCAGGCAAAATCAAAAATTGCAGATAACACTGATCTAAGCAAGCTTGCAGAAGGCTATTCTCTACGTGAAATTGATGCATCCCACGCTCGTCTAGGGTTAGTGGCGAATGATCACGCTGATCTTGAAGTGCAGCTGGCGAACGCTATCTCAATGATAGAAGCTCAAGATAAAGCGCAGTGGCAACTGCCGAACGGAACAACTTTCCGTGAATCAGCCTTGACTGGTAATGAGGGTAAGGTCGCAGCTCTGTTTGCAGGGCAGGGATCTCAGTACCTAAACATGGGGCGCGAACTTTCTTGTCATTACCCTGAAATGCGTCAGCATTTGGCTAAAGCAGATCAAGTCTTTGGTCAACATAAGAAAACGGCACTGTCTCAAGTGCTCTTCCCGATTCCAACGTTTACTGCTGATGCAACGAAAGCCCAAGAAGCGGTATTAACTAATACGGCGAATGCTCAGAGCGCAATTGGTACCATTTCAATGGGTCAGTTTGAAATCCTATCTCAAGCTGGGTTTAAAGCGGATATGGTAGCAGGCCACAGCTTTGGAGAGTTGAGTGCGTTATGCGCTTCAGGTGTGATCTCGCAAGACGATTACTACCAATTGGCATTCGCTCGTGGCGCTGCAATGGCGGCAACTCCAGCAGAAGGTGACAGTGGCACAATGTACGCCGTTATCTTGGATGCAAACAAAATGGCCGATGTTGAAACTTGTATTGCAGCCTTTGAAGGTGTGAGCATTGCAAACTACAACGCGCCAACTCAACTTGTTATTGCTGGCCCTACTGACGCTGCAAAACAAGCGGCAGATGCACTCACTGAGCAAGGCTTTAAAGCAATTGCATTACCTGTGTCTGGCGCGTTCCACACGCCACTCGTTGCTCATGCTCAAAAGCCATTTGCATCTGCAATCGATAAAGCGTCATTTACCTCGCCAACATTACCGTTGTATTCAAATGCGACAGGTAAACTGCACGGTAAAGATGGTAAGGCGATTAAGAAAGCCTTTAAACAGCATATGCTGCAATCGGTACATTTCAGTGCTCAAATTGAAGAAATGTATAACGCAGGCGCACGGGTGTTTGTTGAATTTGGGCCAAAGAACATTCTGACCAAACTGGTTGAGAAAACACTAGCAGACAAAAGTGATGAGCTTTGCACGATCAGTATCAACCCAAGTCCTAAAGGGGATAGCGATCAGCAATTGCGTCTCGCTGCTGTTCAATTATGTGTAGCGGGTGTGTCACTAGACAACATTGACCCATACCAAGCGGATATCGCAGCGCCGGCCGCGACCTCGCCAATGAACATTAAGCTCAACGCAACGAACTACATCAGCCCATCCACTCGTAAGAAGATGGACACATCATTGTCTACTGGGCAAGTGACCGAGAAGACTGAAATCGTTGAAATAAAAGTTGAAGTCGAAAAGATTGTGGAAAAAGAAGTGATCAAAACAGAAGTAGTAGAAGTTCCGGTTGCCGTTGCAACGGATCAAGTACCGGCGACAGCGCAACTCGCTACGTCGACACAAGCAAATCAGTTACAGGCATCAAATGCACAAGCCACGTCGTCGGTAACAATTGATGAGTCGTCATTACAGTCGTTCTTTAACGCTCAACAGCAAGCCGCTGAAGTTCATCAGCAGTTCTTGGCCATTCCTCAGCAATACGGCGATACGTTTAATACGCTCATGTCTGAGCAAGCAAAAATGGCGACGGCTGACGTGCCAGTTCCAGAAAGCCTACAGCGTTCTATGGATATGTTCCATCAACACCAAGCTGAAACTCTAAAGGCTCATGCACACTATTTAGAGATGCAAGCTCAGAGCAACAATTCAGCGTTGACTGCGCTTGGCTCTCAAAGCGTAGCGCCAGTAACGGTTTCTGCTTACACGCCAACGGTTGTTGTACCAGCCGCTAAAACGCAGGTAGCGCCACAAGTTGCTCCTGTTACAACACAAGCTGATCAAACCGTCGCACAAGCATCTAAACCTTCAGTTCCAGTTGTTCAACAACAAGCTCCTCAAGCAATGGCAGCCAAGACTTCAGCACCTGCAATCGTTGCAGAAGCGACTAAAGCTCCGGTAGCAAGTGCACCCGTTGCTTCAACTCAAGGAGTTTCGACGGAAGTGCAATCGGCGGATGCAGAAAAAGTCATGTTGGCAGTGGTTGCAGAGAAGACGGGTTATCCAACCGAGATGTTAGATCTTGATATGGATATGGAAGCAGATCTTGGTATTGACTCAATCAAACGTGTTGAAATACTTGGTACTGTTCAAGATGAAATGCCAAACCTTCCTGAGCTTAACCCTGAAGATTTAGCCGAGTGCCGCACGCTTGGTGAGATTGTTGCTTATATGAACACCAAGATGCCTTCTAGCGGTTCAGTGTCAACGAGCGCTCCAGTTCCAACTGCTCCGGTTTCAAATGGTCTAGACGCAGCACGTGTTCAAAAAACAATGTTAGACGTGGTTGCTGAGAAAACCGGTTACCCAACAGAAATGCTTGATCTAGAAATGGACATGGAAGCGGACCTTGGTATTGATTCGATCAAACGTGTTGAAATTCTAGGCACAGTACAAGATGAACTGCCTACGTTGCCAGAGCTTAACCCTGAAGATCTCGCTGAGTGTCGTACACTGGGTGAAATCGTTTCTTATATGAACAGCAAGCTTTCAGCAGTTCCAGTTTCAGCAGTGGCTTCTCCAGCTGAAGTACCTGTTACTGACGGTTTAAGTGCCGAGACAGTACAGAAAACCATGCTAGAAGTGGTTGCTGAAAAAACTGGCTACCCAACAGAGATGCTTGATCTAGCAATGGATATGGAAGCGGACCTTGGTATTGATTCGATCAAGCGTGTAGAAATTCTAGGTACCGTTCAAGATGAGCTACCAACTCTTCCAGAACTTAATCCAGAAGACCTAGCAGAGTGTCGTACACTAGGTGAAATCGTCGATTACATGAATAGCAAACTAGCAACTGTATCTGTTGCTGCACCTCAGGTAGCGACTCAGTCAGTTCAGGTAGCACCAACAGATGGACTTGACGCAGCGACGGTTCAAAAGACAATGCTAGAAGTGGTTGCTGAGAAAACTGGCTACCCAGTTGAGATGCTTGATCTAGCTATGGATATGGAAGCAGATCTTGGTATCGATTCTATCAAGCGTGTAGAAATTCTAGGTACCGTTCAAGATGAGCTACCAACACTGCCAGAGCTTAACCCTGAAGATCTTGCTGAGTGTCGCACTCTTGGTGAAATTGTCGATTACATGAATAGCAAACTAGCGACTGTATCTGTTGCTGCACCTCAGATTGCGACTCAGTCACTTCAGGTAGCATCAACAGATGGACTTAACGCAGCGACTGTTCAAAAGACAATGCTTGAAGTGGTTGCCGATAAAACAGGTTACCCAGCAGAAATGCTAGACCTTGCAATGGATATGGAAGCAGATCTTGGTATCGACTCGATTAAACGAGTAGAAATCCTTGGTACGGTTCAAGATCAACTGCCTAACTTACCAGAGCTAAACCCAGAAGATTTAGCAGAGTGTCGTACACTTGGCGAAATCGTCACTTACATGCAAGGCAAACTGTCTGCGACGGCTCCAGAGGCTAGTAATGACAAGTCAGCCTCTCAAGCGGTAACTGCTATCACAGAAACAGCGACAGCAGAACTTCCGCCACACAACGAGGTAGCGCTAAAAAAGTTACCAGCGGTAGATAAACTGGTCGACTGTTTTTCAAAAGATGCTTGTGTTGTGATCACAGACGATGGTCATAACGCGGGTGTTTTAGCAGAAAAGCTGACTGCTAACGGCGTTCAAGTTGCTGTAGTACGTAGTCCTCTATCTGCCGCATCTCCACTAAACAGTGAAATCGCAAGCTACACGCTAGAAAGCATTGATGATGCAGGTGTAAGCGCTGTTATCAATTCAATTGAAGCAGACCTCAAATCTTCAAACAAAGTCATTGCGGGTTTTGTTCACCTGCAAGCACTCGTTAATTCGAAAGAAGAGAAGCCTAAGTCAGGCGTTAATCTAAATGTCGATTCCAAATCGTCATTGTCCGTTGCGTTCTTATTTGCGAAGCACTTAAACAGCCAGCTAAATACCGTATCAGGTCGTAGCGTGTTCTTCACTCTAAGCCGTATTGATGGTGGTTTTGGTTACCTGGATTCAAAGCAATTAGTCAATGCAGAGCTAAACCAAGCGGCACTGTCAGGTTTAACGAAAACGTTGAGCCATGAATGGCCAAATGTGTTCTGTCGTGCGCTTGATGCAACACTGGCATTAGATGCTCGCCATCTAGCTGAAGCGATTACCGCTGAGCTTCACGATATTGACACCAATACGGTTGAAGTTGGTCTAGCGGAAGCCGCTGAAGGTGAAACAGGTCGTTCAACGTTATTTGCAGCAACACCGGGGGAAGCATTAACGAAAAACACAGCAGCAAAGCTAGATAAGAGCGACAATGTTCTTGTCACGGGAGGCGCTAAAGGCGTTACTTTTGAGTGTGCTTTAACGCTTGCTAAGCAATGCCAATCTCACTTCATCTTAGCGGGTCGCAGTAAGCATGTTACCGCTAGCGAACTTCCACAATGGGCTCAAGGTAAGCAAGAAAGCGAACTGAAATCTGCTGCAATTGCACACTTGCAAGTGATGAGTGATAAACCAACACCGAAGAAAGTCGATGCATTATTGAAACCCGTGTTAAGCAGCTTAGAAATTAACGCAGCTCTTGCGGCGTTTAAAGAAGTAGGCGCAAGTGCTGAATATCTAAGTCTTGATGTTTCAAACAGTGAGTCAGTGGCAAACTCGTTGGCTAACTTCAACAACATTACAGGCCTTATCCATGGCGCGGGTGTACTCGCTGACAAACACATTCAGGATAAAACGTTAGATGAACTGAATATGGTTTATGGAACGAAAGTCGGCGGACTAGAAGCCGTACTTGGTGGCCTTGACAGCAGCAAGCTAAAACTTGTTGCGATGTTCTCATCTGCGGCTGGTTTTTACGGAAATACAGGGCAAAGCGATTACGCAATGTCGAACGAAATCCTGAACAAAGCAGCACTGCAACTGTCAGCCCGCAACCCTGAAGCAAAAGTGATGAGCTTTAACTGGGGGCCGTGGGATGGTGGCATGGTTAACGCGGCACTGAAAAAAATGTTCACTGAACGCGGTGTGTACGTGATTCCTTTACAAGCGGGGGCAGAACTGTTCAGCTCTCAGCTATTAAGCGAAACAGGTATCCAACTTCTAGTGGGTACGAGCATGCAAGGCGCAGATAGCAAGGAAGCTTCTGTAAAAAAGCGTAATGCGGAGTCTGTGCAACTTGCAAAGAGTCCGCTAAAAACAAGCATCACTGTGACACGTATCCTTGATCCAAAGGCTCTGCCTTTTATCAAGGATCACTGCATTGCCGGTAACCCAGTGTTACCGACAGTGTGTGCAATCCAATGGATGCGTGAAACAGCGCAACAATTGTTAGGGGCAAGCGTTAGCGTTCGCAACTACAAATTGCTTAAAGGCGTAATCTTTGACACAGACGAAGCACAAGAATTAACAGTGACACTGTCACCTATGGTATCTAAAACGGATTTGGAAGACGGCGTGATAAAAGCGTTGATCAGCTGCCAAGGCCGTCCGCAATACCAAGCTGAATTGCAGATAGCAGACGCACAAACAGTCAGTGAAGTACCAGCGGCACTAACGAAGCACTTTAATGTCGCTACAGGTGAAGCGGTTACAACGTCAGACACGTTATACAGTGACGGCACGTTATTTCACGGGCCAACGCTACAAGGTATCAAAACGGTCGAGCGATTTGATGATCAAGGCTTATTAGCTCAGTGTGAGATGCCGACAATTGTTGATAGCGACTGCGGCTCTTTCATCGCAAAAAATGGTTTTGGTGATAGCCAACCATTCACCGAAGATTACTTGCTACAGGCGATGCTCGTTTGGGCTCGTTTAAAATATGGTTCAGCGAGTCTACCTTCTGCGATCAGTGAGATGATCTGTTACTCGCCAATGCAAGTAGGAGACAAAGGATGGCTCGAACTTGAAGTGATTAAGAGTACTGCTCGATCACTGCAAGCGAACATTTCGCTTTATCATCAAGACGGTCGATTAAGTACAGTAATGAATGGTGCTAAAGTCACGATTAGCAAAACACTTAACGACGCGTTCTTGGCAAATAATCCTGTGGCTTCTGTCAAAGAAACCGAGAACAAATCAGCGATGCAAAAGACAAATAAGTCGAAAACTACTGAGTCTAAAAAAACACAGGAGCTATCCTCATAGTGACTGTTCCTTCCAATAAAGCGATGCCTTTGCGCATCGCTCTTTTAGCTCAGCCTGCAAACGCCGCTGGACTTTCTGTCGACTTATTATCCGAACTTCCTAGTATTCAAAAAATAGCGCTCGGCGATAATTTCAATTTATCGATCAATAACGCGATTGAAGCGGTTACTCAAGGCCATGTTGTTGAACTAACGACCCCATCCAGTAATGGTGTCATGGCCAATCGTATTTTGATGTTAAACGCGTTGAGTGCTGCGAAAAGTAAAATTCATCCACATGCGTACTTCGCTGGTTTTTCTGAAAACAATGCGACAAAAAGTGAGAGTATTGCAAAAGCTCTCTTACAGGCACGACGCCTGCCTGAAGACCTTAGCTATGAGCGAACGTTTAATTTAACGACGCCTGCCCAGCAATTTGCTGAACTGTTTGGTCTCGTGACTGCTCTATCCGGTCGCACATTGGCTAATCGTTATTGGTTTACCCAGCAGAATAAAGCTCGTGTCGCTTCAATAACGTTTAATAGCGAATGTGAAGATTCAACAAGCTTAATTTTGACTCAAGCGACTGGGCTGCAACCCGCAAAGCCATTACTTTCTAAAGAAAGAGTCATGTTTGTCGTTAGTGGTGCAAATGAATCCGAACTCAAATCCGCTTTAGCGCAACTCAAAGTGCAGCTTAGTAAGCTGCCTGTAATTGGATCTAGTGATCTTCAAGCGATTGAACTTATTGAGTTAATGCATTCTAACCTCAAACAGTATCAGACTTCGGGTTCCAAAATTCCCGCTTGTGCTGATATCGTTATTCAAGCGGCATCTGTAGAGTCTGCAATAAAAGAGATCGCTGCGTTAGAAAACTCGCTGGGCAAAGTCATGGCTGAAAACAGTCATTACAAAACACCATCGGGAAGTTGCTTTTCACCAGCACCAAACAGCAAAGGTGGCGTCACGTTTGTTTACCCAGGTGTTGGTACTGTTTATCCGGGGCTGCTTCGTGAATTTCACCACTATTTCCCACAGCTTTTTGCGCGCTTAGAGCGAGAAGGGGATCTAGAGGAAATGTTGCAAGCGAGTAAAACGTACGCTGATGAACCGCAAGAGTTGTCATTGAGTGAACTGGCAATTGCGGGTGTGGGCAGCAGCTATATCCTCACTCAATTATTGTGTGAAAATTTTGCAGTTCAGCCAGACTTCGCATTAGGTTATTCCAAGGGTGAAGCGTCGATGTGGGCAAGCTTGGGAGTGTGGAAAAACCCCCATGCGCTGATTGAGATGACTCAAACCAGCCCAATCTTTACTACGGCGATTTCTGGAAAGTTAACTGCGGTCCGAAAGAATTGGCAATTAAGCGCTACTGAACAAATAGAGTGGAATAGCTTTGTTGTTCGCAGTGATGCTGCCGCTATTAAAGCCCTGTTACCTGAATTTCCACGTGCCTATTTAGCCATTATTCAAGGTGACACTTGCGTACTCGCGGGCTGTGAAGAAACGTGCCGAGCACTTCTCAAGAAGCTAGGAAAACGTGGAATTCCAGCGAACCGTGTAACAGCGATGCATACGACCCCAGCTTGGAGTCAGCATGAGCAGATACGTGAGTTCTACACGCAACCCGTGTTTGATGAACTTCCTGAGCATATTCGTTTTATCAGTGCCGCTGAGAATCGTCCGGTGGATATAGACAGTCAAAGTATCGCACGTTCTATTGCTGACACGTTTTGCTCAACATTGGATTTTACTTCGTTAATACGTAGCGCCCGTAAACAGGGCGCTCATCTGTTTATCGAGGTAGGGGCTGACCGCCAAACCAGCACATTAATCGATAAGATTAACCGTACTGACGAAGTGGCTAACGAGTATTGCACGGTTGCTACGAATGCAAAGGGTGGCGAAGACATCATGACCTTATTGAAGTGTATCGGTCAGCTAATCACTCATCAAATTCCACTCTCTGTTACCCCTCTCATCGAAGGGCTAGAGCAGCAAATGAACCGCGCGAAATATCAACACGGTTTAGCTAAGTCTGAAACTTTGTCAGTTTCGGGTAATAAAACGAATAATCATCAAGGAGAGCCAGTATGAGTTCTCAATCAAATCGTGCTTCAAAAACAAAATGCAATAAAATTGCGATTGTGGGTATTGCCAATCAGTACCCGCAATCAGATACGCCAAAAGATTTTTGGCGAAATTTACTCGATAAAAAAGACTCTCGTACAACGTTAAGCGCTGAAAAGCTTGGTGCGACACCGCAAAACTATCAAGGTGTGCAAGGGGAGTCTGACCGTTTTTACTGCGATAAGGGCGGTTACATTGAAAACTTTAACTTTGACAGCTCAGGTTACCGCGTAACAAAAGAGTCGTTACAAGGCGTCGATCAAAGCTTTTTATGGGCTTTAGATACGAGCCGAAAAGCGTTAGTCGATGCAGGCGTCAATCTTAGTGCGGATGTGTTAGAGCGCACAGGTATCATTATGGGAGCGCTGTCGTTCCCAACGTCTCGTTCAAACGATCTGTTTTTGCCTATGTATCACTCTGTCGTGGAGAAGGCGCTGAAAACAAAGTTATCAAACGAAAACTTCCAGTTATTGCCAACCAATGAACAACCTCAACCACTCAATGCGATCAACGGTGCGGCTGCACATAACGCATCGAAGCTGGTTGCTGATGCGCTAGGTCTTGGCAATGTACAGTTAAGCCTTGATGCAGCCTGTGCAAGTTCGGTCTATTCACTGAAGCTTGCTTGCGATTACCTGAATACGGGTAAAGCCGATATGATGTTGGCAGGTGCAGTATCTGGCGCTGATCCATTCTTCATCAATATGGGCTTCTCAATTTTTCACGCTTACCCTGATCACGGTGTATCCGCTCCTTTCGATAGCAACAGTAAAGGCTTGTTTGCTGGCGAAGGTGCAGGCGTTCTAGTGCTAAAACGTCTCGCCGATGCAGAACGTGATGGCGATAATATTTATGCTGTTGTTAGTGGTATTGGTTTATCAAACGATGGTCGCGGCCAGTTTGTATTGAGCCCAAACAGCAAAGGTCAGGTACAAGCATTTGAGCGAGCATACGAGGCCGCTGAGCTATCTCCTGAAAGCATAGAAGTGATTGAGTGCCATGCAACGGGAACCCCACTTGGAGATAAGGTTGAGCTAACCTCTATGGAACGCTTCTTTTCTGATAAGTTGAAGGGTTCAAACGCACCATTGATCGGTTCGGCAAAATCTAACTTAGGCCACCTACTCACAGCGGCGGGTATGCCGGGCATTATGAAGATGATATTTGCTATGAAAGAGGGCGTGTTACCTCCAAGTATCAACCTTGATAGGCCACTATCATCACCTGATGGTCTGTTTGGCGAGCATACGTTACCTAGACAGGTACAATCTTGGCCTGATAAAGCTGGAAATACAGAACGTTGTGCAGGCGTCTCTGTGTTTGGCTTTGGTGGCTGTAATGCTCACCTGCTGTTGGAAGCGTATTCTGAAACAAGTAGGCCAACGTCTCAGGCTTCGGAATCCTTGAGTTCACTCGCCCAACCAAAAGCCCTTAAGATCACTGGCCTGGCCTCGCATTTCGGTTCGCTGCAAAGCGTTAATGAGTTCGACCATGCGATAAAAACGAATGACAACGCGTTTATTAAGCTTCCAAACAAACGTTGGAAAGGGTTAGATCGGCATCCAGAGCTGTTGAGCCAACTTGGACTTCATGGTGTGCCAAGTGGTGCGTATATTGATCAGTTTGACCTTGATTTCCTACGCTTTAAAGTACCGCCAAATGAAGATGACCGATTGATCTCTCAGCAGCTTTTATTGATGAAAGTTGCTGACGAAGCCATTCGAGATGCCAAGCTAGAAGCTGGACAAAAAGTCGCAGTATTAGTGGCGATGGAAACAGAACTTGAAATGCATCAGTTCCGTGGCCGTGTGAATTTGCATAGCCAGCTTGCTGATAGTCTTGAAAACATGGGCATTGATTTAACGGAAGCTGAATACAAAGCACTAGAAACCATTGCGATGGACAGTGTGATGGATGCGGCCAAGCTAAATCAATACACCAGTTTCATTGGCAATATCATGGCATCGAGAATCTCGTCTCTTTGGGATTTCAATGGCCCCGCCTTTACCATTTCTGCGGCCGAGCAATCTGTTGCTCGATGTATCGACGTAGCAGAAAACTTAATGTCACAAGAGTCTATCGATGCCGTGGTTATCGCTGCGGTTGATCTCAGTGGCAGCGCTGAGCATGTTCTACTGAAAAACAGGGTTACGCCTGTCGCGCTTAACCCGAATGGTTCTATAGAGAAGGGTTGGAAAGTAGGCGAAGGAGCAGGGGCAATTGTCCTTGTTGATAAAGCTAGGATTGATCAGGATAATGCCGAATCGGCTCAGTGTCAGGCGTATGGTGAAATCAGTGCGTTAGCCTTTGGGCCAAGCAGCCAAGAAAACAGTGTCACTGATCAGTTGCTGACACGCACAGGCATTAGTTCAAATGAAATCTCACTGCTAGAACTCAACGAGGCTGCGGAAAATCAAACGCCTTCACAACTGCCAATCTTGTTAAAAACCGCTTCGCGAATTCAAGCAAGCGAGCGAGTAGGTCACTGTTCTTCTGCTTCCGGTATGGCAAGCCTTATTCACGGCTTACTGACCTTGAATAGTCACGCTAGCCTGTTAAAAAGGGCAGTCGTGGCTAACATCAGTGAAGGGCAGTGTTCTCAATTACTATTGACTCAGTCAAGCGTTGAATCGCAAGCTTTGAATGGCCGCCTAAACAATGAGTTACCAAGTGCCAGTCAACGTCAATTAATCAAATCCGTGACGCTGGGTGGACGAGATATTTATCAACACATAACAGAAACACCGTTAGCCGAACTCAACCAGATCCAACAAAAGTCAGCGGGTAAGTTAGCAAAGAGACAGGCTAGAGTCGTGACCCTGGCGGAATCGAATATTCTGACTTTACAACACGCTCAAATCCCATTGGTTGAGACACGACATCACACATCGGAACAACCGTTACATTCTTCTGCAACTTTGGCGACGACTTCGCCGAATTCGATAACAGGTAATCACAGCAATATGACTACAGTCCTATCCGCTAATGAGAACGCACCACAGCTTTCAGCGTTCAATCAAAATCAACAATTGACGCAAGAAGTGCATAAAGCTTTTCTACAAACACGCGCACAAGGTATGCAAATTGCTGATGTACTCCTAAAGGCACAGTTAAATGCGGTTACGACTGGCATTGATAACGCTCAGTTAAGCGGCAGCGTTCAAACATTGGACGTTCAAAATGGTGTGGCGAGCGCGCCAGTGACACAACCAGTGAATGCTCTCGCAAGCTTGGAAGAAGCAGCGCCTGTGAGGCCAGCCCTTAAGCCGTGTATTTGGGATTACGATGACTTAGTTGAATACGCTGAAGGTAACATTGCCAATGTATTCGGCCCTGATTACGCTATCATCGATAGTTATTCACGTCGTGTTAGGCTGCCAACAACGGATTACCTATTGGTATCTCGCGTGACAAAGCTTAATGCGACAGTGAATGAATACAAGCCAAGCACAATGACAACGGAATACGACATTCCAGTTGACGCGCCTTACCTGGTTGATGGTCAAATTCCTTGGGCAGTTGCCGTTGAGTCTGGTCAGTGTGATCTTATGTTGATCAGCTATTTAGGTATCGATTTCGAAAACAAAGGCGAGCGCGTTTATCGTCTGCTTGATTGTACTTTAACGTTCCTTGGCGACCTTCCTCGTGGTGGCGATACGCTACGTTACGATATCTCAATCAATAGCTTCGCTCGCAATGGCGATACGCTTCTGTTCTTCTTCTCTTATGAGTGTTTCGTGGGCGATAAAATGATCCTGAAAATGGATAACGGTTGTGCAGGTTTCTTTACCGATGAAGAGCTTGCTGACGGTAAAGGCGTGATCCATACCGAAGATGAAATCAAAGCGCGTAAACTCGCAACCAAGATGCGTTTTGATCCAATCCTACATTGCCCGAAAACGCAATTTGATAACCAATCTCTGCGTCATTTATTGACGGCAAATATTGCAGAGTGTTTTGGTCCTACACACCAATCTGATCGCTATCAGCCTTCTCTATGTTTTAGCTCAGAAAAGTTTATGATGATCGAGAAAGTGAGCCGTGTTGAACCACAAGGCGGTACATGGGGACTGGGTCTTATTGAAGGTCATAAGCAATTAGAGCCTGAGCATTGGTATTTCCCTTGCCACTTTAAAGATGACTCAGTTATGGCTGGTTCATTGATGGCGGAAGGTTGTGGGCAACTGCTTCAGTTTTACATGATGCATTTAGGTATGCATACGCTCTTACAAAATGGCCGTTTCCAACCACTAGAAAATGCACCTCAGCAAGTACGTTGTCGTGGTCAGGTCCTTCCTCAAACGGCAGAGTTAACTTACCGAATGGAAGTGACCGAGATTGGCCTGAGCCCTCGACCGTACGCGAAAGCAAACATCGACATCTTGCTTAACGGTAAAGTGATCGTTGATTTCCAAAACCTAGGTGTGATGATCCGTGAAGACGAAGAATGTACACGTTACATTGGTTCTGGCGATTATGTTGTTACGGATGAGACAACAATTCCATACTTAGAAACCTTATCTTCTCATCATGCTTCTGAAAATAAGCCTAGTCAGCAAGCGTCGGTGAATGCACCGTTAATGGCGCAAATTCCTGATCTAGAAACCGCAACGAATAAAGGCGTAATCCCTCTGCAGCACGTTGAAGCTCCGGTAACTCCAGATTATCCAAATCGTAGTCCAGATACCGTGCCGTTTACTCCGTATCACATGTTTGAGTTTGCAACGGGTGATATAGAAAAATGTTTCGGTCCTGATTTCTCAATCTACCGTGGCATGATCCCACCGCGTACTCCTTGCGGCGATCTACAACTAACCACGCGTGTTGTTGATATAAAAGGTAAGCGTGGCGAATTCAAGAAACCATCATCTTGTATTGCTGAATATGAAGTACCAGAAAACGCATGGTATTTTAATGAGAACAGCCATGAATCGTTAATGCCTTACTCAGTGTTAATGGAAATCTCTCTTCAGCCTAATGGTTTCATCTCGGGTTACATGGGTACAACACTGGGCTTCCCGGGTGAAGAACTGTTTTTCCGTAACCTAGATGGTAGCGGTAAGATGCTGCGCAACGTGGATTTACGTGGAAAAACCATCACCAATGACTCGCGTCTACTTTCAACGGTAATGATGGGTACGAACATTGTTCAGAGCTTCAGCTTCGAGCTAAGTACTGATGGCGTTCCTTTCTATGAAGGCACGGCAGTATTTGGTTACTTCAAAGGCGCAGCCCTGAAAGACCAATTGGGGTTAGACAACGGTAAAGTGACTCAGCCTTGGCATGTAGACAACAACCGCACACCTGATGTGTCAATTGACCTGCTAGATAAAACGAGCCGTTACTTCAACGCGCCAGTTTCAGCGACAGGTGAAGATCAGCCACACTACCAACTTGCTGGTGGTCGCTTGAACTTCATCGACAAAGTTCAAATTACTAGCGATGGCGGTAAATCTGGTCTTGGTTACCTTTATGCTGAGCGTACTATCGACCCTAGTGATTGGTTTTTCCAGTTCCACTTCCATCAAGACCCTGTCATGCCGGGCTCTTTAGGTGTTGAAGCGATTATTGAATTGATGCAAACCTACGCACTGAATAAAGATTTGGGAGCAGGTTTCCGTAATCCTAAGTTTGGTCAAATCCAATCTGAGGTTAAGTGGAAATATCGTGGTCAAATTAACCCGTTAAACAAACAGATGTCTCTGGATGTACATATCACGGCAATCAAAGATGAAGACGGAAAGAAAGTCATTGTTGGTGACGCGAATCTCAGTAAAGACGGACTGCGTATTTACGAACTGAAAGATATCGCGATCTGTATCGAAGAAGCGATTTGCTTTGAGAACAAATAAGCCTAGAGAATAGTAGGGAAAAATTATTATGACAACAGAAACAACAATGAACAACGAAAAGCTTTCTCCATGGCCTTGGCAAATAGAAGAGCGCAACACACATTTTGATGCAGCGACAATGGCAACGGTACTCAAAGATCTAAGCCTTGGCTGCTATGTCGTAAATCACCCTGAAAAAGGGTTGGGCGTTAGCCAAAAAGCAGCGATCACTTCAGGTGACTCGGCAAGCGCAACCAATAGCCACCCAGTAAGTGCATTTGCTCCAGCATTAGGTACGCAAAGTTTAGGTGATGAAGATTTCCGTCGCTTTCACGGTGTAAAATATGCGTACTACGCTGGCGCGATGGCGAATGGCATCTCTTCTGAAGAGCTAGTTATTGCGCTAGGCAAAGCGGGCATTCTATGTTCTTTTGGCGCGGCAGGTCTGATTCCTTCACGTGTAGAGCAAGCGATTAACCGTATTCAAGCGGCACTACCAAATGGCCCATACATGTTTAACTTGATCCATAGCCCAAGCGAGCCTGCTCTAGAGCGTGGTAGTGTTGAGCTATTCTTAAAGCATGGTGTCCATACGGTTGAAGCTTCAGCATTCTTAGGTTTAACGCCTCAAATCGTTCAATACCGAGCAGCTGGTCTTAGCCGCGATGCGAAAGGCGAGATCAAGATTGCGAACAAGGTCATTGCGAAAGTAAGCCGAACGGAAGTGGCAAGCAAATTCATGCAGCCTGCACCTGTTAAGATGCTGCAAGGCTTAGTAGATGAAGGCCGTATTACTGCTGAACAAATGGAATTGGCTCAGCGAGTTCCTATGGCTGATGACATTACGGCGGAAGCCGACTCAGGTGGTCATACTGATAACCGTCCGCTGGTTACATTGCTTCCAACGATTTTGGCACTAAAAGATAAAATCCAAGCACAATATAAGTTCAAAACGCCATTACGAGTAGGTTGTGGTGGCGGTGTCGGTACACCTGATGCTGCACTGGCAACCTTTAACATGGGCGCGGCTTACATTGTGACAGGTTCTATCAACCAAGCGTGTGTTGAAGCAGGGGCGAGTGAGCATACTCGTAAATTGCTAGCAACAACGGAAATGGCCGATGTGACCATGGCGCCCGCTGCGGACATGTTTGAGATGGGCGTGAAGCTTCAGGTTGTTAAGCGTGGAACGTTATTCCCAATGCGCGCAAACAAACTCTATGAGATCTATACGCGTTATGACTCCATCGACGCGATTCCAGTTGAAGAGCGCGAGAAGCTAGAGAAACAAGTTTTCCGCTCGACGCTAGATGACATTTGGGCCGGTACTGTGGCTCACTTTAATGAGCGAGATCCTAAACAAATCGAGCGTGCTGAAGGTAACCCTAAGCGTAAAATGGCGCTTATATTCCGTTGGTACTTAGGCTTATCGAGCCGCTGGTCAAACACAGGAGAGAAGGGGCGCGAAATGGATTACCAGGTGTGGGCCGGTCCTGCGCTTGGTGCATTTAATGAGTGGGCGAAAGACAGCTACCTAGATGATTACACCCAACGTAACGCCGTTGATCTCGCAAAGCACCTAATGCACGGCGCTGCTTATCTTGCTCGTATTAACTTATTAACGTCTCAAGGCGTTAAACTAACACCTGAATTGGCACGTTGGACGCCCAGTCAAAGAATGGCTTAATAACTAGAACATAGTTATACGGGTCATATAAATGCAGAAAGCGACCACAATGTTGGTCGCTTTTTTACGTACAAACGGCGATAACATGAAAACAGTACTCATTTGAACCTAATAGGTTATCGACGCATCAACGGATAAACTCCGTGTTCAGATTAATAACTTGTTACTTGTTTGACCTCAATCTATTCAGGTAAGTGACATACAAATGAGTGAAGCAACACAAAATGGTGTAAATTAAGAATATCGTCAAAGTAATATGCGAAATGGAGTTTTTACCACGTATGCCAGTAGAGCCATCAAAGAATCATTTGGGCGGCACATTGCCTGATAATGACACTGACACTGATAATCGTTCGCAGGAAAGCGCGCAGCTTAATCATGCGTTACCACTTATTTTGTCGGGTCCCATCCTGCGTAAATGTACATCTTCAGAAGTGACCATCTGGCTTGCCGTCTCATCTCCACTCGTAGGGCATGTCGAATTATTCAGGCAAGGAATTTCCACACCATTTATGCGCGCCACACTGGAAGAAGGTGAACATATTCAAATCGGCGAAAGAGCGTGGGTATACCAGCTTAATTTGACTGGCGATTTCCCAACCAATGAGCGGTTAGAATACGATTTAGCCACGGATCATGGCAACTTAAGAGATTTGATTCCCGATCTGCTGTACAACGAAGAAACCCGGCCGCAATTTGACATTAAAACCAACGCTGATTACGTCATGCACGGTTCCTGCCGTAATCCACATTACCCAAGTCAAGATGCGCTTGTTACCGCAGACAAAAAAGTTGCGCTTCTTCCTATTGAAGAAAGACCTTGTTTACTCATGATGAGCGGTGATCAAATCTACGCTGATCATGTTGCTGGCCCAACACTGGATGCGATTCAACAGGTCATTACATTACTCGGCCTTAATGAGGAAGAATTTGAAGAGGCACCGATAAAATCGTCTTCAGATCTATACAAACACGAAGACAATTTTTATCGCAGAAATAAAATCTTGCCACATTATTTAGACGGAGGGGAAGGCGTTCTCAGCCGACATGAACGACTCAGAAACTGGTTGACTCGACGTGTGCCCGTGTTTAGCTCTCGAGAGTCGGGGAATCACCTCATTTCTTTGGCAGAGTTTAACGCCATGTACTTACTTGTTTGGTCCCCAACGCTGTGGGCATACGTCGACAATAGTGCGTTAAAGAAAAACAATTTTGTCCATGCGGGAAAAGAACTCGACGTAAAATGGAAGAATTTGTGGGAGAAAGAGTATCCAATCATTGAAGAGTTTATTGCAGGGCTCTCTTCTGTTCGCCGCTTGATGGCGCATATTCCCACTTATATGATCTTCGATGACCACGATGTTACTGATGATTGGAACTTAACTCGAGGGTGGGAGCAAGCCGCATACCAACACGCTTTTTCCAATCGTATTATTGGCAATGCGCTTATCAGCTACTGGCTTTTTCAAGGGTGGGGCAACGCGCCGACTCAATTCAATGATGCATTCATTAATAGCGTGAAAAACGTATTTCTTGAAACTCATAGCGAAACGCATGATGCGCTCATTGCGTCGCTATATCAGTTTGAGCAATGGCATTATTCCATTGAAACGAGCCCTAAGATCCTGGTTCTCGATACAAGGACAAGACGATGGCGTTCAGAATCAAAAATGAACAAACCTTCTGGACTGATGGATTGGGAAGCACTGACTGAACTGCAACACTCGCTGATAAATGAACCCGCGGTGATCATCGTTTCTCCTGCGCCTATGTTTGGCGTGAAATTTATAGAAACGTTACAGCGAGCCGCAACCGCCCTTGGACAGCCGCTATTGATTGACGCCGAGAACTGGATGGCACACCCAGGTTCAGCGAACACATTGCTAAGTATCTTTACCCATTCAAAGACACCCACCAATTTTGTCATTTTGTCGGGTGACGTGCATTACTCATTTGCTTACGACATTCGCCTCAGATTCAGTAAAAGCAGCCCCAATATTTATCAAATTACCGCAAGTGGTTTAAAGAATGAGTTCCCAGATCCGCTATTAAAGGTCTGCGATGCGCTTGACAGGGCACTGTATAGCCCAAGGTCCCCTCTCAATCTATTCACCAAGCGTAAGAATATGAAGATTTATAAGCGAGATCCTGACTTTGATGGGGAAAGGCGCTTAATCAATCAAAGTTCGATCGGAGAAGTGTATTTAGATTCAAACGGTAGGCCGAATAAAATACAGATATTGCTCGCAAAAGGAGACACTGTCACTTTTCCCGACGTGGGTAAACTAAAATAGAGCGAGCGGTACAGCCCAGTGAGATACAAACTGGCTTAGAAGCACATAATCAAAGATGAAGCCTACCGCTGAGAGAAGAGGTAGGCCTCACTGCTTTTTAACTACACGACTTATCGACACGACTTTTCAACGACACGAATGGCTAAGCTGTAGCAATTCCTACGCGGTACCCATTATTAAACTATTCAAATTAATAAACTATACACATTAATAAACTACACCAATCGCCGTTTTAATCCTGCCTTTTCTAGAATACGTGTGGAGATTTCTTCAACAGACAGCGAAGAAGTATTGATATAAGGAATGGCTTCCCGCCTAAACAGGGCCTCTACACTTTGTAGTTCAAGTTTGCATTGCTCGGTACTGGCATAATCACTGCCCGATAACCGATTTTCGCGAATCTCGGTCAATCTTTGCGCATCAATGGTGAGGCCAAATAACTTATGACGATGAATTTCAAATTCGGGCAGAAGCTTCATGGCTTTAATGTCATCATCAATGAAAGGATAATTGACGACTCGCAAACCAAACTGCATCGCCATATACAAGCTTGTTGGGGTTTTACCGCTGCGTGACACACCAAGTAATACGATATCGGCTTTTTCAATGCCTTTAAGGGTGATGCCATCATCGTGGGCTAGGGTATATTCAATGGCAGCAATTCGGTCAAAGTAGGTGGCGGAGTCACGGTTTACGCTACGAGAACGTTGCAGTTTAGGGGTTGGCTTCATATCAAGGTCGGACTGCATTTTCTGTATAAGCCCTTCAAGCACATCGTAACAAAATGCTGAACTCTCGAGTAAAATCTGTCTAACGCTAGGAAGGACGATTGAAAAAAACACCAGTGGCTTTTGTCCTGTTCTGACAAAGCTTTGTTCGATCTCTTTAACAACATCCGACACTTTGTCTTCCGTCTCAACGAAGGGAAATGTTTTCTCATTTGCAGAAAAAGAGAATTGCCCAAGCAAAACATGCCCAAGTGTTTCACAAGTGATCGCTGTGCCGTCAGAAACATAGAACACATCACGACTTTCAATATCAATTTGCATATTTTGTTTATTCTATCAAATAATGTTGAGTATCATGCACACCATAATAACGATAACAAAACCTGGTATGCAATTACGTACTCCACAGCTTGAGAAAATTGTTTGCATTTTTTTCAGCTCTTACGTAATCGTTTGCCTTTCCCCTACAATTAAAGCTGCAATGCATTCGGAGAAATTCATGCATAAGAACACTCTCTGGTTTAATCGCCTGTCCATGGAAGACGTCGACAAAGTCGGCGGTAAAAATGCCTCACTAGGTGAAATGGTTTCTAACCTTTCAAACGCTGGTGTGTCAGTACCAAACGGGTTTGCTACCACCTCTCACGCGTTTAACCAATTTCTTGATTTTGAGGGTCTTGATGAGCGTATCCATCAATTACTCGACGAACTCGACGTTGAAGATGTCGACGCGCTACGAAAAACCGGGGCTCAAATACGGGATTGGGTGTTAAAAGCGCCATTTCCTGGCGACCTAGAACAAGCGATTCGTGATGACTACCGTTGTCTTATCGATGGCAACGAAGAATTATCGCTGGCAGTACGATCATCCGCGACGGCGGAAGATCTTCCTGACGCGTCTTTCGCGGGTCAACAAGAAACATTTTTGAATGTGAAAGGCATCGATGCGGTACTTGAAGCCACGAAACATGTTTATGCGTCTTTGTTCAATGACAGAGCGATCTCTTACCGTGTCCACCAAGGTTTTGATCATCGTGGAATTTCGCTTTCCGCGGGTATTCAACGCATGGTGCGCTCTGACAAAGCTTCATCAGGCGTTATGTTTACGTTAGATACGGAATCGGGTTTTGACCAAGTCGTCTTCATCACCTCTTCTTGGGGGCTTGGTGAAATGGTCGTTCAGGGCGCAGTGAACCCCGATGAATTCTACGTGCACAAACCGCTTTTAGAAGCAGGGCAAGTGCCAATCGTAAAGAAAACCTTTGGTTCAAAACTTATCAAAATGATTTATTCAGATAATCAAGAGATTGGTAAGCAAGTCGATATCATTGATACGACGCCTGAAGAACAGCTGCAATTCTCACTCAACGACGATGAAATTAAAGAGCTCGCCAAGCAAGCTATCATCATCGAAAAGCATTATAAGCGACCAATGGACATCGAATGGGCTAAAGATGGTATCGACGGAAAGCTCTATATCGTGCAGGCAAGACCAGAAACCGTCTGTTCGCAAAATGAGCAAAATGTCATTGAACGTTATGAACTCAATAATAAAGCGGACGTGTTGATCGAAGGCCGTGCCATTGGTCAGCGCATTGGCAGCGGAAAAGTACGGCTGGTGGACTCCCTGGATCAAATGTCACTGGTTCAAGAAGGCGATGTGCTTGTGACTGATATGACAGACCCGGATTGGGAACCGGTCATGAAAAAAGCATCAGCAATTGTGACCAATAGAGGTGGGCGCACTTGCCACGCCGCAATTATCGCTCGCGAACTTGGCATTCCCGCAATAGTGGGCTGTGGAGAAGCAACTGATGCACTGAGCGATGGAGAGACAGTGACGGTTTCATGCTCTGAGGGTGAAACCGGCTACGTGTACCAAGGCGAACTTGATTTTGAGATTCGACGTTCGGCGGTTGATGCTCTTCCTGTATTACCAACAAAAGTAATGATGAACGTGGGCAACCCAGATCGTGCCTTCGATTTTGCTCAACTTCCCAATGAAGGAGTTGGCCTTGCTCGGCTCGAATTTATTATCAATAAGATGATTGGTATACACCCCAAAGCTCTATTGAATTTTTATCAACAGTCGGATGAGTTAAAAGCGGAAATCACTCAGAGGATTCGTGGTTACGACAATCCGATTGATTTCTATGTGAGTAAGCTAACCGAAGGTATCGCCACCATTGCCGCTGCATTCTGGCCTAAGCGTGTCATCGTTCGTATGTCTGATTTTAAATCCAATGAATACAGCAATTTGGTTGGCGGTCAACGGTATGAACCTCACGAAGAAAATCCAATGCTTGGGTTCCGTGGTGCATCTCGTTACATTTCTCCCGTGTTTGAGGATTGTTTTGAATTAGAAACACAGGCGCTAAAGCGCGTACGCAATGAAATGGGGCTAAAGAATGTCGAGATAATGATCCCGTTCGTTCGTACACCAAGTGAAGCGGCATCGGTTATCGACTTATTAGCTAAGTTCGATCTGCGCCGTGGCGATCAAGGCTTAAAAATCATCATGATGTGTGAATTACCGTCCAATGCGATTTTAGCGGATGAATTTTTAAAATACTTTGATGGTTTCTCAATTGGTTCCAATGATATGACTCAATTGACGCTAGGGCTTGATAGAGACTCTGGTGATGTTGCCCATTTGTTTGATGAACGAAACCCAGCCGTTAAAGCCATGCTTAAAATGGCCATTGACGCTGCGACCAAAGCAGGCAAGTACGTTGGTATTTGTGGACAAGGCCCGTCAGACCATGACGATCTAGCCAAATGGCTGATGGATCAAGGTATTAGCTCTGTATCGCTCAATCCTGATACGGTCATTGATACTTGGGTTAAACTTGGTAACGTTCAGTAGAATCAGAACCATAAAATTTCAATAGCCAGGTTGATTTTAATCACTTGATTCTATTAAAGAAAGCGCCCGCGAGGCGCTTTTCTTTTGCCATCACTTCATTTTCATTAATTATCTTGTCTGATTACATGGTAACTAAATCGTGGTTATGTCGCGGTTATCTTGATACCACGGTAAGCGTTCAAAATGCGCTGAGGAGAATCAGCAAGATCACCTTCAATGTTCTTATGATGCGCCAGTCTTTGGTAGTGAGACAGTGTCTTAGTTAGATAAGCCTTCGCGGTAGTAACCTGCTGAATGGATTCTGCATTCCAAATGTCTTTTCCAACCGGAGAGACCATAGGGTGTGATGATGGGCTGTTCTTTTCAGACGATACCAGAAGTATCTCATAATAGCGTTTGTTGTCTTCAACGAGCGTTTCTTCTTTAAGCCTAAAATCCAGCTCGATAAGACGCTTTCTAAGGCTATACAGATGGTGAACAGGGCACAATAGGTAGTCTATGGATACCGATGGATTATTTCGATGAATGGCCTCAAAAAGGTCTATCATTAAATCGCCACCAACACCGGCAATAATAACCAGGTGCCTTCCTTCATGCTGTTCTATGGGGAGGTTAGCAACATCAATGCAATGGGTAAACCAAGGCGTTAATGAACTCCCATAGAACTGAGTAAGCTTAGTGTCGAGCTGTGTCATGAGTTCAGGAACAATATCAACAAAATGGATATGACCACCAGCCTGACGAGACAATAATGTCGCGCCTAACAATCCATGGTCGCAACAACAGTCCCAAATATGATCGTACTCTTGACCTACCATTTCATCTATCTGTTTTAGTCTATTACTTATTTTCACGTGTCAATCCCACCAAATTATCGGCAATTGTAATGGGAATTTTTTTACAAGCAAAGCAATTCTGCCATCTCTTTTGAGTACGACAAAAGTGAAAACACACAAGGCCAAATTTTAGTTACATTTTCTAATCTTTAATCAAGAAATAATCGCATCAAATAATCACTAAATGCAGAAAAACAACGAATTAGATGTTAATAATTATAGAGAAAAACAACCATTGTGAATTATTAATCATCAATTATGAGAAATTTAGAATACAAACTCACAATTAATGACTAAACAGAGCTGTGTTCTGGTCAACTCCAACCGGACACTTTCTGTAGAGACTTTTCATAATTAACCGGCGACATGTCATTGTTCGCTGAATGCAGCCTTTCGAGGTTGTAATACCTCATGTAGGCTGCGACATCTTCCTTCATATACTCTCTGGTTGGCTGATGTACTTTAAATAACCAGTCGTGCTTTAAGCTTCCGAAGAACCGCTCGACCACGGCATTATCCCAGCAAGCTCCTACATCTCCCATGCTCGCACGCATGCCATAACCCCATAGCTGTTTGCGATATTGTCTGCTCGTATACTGGGAGCCTCTGTCGCTGTGGAACACAAGCCCCTTTCCTGGTTGCCTCAGGTTATATGCCTTTACCAATGCCTTGCTAACCAAGTCGGTTGTCATTCGCTTATCAATATGCCAGCCAACAACTCGTCGCGAGTACAAATCCATGACGATAGCTAAATACATCCAGCCTTCACCTGTTTTCAGATAAGTAACGTCACCCGCCCAAACCTGATTAGGAGCCACTGGATTAAAGTTCTGATTCAACAAATTATCGGCTACTGCATCACTGTGTTTGCGCTTCGTCGTGACTTTGTAAGCTACTCGCTGAGTCACTTTTAGGCTAAGCCTATTCATCACAGTGCGAACCTTGTACCGACCAACGCTAAAGCCTTCTTCACGCAGCTTCTTTGTCATTTCCCGATTACCAAGACTCTGTCGGCTTTGTTTAAATAGCCACTTCACCCGGCGATACAGGTTCAGCGTTTCAGCAGTGACCACTTTTGCTGGCTGTTTTAGCCAGTCGTAATAACCTGAGCGGCTTACTCTCATCGTCTGACATAGATGGGTTACTGGGTATCGGGTTGACTCAGTTTTAATGAAGTTAAACCTTACTTCATTTCTTTCGCGAAGAAGGCTGAAGCCTTTTTTAGAATCTCCTTCTCCATACGTAACTCTTTGACTTCTTTACGAAGTCGTTTGAGCTCGTCACGTTCGTCATCAGATAGTTCAGTGCCTTCTAGTTGGGCTTCTAACTTTTCCTTCCACTTGTAGAGAACCGTAGTTGTAACACCAACAGCTTCTGCTGCCTGAGCTACGCTATAACCTTGCTCTCGTACTAATGCGACGGCTTCTTCTTTAAATTCCTTGGGGTAGCGTTTGTAAGCTCTTTTCTCAGTCATGTTTCACCTCATTGTTCTGACAAGTATTGTCTCTCAATTCGGTGTCCAACTTCATTAGACCAGTACAATCTGTACCGCAATCATATACTGAAACAAAATTGGAAAATTCTTCGGTATAGAAAGCGCCTTGCCCTACCGAATGAAAACTTCTTAACATAGATAAACTCCAAATGAAATA
>NZ_AJYQ02000127.1:161258-161400 GCF_000287055.2 Vibrio genomosp. F10 str. ZF-129 | reverse complement strand
GGTGTCCAACTTCATTAGACCAGTACACTGGTTTACGAGACGTAAAAAAAGATATAACAAGCAATTTAAGTCGGAACAAAAACAGTTGGCTATTGTTCGTTCCTCACAAATTTTAGCCAACAATTTTTGTCCGCTTAATGTG